>NZ_JBHSTI010000007.1:0-2873 GCF_042660085.1 Longivirga aurantiaca | reverse complement strand
GTACGCACGCCATGGTCCTTGAGGAACGCCTCGGCGACGTCCTTGGCTTCGTCGATGCCCAACGGTGGCTCCAGTCCTGTCGGTGGCCGAACTCTCCAGCCGCTCGCTGAGTAGCCAACTCCCGTCGACGGCGAGCTGTCAGTGGGCGCTGTGGCGGATTTGCCGCCGGTGCAGTATGCAGCGTGCACACTGACGTGAGAAGGCCGTGCAAGGGCGTCGACGGGGGTGGTGCGCACGGCGCACGGGACGGTCACGATCGGTACCCGGACGACCGACGTCGCCCGGGATCATCTCCCGGTTCCGGACACGCGGAGAGGGCGTGGCGCACGGCGTCGCCGGCGCCCTGGTCCGCGGCCGTTCAGCCTTGTGCTCGGCGGGATCGGACCGGCACGAGCGACCAGCCGGCGACCCGGCGCGCGTCACAGGCTGGTGAGCATGCTGCGGCGCGCCTCGGTCACCAGCGCGGTGAACAACGGGAGGTCGGGCGACTCAGGCCTCCACGGGCGCTCCGGGTGCCACTGGACACCGACGAGCCATTCGTCCTCGTCGATCACCTCCAGGGCCTCGATGGTGCCGTCGGCCGCGGTCGCCGTGACCCGGAGCCCCTCGCCCACCTTCTCCGCGGCCTGATGGTGGAACGAGTTCACCACCCGCTCACCAGCGCCGAAGATCCGCCCGAGCCTCGACTCCTCCGCGATCGTCACGAGGTGCGCCGGTGCGAAGCCGGGCTGCCAGTGCTCGATGTGGTCCGTCGAGACGTGCCGGTCGAGCGTCCCGCCGTGAGCCACGTTGAGCAGCTGCAGCCCCCGGCAGATGCCCAGGGCCGGTCGTCGCAGCTCCTGGACGGCGCGCACCAGCGCGATCTCGAACGCATCCCGTTCCCCCACGACGCCATAGGTGGCGTCGTGCCATTGCTCCCCGTAGATGCCCGGTTCGACGTCGCCGCCACCGGTCAGGAGCAGCGCGTCGAGCCCGGCGACGATCTCCGGCGCGTCATCCGGGGTGAGGACGGGGAGGATCACGGGCATCCCTCCCGCGTCCCAGACCGCCTGCGCGTACTGCCTCGCGACGACGACACAGTCCTCGATCAGGACGTTCAGGTCGACCGATCGCTCCTCGGCGGTGATCCCCACCCGAGGTCGACCCGTCAGTGACGCACCCATCTCCGCTCCTCCGCCTGCCTCTCGCGATCGCTGTCCAATGCCGGCGATCTCGCGACCCCGGCGCCTCCGCGGGCGCTACTGCGCGGTCCAGCCTCCGTCGACGAACAGCGTCGTGCCCGTCACGTAGGAGGCGTCCTCCGACGCGAGGTAGGCGACGGCCGCCGCCACGTCCGCCGGCTGCGCGACACGGCCGAGCGGGATCCTGTCGAGGTACCAGTTGAGCAACCGCTCGTCCTGCATGGCGCGAGCGGTGAAGGGCGTCTCCACGATGCCGGGGGCGACCGCGTTGACCCGGATCCGGCTCGATCCGAGCTCGATCGCGAGACCCTGGTTGAACATGTGCAGGGCGCCCTTCGAGGCGTTGTAGTGCACCTGCGGGTGACCGGCGCTCGCGAGGACCACGTGCGCCTCGGTCGACGTGATGTTCACGATCGCGCCCGTTCCCTCTCGACGTGCCAGCGAGCTCTTCATCGCGGGCACGGCCGCCTTCGCGGCGAGGAACGCCCCGGTGGAGTTGACGCGGAAGACCTCTTCCCACTCCGCGATCTCGAGGTCGTCGAAGTCCGAGAACCGGACGATCCCCGCGTTGTTCACCAGGACGTCCAGCGAGCCGAACGACTCGACGACGGACGCGACCATGTCGTGCATGCTCGCCTCGTCCGTCACGTCCGCCGGAACAGCCAGGGCACGCGCGTCCCCGCTCGGGACCACCTCGTCGAGGCGCTGCGCGTCGCGGTCCACGAAGGCGACCGAAGCACCCTCGGCGAGGAGGCGCACGGCGATCCCCAGGCCGTTCCCCGACGCTGCTCCGGTGACTACCGCGGTGCGGCCGGCGAGCCGGGAACCGAGGCTGATCTCTGTCATGGGTCTCCCTCGAGTAGTGCGTGGGTCGAGGGCCGCGATCGACGCGCCCTTCGATGCCTGGACCGGTCGGTGCCATGTCGTCGGACGCAGGCTGACGCCGATGCCCTCGATGACCGACAGCCCGATGATTCGATGGTCGACCGGGTCCGATCAATAGGCGCCGGCGCCCGTCCGTCGCTCGTGGGTCCGTGCACCTGTGCACATCCGAGCACCACGTCCGCTCCCTGCGGACCGGGCTCACGGACCGCACGGCCCTGCGGTCACGACCGTGCGGAAGGCACGCGCTCCCGCGCGGCGGGGGACGCCTCCGGTGCCCGCCGGAGAGAGCCTCGGCGGGCTCCGGGCCGGGCGAATCCGGCGATCACCCCGCCGCAGGCGTTCGGAGTGCACATGATCGCCGCGCCACTATGTCGCATCTGAACATGGTTCGGTGGTCACCCAGGCGACACTCTCTGCTCAACATCGCACGAGGAACCACCGTGTGACGACGAGGGGTGCCCGACCGACAGGGTCCGGGTCCCGCGCTCTGTATCCCCGAAGGAGGGCGAAAACGCATGACTCAGACGTCCACTGAACCCCAGGCGGGTAGGTCGACTGATCTTCTCAAGAGCTCGATCAAGTTCTTCCACATCGTGCTGATGGTCACCGCCGCCGCGGCGCCACTCGTGGTCGTGTCGACGTACATCCCGATCTCGGTCGCGTACGGTGCGGGGATCGCGGTCCCGATCACGTACGCGGCCACGACTCTCGTCCTGGTCATCTTCACGATCGGCTTCGCTCAGATGGCCAAGCGGATCACCTCTGCCGGCGCCTTCTACACCTTCACGGCGCAGGGACTCGGCCGGC
>NZ_JBHSTI010000006.1:0-9694 GCF_042660085.1 Longivirga aurantiaca | reverse complement strand
TGGAGGACGGCATCCACCTTGCCAACAGCATCTTCGTGACGCACCACTCCGACCTGCCTGTCTACCGCCAGATCGTGTCGCAGCTCGCGTTCATGATCGAGATGGGCCAGCTCAAGGAGGGTGAGCGGCTCCCCAGCGCACGCCTGCTGGCCGACAACTCCACATCAACCGGAACACCGTCGCCCACGCCTACGCAGAGCTCAGAGACACGGGTCTGCTCGAGTCCAAGGGCCGCAACGGCATGGTCGTCGTCAGTGGTGACCGGACGCAGCCATCCTCGGTCGACGGCGACCGCGCGGCAGCCCTGCTGGAGTCGGCGGTGGCGGAGAGCATGGCGCTCGGACTGGCCGCCGCCGAGGTGCACTCGCTCGCGGTATCCTTCGCCGCCCGGGCGCACGCGGGGAACCTGGAGATCGTCTTCGTCGAGTGCAACAGCGACCGGGCCAAGTACTTCGCGAGCGAGATCGAGGCGCACGTCGGCACTCCGGTGCGACCGCTCGTGCTGGGAGCCTTCGAGCCGGCCGACGAGAGCCCGGATCTCGTCCTGACGACGTTCTTCCATCTCGCCGAGGTGCGCAAGATGATGCGTCGGCCGAGGACCGAGGTCGTAGGACTCGTCGTGGGACCCCACGTGCAGACGCTCGTCCAGATCTCCCAGGTGCCCCGGAGCCGGTCGGTGGGCATCTGCTACTCGACCGAGGAGCAGGCGGTCAGCATCCGGGACTCGCTCACCCAGTCTGGCTTCTCGAACATCTCGGTGCTGCGCGGCACCTCCGACGAGGATCTTCAGGGGGTGGACCTCGTCGTCGTTCCGAGCGAGATGCCTGAGCTGCGCCGCCAGCTCGAGGGACGCGTGCGCGTGGTGGAGTTCGGCAACATCCTCGATCACGCATCGGTCCACATGGTCGCCGACGTCGTCAGGGAGCTGCGGCTCGCGAAGAGCGGGCGGAACGAGGGGTGACCCCCGACCCGGCAGCACCCGGGGTGGATCAGGACTGAGCCGCGGATCGCCGGATGGCCACGATCCGCACGGCGAGCTGGAGCGGGAGCCAGTCGTCGGCCGAATCGAGGTCGAGTCCCGTGATCGCGGTGATCCGTTCGAGACGTTGACGCAGGGTGTTCCGATGGATTCCGAGCACCTCTGCCGCGTGGCTGCCGTTTCCTCGCGACGACAGGTAGACGTCGAGCGTCGGAAGCAGCCGGGTACCGCGTCTCCGGTCGTGCTCCAGCAGGTGGAGGAGCTGGGAGACCGTCGGGTCGTGATCGAAGGCCGGGTCGACGGCCACCCGATACAGGTGCATGGAGCCGGCGAGGTCCTCGTAATGATTGACCCGCGATCCGCCGACCTTCGCCCCGATCACCAGCGCGTCGTTGGACTCGCGGAAGGCCCGCGGGATGTCGACCGCGTGAGGCACGACACCGCTCACACCCGCCTCGAGCACGACGCCCCTCTGACCGGCGCGATCCGAGAGCTCGCCCAGGCGCTTGAGCAGCCTGCGGTCTCCATCGCTGTCAGCGACCTCGATGAGTCCGTAGATCTGATTGAGGGCCACGTAGGTCAGGGACCCGGGGTAGAAGCTGACGATCATCGACATGACGGACTCGACAGCACGGCTGATGTCCGGGGGCGAGGCGTCGCGACGCGGCGTGGCCGACGCGGCCAGCCGGCCACGTAGCAGCACCAGCGGCTTGGCCGGATCAAGACCCATGCCGCTCGCCAGGGACGCGGTCTCGTCATCGAAGACTCCGCGGGCGAGACGCTCGAACACGACGCGACAGGACTGGTCACGTCCGTCCCAGCGCGTGGACGGGTCCATGAGCGCCAGGCCGACGTGATGAGCCATCACGGACAGCAGATGGAGATCCTCCGAGCAGAACCTGCGGCGCCGGTAGCAGGCGAGGAACCCCGCGCTGTCGTCACCGGGGGCGAGGGCCGCAGACTCCATGAAGCCGAATCGGTCGACGAGGTCGCCTTTCAGGTACCCCTGCAGCTGCGACGACCTCGCCTCGGCATGCGGCACCGACATGCCTGGACGAACCCCCAGCGCCGCCAGCTCGTCCAGGACGTCCGACCTGAACGGGGCGACGGAGCGCACCGCGAGCTCACCGGTCTCCGGGTCGGGGAGCACCAGGACGGACAGGTCGGCATCCATGGCGGACACGGCCGCATTGGTCACGCTGCCGAGCACCTCGTACGCCGGACCCGCGGATGCCAGGGAGGCGGTGAGCTCGGTGAGCGTGTCGAGCATGCGGGCACGGCGGGCCACCGCGCCGCCGGTCGACGCGGAGTCGATCAGTCCCGCGAACAGTCCCGCCAGCTCCGTCGCCACGGCCAGATGGGAGTCCCCGAACCGACCCGGCGTGCGGGCGTTGAGCGAGAGCACCCCGACGAGAGTCCGATCCGCGCGGAACAGCGGCAGCTTGGCGGTCGACTGGTAGTCGCCCTCGTTCAGCTCGGGGAAGCTGCGGAAGTGCGGGTCGTCGGCAGGAGCCGCATTGACGACCACGGGCTGCTGGCGGAGCGCGGCGAGCCCGTTGAGCCCCTGCCCGAGCTGCGCCTCGATCCGATGGAGGTAGCCCTTCGCGACACCCTCGGTGGCGGCCGTCAGGACCAGCATCTGGCGCTCGGAGTCCCACAGGTGCAGGAAGACTCCATCGGCGTCGACCGCATCCCTGACGATCTCCACCGCACGGCCCGTGAACTCGGAGAACTCGAGGTTCATCCCCACAGCGGTCAGCAGCTGCGCGAGTGCGGACCGGAGCCGCTCGGCCCGGTCCAGGGCGCGCCCGACCTCGGTGAGGTCCGCGGCACCGGGCCTCGCCATCGCATCGAGCACCGGCTCTGCCGTCAGGGACCTCACCTCCTCGTCCCCAGGTCCTTCTGCATGGTGTCACGCGGCGGTGGCCCAGGCCAGGTGATCCGGCTGCGGAAGCCCGCCGTCGGGGCCGTGGGTGAGAAGCGGGTCGGGTGCGGCTCCGAGCCGACCGGGACCCGGCGCCTCACAGGTCCAGGGCTCGTCCCGGCTCCCACAGGACATCTCCGTGGTGGCGGTTCGTGTACCGGGCCAGGACGAACAGCAGATCGCTGAGACGGTTCAGGTAGCTCGCGGCAAGGACGTTCACACCTGATCCGTGCTCCTCGATCGCCGCCCACGTCGAGCGTTCGGCTCGCCGGGTCACCGTGCAGGCGACGTGGATCGCGGCTCCGGCCGGCGTGCCGCCCCGCAGGACGAAGGAGCTCAGCTCCGGCAGGGGTGCGTTGAACGTGTCGCACCACCGTTCGAGCCGCTGGATGTAGGCGGGCTCGATCCTGAGGTGCGGCGCCGAGTCCGCCTCGACGACGGGCCGGCACAGGTCCGCCCCGACATCGAACAGCTCGTTCTGGATCTGGCGGAGCACATCGGCGACGTCCGGTTCCATGCCGCCGAGGCCCCCCAGGGAGATCGCGAGCCCGATGTGGCTGTTGGCCTCGTCGACATCGGCGTAGGCCTGGAGACGCGAGTCCAGCTTGCTGACCCGGCTCATGTCGCCGAGCCGGGTCTGCCCGCCGTCCCCTGCCCGCGTGTAGATCCTCGTCAGCGTGACCACTCGACTACCCCCGGGGGATCGCGGACACGTTCCGCGCGTACTGCCGCACGTACTCGACCAGGGTCGTGGTCGGCGTGCCGGGGCCGAAGACCTCGTGCACGCCGTGCTCCTTGAGCACCGCCGCGTCCTCGGGCGGGATCGTCCCGCCGGCCACGAAGAGCACGTCGGCCCTGTCGTTCTCCTTGAGGAGCCGGCCGAGCTCCTCGCCGTACTCGAGATGGGCGCCCGAGAGGCTCGACAGACCGAGGACGTCGGCGTCCTCCTGGATGACCGCGCGCATGATCGACTCGGGGGTCTGGTAGATGCCGGTGTAGACGACCTCCATCCCGGCGTCGCGCAGCGCCCGCGCCACGACCTTGGCGCCACGGTCGTGCCCGTCCAGGCCCGGCTTGGCCACGACGACCTTGAGCGGGGCGGACCTCGTCCCAGAGGGGGTTTCCATGTCAGTGATCTCCTCGGTTGCTGGACTAGAAGACGGTTGAGGGCTGGTACTGGCCCCAGGTGCCCCGGAGGACGTCGGAGATCTCCCCGACGGAGGCACGAGCGCGCACGGCGTCCTCGATGAGCGGCATCAGGTTGGTGTGCAGGTTCGGTGCGGCGGACTCGATGGCGCGAAGCGTCTCCGTCACGCGCTTCTGCTCGCGCGAGCGCTTGACGTCGGCGAGCCGCTGCATCTGGCGCTCCATGACCCCCGGGATCGGACGGTCGATCTCGATCTGCTGCTGCTCGCCCTCGTCCACGAAGTCGTTCACGCCCACCTGGATCTGCTCGTTGCTCTCGAGCCGGACCTGCTGCTCCCACGCCGAGTCGGCGATGAGCTGACCGGCGTACCCCGACTCGACGGCCTGGATCATCCCGCCCATCGCGTCGATGCGCTCGATCAGCGCGAGGGCCTCCTCCTCGATCTGCGTGGTGAGCGCCTCGACGAAGTAGGAACCGGCGAGGGGATCGACGACATCGGCGACACCCGTCTCGTGGAGGATGATCTGCTGCGTCCGGACCGCGATCTTGATCGCGCTCTCCGACGGGATGGACAGCGCCTCGTCGAGGGAGTTGGTGTGGAGGGACTGCGTCCCGCCCAGCACGGCTGCCATCGCCTGGAGCGCAGTCCGCGCCACGTTGTTGTACGGCTGCTGAGCGGTCAGCGACACCCCGGCGGTCTGGCAGTGGGCACGCATCAGCCACGACTTCGGGTCCTTGCAGTTGAGCCGCTCCCGCATGAGACGCGCCCAGAGCCGCCGAGCGGCCCGCAGCTTCGCCGCCTCCTCGAAGAAGTTGTTGTGGACGTCCCAGAAGAACGAGACCCGCGGGGCCAGCCGGTCCACGTCGATGCCGCGCGCCACCGCGTGCTCGAGGTAGCACAGGGCGGCGCTGAGGGTCAGCCCCACCTCCTCCACCGCGGTCGCGCCCGCTTCGCGGATGTGATACCCGCAGGCGTTCAACGGGTTGAAGCGCGGCATGACGTCCGCCCCGTACTCCATCGTGTCCACGACGAGCTCCACGGCGGGAAGGGGCGGGAAGATGAACTCGTTCTGAGCCGTGTACTCCTTGAGGATGTCGTTCTGCGTCGTGCCGGTGAGCACATGGCCCGGGTACCCGCGCTCGTCGCCGACCACCCGGTACATGGCGAGCAGGATCGCCGCGGTCGGGTTGATGGTCATCGACGTCGAGATCTGGTCCAACGGGATCCCGTCGAACAGCGCATGCATGTCGACGACGGTGTCGACGGCGACGCCGATCTTCCCGACCTCGCGACGGAAGACCTCGTGATCGGAGTCGTAGCCGAGCAGCGTCGGCAGGTCGAAGTCCGTCGACAACCCCGTCTGACCGGTCTTGAGCAGGTACTTGTAGCGGTTGTTCGTGTCCTCGGCCTGGCCGAACCCGGCCACCTGGCGGATGGTCCACGGGCGCCCGCGGTACATGCTGGCGTGCACACCACGGGTGAAGGGGTACTGACCGGGGAGGCCGAGATCCCGGTCGGGGTCGAACCCGCTGACCGATGCCGGCGTGTAGATGTCGTCGACCTCGATCCCGGACAAGGTCTCGAAGCGCTCACGTCGCGGTGGGACCCGTTCGTAGTCCCGAGCGAGGTTCTCCCGCTTCCACGCCTCGACCCGTGCGTCGGTGGTCTCAGTCATCACTGCGCTCCTGTCGTTGAATCTGCCACCGCTCCGACGCATCCCTGAGGATGTCGTCCACGGTCTGAGCCATGCCTCGGCCGTCTTCCATCGGCAGCGCGTGCGCGCATGCCCCGACCCACGCCTCCGCGATCAGCGCCGCGTCGGTCCCCCACTTGCGTGCCCTGAGCTCCTCCAGCCGCGCGTCCCGCGAGAGCTCCTCCCAGCGCGCGTCCAGCGCGAGCCGGACCTCGTCGACCCCGACACCGTCGCGGGCCGTCGTCTGGAGCACGGCGCTCCCGCGCCCGGCCGCGAGCCGCAGGTGACGCGCCGTCTCCGCCGCTCCGGGGCGGTCCGACATGTTCACGACGAACATGTCGGCCACCTCCATGAGCCCTGCCTTGATCGTCTGCACGGCATCCCCCAGCCCGGGGACCGTGACCAGGACGACCGTGTCGGCCACCTCGACGATCGCGACCTCGGTCTGGCCGGCCCCCACGGTCTCGATGAGGATGACGTCGAACAGGCCGGAGAGCTCGAGGAGCCGCGCGATGTTGCGGGTGGAGCCGGCGACGGCCCCGTGCGTCCCCCGGCTGGCGAGGCTCCGGACGAAGACGTCGGGCCGACCGTTCAGGTGGGTCTCCATCCGCAGGCGATCACCGAGAACGGCCCCGCCGCTCAGGGGGCTCGACGGGTCGATCGCCAGCACGGCGACGCGACATCCGGCGTCGGCGTACTCCGCGATGAGAGCCCCCGTCAGGGTCGACTTCCCCGCCCCCGGTGGCCCGGTGATCCCCACGATGTGCGCGGGCTTCTCGGCCCGCGGGATGACCACGTCCCACGGCGCGCTGTTCTCGACGACGGTGATGGCCCGGGCGAGCGGACCCCACGAGCCCGCTCTCCCGCCCTCCACCATGGCGCGCAGGGCGTCAGGCGCGAACAAGCTGGATCACCCCATCCATGATCTGCTGCCGGACCGACGACTTGGCCGCCTTGCCGATCCCCGTGACCGGGATGGTGGGGACGACGGCAGCACCGGAGGGGCGCTTGTAGCTGGACAGGTTGTCCCGGCAGTGGGCGAGGATGTCGTCCGCGGTCAGCCGACGACCTGGCTTGGCGACGGCGACGACCACCGGAGTCTCCCCCCACCGCTCGCTGGGGATCCCGACGACGATCGCGGACAGGACGTCGGGATGGTTGCAGGCGACGTGCTCGATCTCCGCCGGGGCGATGTTGATGCCGCCGGAGATGATGACGTCCTTGAGCCGGCCGGTGAGATAGACCAGCCCGTCATCGCCGATGCGGCCGAGGTCGCCGGTGTGGAAGGCGCCGTCCGAGGAGAGTGCGCGAGCCGTGGCGTCCTGGTCGTTGTAGTAGCTCAGGAGCCGAGCGGGGCTGCTCCCGACGAGCTCGCCCTGCCCATCGGAGTGGCCGGAGCCATCGTCCGCCTGGACCTCGAGCCTCGTGGTCGGGAAGGCCCGACCCACCGTGCTCGGCTCGGCGCGCAGGATCCAATGAGGCGCCGCCGTGAGCGGCAGGATCTCGGTCATCCCGTAGAACTGGTGGGTCTCGACCGTGGGCAGCTCGTCCCACCAGCGGTGGAGCAGCGCCGGCGGCATGGGCTCGGAGGCGAACAGCACCCATTCGAGCTTGGCCAGCTTCTCCAGCGGGGCATGCTCGATGAGCCGGCCCATGATCGTGGGCACCGCGTCGAAGGTCGTCGCGCGCGAGCACGCGTCGGCCACGCGCTCGATGTCGAAGCGCGGCAGGATCTCCAGGGCACCACCCATGCAGAGCATCGGGAGGACCTGCTCCGGGATGCAGGCGTACAGCGGGAGGAACACGACACCGCGCTGACCCGAGCCGAACGGGAACACCGATCCCAGCTGCATGGCGGCGTGGAGCATCGTCCCCTGGGAGTGGACCGCGCCCTTCGGCCTGCCGGTCGACCCGCTCGTCATCATGATCGAGCACGGCGTGCTCGATCCCAGGGCCGGCAGGGACGATCGTGGCGACGGCTCGCCCGATCCTCCCATCGGGAGGGTCCGGAAGGACTCGGAGAGCTCGTCGCGGACCTCCGCGTCGACGAGGCCCACGAAGACGGTACGGGCCTCGACGATCACGAGCTGGTCGCGCAGCGACGCGGCATCGAGCATGGCGTTGAGGGGGACCGCCGTCGCCCCGGCGCGCATGATCCCGAAGTAGGTGGCGATGTAGACCGCCTCGTTGGCACCGACCAGACCGACCGCCTCCCCCCGGCGGACACCCGACGCCAGCAGCTCCCGGGCGATCACGGCCGAGCGCTGCCACAGCTCCTTGTACGTCCAGGTCTGACCCTCGTAGATCACGGCGGGGTCGTTCGGGTGGGCCCGGACCACAGCGCCGATCCAGGAGACGAGGGTGCTCGCGGCGCCGGCCACGTCAGTTCTCCTGACCGGCGAACCCTCGACCCACCACGATCGTGGCGACCGCCGTGGCGGCGAGGATCGGCCCGTCCTGGGGGATCAGCCTGCCGCGGTCATCCACGCTCGCGACCTTGTAGAGACTCGCCTCGACGAGGCGGCTGGTGTTGCCGCGCTCGACGACGTGCGCCCTGCCCTCGACGAAGTCGCCCACACGGAGCGGTGCCAGGAAGTTCACCGAGCTGTAGGCGACGCACAGGCCTTCGTCCCCGCCCTCGAGCAGAGACAGCTCGGTCTCGAGGTCGGCGAAGATCTCCATCGCCTTCGACCCGGCGACCAGCCCTCCCGCGTAGCGCGCATCGCTCGGAGCGAGCCGGAGTCGAATCACCGCCTCCGCGGCTGCGGACCTGTCCTCTGGCACGACCATCCTCCTCGATCGACCCTGGTGCTGGTATGCCTGCCAAGGTAGGTCAAAGTTTGTCCTATGTCAAGAGTCAATCTGCCCACGCTGCCGGCAGAGTTCCGGCGCGACGGCCCGCCGCGCTCCGGACGGCGCTACGACGTGCCCCACTCTTCCCGTCGGCGGCCGAGGCGACGATGGGCAGAATGTCGACTCCCGGCGGGGGGACCAGTGCAGAACCGCCTGCGCCCGCCCCGGACCGGGACGTGGCCGTCGACGGTCGACGACGTCGGCGTCGAGCGACGACAGGTGGGTACGGCGGCGGGCTCAGGGCGTGCGGGAGCGGAGCACGCGGATCGCGAGCGCCACCGGGACCCAGTCCTCCACCCGCTCGATCGGCTGCTCCATGAGCGTCGAGATCTTGGTGAGGCGCTGCCGCAGGGTGTTGCGGTGGATGAACAGCTGCTCGGAGGTCTGGTGGATCGATCCGCGCTCGCGGACGAAGACCGCGAGCGTCTCGAGCAGGTCCGTACCGTGGCGCAGGTCGTGGGCCTGGACCCGCCCGATCCGGTCGATCTGCTCGGCGACCGCGGGCGCCAGCTCGACCTCGAGCGTGAAGAGCTGCTGCGTCGTGCGCTGGTCGCCACCGGGGGCGATCCTGACCCCGTCCTCGCTCAGGGCGGCCCAGGTCGCCGCCCAGGCGGCTGATCGGAACTCCTGCGCGACCTCCAGCCCGCTGGTGGCCGGTCGCCCCACGCCGATCGCCGCGCCGGCGGACTGCCCCCTGTCCCGCAACGCTCCGGCGATGTCGTGCCGCAGCTCGGATGCGAGGGCCGCGGGATCGACGTGTCCGGCGGGGACCGTCAGCAGGGCCCCGACAACCCCTGTGGTCGCCGGGATCGCGCGTCCGCGCGTCCCGGTGAACACCGACTCCACGGTCTGGGTCACGCTGTCGAGGCTGCGTTGACTGGTCAGGGCGAGCTCGGGGTCGCACCGGATCACCACGGGGACCACGGCGGTCCCGGCAGCCCAGCCGAGACGCTCGAGGATCTCGACGGCATCGCGCTCGGACGTGGCCGAGATCAGTCGACCCAGCACCGACTCCGCGCCACCTCGGTGCGCGAGGCCGTTGAGCGCGATGGCCCCGTAGGACGCGATGGCCGCGAGGAGGGCTCGATCGTCCGCGG
>NZ_JBHSTI010000005.1:333-21143 GCF_042660085.1 Longivirga aurantiaca | reverse complement strand
TAACCCTTCTCCGCGAACAGCCGCGACCCCTCACGGCACGCCCGCGCGATCGCCTTGCGCGTACGCAGCTCCTTGGCGGACTCCCCCTCGGATCCGGCGGAGTTCGTCCGCCCGCGGCGGCCGGCCGGGTCGGTCGCGTTGCGCGCTGTGGCACGGGTGACGGCCATGTCGATCAGGGCCCCGGCTCATCGGCGAGCACCGAGTCACCCAGGTAGCTCGACTCGAGCACCTGGGCGTTGCCGCGCAGCTCTTCGGCGGTACCTGACAGAACGACGTTGCCGTGCGCGAGCACGTATGCGCGGTCGACGACCTCGAGCGCCAGCGGCACGTGCTGCTCCACCAGCAGCACTGCGCAGCCTGTTCGGTCGGCGAGCTCGCGCACGGTGGCCAGAAGTCGCTCCACGATGATCGGTGCGAGACCGAGGCTCATCTCGTCCAGGAGCAGGACTTGTGGCTTGGACGCCAGCGCCCGTGCCATGGCGAGCATCTGCTGCTCGCCACCGGACAGCAGCCCTGCCTTGCGCTTGCGCAGCGGACGCAGGGCGGGGAACAACTCGTCCACCTCGTCACGCCGTGCCTGCTTGTCAGCCTTCGAGCCTCGCAGAGCAATGCGCAGATTCTCGTCCACGGTGAGCTCGTAGAAGAGGTTGCGCGACTCGGTCACGTGGGCCACGCCCTGCCTGGCGAGTCGGTGAGGGAACCGAGTCTGTGGCTGCTGCCCGAGCACGGTCACTGTGCCGGCCAACGGCCGGAGGATGCCCGAGATGGTCAGGAGCGTCGTGGTCTTCCCGGCCCCGTTCGGTCCGAGGAGCCCGACGACCTCGCCCGCCCTCACCTCGAGGGACAGGTCGCGCACGACTGCCGACCCTGCGTAGCCGGCAGCCACGCCCTCGAGCGTGATCATGCTTCCCCCTCGGTCGGGCCATGACTTGAACCCAGGTAGGCGGCGATCACTCGAGGGTCGTTTCGAACCTCGGCGGGAGTGCCGTGCGCGATGATGCGACCGAAGTCGAGCACGTAGACGTAGTCGCAGACGGTCATCATGAGACCCATGTCGTGGTCGATGAGGAACATCGTCACGCCCTCCTCGACGAGCCCGCGGAGTCGGGTGCTGAGCTCGGCCGACTCGACCGCGTCCAGGCCCGCGGCGGGTTCGTCGAGCAACAGCAGTTGCGGTCGGGCCGCGAGCGCCCGAGCCACACCCACCAGCTTGCGCTGACCGTGCGACAGCTCCTGCGGAAGCCTGTCCGCAAGGTGCTCGATTCCTGCGGTGGCCAGCGCCCAGCGCGCCTGGGAGGCGACCTTGTCGCCCTGGGAACGGCGTAGCAGGTCGGGGAGCAGTGTCCACCAGCGAGTGGTGTCGCACGCCACGAGCAGGTTGTCCCACACCGTCAGGTCCTCGAACAGCTCCAGCGACTGGAAGGTGCGCACAAGCCCACGGCGCGACCGAGGGTGCGGCTGCAGTCCGGTCACGTCCTCGCCGGCGAACGTCACCCTTCCGGACGACACCCGGGCGAAGCCGGTGATGGCGTCAATGAAGGTCGTCTTCCCCGCGCCGTTGGCGCCGATCAGTCCGACGATCGTGCCCGGTTCCACGCTGATGGTGACATCGTCGTTGGCGTTGATCCCCCCGTATGTGACGGTGAGTCCGCGAGTCTCAAGCAGGGCGGTCATGACGCGGCCCCCGTCACGACGTCGGCGGTCACCACGTTCGATGGGGGTCCGCCCGCCTTCCCACGCCGCCCCAGCAGGCCCTTGATCTGGGCGCCCGCCGTGCCGGCGATGCCGTCCGGGTTCATGACCACCGTGAGGACGAGACCGAGACCGCCGACGAGAAGCGTGAAGTTCGGGGAGAGCCCGAGCCACTGCTCGAGAGCGGTGAACACGAGACCGTTGGTCACCAGGAATCCTCCGATGACCGCGCCCCCGACGCTCGAGATCCCACCCATGTAGGCGAACGCCAGGAAGGAGAGGGACGCGAAGACGCCGAAGTACTCGGGCGTGACGACACCGAACCGGTAGGCGGAGAGTGCCCCACCGATGCCGGCGATGAATCCCGAGGCCGCGAAAGCGATGAGCTTGGTGTTGCGGACGGACACACCTGCCGCGGCGGCTGCGCGTTCGTTGATGCGAACCGCAAGCATCCGACGTCCCCAGGCTGAGTCCCGGATCGAGTAGGTCATCCAGCAGAGGAGCAGCACCGTGACGAGGACGAACATGCCGAAGACGGGGTTGGGGAGCTCGCTGTCACCGAAGGGCGCGGCGGAGCCCGGGCCGAACTCCCAGCCGAAGATGCTGGGTGCCGGTACCTCCGCACCGGCGCCCTGACGGGACCATGCGGCGTTCTGGAAGACGACGGCCGTGATCGCGACGGCGAACGCCAGAGTGACGATGGCGAGCTGGACCCCGCGCACCCGCAGCGCTGCGTATCCCACGAGCAGTCCGACGACCATCGCCCCGAGAGCACCTAGGATCGGACCTAGCGGAAATCCGATTCCGAACTTGGTGGCGAAGTTGGCCAAGATGAAGGCTGAGGCGCCGGCGAGCGACATCTGGGCCAAGGAGACCTGGCCGACGTAGCCGGTCAGCACCACGAACGACAGGCAGATTGCGATTCCGACCAGCGTATTGATCGTGGCGAGTCGCCAGGCGGAGTCAAGCACCAGGAAGGCCGCGATGCCGACGACGAGCCCGATCGCCAGCTTCCGCATCACATGCTTGCTCGGGGGTGCGAACGGAAGCCCCGCGCCGTCGAGAGATCCGCGACCCGTCACGCTCCGACGCTGCACCAGGAGTGCGACGACGATGACGATGAGGGGAACGCTCTCGGCGAGGCCCGGGAGAGGCAGGTTGTCAGCCTGAGGGAACCAGGGCTGGGCGGTCCAGTACTGCGCCATCGCCTGGAGCATGCCGATCGCGAGGCCGCCGCCGACGGCCCACGCGAACGAGACAAACCGACCGAGTACGGCGGCCGCCAACGCCGGGACGACGAGCAAGGTGGAGGTCGTGGGGTTCACCGTGCCTGCGATGGGTGTGGAGAGGACCGACATCAGTGCGATGACCACTCCCGCGAAGAGCCAGTTCCCCACGCCCACCACGAGCGGTGAGCGACCGATCAGCATCAGGTGCCGGCCGTCTTCCGCTGACGCCCGCGTCAGAAGGCCGAACAGGCTGAATCGGTACACCGCCCAGAGCGCCGTTCCCACGAGGACCACGGCGATTACGAGCGTCAGCTGCGCGGTCGAGATGAAGAGCCCACCCGGAAGCCTGATCGGCGTCTTCGGGAAAGTAGCCTTGACCGGGATAGGCCGCGCGCCATAGGCCAGGACCACGATCGCCTGGATGGTGAGGAGCAGTCCCACCGAGGCCACCAGCTTGGACACCGGGGAGGCCGATCGGAGCGGACCGAACACGGCGAAGTAGTAGACGGCGCTCATGAGTGCGGCTACGACCATCGCGCCCAGCATCGAGGGGACGAACGGCCACGGGTCACCGAGGTCGACACGCCAGGCGACGATGAGCAACTCGCCCTTGGCGTTCAGCGAGTTGAACACGTAGGCCGCGTACATCGCCATCGCACCGCTCGCGACATTGATGACGCCGGAACCGCGATAGACGACCACGACCCCCAGAGCCAGTGCGCCGATCAGTGCTCCGCTCCCGGCCCCCAGCAGGGCGCTCTGGATGGTGCCCTGGCCCGATGCCAGCAGCAGTGCGAGCACTGCAACGACCGCGACCGCCACGCCGAGAGGCCGACCGATGAACCGCGGACCTCGGCGCTGGGCGCTGGGGACGGTCGATTCCATGTTCATGGTCGTGATGCCCTTCGACGTGGCGGTCGACGTGCAGCCGTTGCGAGCCTGCCGGACTACTTCAGGGTGACTGCCTTGAACGGTTCGGAGATCTCCCACTCGGAGCCGTTGTAGATCGACACCGCTGCAGAGTCACCGCACAGACCGAGCTGTGCCGGGTCGGGGTAGCTGCCGCACTTGATGTTTCCAGGCACCAGGAACAGCGGTGCGGTGAGCTCCTTGATCGCAGCCTCGTACGCGGATCCGCTCAGACCGTCGACGCCGAGCTTGTTCGCCATCTGCGCGATCGCGAAGACATCGGCGAACGCCATCGGAGCGGCGGCGACGTTGGTGAACTCGCCCTTCCCGGTCTCCTGCATCACCGCGCGGTAGAGGCTCGCCTCAGGCGACGTGGCCGCGCGCTGGTTCTCGTTGAGGCCGAAGAACGTCCAGCCCACTGGGCCACCGCCCGTTGCGTCGGGGACCGGGTCTCCGTAGCAGCCGTAGGCCGTCAGGACCGGTGCCGTCGAACCCACCTCGGCGAGCGCGTTGTAGAAGTTCACGCACATGTCCGCACCGGAGGCGATGAGGACCACGACGTCCGAGCTGGCTGCGCCGGCCGCCTGCATGGCAGAGGTGTACTCGGGCGCGGTTGCAGTGTCGGACACATAGGCGACCTTGGGCGTGATGCCCGCTGCCTTCATGCCCGGGTCGAGCACCTGGCCCGCGACGTACTTCCCGCCGGCGTTGCCCGTCGACACGATCGCGGCGGTCTTCGCACCCTTGGCCTTGGCCGTGGCCGCGAACGCCTGAAGGATCGCGGCGCTACCCCCGTCGAGCTCGTACACGTGCGGCGTGGTGCTGTCGGCTACGCCGCCGGCTGCCGAGACCAGGACAGGGAACTTCCCGTTGACCGTCTTGTAGAAGGTCGCATTGCCGACGACCGACGTGCCGAGGATCGCGATCTTGACCTCGGGATCGGCGAGCAGCTGGGCGCCGCACTTCTGACCGTCCTCCTCCGTCTGCAGCACGCACTTGACCAGCTCGATCGGGTGCCCCGCGACGCCGCCGAGCTTCTCGTTGGCGAACTGCACCGCCGCCTCTGTCGCAGCCTCGTACTCGGGGAAGGCTGGCGTGCCGCCCTGCTGGTTGACGAAGCCGATCTTCACGGGCGACAGAGACGTGTCCGCAGCGCCAGCGGTTCCGCCGGTGTACTTCACGCCGAGATCGATCATGGCCTGGTCGATGCCGCCGGTGGCGGAGGCCGAGGCCGATGTCGAGTCGGCGGGCGCCGCACTCGTTGACGAGCCGGTGTCATCGGACTTGCTGCCACACGCCGTGAGAAGGAGGGCTGCCGAAGCCACCATCACTCCCGTCGCCAGGTGCTTGCCAGGAACGAACATCGACACTCCAAAGGGTCGGTGAGCAGGACGTGCGCGAAGCAGGACCTCGGGTCCCACCGCGCCGGAATGTAGTGGCCGTCACACACCCCGTCAACCGGGCGCTCGAAAGACTCAGGCGAATCGAGACCGTTTCGATGCGGTAGCTGAAGTCTCCAAAACCGATACCGTTCAAGCCATTGCAGGTCTGTCGGGCGCCCGGTAGTCTCCGGCTCCCACGTGGAGGGAGCGGCATGACCGGCCAGACGGCACTCGTCACAGGCGCGAATCGAGGAGTCGGCCGGGAACTCGTCTCCGAGCTTGTCCGGCGAGGCGCGCGCCGCGTCTACGCCACCGGACGCAGCCTCGCCGCGTTGGAGCCACTGGTGAGTGACTACCCGGAGAAGGTCGTGGCACTTCACCTCGACCTCCAGGACGCGACCTCGATCGTCGAGGCTGCCAGCGTCGCCACGGACGTAACTCTGCTGATCAACAACGCCGCGACACTCAGCACTGGATCCGCTCTGCTTAGCGATCGAGCGACCATGGTGTCGATGGTCATGACGAATACGTTCGGCACGCTGGATGTGATCCGAGCCTTCACACCCGTCCTGGAGTCGAACGGCGGCGGAGTCGTCGTGAACGTCATGTCCCTGCAGGCGTTCTCGGGCTCCAACGGATGGGACGGGTATTCCGCTTCCAAGGCGGCGCTGCAGTCCCTCACCCAATCGATGCGCCCCGCGCTGAAGCTTCTCGGCATTCGCATCAGCGGTGCCTACCCTGGCGGTGTCGACACGGACATGATCCGCGAGTTCGACACCCTGAAGTCGTCGGCACGAGGGGTGGCGGAAGGCATCCTCGACGGCATCGACGCTGGCGAGGAGGACATCTTCCCGGATGGCGTCTCGCGCTTCGTGGCGGAGCTCTGGCGCCGCGACCCGAAGCAGGTGGAGCGGCTGTTCGCGGATCCGGACGTGCTCGTGCCCATGCTGCAGGAAGCGCACGGTCGAGGAGACATCGTCCTGGCCTGACCCGACAACGCCGCCCCGAGCGTTGGATTCGTTCCGCTCGCGCGCTTGGTGCGCCAACGATGTACAGCCCGGCGCCCAACGCGGTGATTCGCGACGGCTTGCGGCTGGAGCCGAGGGCGACGACTACCCGACATGCCCCCGTCTTGGACTCCGCAGCGGCATTGGCCCGGTCGCTAGCGGTGACACAACGCGAGCGGCGCTCGCGGACGCTGCCCTAGGCCGGCCGACGAGGTGGGGCCTCCATCGCGCGAAGCCTCGGGATGACGTCCTCTGCCATCTGGTGCAGGAACCGGGCCTGGTCGTGGCCGGGGCCGTGGAACACGAGGTGGTTGAGGCCGGCGTCGATGTACGGCTTGATCATCGCCACGGTCTCGTCGGGGTCGCTGCTGACGATCCAGCGCTTCGCGACTTGCTCGATGGGGAGCTGGTCGGCCAGCCACTCCATCTCCTCGGCCGACGACACGTCGTGCTTCTGCTCGGCGGTGAGCGACAGCGGTGCCCAGAAGCGCGTGTTCTCGAGGGCCGACCACGCGTCGCGGTCGTAGGAGATCTTGATCTCGATCATGCGGTCGAGGTCGTCGACCGTGCGGCCGACCGAGGTCGCGCCCTCGTGCAGCGCCGGCATGAGCTGCTCGGTGTAGAGGTCCATGCCCTTGCCCGAGGTGCAGATGAAGCCGTCGCCGGCGCGGCCGGCGTACTTGGCCATCTGCGGCCCGCCCGCCGCGATGTAGATGGGGAGGGCCTCGGCCGGCTTGTCGTAGATCTTCGCGCCGACGGTCGTGTAGTGCTCGCCGCGGAAGTCGACGTGGCTCTCGGTCCAGAGCTGGCGCATGAGGTCGATCGCCTCGCGCAGGCGGGCCGAGCGCTCCTTGAACTCCGGCCACTCGCGGCCCGACACCGCGATCTCGTTGAGGGCCTCGCCCGTGCCGACGCCGAGCATGATGCGGTCGGGCGCCAGCAGCGCCATCGTCGCGAACGCCTGCGCGATGACCGCGGGGTTGTAGCGGAACGTCGGCGTCAGCACGCTCGTGCCGATGATCACCCGCTCGGTGCGCTCGGCCACGGCCGCCATCCACGCGAGGGCGAAGGGCGCGTGCCCGCCGGTCTCGCGCCAGGGCAGGAAGTGGTCGGAGGTCACGACGCTGTCGAGGCCCACCTGCTCGGCCAGGACGGCGAACTCGACGAGGTCGCGAGGGCCGAACTGCTCCGCGGACGCCTTGTAACCGAGCCGTAGAGCCATAGATTCTCCTTGAATCAGCGCAGCGTGCAGTCAGGGCTCAGCGCCCTGCAGCCGCGCGCGCCTCGGCGAGCGCGGTGGTGACGGCCTCGAGGAGCTGGTTCCACGACTGGACGAACTTGTCGACGCCCTCGTCCTCGAGCACCTGCAAGACGTCGTCGAGGTCGATCCCGGCGGCGGTCAGCGCGTCGAGCGCGGCGTGGGCCGCGGCGTACTCGGGCACCACGGTGTCGCCCTGCACCGCGCCGTGGTCGCGCACGGCGTCCAGGGTCGCCTCGGGCATCGTGTTGACGGTGTCGGCGGTGACGAGGTCGATGACGTAGCGGGTGTCGGAGTACGCCGGGTCCTTGACCCCGGTCGAGGCCCACAGCGGTCGCTGCACGTGCGCCCCGGCCGCGGCCAGCGCCGTCCACCGGTCCGAGGCGATCACCTGGGCGAACGCCTCGTGCGCGATGCGCGCGTTGGCGATGGCGGCGGTGCCGCACAGCGGGGAGTCGGGTCCGAGGCGCTTGTCGACCTCGGAGTCGACGCGGCTGACGAAGAACGACGCCACCGACTCGATGGTCGCGAGGTCGTGGCCGTTGGCCTGCGCCTTCTCCAGCCCGGCGAGCCAGGCGTCCAGCACACCCCGATAGCGCTCGACCGAGAAGATCAGCGTGATGTTGACGCTGATGCCGGCCGCGAGCACCTCGGTGATGGCGGGCAGGCCCTCGATGGTGGCGGGGATCTTCACCAGCAGGTTGGGACGGTCGACCGACCAGTGCAGCGCCTTGGCCTCGGCCACCGTGGCCTCGGTGTCGGCGGACAGCCGCGGGTCGACCTCGATGCTCACCCGGCCGTCGACACCGCCCGAGTGCTCGTACACCGGTGCCAGAACGTCGCAGGCCCAGCGCACGTCGTACGTCGTCATCGCCCGCACCGCCTCGCCCAGGTCGACGCCGCGGATCGCGAGGTCGTGCACTTGGTCGGCGTACGCCGCGGCGCCCGAGACGATCGCCTTCTCGAAGATGGACGGGTTCGTCGTCACACCGACGACGTGCGACCCCGCGACGAGGGCGGCCAGACCGCCGCCCGACAGGCGGCTGCGGTCGAGGTCGTCGAGCCAGATCGAGACTCCGGCGGCGGACAGGTCGGCAAGGTGGTCGGCAGACATGGCGTTGACGCTACTGACCGGGTGTACCTCGCTCCCTTTGAGCCCGGCGGTCAGCGGGCGATGACGCCATACGGCTCGTGCACCCGAGCGGCTGGTGAGCAGCCCGAACGCCGGACGCGGCGTTGTCCCGGTGAGTCGTTGAGGCTCAGTCGCGTCGACGACGAGGTACCGAGTCTCCCCGACCAACAACGCGCAGCGCCGATCGGCTGACGCGTCGATCCCGTCACCGCCAGCCACTCCTCTGGCTCCAAGGAGCGGACGGCCGTCATCATCCGATTCCGCATTCACAACAGGCACTTTCGCGCCCGAACCAGGCAGCACGTGATGTGACAACCCGGCACGACACGAACCCGGATCGTCAGCTGACCCCGCGCGGTCGCGGTGCACCATGCCGGCGACAGGAACCCAGCCGCGACGCTGACAGCGACGGTCGGCGACTCCGTCACGAGCAAGACCTGAACCACCGCACGCGCTGGCATCTGGATACCCCTCATTCCGGCGGGGTCGTCGTACGTCCGTCAGCGTGCTTCCCAG
Source organism: Longivirga aurantiaca (assembly GCF_042660085.1). Classification (NCBI taxonomy): domain Bacteria; kingdom Bacillati; phylum Actinomycetota; class Actinomycetes; order Sporichthyales; family Sporichthyaceae; genus Longivirga; species Longivirga aurantiaca. Next base: position 12,018 of record NZ_JBHSTI010000005.1, on the reverse strand, counting down.
GAGCCGGGGAGCAGCACACGTTCGGCCGCCGAGAGCGCGTGCGCCGCCCGGGCAAGCAGCAGGAGCAGTTCAGCTGACAGGTCCAAGGCTTCGGCGTTGTCGACGAGGAAGACCACCGCGGCACGCGCCGACACCAAGCGCTCGGCCGGCCCGCCGGAGAGCGCGCCGTGGCCTACCTTCCCCGAGCTCGGAGCGCGCAGGATCGCGCTCATACGCTCTGTGGCGCCGATGACACCGAGGGACACGGCGTGGTCGCGCCAGTGCTGGCGCAGATCGGCCAGAAGGCCCACCAACGCGCACTCCAGCGCCGCCCGCGCGCGGCTTCCCCCATCGTCGACGTCGACCATCCTCACCTCCAGCTAGCCAGGGTCACAGTTGGCGAAGAAGCCCGGCGTCAGCGCCGCACCACCGGCTGTGGACGACACGCCGTGCTGAAGGGCTCGCCGGACCAGGGAGGCGCGTCCTCGATGCCGGGGGCTGGGGTCGGGGCCTTCAACGTGAGGGAGCCCAGTGACACGTGACGGAGTCGGTGACGGAGTCGGTGACGGACTCCACGACAGCCCGGGCACCAACCTCGGCGCCGTAACGGAGTCAATGACGGACTCCGTGACAGCGCTGGCACCGCCGTCAGCGCCGTGACGGAGTCGGAGGACGGCCCCCACCCGGTGACGGAGTCCGTGACGGAGTCGGTGACGGAGTCCATGACAGTCAGCGCGGCGGCGGCGGAGTCGCGTGACGGAGTCCCAGCAACCGACACCGCCAGGTAACGCAGCTGGCGACGCAGCCGTCTGCGTCCGACGCGTGTCGGTGCCCTTCGGTGCGCACCTTGTCGTGCCACCGCTGCCGCGGGGCAACGGACAGTCAGGAGATCCCCGTGAACCGCACCGAGATAGAGCAGCTCCCACCCCTGGTCGACCTGCCCACAGCCGCGCGCGTGCTGGGCATCGGACGCACCCTGGCCTACGAGCTCGTCAAAGCCGACCTGTGGCCCACCACGGTCCTGCGCGTCGGCAAGCTCATCCGGATCCCCACCGCTGCGTTGCTACGCCTCGTCGACGACTCGGACAGCGCCGGCGTGTCGTCCGCAGGCTCACCGCCCAGCGCTGGCGCAACCGTCGCCGGTCCGGTATCGCAGTAGCAGCACCGAGGGAGGACCAGTCATGCGCGGAACCGTTCGCAAGCGCTGCCAGTGCCCCGCCGTCTTCGACTCACGCGGCCGGCGCAAGGCCTGCTCCGAGAAGCACGGGTCCTGGGGCTACACCGTCGACCTCGGGCCGGGACCGAACCCGGACGGCGAGCACGTCGCGCGCCGTCAGCTCACCCGGTTCGGGTTCGCGACCAAGAAGGACGCGGAGAAGGCGCTCGCCGAGGTGATCGACGCCGGCTCCCGCGGCGTCGGCGTCGCGGTCAACAGCATCACCGTCGGGCAGTTCCTGCTCGACTGGCTGGCCGGCAAGGTCGCCGACGGCGTCCGGCCCACCACCGCCGCGACGTACACCGCGCACGTGCATCAGTACTTCATCCCCCGCATCGGGCACGTGCGCCTGCGCGACCTGAGCCCCCACGACGTCGAGAGCGCCCTGCGCTCCATCCAGGCCGACCGTCAGATGAAGCCAGCCACCCTGCGCCGCGTGCACGCCTCGCTCCGCTCGGCGCTGGGCTCGGCGGTGAAGTCGCGCCTGATCCCCACGAACCCGGCCGCGAACATCGACCTGCCGTCGGTGCCGCGTCCGCGCGTGCGCCCGTGGGAGCCCGAGGAGCTCGGCCGGTTCCTCGACCACGCCGACCACGACCCGCTCGGGCCCGCGTTCCAGCTCCTGGCCGCCACCGGTCTACGCCGCGGAGAGGCGGCCGGGCTGCGCTGGTCCGACGTCGACCTCGAACGCAACCGGCTCCACGTACGCCAGCAGGTCGTCACCCTCACCGCGCGCTTCTCCCGCCCGTGCGCGCAGTGCGGCGCCGACCACGGGCGCATCGCATTCGGGCGACCGAAGACCGCCAGCGGAGAGGACCGCGTCGTCGACCTCGACCCGCACACGGTCGGCGTGCTGCTCGCCCACCGCCTGCGCCAGGACGCCGCCCGCGCGCCGCTCGGCGACGCCTACAACGACCACGACCTCGTGTTCCCCCGGCCCGACGGCGTACCCCTGCACCCCGACCGGCTCTCCGACCGCTTCCAGGAACTCGCCGAAGAGATCGGGCTACGACGCATCCGACTGCACGACCTGCGCCACGGCCAGGCCTCGCTCATGCTCGCCGCCGGCGTCGACATCGTCGTGGTCAGCAAGCGGCTCGGACACTCCTCCGTGGCCATCACCTCGGACACCTACACCCACCTGCTGCCCGGCGTCGGAAGCGAAGCAGCTGCCAAGGCGTGGTCCCTCGTGCCGCGCGCAGACGACGCATCCCAGCGAGTCCGTGAGCAACATGTGAGCAACTCGCCCTCAGACGACGATCCCGAGGGTGACCCCGACAGCATCGCCGCAGGTCAGAGACTTGAAGATGGAGCCGCCTATCGGAATCGAACCGATGACCTACGCATTACGAGGGCGTCGCAGGCAGGCGTCACGCTTGCGCGGATGTACCAGAACAGCCCGATGCGAGCGCCAATGGGCCCTCTCGTGTCAACCCATGATCGTTGCTGGGGGACGAGACGGGGACGAGTGACCAGGATCGCGGCCCGTCCTGCTTTGGCTAAGCCCCGTGCGGCGGCTTCCTGGACCCAGCTCCCTTGTCGCCCGCCTTCGGGGGCGGATTGCTGGGCACGCCGCCCTTGCCAGTGACGGCGCCTCCCGTCACCTTCTTTCCCACTGGTCCGCTTCCGCCGACGTTAGGACTTGCTACCGCTTGGCTTGCTGGGAGGCGTTGCCTTGGGAGGAGGCGGGGTCTTCGGAACCCGACCATTGCCGAGGACCGAGCCTCTCTGCCCCTGATCGTCAGCCATCGACTGTCACGCTCCTCGCCTCGTCGCACTGGGCTTCGGAGGTGGCGGCGTCGAGGGCACCTTGCCTGACCCTGGCGCTTGACCCTTTGTCTCCTGCGCCGCCGGCAGCGCCTTCTGACTAGGCACGATCGTCACCAACCTCTGACGTCCCGTTATCGCCTTGAACCCGTAGCCACAGTATGTCTTCTCGGAGCGGCAGCAGCACACCGCCAGTTTGCGGAATCTCGCCCACGAAGTCCCCTGCCTCATCCACAAGCCACTCACTCGCCAGATAGATGCCGTGCGGCTCCGGGGATGTCAGCGCCATAGAACCATCTGAGAAGACGCCACCGATATACGAGCCATCACGGAACTTGGCAAGGACGAATCGCCCATTCGGGACACCTTCGGTGAGCCACCAATCCCACATCGTCGGAGGCGCGACCGGCTTGATCGCGCCGCGTAGGAATCGTCGGAGCCAGCCGAAGTTCGTATCGGCCGTCCTGAGTGGAAAGACCCAGTCGGTCAACCGCGCCGTCCCAAGACCCAACACCACTGGGAACGCGAGAACCGTAAGGAGGAGCCATGCCCCAAGTGAGACGGCGTAGTCATCCGGCGAGCGCCAATGCGGCAACACGACCATGACAGTGAGCGGGAACAGCACCACCTGGATCACGGCGCTAATTGCCAGTGCTTGAAGGATGGTCCGAAGGTCACCAGTCGGACCCCGCCATGTCCGCGACCTAGCCCAAATGGTCACTGTCAGAAAGCCGGGTACGACAGCCAACAGTGCGATCAATAACGCGACCCAGGAGTCAGGCATACGAATGATTCTGACGGGTGGGTCCGACGGCGGTGGCTCTGCGCTCGACGTGTCGCTCGGGAAGCGGCGTCCTCTCTATGCCGCCGGTCTATCCCGCCGGCAACGAGACCGGCCACTCTCAACTCCGAAATGACGACCCTGTGCGAAGAACGAGACCGCCGGTACATGGTCGCTGTTCTGCGCTGCCGCCGTCGAGGCCACGACAAGCGCCGCCGTAGCGGTGTCACAACGCCATTCTCAAGCCTCGGGCAGCTGCGGGAACCTCAATATGATCGGCGCATGACTTTCCCTTGGGTCGATACCGACCCCGACGCTGAGCGTGGCCACCGCCTGCTGGAGTGGATGGTGGAGCAGGCTGAGGGAATCCCATACCTCGCAGGCTTCTACGACAATGACCCCGAAAACACGCGTATCGCGTATCAGGACGTGTCACGCCTGACTGCGGCAGGCTTGATCCGTGACCACAGCGGGATGGGTGGGCTACCAGGAATGGCTGCAGAGGTCACGCCGGAGGGTCGTTCCGCCGTGACTCGCCGCCACCTACAACGCAGTGACGTCCTCGGCCGCCGCGCTGCCGTCCGACGCGGCATCCTCCGATGGCTTGCAGAATCGGACGCCACGGAGGAAAGCGGGCAGTTCGCGAACTGGGGTGATTGGAGCCTTAGCAGGCTATCCCGCTTCTACGGAGATCCGTTCACCGTCGAAGAATCGGATCGTGCGGCAGGGTGGCTTGCACGAACGCAGTTGATAGACGGTCCGCGCTCGAACGGCAACAACGGGCCTATTCGACCGCGGCTCACCGACGCTGGCCTAGTCTGCGTGGAGCAGTACGACTCGGACCCCGACGCGTACGTGAGCTCGCGGGAAGCAGTGACGTTGCAGCAAATCACCTGGAACGTCAGCGGCCAACAGGTGCAGGTGGCAACGGGCGACAACGCGCGACAGGTCATGAACGTGGACGTGACCAGTGAGCAACTCGTCTTGGCGATGAGTGGCCTGGTCAAGATCCTTGGCCGCTTCGAGCTGGCGGGTGACTCAGAAGAGGGGCAGCAGCTCGTGGCCGCCGCCGAGGCCGACCTGCAGTCGGCCCGCCCCGACGGTGGCGCCGCACGGAAGTTCCTCTCTTGGGTTCGCGGTCGTCTTGCTCTCGCCACCGATGCAGCAATTACTGCCGCCGTTACCGCTCAAGTTACCGCTATCGACCAAGACCTCAGCCACCTCGTCGAGGCCATCGCTTCGGCGAGCAACGGGTAGCTTGGGAACTAAGGCCGGCAAGTTCCCAAGCTGACAGTGCGGGTTCGATTCCCGTCACCCGCTCCCCACAGATTCCATGTCCTGTAGGGGTTCCGGGAATTTCACCCAACAGCCTCTTGCCCTCTGCTGGCCTTGTTTGGCCCCTTGTGGCCATGGCTTAGCCCAAGGGGAGCCCACGCGGTCCACGCGCGGGCGAACGGCTGACGCTCCTGGGTATTGGTCGGTGGCGGCGTGCAGGACGCGGGTGGGCATGTGATTGGCGGTGCCGGGCGCGTGACCGGGGTCGTGGCTTCGAGCCCGTCACCAGAACCTGATGCCGCGGGGGACAGGGATGGGCTTGCGCGCAGTGTCTCGATGCACGTGGCGTCCTTCGCCACCGGTCCCAGGGCCGTCGGACCGGCCTCGGTGAACCTCCCTGGGTTTGATGGAGCCTCCAAGCAACCCAGGGTGGTTCAACACCGTCGGATCCGAGGCGACCGCACCGAAGAGTGTCGGCTGGGCACGCAGGGCCGCGACATCCGCGAGACAGTCCCCGCCCAGGGCCAACGCGACCGCGAGATCAAGGATCACCTTGCCCGGGTCGTGGACCGCCCGCGGTACCCGCCACGGAGCCAACCCCGCTGACAGCGCCCGATCCAGGCCGGTCGCCCGAGCTGTGGCCAGCAACAGCGACCCACCCGCGGAGGAGATCAGCGACTCGTTCGACGGGTCCATGATGACCGGGACGACCCGGCGGCTATTCTTCACCTACGGAGTGCCTTCCTCGCTGGGAACTTGCTGACCTTGACAATCAGTAGTTTCCCAACCAGGACAGGCACTTCCGTGCTTTCAAGACCCGTGTCACGCCACCAGATCAGACCCCGCGCGAAAGATCGAGGCTAGTCGCCGCTGGTGGCCTCGGAGTCCCACGACGTGCTCGTGCCCGCCGACCGCAGCTCGAACTTCTCCACCTTCTCCGTCGGCGTCTTCGGGAGGGCCGGAACGAACGCGTAGTAGCGGGGAACGAGGTAGCGGGGACCACGTTCGGCCAGATCGCGGTGGAGGGTCTCGGCCGTGAGTCCGCTGCCCTGGCGCGCAACGACCCACACCTGCACGTCCTCCTCGGTCAGGTCGCTGGGCACACCGACCGCGGCGACCTCGACCACGTCCGGGTGGGATCCGACGAGCTCTTCGACCTCGAAGGCGGAGATGTTCTCGCCTCGACGGCGGATAGAGTCCGTCAGACGACCGTGGAAGGCCAGATAGCCGTCACCATCGAGCAGCCCGAGGTCGCCCGTACGCAGCCACCCGTCCACGATCGCCTTCTCGGTCGCTGCGGGGTCCCCGAAGTACCCGTTCATCATCAGACCCGGCTCCCGGGAGCGCATGAGGATCTCGCCCACGCCCTCGGGGTCGCCGTGCCGTCGCGCGGCGGTGTCGATGCGCACCTCGTACTCGGGGATCACGCGCCCGGCGAACCCCGGCCGCTGCGAGCCGTCGATGGGGTCGTAGGCGGGAAGTCCTCCATCGGTCAGCCCGTAGACCTGGAACAGCGGGAACCCGAACCGGTGCTCGAACTCGGCCTTCCACTCGGGGATCGGCACGCCCCAGGCGAGCCGGACCCGATGGTCGCTGTCGCGCGGGTCGGGGTCGCGCTTCCACAGGATCGTCAGCGTGGCGCCCATGAAGTTGAAGACGGTGGCGTCCATGGCCCGCACCTCGTCCCAGAACCGTGAGGCGCTGAACCGCAGCCCGATCGCCGCGGTCGCTCGGGCCACCAGGGCGGCCGACACCGTGAGGGTCGCCGCGTCTATGTGGAAGAGAGGGAAGGGGCTGTAGAGGACGTCGTCGGACGTCAGCCCAAGGTACGTCACGTGCAGCTGGCCGGCCCGGACCAGGTAGCGGTTGGACAGGGCGCACGCCTTCGACGCGCCCGTGGTGCCCGAGGTGAACAGAAGGGTGGCCGTGGCCAGGTCGTCGACCTGCTCCGCCTCGTCCACCGGTGCCCCCGGCAGCGAGCCGACGGCACTCGAGGGGATCACACGCGCGGGCAACTCATGGGTCCCGATGCCGCGCTGGACGTCTGCCAGGTACTGGTCGTCGGCCAGCACCCACGATGCCTTCGAGACCCTGAGGTTGTGCGCCAGCCGTGCGTCGGTGAACGCGGTGTTGAGCGCTGCATGCAGGGCACCCAGTGCATTCAGGGCGAACCAGATCACGATCTGATCGGCGCTGTTGTCCATTACGACTGCCACGGAGTCCCCGCGCCGGATCCCGGCCTCCCGGAGCTGCCCGGCGCGCACCCGCACGCGGGTCCACGTCTCGGCGTAGGTGAGCTCCTCGCCCATGGTTCGGATGAACACCCTGTCCGGGGAGTCCTCCGCTGCCGTACGGAGCTGCGAGGACAGGGTCAGGGTCACGTCGGCAGTCCCACGCCGCCGCCCTCAAGACCGAAGAGCCGCTCGGCGTTGCGCGAGAGCAGCGCCTCCAGCGCCGCGTCCGGCAGACCGGAGTCCCGCCATTCCTGCACGGCCCGGCTCGGGCTGATCATCGGCCAATCGCTCCCGTAGAGCACCTGATCCCGAAGGACGTTAGCCATCATGGCGAACTGGACATCCCAACCCGTGCCAGGCCTCGCGACGTACTTGGGTGCGATGGCGCCGTACTCGAGGAAGACCGTCGGATGGCGCCGCGCAACAGCCGCGAACTCGGTCACCCAGGGCCAGCCCGCGTGGCAGGCGATGAGCCGCAGGTCGGGAAAGTCGCAGGCGACCTGATCGAGGTTCTCCGCGCGCTCGTGCTTGATCGGGTGCAGGCGGCTGTAGTTGATCCCCGTGTGGACGGCGACGACGAGGCCGATCTCCTCCGCCCTGGAGTAGAGCGGGTAGAGACGGCGGTCGTCGATGTCGAGGCCGAAGAATGCAGGCTGGAACGACACCCCCAGCAGCCCGAGGTCCTGCGCGCGCGCGGCCTGCGCCGCGATCGCGGTCGGCGATGACAGGGTCACGTCGACGCAGCCCACGCCCAAGAACCGGTCGGGGTGCTCGTCGAGCACGGAGCGCAGAGCGGTGTTGAGCGCATCGGCGTCCTCGCCCCCTTCGGACTCGGCATGCATCACGGCGCGGCTGATGCCGACGGCGTCCATCTCCTTCAGCAGGCCGGACAGCGTGCCGCCGTTCATCTTGTCGGTCAGCCCGAGGACGCGGTCGTACTGCTCCGTCTGCCGGGCCGGAGCCGAGTAGCTCGCACTGGTCCGTCGGTCCTGCGGGAGTCGGACGCGCGCATCGGTGATGTTCAACCTAGGTCCTCCATCGTGTCGGGTGAGGCGTACGGCTCGCAGCGAAGTAGGTGCGGCGTCTGCACGGGGCCCAGCTCCGCCTCGTCCATCACCGGCGCACCGACGAGGCGGCAGCCAAAGTCGACGAACTGCATCTGCACGGCCCGCATCGGCAGGCGGCCGGCCTGGCGGTACCAGTTCGCGACGCCGTTGCACATCTCAAGGATCGCCAGCCGGGTGAGCCGAGGGTCGGCGACATCGAAGAGACCGGCTCGGGCGCCGGCATCGATCACGGCACCCAGCTGCGACTCGTAGCTGTCCCGCAGCACCAGCAGCGATGCGCGGTTGGCAGGCCCCAAGGAACGGAACGCCTGATCCGTCACACGGGAGGACAGCGGGTTGAGGGCCGAGAGCCCGACATGGGCCCGGATCAGCCGCCCGAGCTGCACCTGCGGGTCGTCGCTGTGACGGAGGGCCTCGTCGGTCGAGCGGAGGAGCTCGTCGAGGCAGCTCTGCATGACGGCGACGAGCAGCCCCTCATTGCCGTTCGCGTAGTGGTATAGCGTCGCGGAGTTCAGGCCGACCTCACGCGCGATCTCACGGATACCCGTCGCGGCGTAACCCTGTCGCGCGAACAGCAGCACCGCGGCCCGGAGCACGTCGTCGGACTTCATCCCGCCGTGCCTCCTCCCGCCCAGACCCCTCACCAGCAATCAATCAATCGATTGATCGGATGATAACGCCCGAGACGCAGCGCCGGCGCCCGAAGCGCCGCGGGACGACACGTCGACCCGTCGGGCTCGCTCCGCTCCTGAGCGCAGAGGCGGAAGCACCCGGGTGGAGGGCCCGACGCAGCTCGGCCTCCGCACGCGGCATCGCCTGGCGACGGCCTCGTTCGGGTGAGCCGAGAACAGCGGGACAGGAAGCCCGACGAACGACGACGGCCCCGACCTCGAGACGGGTTCACGCGGTCCTCGCAACACCTCGATTTGAGGAGTTGCGAGGACCGTGGCGTTTCCGGAGGGGCTCGAGGATACGAGAAGGTGCCGTGTGGCGACACGGCCTTCCTTCTCGTTCGCCTGTTTGTCTGGACCGACTCGTACAAGTCCGGCCAGGAGTACACCCAAGAGTCGCTTGAAGTCGCCACTGGATGGCATCGAGTCGTGGTTTCGACGGCACTCGTGGACAGTTGGGGCCGGTGGGCGGCAGCAGAGCTTCGAGGACGCTCGCAACAGCTGCCGCTCATGAAGAGTTGACATGACGAGTCTCCTCGACACCCCAGTCCATCCTCTGAATGACCTGTTCTGGCCGACCTTGAGGGACGTCGACCAGTGTTCTGCTGCAGTGCTGGTCAGGCCGCCAGGCACGGTGGCCGCGGCTGGCACATGGCCGGATGCCGTAGTCGACGTGCTGACCGTGTCCACCGAGTGGTTGGAGCCTTCCCCTCGCCGTGACGGCCCACCCGGGACTTCGAGCGAGGCGAGGTGCGTCGAGAGCACGTACGACGCGGTCCTGGCCACCGAGACCGCGACAAGCCCCGCGGGCAGGGAGCCGGTCCCTTACGTCGCGAAGGCCCTGCGGGGCAACGGCGGCATGCCCGCCACCCTGGAGCTCATGGGGGCGGTCCTCGAGGCGTGACCCGCCGGGGCCTCAGCGCCGAGGACGGCGCCCCCGAGCGACCGAGCAGCGTCGGCTCGCCCACCCGGCTCCTTGGCCATGATCGCCCTCACGATCACCGTGCGGCCTGCGCAACTGGGTTGGGCGACGGGTGGGCGGCTCGACGGAGGGCCGTCGGGCTCACGGCTCCGACAGGTTGCGGGCGCGGCCCGCCTCCTGGCACAGGGCGCCCCAGAGCAGGGCGAGGTCGTGGCCGTGGCCGTCGTCGTCCTCCGGGTGCCACTGGATTCCGAAGGCCCACTTGTCCGGGTGCTCCACCGCCTCCACCACGCCGTCCACCGACCTCGCGGCCAGACGCAGCTCGGGAGCGACGACGTCGACGGCCTGGTGGTGCGCCGCCCGCACGGTCCACTCCCGGTGGCCCAACAGCTCGGCGAGCCTGGTCCCCGGCTCGACGACCACGTGCTCGTCGACGAAGAGATCGTCCGCACTGGCCCCGCGGTGCAGGTGCTGAGAATCGTCGAGATGCGGGACCAGCGTGCCCCCCAGCGCCACGTTGAGGAGCTGGGCGCCCCGGCACACGGCGAGGACGGGCACCTCGGCGCCCAGGGCCTCCCTCAGAACCGCGATGGTGAACCGGTCCGCACGCTCGTCCACGCCGAACTCGTGCGGCACCGGGCCGGGCACGCCGTAGAGCTCCGAGTCGACGTCGCCGCCGCCCAGCACCAGAACGCCGTCGCCGAGGCACTCGCGCGGCTCCGGGAGCTCCCCCGAGGTGTCGACCAGGCGCCAGTCCCCGTCGCGCTCAGCGAGCGCGGTCAGCGCCGAGCGGATCGACTTCCGCATGAGGTCCGCGGTGTGGGCCGTCATCTCGGGGAAGTTAAGTGACACGTGCACGTTGACCACGGGGCCGGTTCGCGCCCCCTCGTCCTCCGGCATGACGTCCTCAGGTGTCAGGTAGCGCGGCACGACCACGGTGGTCCCTTCACGAGGTGCTGTCGGCGAGAGGCGAGGGTGGGGATGCCGCGCTCTCGCGATGTGCCCGAGCGACGGGTACGTCGAGCATCCTGGATGGGGGCCAGAGCCAGGAGCGGCACGTTCGATCCTCCGGCGGAACGCGCGTACTAGATGATCTCGAGGTACCTCTCGGTCTCCCAGTCGGTGACGTGCTTGGCGAACTGCGAGATCTCCCAGTCCCGCGTCTCCGCGTAGTGCGTCACGAACTGCTCGCCGAGGAGGCCTCGCACCACCTCGGACGCGCGCAGTTCCGCCGTGGCCGCCGCCAGCGTGTTGGGCAGGGGCGGGGCTACCTCGACGGGAGCCACGAAGGCGTTCCCCGTCAGCGGCTCGGGCGGAGTCAGCTGGCCCCGCACCCCATGGAGCCCTGCGGCGATGTTCGCGGCGAGCACCAGGTAGGGGTTGGCGTCCGCGCCGGCCAAGCGGTTCTCGATGCGCGCCGGCGGCCCGTCGGACGGGATCGCTCGCATCGCCACCGTGCGATTGTCCTTGCCCCACGTGGCCGCGGATCCGACCCAGGCTCCGCCTTCCGTTCGCTTGTAGGAGTTCACGGTCGGCAGGAAGAAGGCCGTCAGCGCGGGAGCGAGCTCGAGAAGGCCCGCCACATACGACTTGCCTACCGCCGAGAGCGAGGTGGGGTCGTCCGGGTTGGCGAAGGCCGGCTTCCCGTCGAGCGTCGTCAGGCTCTGGTGGACATGGCCGGACGATCCCGCCCACTCGGGTCGGACCTTCGCCATGAAGCTCGCAGTGTGGCCGTGCTTGGCCGCGATCTCCTTCACGGCATGCTTGAGGATG
>NZ_JBHSTI010000005.1:0-301 GCF_042660085.1 Longivirga aurantiaca | reverse complement strand
ACCGCATGATCCGCGGCGGTGACCGCATCGGCGTAGTGGATGTTGACCTCGAACTGGCCGGGCCCGTGCTCGCTGTTGCTGGCTTCGATGTCGATGCCGCACCGGCTCAGGGACTCACGGATGTCCCCGATCAGGAACTCCGTCGAGCTGTTGCGGTAGAGGCTGTAGGTCCGGCTCCCGCTGGTGATCGGCTCGGCGTCGCGCCACTTCCGGTCGGCGAGCTCGCCCGGTCCACCCTTGAACACGTAGAACTCGAACTCGTACGCGGCGATCGGCTGGTAGCCCTCGCTCCTGGCGGCTT
>NZ_JBHSTI010000004.1:0-819 GCF_042660085.1 Longivirga aurantiaca | reverse complement strand
CGGCCCGGCCGGACCCATCAGCATGAGGGGGGCGGGCACGCTGCCGACCGCCGTGATCATGCAGTCGCACACCTCGGGGGCGCCCGTGCTGCGCACCGCCTCGACCCCCGCCCCGTCGCCGAGTGCGGACACGTTCGCGATCTTCGTGCCCAAGAGCAGCCGCACCCCCGCATCCCGCGCCCAGCCGGACACCTCCTCCCCGAGCGCGCCGCCGAGCAGCCTCTCCATCGGCGCCGACGCCGGGTCGACCACGGTGACCTCGGCGCCGTCGGACGCGAGCGTCGACGCGAGCTCGAGTCCGAGGGGCCCGGCGCCCTCGATGAGGAACCGTGACGCGCCGGACCTGCGCAGCTCCCTGACCCGCCGGGCGTCCTCCGCGAACCGCACCGTGATCACGCGGTCGGGACGACCTGGCAGCGTGCGAGCCAGCGACCCCGCCGCGAGCACGATGGTCTCCGCGGTGAGCGTCCGACCCGACGCCAGCCGGACGGCGCGGCCCATGAGGTCGACGGCGACCACGCAGTCCGCGAGCCAGTCCACGGCACCGGGCGCCCACGGCGGCCGCTGGGTGAGACGGTCATCGTCGGCGAGGAACGCCTTGGTCAGCGGCGGCCGGTCGTAGGGGGCATGGGGGTCCGGGTCGACGACGAGGACGTCGCTCCCCCGGCCGGCATCCTCCAGCGCCCTGGCCACGGTGCAGCCTGCGAGGCCACCCCCGACGACCAGGACGCCGACGTCGGACACGTCAGCCTTCGGAGATGACGATGGCCAGCTCGGGGCAGTTGGCGGCCGCGGTGCGTGCCTTGTCGGCGAGCTCGG
>NZ_JBHSTI010000003.1:0-43961 GCF_042660085.1 Longivirga aurantiaca | reverse complement strand
TGGGCACGATGAGACAGGAGCGGAACTCGCTCTCCTGCAGCTCGGGGAAGATCACCACGCGCGGATCCTCGGCCAGCTGTTCGCCGATCAGCACCGGACGCCGCATCAAGGCGGACCATCCCGCCAGCCCCTCGCCCGGACGCAGGAAGATCCGCCCGACGAAGGCCTTCTGATGGCCCTCGGTCGCCGAGCGAAGGACGAAGCGGCCGCCCTCGTTGTCCCAGAGGTAGACGAATGCACCGCTTGCGTCGATGGCTCGCACGACGGCCTCGACCGAGCGCTGCAGGAGCGAGACTGCGTCGCGCGACTGGTTCAGCGCCTCGACGAGCTCGTTGAGGAGCGCCCCGCGGCGCTCGGCGTCCCGCAGCGCCTGGTGCAGGATCTCGACGTCCGCGGCGGCCAGGGCGGCGGCCGACGCGCTCGTGCTCTGCTTCCGCGGCAACGCTGGACCTTTCACGAGTGGTGCGGCTCGACGATCATCCCTCGGCCATCATCCCTCGGACGGTGCCCAGTCCGCGACGGATCCCGGCTGCGTCTGGAGCATGGCCACCAGACGTTGCGCGTTCACGCCGACATAGGCGACGACTGCGCCACCGAACGTGGCCTGGTAGAGGGCGCCGTGGGTCTTGGGCACCTCGGCGACGAGATGCAGCGCGGCCCCCAACGGAATGGAGCCCAGCACCTGGACCATCCGTCCGAACTGCCGGGTCCAGAAGTACGGGACCTCGTCCGGACCCGCGCCGTCGCCGAGGATCTCCCGGGCGACCGCCTCTCCGTCGATCCTGGCCGCGGTCCAGGACTCGCTGCGTACCAGCGAGCCGCCGGCGTCGCGCTGGAAGGCGAAGTCGCCCGCCGCGAGGATCCCGTCGAAGACCCTGCCGTCGAGGTCGACGAGCCGACGACGCCGGTCGACGACCGCGGTCCCCACCGGCCCGGCCGGACCCATCAGCATGAGGGGGGCGGGCACGCTGCCGACCGCCGTGATCATGCAGTCGAACACCTCGGCGGCACCTGTGCTGCGCACCGCCTCGACACGCCCACCGTCGCCGAGGGCGGACACCTTCGTGATCTTCGTGTCCAAGAGCAGCCGCACCCCCGCATCCCGCGCCCAGCCGGACACCTCCTCCCCGAGCGCGCCGCCGAGCAGTCTCTCCATCGGCGCCGACGCCGGGTCGACCACGGTGACCTCGGCGCCGTCGGACGCGAGCGTCGACGCGAGCTCGAGTCCGAGGGGCCCGGCGCCCTCGATGAGGAACCGTGACGCGCCGGACCTGCGCAGCTCCCTGACCCGCCGGGCGTCCTCCGCGAACCGCACCGTGATCACGCGGTCGGGACGGCCCGGCAGCGTGCGAGCCAGCGACCCTGCCGCGAGCACGACGGTCTCGGCGGTGAGCGATCGACCGGATGCCAGCCGGACGGCCCGACCCATGAGGTCGACGGCGACCACGCAGTCCGCGAGCCAGTCCACGGCACCGGGCGCCCACGGCGGCCGCTGGGTGAGGTGGTCCTCCTCGGCCAGGAAGGCCTTGGTCAGCGGCGGCCGGTCGTAGGGAGCGTGGGGATCCGGGTCGACGACGAGGACGTCGCTCCCCCGGCCGGCATCCTCCAGCGCCCTGGCCACGGTGCAGCCTGCGAGGCCACCCCCGACGACCAGGACGCCGACGTCGGACACGTCAGTCCTCGGAGATGACGATGGCCAGCTCGGGGCAGTTGGCGGCCGCGGTGCGTGCCTTGTCGGCGAGCTCGGCCGGCACCTCTCCGCCCCGCTGCGCGCTGGCGAATCCGTAGTCGTCCACCTCGAAGACCTCGGGGGCGAAGATCATGCAGCGGTTGTGCCCCTGGCACTTGCTGGAGTCCACCTGGACCTTCATCGGATCAAGCCTCTCGGACGAATCGGATGTGAAGCGGACCGACGCCGTGCCACTGCTCGGTGGGGTCCACCGCCTCGAAGAGCGGAGTGCGGGCGAGGAACTCGCGGAGGGCGACGACGACCTCACGGCGTCCGAGGTTGGAGCCCAGGCACCGGTGCACCCCCACGCCGAAGGCGAAGTGCCGGTTCTGCTCCCGGTCGATGACGATCTGGTCGGAGTCCTCGTAGGCATCCTCGTCCCGGTTACCCGAGCCGAAGGCGAGCACCACCCGATCGCCCTTCTTGATCGGGCACCCACGCACCTCGACGTCCTTGAGCGCCGTGCGCGCCATGCCCTGCACCGGTGCCAGCGTCCGGAGGAACTCCTCGACCGCTGCGGGGATCAGGTCGGGGTTCTCACGGAGCCGCTGCTGGTCAGCGGTGTTGCGCGCCAGGTGCCAGAGGCCGGCCCTGATGGTCCACGCGGTCGTCTCGAGACCGGCGATGAACAGCAGGTACTGGTAGCTCATCAGCTCGTCGTGAGTGATCGGCCGGCCGTTGATCTCGGCCTTGAGCAGGCGTCCCGTGATGTCGTCGATCTCGGGCTCGTTCCGGCGCCGCTCGACGAGCGCCTCGAGGTACGCGTGCACCTCCTGGGAGGCTCGTGTCGCGTCCTCGGCGTCCTCCGCCCGGGCGAAGATCCGGTCGATCCACTGGTCGAACAGGTGCCAGTCCTCGGGGGGATAGCCGATCAGGCTGCTGAAGACGATCATGGGGAGCGGGCGCGCATAGGTGTGGCTGACGTCCACGACGTCCTGCTTGAGAGCCTCGTCCGCGAGCTCACGAGCGGTCTGGACGACGAACGGAGTCAGCTCGTCGACCGCGGACGGGGTGAACAGCGGCAGCAGGATCCGCCGGTAGTGGGTGTGCTCAGGCGGGTCGACGTCGATGGGGATCATCGGCTCGACGTTGCCGAGATCGGGCAGCAGCATCGAGGGCGTGACGGAGTAGGTCTGCCAGTCCTGCTCCGCGTTGAAGATGTCCTCGTGCTTCGTGAAGAACCAGAACCCGCCGTAGCGATCGCTCCAGCCGACGGGGCACTCGGAGCGGAGGTCCCGATAGGTCTCGAAGATGTTGTCGAGCGCTTCGCCGTGGAAGTCGAAGTCTCGAACGGGCTGCTGCGTCATACTCGATCTCCCTGCGAGCGAGTCGTCCTGCGGAACGTCGTGAGAGGCCGCGCCGCGAGCGCGCTCGGGTAGCGCGCCCGGTGCGGTGGGGCGGCGGACATGCGACCGACCCTCCCCACCTCGTCACGACCGGGTCTCCTCGGCCGCGACGTCCTCGTCGTCCACGACCCTGCGACCTCAACCGGACAGCGGTCCTGGTCGCCGGATCGTGCATGCTCATCCAACTCCGACGCCGCACGTGGCGGTGTGGGCCGCGTGGCGACTCTCGCCGCGACCCTGTGTGCAGCGCGCACATTGATGGTCGGCGTCGGGCGCCGGAGGGTTGGCGCGTCGCGGCGATCGGCTCCGTCCACCGCGCCCACGCACCCGAACCGTCGGAACCGAGGCCCCCATGTCGCAGATCGTCAACCCGTCCAACCTCGAGGTCATCGCAGAGCCGACCGTCACCCCGGTCGAGCGCATCGATGAGGTGGTCGAGCGGGCGACGCGCGCACAGCGGCAGTGGGCAGGACTCCCTCAGCGCCGTCGGATCGAGGCGCTCCGCCGTCTCGCCGAGCTCATCCGTGCCGACGCGGAGACCCTCGCGCAGGTGGAGACCGCCAACGTCGGCAAGCCCATCGGCGACAGCCGCGGCGAGGTGGCCATGGTGGCCGACACCTTCGACTACTACGCGGGAGCCATCGACAAGAGCTTCGGCGACACGATCCCGGTGGACGGCGGACTCGACTTCACGGTGCGCGAGCCGATCGGCGTCGTCACCGTGATCGCACCGTGGAACTTCCCCCTCGTCATCGCCGCGTGGAACATCGCACCGGCACTCGCCTGCGGGAACGCGGTCATCGTGAAGCCGGCGGAGCTGACTCCGCTCTCCGTGCTCGAGCTGGAGCGGATCTTCGCCCAGGTCGATCTTCCCGACGGGCTCTTCCAGGTCGTCCACGGCCCGGGATCGACCGTGGGCGCCGCCCTGACGGAGCACCCCGGGGTCGGCAAGATCAGCTTCACCGGCTCGACCCAGACCGGCCAGACGATCATGCGCGCCTCGGCCGGCACGATGAAGCGGCTCACCCTGGAGCTGGGCGGCAAGTCGGCGGCGGTCGTGTTCGCCGACGCCGACCTGGAGAGGGCGGCCTCGGCGAGCACGGGAGCCGTCTTCGGCAACTCGGGCCAGGACTGCTGCGCACGGAGCCGGGTGCTGGTCCAGCGCGACGTCTACGACGAGTTCGTCGCCTTGTTCGTCGCCGCGACCTCGACGTTCACGGTCGGCGACCCGCTCGACTCCACGACGGCCATGGGCCCGCTCGTCTCCGCCCCTCATCTGGACAAGGTGCGGTCCTTCCTCGACCCGGCGCTCGACATCGTCGCCCCGGTCCCCGGACCGAGCGGTCCGGGCCACTGGATGGCTCCGCACCTGGTCCTGGACCCGCCGCGCGAGCACCGGATCGTGCGCGAGGAGATCTTCGGGCCGGTGGTGGCGGTGCTCCCGTTCGACGACGAGCAGGATGCGATCGCACTGGCCAACGACACGATCTTCGGCCTGTCCGGGTCGATCTGGACCCGCGACCTGGGCCGGGCGATCCGGGTGGCCAGGGGGCTGGAGTCCGGGTCGATCTCGGTCAACTCCAGCACCTCGGTGCGGCTGCAGACACCCTTCGGCGGCTTCAAGCAGTCAGGGTTCGGCCGCGAGCTCGGAATGGCCGCCATGGACGGCTACACCGAGCTCAAGAACGTCTTCATCTCCACCGCCGAGTGATGACCGACGCCGGGGCGATCCGCCGCGCCGCCTCCACCGCTCCGGGTCTCCGGGCGCACCCCGGGCCCGGCCCAGCTCACGGGAACTGACATGCCCTACGTCATCTCCGAGGTCTGCGCCACGAGCATGGACCGCTCGTGCGTCGACGTCTGCCCCGTCGACTGCATCTACGAGGCCGGCGACCAGCTCTACATCCACCCCACCGAGTGCATCGAGTGCGGCGCCTGCGAGCCGGAGTGCCCGGTCGAGGCCATCACCTTCGCCGACGGCGGCGCCGACCTGGATCGCGCGCGCCGTCTCTTCTTCGAGGTCCTGCCCGGCCACGACTCCCCGCTCGGCTCCCCCGGTGGCGCGGCCGAGCTGGGTGCCATCACCGCCATCCCCTGACGCGAGGTAGTCGCATGCCCCTTCCCATCACCGCCGCCGTGCTGCTCGACGGCAGCGACCGCCTCACCCTCACCGACGTCCTGCTCGACGATCCGCTCGACCGTGAGGTCGTCGTACGCACCGAGCACGTGGGGCTGTGCCACAGCGACGTGCACTACGTCGAGGGCTCGCTCGGCATCGACCGGCCGGCCGTCCTCGGGCACGAGGTCGCCGGCATCGTCGAGGCGGTCGGGGCGCAGGTCAGCCGGGTGCGGGTGGGGCAACGCGTGGTGGCCACCGTGACGCCCTCGTGCGGACAGTGCCCGCACTGCCTGGCCGGACGTCCGACGCAGTGCAGCCGCGTGGCCGAGGTGCGTGCCCGCCCCCGCCCGCGGTTCGCCCTCCCCGACGGCACGCCGGTCCAGGCGCTGGCGGACATGGGCGCGTTCGGCGAGGCCTTCCTGGCCTCCGAGGACTCCCTCGCCATCGTGCCGGACGACGTCCCGTCGGTCGTCGCCTGCCTTCTCGGCTGCTGCGTCACGACGGGGGTCGGGGCGGTGGTCCACGGTGCCCAGGTGAGGAGCGAGGACACGGTGGCGGTCATCGGGTGCGGCGGCGTCGGGATCGCCGCCCTCCAGGGCGCCCGGCTGGCCGGGGCCCGCCGGATCGTGGCCCTGGACAGCCAGCCGGCGAAGCTCGAGGTGGCGCGACGCTTCGGCGCGACCGACACCCTCCTCTCCCAGGGCGACCCGGCCGACGTGGTCCGCCGGCTGCACGACCTCGTGCCGGGAGGCGTCTCGCACGCCATCGAGGCCGTCGGCAACCCGGCCACGGCGGCACTGGCCTTCGACCTGCTCGCACCCGCCGGGACGGCGACGGTCCTCGGTCTCATGCCCGAGGGACGCACGATCGGCATCCCCGCCGACGCCCTCGTGTACGGCGACCGGCGGATCCAGGGCGCCTACATGGGTGCCAACCGCTTCCTCAGCGACGTCGACATGTTCGTGGACCACTACCGGTCGGGTCGTCTCGACCTCGACGGCATGGTGACCGAGGTGCTGCCGTTCGACCAGATCGACGAGGGGCTACGTCGCATGCGCGACCCCGGCACGATCCGCGTGGTGCTCCGCGTCGGGGCGGGTGCGGCATGACGGCTCCAGCCACTCGCATGCGGTCGCCGATCCCCGGACCGGCGACCGACCCGACCCCGAGGAACGGATGACGATGGCGACCCTCCCCCCGTTGCAGCCGCCCCGACCCCAGGTCGACCTGGTGGACGGAGCCTGGCAGGAGCCCGCCGTGACCCTGGGCTCGCTCGCCGACCCCAACACCGGTGCCGTGCTCGCGCCCCAGCTCGCCACGGCGTCGGACCAGGTGGAGCGGGCCCTGGCCGCCGCCGACGCCCTGCACCGGAGCGGGGCGCTGGCCACGCTGTCCATCGACGTGCGCGCGGCCGTCCTCCAGGACATCGCCGCCGGGCTGACGCTGCGTGCGGCGGACCTCGCCTACGAGGACGCGATGTCCACCGGCAACGCCATCCGGGTGGCGCGGGCCATGGCCGCCTACATCGGCCCGCGGGTGCTCGGCTCGCTCGAGCAGCTGCGCTCCGTGGGCGAGGCGGACGTGCTCGACGCGGACCGCAGCGTGGTGCTCCTGCGCCGACCGCTCGGTCCCGCTGTCGTGCTCGCCCCGTGGAACGCACCCACCTTCGTCGCGGTGGCGAAGCTCTCGAGCGCGCTCGCCGCCGGCTGCCCGGTCATCCTCAAGCCGTCGGAGTGGGCGCCCGGCGGGTGCCAGATCGTCGCCGACGTGGTCGAGGAGGTGGTGCGCCGCCACGGGCTCCCGCCGGCGACGTTCCAGCTGGTGCACGGCGCCGCCGCCGTGGGCTCCCAGCTGGCCGGCGACCCGCGCGTGCGCGCGATCTCGTTCACGGGCGGGGCACCGGCGGGTCGCGCGGTCGCCACGGCCGCGGCGCCGCACTTCACCGCCCTCCAGCTCGAGCTCGGCGGGCACAACCCGGCCGTGGTCCTCGACGACGCCGACATCGAGCTCACCGCAGCCGCTCTCGTCGACGGCATGACCAAGCTCAACGGCCAGTGGTGCGAGGCTCCGGGGAAGGTTCTGGTCCCGCAGCACCTGCACGACCCGCTGGTCGAGGCGCTGCTGGACCGGCTCGGCTCGGTCGTCGTCGGCCACTGCCTCGACGAGGCGACGGACGTCGGGCCGCTGGCGTACGAGCTGCACCGCTCACGGGTCGAGGAGGAGGTCGACCGGCTGGTGGCAGCGGGCGGCACCCGCCTGGCCACGGCCGAGGTCCCGGACCTCGACGGCTGGTTCTTCGCGCCGTCGCTGATCGTGGGGCTGCCCGCCGCCGCCTCGACCCGGGAGCTGTTCGGGCCGGCGATCACCGTCCACGCCGTGCCGACGGTGGCCGACGCCGTCGCCGCGGCGGAGGGACCGGAGACCGGCCTGGCGGGTTTCGTGTTCGGAGCGGACACGGCCGCTGCGCTCGAGGTGGCCGCGCGCATCCCGGCGGGCGAGGTCCGCGTCAACGGGTGCAAGCTCGCCGACCTCGCCGACGGCTCGGAGCAGACCTTCTGGAACAACGCCGGGATCGGCGGGCACGGCCCCACCGACATGGTTCGGTTCTTCCAGGGCCGCCGGACCATCGGCGTGGACGACCCCGCCCTGCCCATCTGATCGACCGCGAGCACGACCGACGAGAGGCAGGCAGCATGACGACGCGACCGGTGATCGGGATCCCCGCCGTGTTCACGACGGCGCAGTGGGGGTTCTGGCACGAGCACGCCCACCTCGTCGCCGACACCTACCTCGCGGCGGTCTGGGAGGCAGGCGGGCTGCCGATCATCGTGCCGCCGCTCGGGGGCGGCGACCCCGACGCGATGGACCAGGTGCTCGAGCGCGTCGACGGTCTCCTGCTCGTCGGCGGCGCCGATCTCGATCCCCTCGAGTACGGCGAGCACCCGCACGAGCTGCTCGAGGAGACCTCGCACGTGCGGGACAGCTACGAGATCCCGCTCGTCCGCCGCGCGATCGAACGGGACGTCCCCCTCCTCGGCGTGTGCCGCGGCCTGCAGGTGATGAACGTGGCGGGTGGCGGGACGCTGCACCAGGACCTCGTGCACGCGGGCTTCTCCGACCACCGCCCGGCACCCGGGCACCTGGACCACACCACGTTCCACGAGACGCGGGTGGCGGAGGGCACCGCCCTGGCGGGCATCGTGCGCGCCGACACGCTCCAGACCAACTCCCACCACCACCAGGGCGTGGCCACGGTCGCGCCTGGCGCCACGGTCGCGGCGCGGGCCACCTCGGACGGCTGCGTCGAGGCCCTCGAGTGGCCTGCCAACCGGTTCACCGTCGGGGTTCAATGGCACCCCGAGAAGCCCCGCATGACCGCGTTCTTCAGTGCTCTTGTCGAGGCGGCGTCGCAGCGCCGTACCGACGCCTGACCACCTCGAGACGACCAACGGAACGGAGCACCCCATGTCCCAGCCGATCACGGCCTTCGCCAACCACCTCCCCGTCAGGATCCGTTTCGGCGAGGGAGTGGCCGACACGCTGAACGACGTCGTGCGCGAGGCGGGCGACACGCGGGCCTTCGTCATGCTCGACGAGGGGATCGAGCAGTTCAACCCCGCGGCCGCGGCGCTGGTGGGCCAGCTGACGAACGACGCCGGGCTCGAGACCACCTTCTTCCACAAGCCGGCCGGCGAGCCGAGCATCGAGATTGTCGACGACGCCATCGCCACGCTCGCCGCGTCCGGAGCCGGCGTGGTCGTGGCGATCGGGGGCGGCTCGGTCATCGACACGGCCAAGGCCGCCCGCCTGTGCGCGGAGCTCGGCGTGGACTTCCGTGGCTTCCTCGCCTCCGACCGCACCTACCCGACGCCGTCCCGGTCGCTGATCGCGCTGCCCACCAGCGCCGGCACCGGCTCGGAGGTGTCCGGCGGCGCGGTCATCTCCGACCTGCAGAACAACACCAAGTCGGGCATCGCCAACCCGAGCCTGCGTCCGCAGTACGCGCTGGTCGACCCGCGGCTGACCTACTCGATGCCACCGTCGATGACCGCCAATACCGGGATCGACGCGCTCGCCCAGGCCATCGCCGGCATGGTGGCGAAGGTGCGCACACCGATCGGCGACGCGATCGCGCTCGAGGCGATCCGCATGATGGGACGCTCGCTGGCCCGGGCGACCAAGGACGGGTCGGATGCCGCGGCCCGCGCCGACATGGCGTGCGGCAGCACGATGGCGGGCCTGACGATGAACATCTCCGACTGCACGGCGGAGCACTCGCTCGGCCAGGCGATCGGCGGGGTCAAGCACGTGCCACACGGCCTCACCATCGGCCTCGTCCTCGCCGAGACGCTCGAGCGTGAGGCTGCGCACGTCCCGGACCAGCTCGAGCGGGTGGCCGACGCCCTCGGCGTCCCCCAGGACGGCACCTCGGACGGGTCGCGCTGCGTGCGGGCGATCCGACAGATCCTCGCTGACCTCCGGTTCCCGGTCCTGCGCGACGTCGGCGTGACCGAGGACGAGCTGGACCTGCTCACCGATCTCGCCCTGCAGGACTTCTTCGTCACCATGTCGCCCGTCGCGTGGACCAGGGACGAGGTGCACGCCGCGTTCCGGGCCGCGTACGACCTCGAGACCCGCTGACCCCTCTGCCCGACCACAGCAGCACGGCCCGGGGCCGACCGACCGCCGTGGCCGCGGAGACGCCCGCCCAGGACAGGACCCGCCATGGCCGACAGCGCCCGGCTCAAGCAGCACGTCCACCGGCACTACCCCACCGTCGACCGCGGCCACGGGGTCTTCCTCTACGACACCGATGGCAAGCGCTACCTGGACGGGTTCGCCGGACCGATGACGGTGAGCATCGGGCATCCTTGGTGCGCGACGGATAGGGTTGCAGGCCACCACGCGCGCGCAGCCGGGTGAGGTAGGACCGGTCGAGATCGCCGAGCAGATAGTTCATCGCGTGCAGCACAGGCGACGCGTGCGGCTTCACCGCCACGCGGTCCTGTGCCTCGAGATGGGCGAACCAGAGCGCGGTCATCGCTGTGACCAGTGACGCGCTCGACGCCTGGTGCCCACCGACCTTCACCCCGTCGCTGGCATCACGGTCGTGGTTGGCGGAGTCGACCATCCGCACGGCCAGCCACAGCACCCGACGCTGGATCTCGTCGAGCAGCTCGAGGTCGGCCTCGCCGCCAGACGCGAAGGAACGCGAGTGCCATTCCACCATCACGGCGCACGTAGTGCGTTGTCGAGATCGGCGATGAGGTCCTCGGCGTCCTCGAGCCCCACGGACATACGCAGGAGGGACTCGTGCGGGCGCGCCGAGGCCTCGACCGGTCGGTGCGTGAGCGAGGCCGGATGCTGCACCAGCGAGTCGATCCCCCCGAGGGAGACCGCGTGAGTGATCAGCTGCAGCGATTCGACGACGCGACGCGCAGCAGGTCCCTCGCTGAGCACGTCGAGCGCCAGCAGACTGCCCGGCCCGGCCTGCTGCTTGCCCAAGAGCCCCAATGGATCGGCGCCCGGCAGGCTCGGGTGGTGCACCGCGGTAACGGCGGGATGGCTGCTGACCCAGGTCGCGATCTCGGTGGCGGTGCGCTGCTGCGCTTCGACTCTCAGCGGGAGCGTGGGCAGTCCGCGCTGCAGCAGATAGGCGGCGAGCGGGTGCAGCAGAGCACCCGTGATCGCCCGCACCCCGCGCAGCCGCCCGGCCCAGTCCTCCTCGCACGCCACTACACCTCCGATCACGTCGCCGTGGCCCCCGAGGAACTTGGTCGCGCTGTGCATGACCAGGGCCGCGCCGTGCTGGGCGGGCTGCTGGAGGACGGGGGTTGCGAACGTCGAGTCGACCAGCACGGGCACCTCACCCGCCTGCGCCACGACGTCGGAGATTTCGAGCAGCTCCAGGGTCGGGTTCGTCGGCGTCTCGCAGATCACCAGCCCCGTGTCCGGGCGGTTCTTGTCTTCGAACACCTCCATGGCGAGGGACTGCTCGACGCCTGAGTACATCGGGCCAGAAGCGAGCCGCACCCCCGGCGGGGGTGACCGTGACTGACATCGGCGAACGGCCCTCCCGACCGACCTGGTCCATGAGCGGCGGCCGACCACCGCGCAACCATCGGACCGTCCGGCTTCCCCTTGCGGAACGTTGGCGCAGCGAGCTGCTCAGGCCCAGCGTCCACTGACCCGAGAATGACGTGCACGAGGGCGCGACAGCATCCGGCGCGGCCCGGATGAACTGCCCCGTAACGGTTTCCGGCGGTCGTAGGTGTTAGGCGACGGGGTCCAGGACGACGGTGTGGCCGAGCCGTTCGAGCTGGGCGACAAGGCGCCGTGCGTGCGCCTCGTCATTGCGCTTGGTCAGCCAGTCCGGCCCCAAGTCTTGGTAGGGCTCGTCGCGCACGAGCATCCAATAGGCGGAGACCAGCCTGGAGTGCGCGACGGCGACCGCCGCTCGACCGTGGCCTCGCCGGGAGGCGATCCGTTTGAACTGCGATGCGAGGTAGGTGTTCTTCGTGCGCGATGCGGAGTTCGAGGCCTCGACCAACATTGACGTCAGGAACTTGCTCCCCCGGCGGGATCCCGCCGGCGTTCGCTTCCCGGCCGACTCGTGGATCGCAGGGGCCAGGCCGACCCAGGCCGCCAGGCGCTCGGGCGACCCGAACTTCGACATGTCGCCACCGGTCTCGGCGATGAAGCCCTGCGCAGTCACCAACCCGACACCCGGGATGGTGCCCAGCAGCTCAAGCTGCCGCGCGGAGGGCACCATCCGGATCTCGAGCTCGGCGTCGATGCCCCGAAGTCCGGTCTCGGTCTGCTCCAGTTTGGTTGCCGCTGCCCGACGATCGCCGCGTGGTGATCGTCGAAGCGCCCGGTCAACGCATCGGTCAGATCGGGATCTTGCGCCGCAGCGTGAGTGCGCGAGGTCGGCCATCACCGCCGCGTCCCGCTCGCCGGCCACCAGCGCAGCGAGCATCTCCCGCGACGACGTCGCGGTGATGTTCGACGCGACCACCGACAGCTTGATCGAGGCGCCTCGAGCAGCTTCTCCAACCGACCCGCGGCCCGGGTCCGATCCCCCATCAGCTGGAGCCGGTACGGCGTCAGGTTCCGCAAGGTGCGGACCTCCGGCTGCGGCACGAACGACGGACTCACCAGCCCGTGTTCCAGGAGCTGAGCGATCCACTCCGCATCACGCACATCGGTCTTGCGGCCGGGGACCGCCTTCATATACGCGGCGTTGAGCAGCCAGCACTCCATCCCTTCCTCGAGACAGTAGAAGGTCGGCTTCCAGTACGTCGCGGTCGACTCCATCGCCATCAGCGTCACACCGCACTCCTCGAGCCAGTCCGCCATCACCACCAGCGACCTGGTCATCGTCGCCGAACATCCGCGTTTCCGACGACCGGTGCCCGGTGTCCGCACGCACACCGTCACCGTCGCCTTGCCGACATCGATCCCGGCAACCCGGCCGAACAACACATCCATCACGACCACCCCCGACCATCAGCGAACGAGACGCCACCCGGAGGGACCTCTGCCATGGATACAGACCCACGTGCTCGCAGCAACAACTTCGACACACCCGAGGTCCCCGCACCGGACTCTTCTTCGGGCTCTCCGGCACCAGAGTGAAAGGGCGTCGCCGAGCGGCCCCACCATTCTCATCCCCACAACCCAACGATCAAGATCGCCAGCGCGGACTGACCCGAGAATGAAGTGCACCAGGGCGCGACAGCATCCGGGCGCAGCCCGGATGAACTGGCCCGGAACGGTTTCCGGCGGTCGTAGGTGTTAGGCGACGGGGTCCAGGACGACGGTGTGGCCGAGCCGCTCGAGCTGCGCGACCAGGCGTCGGGTGTGCGCCTGGTCGTTGCGCTTGGACAACCAGTCAGGGCCGAGGTCCTGGTAGGGCTCGTCACGGACCAGCATCCACTAGGCCGAGACGAGCATGGAGTGCGCGACCGCCACCGCAGCGCGCTTGCCGCTGCGACGCGAGGCCAGGCGCGCGTACTGAGCGGCGAGGTAGGTCCCGTTGGACTGCGCTGCGGAGTGCGCACCCTCGACCAGCGCCGCGGTCAGCCACTTGTTGCCCCGCCGCGAGCCGGCGGGTGTGCGCTTGCCGGCGGACTCGTGCACCGCAGGTGCGACACCGACCCACGCCGCCAGCGACTCCGGCGACCCGAACCGGGACATGTCCCCGCCGGTCTCGGCGATGAACGCCTGGGACACCACCGGACCGATCCCGGGGATCGTGCGCAGCAGATCGAGCTCGTGGGCCCACGGCGTCATCTCCGCCTCGATCTGCGCATCGAGCCGGACCAGCGCCTCATCGACCAGGTCGAGCTCACGCAGCATCGCCCCCACCAGCAGCGCGTGGTGATCGTCGAACCGGCCGATCAGCGCCTCGGTCAGGTCAGGGATCTTGCGGCGCAGCGAGGAGTGCGCCATGTCGGCCATCACCGAAGGGTCCCGGTCACCGGCCACCAGCGCGGCCAGCATCTCCCGCGAGGAGGTCACGGTGATGTTCGAGGCCACCGACGACAGCTTGATCGAGGCATCCTCGAGCAGCTTCTCCAGCCTGCCCGCATGCCGGGTCCGGTCACCCATCAGCTGCACCCGGTAGCGGGTCAGGTTCCGCCGCCGGCGCACCGACGGCGGAGGCACGAACGAGGGCCGCACCAGCCCGTGCTCGACCAACTGCGCGATCCACTCCGCGTCACGCACGTCGGTCTTGCGGCCCGGCACCGCCTTCATGTGAGCCGCGTTGAGTAGCCAGCACTCCACCCGGTCCTCCAAGCCGTAGAACACCGGCTTCCAGTAGGTGGCGGTCGACTCCATCGCCGCGACCTGCACACCCTCCTCGACCAGCCACTCGCCCAGCACCTCGACGTGGCGGGTCATCGTGCGGAACGTGCGGATCTGCGAGACCCGCCGCCCCCGCTCCCCCGGTGTGCGCACGCACACCACCACCAGCTTCTTCCCGATATCGAGCCCCGCCACCCGATCGAAGACGACATCCATCACGCGCCTCCGCACCCTCATGGCCCCGGCACTGCACCGGCGCCACGGCGCCACCCGGAGGGAGCTCTGGACGGGAGACAGACCCACGCGCTCAACGGCAGCAATCCGGCGACCCGGGCACCCCGCACCGCACTGTTCTACGGGCTCAGCCGCACCAGAGTCTTTACGACGTCGCCGAGTGACCCACCCATTCTCACCACCACGGTGAAACGATCAAGATCGGCAGCGTCCACTCCTCTGGCTCCAAGGAGCATTCGGCCGTCGCGGCCCGATTCCGCAGCCACAGCAGGCACTCTGGCGCCCAAACCATGCCGCAGCAGATGTCACAACCCGGCACGGCTCGAGCGGTGCGGTCAACTGGCCCCTCGTGCAGTTGCGGTGCGCCTTGCGGGCGTCAGGAGCCGAGCCACAAGGCGAACGATGACGGCCGCCGACTCCGTCACGGGCAAGACCTAGAACGCCGCACACACTGGTATCTGGATACCCCGGCGCCAGCGGTCGGGTGGTCCACTCGCCGGTCAGCTTGATTCCCAGGAGCCCGGGAGGAGCACGCGTTCGGCCTCCGAGAGAGCGTGCGCCGCCCGGGCCAGCAGCAGGAGCAGGTGGGCTGACAGCCCCAAGGCTTCGGCGTCGTCGACCAGGAAGGCCACGGCGGCACGCGCCGACACCAAGCGCTCGGCCGGCCCGCCGGAGCGCACGCCGTGGCCCGTCGTCCTCGTGCTCAGAGTCTGCAGGATGGCGCTCAGGCGCCCCGTGGCGCCGACGACGCCGAGGGACACGACGTGGTCGCGCCTGTGCCGGCGCAGATCGGCCAGAAGGCCCACCAAAGCAATCTCCAGCGCCGCCCGCGCGGGGGCTCCCGCATCGTCGACGTCGTCCATGGTGGCCTCCAGTTCGCCAAGGTGACCGATGGCGAACGAACCCGCGTCAACGTCACGTGCCCACCTGTGGACAACACGCGAAGCCGAATGCGTCGATCAAACAGCGAGGCAACGACCTCGATGCCGCGGCCGGAGTCGGGGTCCTCAACGTGCGGGAGCCCATGGACGCACTGACGGAGTCGGTGACGGACTCCATGACAGCGCCGGCACCGCCCTTGACGCCGTGACGGAGTCGGTGACGGACTCCATGACAGCGCCGGCGCCACCGTCCATGTCGTGACGGAGTCGGTGACGGAGTTGGTGACGGAGTCACGCACCATCGTCCACTGATGACGGAGTCCGTGACGGACTCGGTGACGGACTCGGGCAGCGGCCGATGCGTGTCGAGGCCTCTCGACGCGCACCTGGTGGTACCTGCCGCTGCCAGGTGGCACCCACCCGCCAGGAGACGCCCATGACCCACATCGAACTCGCGCAGCTCCCGCCTCTCGTCGACCTCCCCACAGCTGCAAGCGTCCTGGGCATCGGTCGCGGGCTGGCCTACGAGCTTGTCCGCACCGGCGCCTGGCCCACCCCGGTCGTGCGCATGGGCAAGCTCATCCGCATCCCCACCGCCTGCCTTCGGCGGGTGCTGGACGGCGAGGTGCTGACGGAGGCTGCGCCCAGCGTCGCCGACCGCCAGCGCTGAGCGATCTCCGCGTGTCGTCCACAGGCCGGCGCGCCCACTGCTTGTCCGCTGTCGGCGGTGGCTGCGATACCGGAGGAAACCGTGCTCCAGGAGTCTCACCATGATCAACAAGACCGAGGCGGGCCGCTACCGCGTCCGCGTGAAGGTCCGCGGCCGCGTCGTCGCCGACCAGACCTTCGCGCAGCGCCGCCAGGCCGAAGCCTGGGAGCGGCAGCAGCGCGCCCGCATCGACAGCTCGGGCTGGGTCGATCCCGCCCTGGGCCGGGCGACGCTCGCCGAGCTCGCCGCGCAGTGGCTGCCGGTGCGCGAGCCTCAGGTCGAACGCCGAACCTTCCAGAGCGACCAGAGCGCACTCGCCGTCCACATCCTGCCCACCCTCGGCAAGAAGCCCATCGGCGTCATTCGGCGCACCGACGTCGAGGAGTTCGCCCGCACCCTGGTCAGCGACAAGCGGCTGTCGCCGGCAACGGCGACGCGCGTCCTTGCCACGCTCAAGGCCCTGCTCAGCTTCGCCACCCGCGACGGCCGGATCACCCAGAACGTCGCCTCCGACGTCACCGTCCGCCGCGCACCCGGACGCGGCCGAGATGAACAGGCTCAGCGGGCACGACCCCTCACGCTCACAGCCCTCCGCGCGCTGTACCAGGAGCAGCTTGAACGCAGCCCGCAGGCAGACATCACGCTGGTGCTCGGCCTCACCGGCCTTCGCTGGGGCGAGGTCGCGGGGCTGCGCGTCGGCGACGTCATGATCGGCACCTCCGTCACGGGAGGGACGACCATGACGCTGGACGTGAGCCGGACCGTCATCTACGACCACGGCGGAGGCAAAGCCAGCCTGAAGCCGTACCCCAAGGGGCGCCGGCGCCGGAGCGTCCCCGTCGCCAACGCCGCCGTGCCGCTGGTGCTCGCCCGCATGGAAGGCAAGGGCCATAATGAGCCGCTCTTCTCGGCACCCGGCGGCGGCTTGATCAGCGAGTCGAACTGGAGGCGCGCCGTCGGTTGGACGACCGCTGTCGGTCACCGGCCCCACGACCTGCGCCACACGGCGGCGTCGCTATTCATCGCCGCCGGCGCCGACCTCAAGAGCGTCCAGTCGCTGCTCGGCCACCAGTCCAGCCGGACCACCCACGACACCTACGGGCACCTGCTGTCCGCCGACCACCTCAACAGCGCCGTTCGCAGGCTCGACACGATGATCGGGGACGAGATGGGGACGAGTGACCCGGAAAGCCAGCCCAATTGAAAGCGCCACCGGCGGTATCACCGCAGGTGGCGCTGTGGAGCCGCCTATCGGAATCGAACCGATGACCTACGCATTACGAGTGCGTCGCTCTGACCGACTGAGCTAAGGCGGCGTGGTCGCCGCAGGCGGCGAGCACGAGTCGGAACGATACCCGACCCCCGGCCATGCCTCCGAATCGGCCGTACGCCGTTCGCGGCCGACCGCTGCACCCGTGAACGGGAGCGAAACCGCAGGTCAGCGGCAGATGGTGCCGTCGGCCGGCGGCTCACCGGTCACCAGGTAGGTGTCGATCGCCTCGTCGATGCAGGGCGACCCCATGCCGTACGCCGTGTGCCCGTCGCCGACGCGGGTCAGGAGCACACCGCCCTCGAGCTGCTTGGCAAGGGCCTGCGCCCAGGGGTACGGCGTGGCCGGGTCGTACGTGGTGCCGACGACGAGGATCGGCCCGGTGCCGGGCGCCGTGATCTCGCCCGGCGTGCCGGTCGCCTCGACCGGCCAGTAGCCGAAGACGAGGGTGCCCCAGCCGAGGTAAGCGCCGAAGACCGGCGACTCCTTCTCCCACATCGCGGCCATGTCGGCCGACTCCGCCGTCGTCGGTCGGTCCGGCCGGTCGACGGCGCTGATCGACAGGAACGACGAGTAGGGGTTGTAGGCGAACTTCCCGTCCTCGGTCCGCTGCACGCGCGCGTCGAGCATCGACAGCAGCACCGAGCCGTCGCCCTCGAAGGCGAGCTGCAGGCCGAAGCGCAGCTGCTCCCAGTCGAACGGCGGCACGTAGAGATAGCCGAGGATCGCGTTGGCCGCGAGCGCCTGGGTCAGCGGGCGCTTCGGGTCGCCGGTGGCGAGCGGGTTCGCGTCGAGGTCGTCGAGGAACTGCTTGATGCGGTCGACGCCGGCCTGCTCGTCGCGCGGCAGCGGGCAGTCGGCTTGCTTGGCGCAGTCCTCGACGAAGTGCTGCAACGCGAGCTCGAAGCCCTTGGCCTGGCCGTGCAAGAGCTCGTTGTTCGACAGCGCCGGGTCGAGCGCGCCGTCGAGCACCATCCGGCCGACCTTGTCCGGGAAGAGGCCGGCGTACGTCGCTCCGAGCAGCGTGCCGTACGACGCGCCGAGCCAGTTGAGCTGCTTGTCGCCGAGCGCCGCGCGCAGCACGTCGATGTCGCGGGCGGCGTTCTCGGTGCCGATGTGGGCGAGCAGCTTCGAGGAGTTCTTCGCGCAGGCGTCGGCGAACTTCTTCGAGTCCTTCTCGAGCTGCGCGACCTCCTCGGGGGTGTCGGGCGTCGCGTCGGCTGCCATGAAGGCGTCGGTCTGCGCGTCCGTCAGGCACTTCACGGCGTCCGACCTGCCCACGCCTCGCGGGTCGAAGCCGACGACGTCGTAGACGTCGCGCACCTTCTCGTCGACGACGGCGCGGGCTGCGCGCGCGTAGTCGACGCCCGAGCTGCCGGGGCCGCCGGGGTTGAGCACGAGCGAGCCGATGCGGTTGGCCTCGTCGGCCGCGGGCAGCTTGATGAGGGCGATGGCGAGGGTGTCGCCGTCGGGCTGGGAGTAGTCGAGCGGCACCGTGAGATCGGCGCAGCGGAACGACCCGCCGCAGCCCTTCCACGCGATCTTCTGGCCGTAGAACTGCGCGAGCCCGTCACCGCCCGACGACGGCGACTCGGACGACGAGCCGCTCGGCGTAGTGGTGGGCGTGACCGACGTGCCGGGGTCCGGGGCCTGCGTGCAGGCGGCGAGCAGCGCAACCGATATGAGTGCCGCCGACCCGTGGAGCACACGCCGGGTGCGCGAGCCCGGGAACAGTCGGTTCGGGCGAGAGGTCACTGCGCGGGCTCCGGACTGCAGACGGTGGGGCAGGACCACCCTGCCATCTTCCGAAGGTGGGACGCCCCGCCGACGCCGCGAGTTCCGCCGTCACCCGCACGGGCGGGCCGTCCCGGGTGGCCGACGTCACCGCGCGTGACGCCGTATGGCACGCGAGCAGCTCGAGCAGCCGGTGGTCAGCGGGAGTCGTAGGCCGCGCGGCTCGCGCAGACCGAGGCGCGGTCGCAGACCGTGGCCTTGCCGCCCGCCTCGAGGCGTACGACGACCTGGTCGCGCGGCACGTCGTGCGCCACGACCTTGCCGTCGCCCTCGGGCGTCTCGACCTTGGTGCCGACGGCCGGCGTGGTCGCGCGGAACTCGTCGTAGATCGGGTGCTCGTACTTCAGGCAGCACATGAGCCGGCCGCAGGCACCCGAGATCTTCATCGGGTTGGCGGGCAGGTCCTGGTCGCGCGCCATGCGCACCGTGACCGGCTCGAAGTCGACGAGGAACGTCGAGCAGCACGTGTCGCGGCCGCACGAGCCGATCCCGCCCTGCACGCGCGCGTCGTCGCGCGCCGACAGCTGCGTGAGCACCACCTTCGCGTCGATCGTCTGCGCGAGGTCGCGGACGAGCTGGCGGAAGTCGACGCGGGTGGGAGCGGTGAAGTAGACCGTGGCGGTGGCGCGGCCCGACTCGTGGCCGACGTCCGACCAGTCGACGCCGCTCACCTTCATCGGCAGCTTCGACGCGCGGATGAGCTTCTGCGCCGCCACCTGGATCTCGGCGCGCTTCTTCTTGTTGGTCTCGTCGCGGCGCTCGTCCTCCTGCCCCGCTCTGCCAGCGCAGACGGGCAGGCCGCCGACATCGTCGCTGACCCACTCCGGGCCCCACACCACCTCGGCCACCTCGGGCGAGGACGACGTCGGGTAGAGCACCTTGTCGCCGACCTTCGCCGTCACGTCCCCGGCGTCGAGGTAGTAGAGGCGACCGGCACGGGTGAACGTCACCGCCATCATCATCGGCACGACGCGCACCTCCTGCCGTCGGCGTACGACGGTCGCTGCACGTCCACGTGGCTCGTCATCCGCGGGATCCTCTGCACCTCAGCCGATCCGGGCGAGGATCGCGTCGACGAGCGCGTCGGGGTCCTCGTCAGGGATCCAGTGGCCGCGGTCGGTGAGCACGCGCATCTCGAAGTCGTTGCGGCACCACTCGCCGCACCCGCGCGCGGCCTGCGCGCCGATCGCGACGTCGTCGTTGCCCCACACGAACGTGGTCGGCACGTCGACCGGTCCGATGTCCTTGAACTGGTCGCCGCCCATCGCGGCGTACCACCGCAGCGACGCCTCCATCGCGTCGTCGTCGCTGAAGAACTCGACGTACCGCTCGACGTCGACCTTGTGCACGGCATCGCCGTACACCTCGCGCAGCGCCTTCGCGCCGTCGCGCAGCAGCACCTGCGCGGCCTTGCCGGGCGCGGTGCGGAACAGCGCCATGTACGCCGACTTCTTCCACTGCACGGGGTCGGACTTCAGCGCGGCGTTGAACGCCTGCGGGTGCGGCACCGAGACGGCGGTGAGGGTGCGGACGAGCTCGGGGCGCTGGGCGGCGAGGGCCCAGGCGACGACCGCGCCCCAGTCGTGCCCCACGACGTGCGCGCTCTCCCAGCCGAGCGCCTCGATCATGCCGACGGCGTCGTGCACGAGGTGCGGCAGCGCGTACGCCGAGACGTCGACGGGGCGGGTCTGCGGCGAGTAGCCGCGCTGGTCGACCGCCACGACCTTGCAGCCCGAGCTCGCCAGCGGCGGGATGACCTGCCGCCACGACAGGGAGGTCTGCGGCCAGCCGTGCAGCAGGAGCACGGGGATGCCGTCGTCCGCCCCCGCCATGACCGCGTCCAGCACGACCGAACCCAGCACCGGGTCGTCCAGATGCAGCTCCGCGCTCTCCACCGGCATCCCCCGAGCCTACGGGGTTCCACATGAAGGCGACCTTCATCCAATAGAGCAGTACTCAGGTTCCCATCATCGTCGTGAGCCGGATTGCCGCGGCGGACGTGCACTGGATCTGGGCCTTCTGGTCGGATGCGTACACCCGCACAGATCACGCCGTGGGCACGACCGGCCCCGACCGGGCCCGCTTCCCTTGTCTCATGGTGGGAAGGATTGTTCGGGTCTATTGGATGAAGGACTCCTTCATCGCAAACTGCCGGGTCGGGGATCGGGCATGACCGGGGCGGGGGTGCGGGCTTACCGTGGGGGTGTGGGCAAGGACGTCGCCAAGCTGGCCGAGCGGGTGACCGCGCTCGTCGAGCAGGGGCTCGACGTCGCGGAGGCGTACGCGCTCGCCCAGGGATCGGGCACCAAGGCCACCCGAGAGCACGCGAAGGCGATGGAGGCCCACGCCAAGGCCGTCACCAAGCACCAGAAGCGCGTCGTCGACCTCCGGTCGCGCGCGGTCACCAGCACCGCGATCGCCGCCTCGGCAGGCACGCTCGGCCTCATCGACGCCGCCACCGTCGCCACCGACAACGGCGTCATCCCCGGCGCACCATGGTGGTGGCTGCTGGGGTCGGCCCTGTTCGCCGTCCGTGCCGTCAGCGCCCGGCACCGCTCGCGCACGATCACCCCGCCCGAGCCGCCCACGATGTCTGCCATCACCCGCGCCGACGACCTGCGCCGCGACGCCATCGGATTCACCGAGTCGCAGGGCCTGGCCGCCGTACGCCGGCAGCTCGTCAGCATGGTGCCGGCCGTCGCCTCGCTCCACCCGGACGCCGGCAAGGAGCTCAAGGCTGCCGACGACGAGGCCGCGCCCGCATTCACCGCGCAGGTCGCCCGCCTCGCCGTGCTCGACCAGGTGCGCCGCGAGCTGCCCGGCTCGACCGCCGCGACGGCCGCCACGGACGCCGCCGAGCAGGTGCGCGGCCGGCTCGCGCAGGGCGTCGCGGTCTACGACCGGCTGCTCGCCGCCGCCTCCACGATGCTGGCCTCGCCCGACCTCGGCCGCAGCGGCGACGACGTGCTCGGCCCGGCCGCCGACGCGCTCACGGCGTACGCCGAGGGCCTGCGCACCGCATCGTCCTGACGCCGGCAGGCGTCTCGAGTTACTGCCCAAAGGGTCGCTGAGCGATGCCCTTCAACGACCATTCGGGCAGTAACTCGCGAACGACGACGCGGGGTCAGAAGTCGCCGGCGCCCTGGCGGTAGCGGCGCAGCACCGAGACCAGGCTGGTCACCTGGGACGCCGGGAGCCCGGGATCGGCGAAGACCTGCTCGTTCAGCGCTGCGGTGGCCTTCTCCGCGAGCGCGGAGCCCTCGGGGGTGATCTCGACCAGGGTCGAGCGGCGGTCGTCCGGGTGCGGCGTGCGTACGACGAGGCCTGCGGCCTCGAGCCGGTCGACGGCGTTGGTCACGCTCGTCTGGTGCACCTGCAGCCGCGACCCGAGCACGCGCATCGGCAGCGCGTGCCGCCGCGACAGGTGCAGGAGCATGAGCGTCTCGTACCGCGCGAACGAGATCCCGAGCGGCCGCAGCACCGCCTCCACCCGCGACATCGCGATCTGGTGCGCGCGCATGAGCGAGGTGATCGCGGCCATGCCGTCGGCGGCGTCCTCCCACCCGTGCGCGACCCACTGGCGGTGGGCCTCGGCGATGGGGTCGCGCGGCTCCTCGGTCACCGTCCGATCGTAGCCGCTGGCCCATTGCCTTCAAATAGTCGGACGTCCTACTATTTTCCCACCCGGCGATCCCGGGCCGACCCGAGGAGGAGCCGTGGACCCGGCCGCCCTGCACGCACCCGTGAACCCCGTCCGCTTCGTCACGGCCGCGAGCCTGTTCGACGGGCACGACGCCGCCATCAACATCATGCGGCGGCTGCTGCAGGCCCAGGGCGCCGAGGTCGTGCACCTCGGCCACGACCGCAGCGTCGAGGACGTCGTCACCGCCGCGGTGCAGGAGGACGTCCAGGGGATCGCGGTCTCGTCGTACCAGGGCGGGCACGTCGAGTACTTCACCTACCTCGTCGAGCGGCTGCGCGAGCGCGGCGCCGGCCACGTGCGCGTGTTCGGCGGTGGTGGCGGCGTGATCGTGCCCGAGGAGATCGACGCGCTCGCCGCCGTCGGCGTGCGCATCTTCTCCCCCGCCGACGGCCAGCGCCTCGGACTGCCCGGAATGATCAACGAGCTCATCCGCACCTGCGACGTCGATCTCGCAGGCGGCGAGGTCGACGTCACCGCGCTCCGCACGGGCGACGTCACTGCGCTCGCGCGCGCGCTCACCGTGCTCGAGTCCGGACGCCGGCCCGAGCTCGCGGCCGAGCTGCGCACCGCCACCGCGGTTCACCCCGCGCCCGTGCTCGGCATCACCGGCACAGGCGGCTCGGGCAAGTCGTCGCTCACCGACGAGCTCGTACGCCGGCTGCGCCGCGACAGCCAGGACAAGCTCCGTATCGCCGTCCTCGCCGTCGACCCCACGCGCCGCCGCGGCGGCGGCGCCCTGCTCGGCGACCGCATCCGCATGAACTCGATCGATCCCGACGTCGTCTTCTTCCGCTCGTTCGCCACGCGCGACGCCAACACCGTCGTCCCGCCGTCGCTCGACGACGCCGTCGCCGCCTGCCGCGCCGCCGGCTACGACCTCGTGATCGTCGAGACGCCCGGAATCGGCCAGGGCGACGTCGCCATCTCGTCGCACGCCGACGTGAGCCTCTACGTCATGACGCCGGAGTACGGCGCCGCCTCGCAGCTCGAGAAGATCGACATGCTCGACTTCGCCGACGTCGTCGCGGTCAACAAGTTCGAGCGCCGCGGCGCCGAGGACGCGCGTCGCGACGTCGCGCGCCAGATGGTGCGCAACCGCGAGGCGTTCGGCACGCCGTGGGAGGACATGCCCGTCTTCGGCACGAGCGCAGCGCGTTTCGACGACGACGGCGTGACCGCGCTCTACCAGGAGCTCAAGAGCCTGCTCACCGCGAAGGGCCTGCGCGAGTTCGACGGCACGCTCGCGCCGGTGACCACGCGCTTCTCCACCCACATCGCCCGTGTGCTCCCCCGCGGCCGCGAGCACTACCTGGCCGAGATCGCCAGCACCGTCCGCGGCTACCACGCGGAGACCCAGCGGCTCGCAGCCCTCGCCCGCCAGGCGCAGCAGCTCTCGGCCACGCTCGACCTGCTCGCCGCCGAGGGCGAGTCCTCCGCAGCCGCTGCCGTCAGTCGTCTGCTCGGCGCTGCCCACGAGTCGATGCCCGCCTCGGTCCGAGAGCTGCTCGACGGCTGGCCGGCCGTGAGGGCGTCGTACACCGGCGACCACCAGGTGTACGTCGTGCGCGGCAAGGAGATCACGACGCCGCTCACGCGCGAGACGCTCTCGGGCAGCCACGTGCCGCGCGTGGCACTCCCCCCGGACGACGACCACGGCTCGCTGCTCCGGTTCCTTCGCGCGGAGAACCTGCCCGGCTCCTACCCCTTCACCGCCGGCGTCTTCCCGTTCAAGCGCGAGGGCGAGGCGCCCGCGCGGATGTTCGCCGGCGAGGGCGACCCCGCACGCACCAACCGGCGCTTCCACCTGCTCTCGCAGGGTCAGCCGGCCACGCGCCTGTCGACGGCGTTCGACTCCGTCACGCTCTACGGCCGCGACCCCGCGCCGCAGCCCGACGTCTACGGCAAGGTGGGCACGTCCGGCGTCTCGATCGCGACGCTCGACGACATGAAGGACCTGTACGCAGGGTTCGACCTCTGCTCGCCGACCACGTCGGTCTCGATGACCATCAACGGCCCGGCGCCCACGATCCTGGCGATGTACTTCAACGCCGCGATCGACCAGCAGGTCGAGCGCTTCCGCACCGACGAGGGCCGTGAGCCCGACGCCGGCGAGCTCGACGCGATCCGCGCCCGCACGGTGTCGACCGTCCGCGGCACGGTGCAGGCCGACATCCTCAAGGAGGACCAGGGCCAGAACACCTGCATCTTCTCGACCGAGTTCTCGCTGCGCGCGATGGCCGACATCCAGCAGTGGTTCATCGAGCACGACGTCCGCAACTTCTACTCGGTCTCGATCAGCGGCTACCACATCGCCGAGGCCGGGGCGAACCCCATCAGCCAGCTCGCGTTCACGCTGTCGAACGGGTTCACCTACGTCGAGTCGTACCTCGCGCGCGGCATGGACGTGAATGACTTCGCGCCCAACCTGTCGTTCTTCTTCAGCAACGGCATGGACGCCGAGTACACCGTGATCGGCCGCGTCGCGCGCCGCATCTGGGCCGTGGCGATGAAGGAGAAGTACGGCGCGGACGAGCGCGCGCAGAAGCTGAAGTACCACGTGCAGACCAGCGGCCGCTCGCTGCACGCGCAGGAGATGGACTTCAACGACATCCGCACCACGCTGCAGGCGCTCTGCGCCCTCTACGACAACGCGAACTCGTTGCACACCAACGCGTACGACGAGGCGGTCACCACGCCGAGCGAGTCGTCGGTGCGCCGCGCGCTCGCCATCCAGATGATCATCGACAAGGAGTGGGGCCTGTCGATGAACGAGAACCCGCTCCAGGGCTCGTACGTCGTCGAGCAGCTCACCGACCTCGTCGAGGAGGCCGTGCTCGCCGAGTTCGAGCGCATCTCCGACCGCGGCGGTGTGCTCGGCGCGATGGAGACCGGCTACCAGCGCGGCAGGATCCAGGACGAGTCGATGCTCTACGAGCACCGCAAGCACGACGGCTCGCTGCCGATCATCGGCGTCAACACGTTCCTCGCGCCCGCGTCGTCCTCCGACTGCGAGACCGCGCACGGACTCGAGCTCGCCCGTGCGACCGAGCACGAGAAGCAGTCGCAGCTCGACCGGCTGCGCGCGTTCCAGGAGCGGCACCAGGCGGAGGCACCCGAGGCGCTCGCCGCGCTGCAGGACGCCGCGGTCTCGGGCGGCAACCTGTTCGAGGCCCTGCTGTCGGCCGTGCGCGTGTGCTCGCTCGGGCAGATCACGCAGGCGCTGTTCGACGTCGGCGGGCAGTTCCGCCGCACCGTCTGACGAGGTACCAGGCTCGGTCTCAGACGAGCGAGGGGTCGCGCAGGCTCACGGTGAGCGACTCGAAGGCGAGCAGCGGCGCGACGTTGGCCTCGAGCAGGTTGCGGGTGCGCTCGAGCGCGTCGACGCGGTGCAGCGTGTCCTCGGGCGACGACTCGGCCGCGAGGCGCTCGATCTGCGGGCGCATCTCGTCGTTCACGAGCGGCGACGCCGCCCCGAGCTGCACGACGAGCACGTCGCGGTAGAACGCGATGAGGTCGACGATCGCGCGGTCGAGCTGGTCGCGCACGACCCGGCGCCGGCGCCGCTTCTGCCTGTCCTCCAACGCCTTCAGCGCGCCCTTCGCGCGGCGCTCGACGGTGCCGATGCCGCGTCCTTCCGAGCCCTCGCCGTACGCCGCCCGCAGCGCCGACATCTCGTCGGAGTCGAGCGGGTCGCAGATCGAGGCGGCGTCCTCGGTGACGGTGGCCACGAGGTCGGCGGCGAGCGCGAGGCACGAGCCGAGGTCGCGCAGCTGGCTCGGGATGCGCAGGACGTCCTGCCGGCGCAGGCGCGCGCTCTCGTCGGTGGCGAGCGCGCGGGCGCGGCCGATGTGGCCCTGCGCGGCGCGGGCGGCGAACGACGCCATCGCGGGATCGACCCCGAGCACCCGCTGCAGCGCATCGGCCACCTCGGCGGTGGTGGGGGTGGCGAGCATGAGGTGGCGGCAGCGCGAGCGGATCGTGGGGAGCACGTCCTCGGTGCTCGGCGCGCAGAGGATCCACACAGTGCCCGGCGTGGGCTCCTCGATCGACTTGAGCAGAGTGTTGGCGCTCTCGGGGTTGAGGCGGTCGGCGTCCTCGAGCACGAACACGTGCCAGGGCGCGCGCGACGGCGAGATGCTCGACCGGCGTACGAGCTCGCGCGTCTCGTCGACGGCGTAGGTGACCGACTCGGGCACGACGTGCTCGACGTCGACATGCGCGGAGTGCCGCACCGACGTGCACTCCTGGCAGGTGCCGCAGCCGCCCTGCGGGCAGACGAGCGCCGCGGCGAAGGCGAGCGCGGCTGTGCTGCGGCCCGACCCGGGAGGGCCGGTGATGAGCCAGGCGTGCGTCATCGCGGTGGAGTGCTGCCCGGCGCGGGCTGCAGGGGCGTCGGCGGCCGCGGCGCGCAGCAGCGCGACGGCGTTGTCCTGCCCGACGAGCCCGCTGAAGACGTCGCTCATGACACCCCCTGCTCAGACTGGTCAATCCGCTGCTTCCCAGCCCCGGAAGCGACGGATTGATCAGTGTCAGCGAGGAGGGTCTGCACTCGGGCGAGCACGGTGGCGGCGATCTCCTCGCGGCTTCCCGACGCAGGGATCACGAGGTAGCGCCCGGGCTCACGGGCGGCCAGGTCGCGGAACGCCTGGACGACGACGGCGTGGAACGACGTCGGCTCGTCCTCGAGCCGGTTGGGGTCGGTGACGCGGTCGAGGCCCGTGCCGGCCTCGACGTCGAGCAGCACGGTGAGGTGGGGCAGGAGATCGCGCGTGGCCCAGAGGTTGAGCTGCTCCACGACCTCGAGGCCGAGGCCGCGGGCGATCCCCTGGTAGGCGATCGAGGAGTCGAGGTAGCGGTCGGTGATGACGACGGCGCCGCGCTCGAGGGCGGGGCGCACCAGGCGCGCGACGTGCTCGCCGCGCGAGGCCGCGAACAGCAGCGCCTCGGCCCGGGCGTCGAGGCCGGCGTACTGGGGCGTGAGCACGACGTCGCGGATCGCCTCGGCGGCGGGGGTGCCGCCCGGCTCGCGGGTGAGCACCACCTCGCGGCCCGCGCCTTCCAGCGCTGCGGCGAGCGCGCGCGCCTGGGTCGACTTGCCCGCGCCGTCGCCACCCTCGAACGCCACGAACAGCCCCGGCAGCGCGCCAGCGGTGGGCGCGGCGCTCGTGGGGGGCTCGGTGCTCACCCCGGCACCCTACGACCCCGCAGCGACACAACGCCGCGCACCTCGGGCGGCTGGGCCGGCGTACGACGGCCTCCCACGCCGCCCTCGCTGCACTTCTGCACCCCTAGGGTCGATCACGGCAGTTGAACTGCACTCCTCGACCCCCACTCGCGATCTTGGTGCCGTGTCAGACGGTGATGCGGGCGGCGGCAGACGCGGAGCCGAGCCAGGTGTGGGGGTTGCGGTCCCAGCACCAGCCGAGCCGGGGGGCGCCGTACGACATCCAGAGCGCGGGCACCCGCTGGTCGGCCCGGCGGCTCGCGAGCAGGCTGTACGCCGTGCGCGCGTGCAGCGCATCGGGCACCTGCAGCAGCATGCTCACTCCCTCGTCGATCGTCAGCGGGGTACGGCCCTCCGCACGCAGCGCGATCAGCGCGGCCTCCGGCGTCGCGTTGCGGAACCGCGCACCGAGATCGACGTCGAGCAGGAGGTACGGCGAGGCAGGCGGCTCGGTGCCCTCGATCGGCGCGAAGTCGTGCGGCCGCAGCGGGGTCATGTCGACCCGCCCGGGCTTGCCCTTCGCGATCACGTGAGCCATCGCGGCGTCGAGGTCGAGGCCGCCGGCGACCAGGACGAACGGCAGGTGGGTGGGGTCGGTCGCCGCTGCGTTGTCGGCGTACGGACGGAGGGCCTCGAGGTCGGCGCCCACGCCGACGCTGCGCAGGAGGGCTGCCTGCTCGTCGAAGGTGGGCGCTGTGGTGGTGGCTGCCGGCACGGGCTGCGGTCCTTTCGTCGGCGGACCCTGGTCAACGCACGGGCGTGCGCGCATTGTTCCCCGCGAGAGCCCCCGAGCAACCGCCGCAGTCCTCGGTGTGGCGCCCCAGGACCGAGGACTCGGGCGGCTACTCGTGGATAGGGCGTGGGTGCGGTTGACTCGTGGCAGCGCCGGGAC
Source organism: Longivirga aurantiaca (assembly GCF_042660085.1). Taxonomy (NCBI): domain Bacteria; kingdom Bacillati; phylum Actinomycetota; class Actinomycetes; order Sporichthyales; family Sporichthyaceae; genus Longivirga; species Longivirga aurantiaca. Next base: position 15,249 of record NZ_JBHSTI010000003.1, on the reverse strand, counting down.
GTCCTGGCGGATCGCTGCAGCGGGCAGGGCACGACCAGCAGGCGGGTGCAGAGCGGTGGCGGCTCGGTTCGAGGTGCTCGACCTGGTGCCCACGCCGATGGGCGACATCAGCCTGTGGCGGCGCATCAACCCGTCCGGCGGCGACGACATCTACGAGGTGAAGCTCGGCGACGAGTACCTCATGTCGAGCGTGTTCACCGTCGCCGAGGTCGAGGTGGCTCGCCTCGCCCTCGCGGCGGCGCCCGACCGGCCGCTCGACGTGGTGGTGGGCGGCCTCGGCCTCGGCTACACCGCGCAGACAGTGCTCGACGACCCGCGCGTGGCGTCACTGGTCGTGGTCGACGCGCTCGCGCCGGTGATCGACTGGCACCAGCGCGGGCTCGTGCCGGTGAGCGTGTCCGCGGCGTCCGACCCGCGCTGCACCCTGCTGCACGGCGACTTCTTCGCGCTCACGGCATCCGGCGGCTACTCCGCCGGGGACCCCGTACGCCGGTACGACGCGATCGTCGTCGACATCGACCACTCGCCGCGGCACCTGCTGCACCCGAGCCACGCGCCGTTCTACACGGCGGACGGCGTGCGGGTGCTGGCGTCGCGGCTGCGGCCCGGCGGCGTCTTCACGCTGTGGTCGAACGACCCGCCCGACGACGACTACCTCGCGGTGCTGCGCACGGCGTTCGTCGACGTGCGCTGCGACGTCGTCGAGTTCCCCAACCCGCTGCAGGAGCGTGCGGCGACCAACTCGGTGTACGTCGCCTTCGTGCCGTCTGCCTAGCAGCCGATTCCTCTACTGCTGCGGGATATCGCGGGCGGTCACGTGCATCGAGGCGAGGATGGGGCCGCCGAAGGTCGTGGCCATCGCGACGTCCGCCGCGTCACGCCCGACGCCGATGAGCACGCGGCCCTTGCGCCGCACGTTGTTGCGCGGGTCGAACGTCCACCAGCGGTCGCCGAGCCACACCTGCATCCACGCGGCGAAGTCCATCTCGACCTGCTCGACCGCGACGTCGATGTCCGGCAGGTAGCCGAAGACGTACCGCGCGGGGATGTTGAGGGCGCGGCAGAACGAGATCGCGAGGTGCGTGTAGTCGCGGCAGACGCCGAGGCGCGTGCTGTTGACGTCGGCCGCGGTCGACCATGCGGTGGAGCTGCCGTACTGGAAGGTGAGGTGCTGGTTGACGTGGTCGCAGATCGCCTGCACGCGGCCGTAGCCGGGGGCGACGTCGCCGAAGAGCGTCCACGCCTCGTTGGCGAGCACGTCGGGGAGGCAGTAGCGGCTGGGGAGCGTATAGACGAGGACGTCGTCCGGCAGGTCGTCCGGTGCGACCTCGGGCGCGTAGAGGTCGAAGTCCTCGGTCGTGTCGGGCACCTCGACCTCCGCGGCGTACCGGAAGCTCGAGCGGCCGGCGGGGAGCACCACGCGCGTGCACCGGTTGCCGTAGACGTCGACGTACGACCGGAGGTCCATGGTGGGCTGCGCCGTCCACGACTCGACCACGTGCGTCACGACCGGCGAGGGCGACGGCTGTACCTGGAAGATCGTGGGTGTGGCGACGGCGGAGTCGTAGATGAAGTCGCAGCCGACCTCGATCCGTCTCGTCATCGGGTGAGCCTCGCACGATCCGGACGTCCGTGGGTCGCTGCCGGACGCCGGATCCGCCTCGACCGGTGCTGGCGTGCGGCGCTGAGCACGCGCGGACGGCCTCCGGGTGAGCGGAGTCACGGGTGCTGCAGGCGTACCCAGATCACGAGGACGGGTCAGAACGTGCAGTCGAACTGCCTAGATCGACCCTAGGGGTCGAGAACTGCGGTTCAACTGCCGTGATCGACCCTCAGGGTCGACAAGGGCAGGTGGCGGGGGGTCAGTCGACGGTGAGGGTGGTGGTGGTGCCGCCGCCGGTGGGGGGCTGAGGGTCGGCGGTGGCTGCGATCTTCTTCGCAGCAGCCGTCTTCTTGGCGGTGGTCTTCTTCGCAGCCGCCTTCTTCGCCGGGGCCTTCTTGGCGGTCTTCTTGGCCGCAGCCTTCTTCTTCGGCGCCGGCTCCTTGGCGCGTCGCTCGGCGAGGAGGTCGGCGGCGCGCTCGATGCCGATCGTGGCCGGGTCGTCCGCGCGTCGCAGCGAGGCGTTGGTCTCGCCGTCGGTCACGTACGGGCCGAAGCGGCCCTCCTTGAGCGTGACCTCGCGGTTGGTCGCCGGGTCGATGCCGACCACGATGCCGGGCTTTGCCGCGGCCTGGCCGCGACGCTGCTTGGGCTGGGCGAGCAGCGCGAGCGCACCGTCGAGGTCGATCGTGAAGATCGACGCCTCGTCGGGCAGCGAGCGCGAGTCCTTGTCCTTGGTGATGTACGGGCCGTAGCGGCCGTTCTGCGCCGTGATCAGCACACCGTCCGCCGGGTCGGCGCCGACCTCGCGCGGGAGCGACAGCAGGCGCAGCGCGTCCTCGAGCGTGATCGTGTCGAGCGACATGTCGGAGAACAGCGAGCCCGTGCGCGGCCTGGCCGACTTGGGCGCGCCCTCGGCGAGCACCTCGGTCACGTACGGGCCGTAGCGGCCGTTCTTGGCGAGGATCGTGAGGCCGGTCTCCGGGTCGACGCCGAGCTCGCGGTCGTGCGAGGGCATCGCCATGAGCTCGGCGGCCTTCTCGGCGGTGAGCTCGTCGGGGGCCAGCTCGGCCGGCACGTTGGCGCGCTCGCCGTCGCGCTCGATGTAGGGGCCGTAGCGCCCGACGCGCAGCACGATGTCCGAGCCCTCGATCGGGAACGACGCCAGCTCGCGCGCGTCGATCTCGCCGAGGTCGTTCACCAGCGGGTGGAGGCCGGCGAAGTCGGCGTCGCCGCGGTAGAAGCGGTCGAGCACGGCCACGCGGTCGGTCTCGCCCGACGCAACCGTGTCGAGCACCTCCTCGAGCCGCGCGGTGAAGTCGTAGTCGACGAGCCGGGTGAAGTGCTCCTCCATGAGGCGCACGACCGAGAACGCGAGGAACGACGGCACCATGGCCGACCCGCGCTTCACGACGTAGCCGCGGTCGACGATCGTGCCGAGGATCGAGGCGTACGTCGACGGGCGGCCGATGCCGCGCTCCTCGAGCGCCTTGACCAGCGACGCCTCGGTGTAGCGGGGCGGCGGGTTGGTCGAGTGGCCCTCGGCCTCGAGCCGAACGGCGGTGATCGTGTCGCCGACCGAGACGTTCGGCAGCCGGCGCTCGGCGTCGTCGTCGTCCTTCTCGCGGTCGTCGTCGACCGACTCCTCGTACGCCGCGAGGAAACCGCGGAACGTGATGATCGTGCCGGACGCCGAGAACTCGGCGTCGCGACCGTCGGCGGCACGGGCGCCGAGGCGGATCGTGGCGGTCTGGCCGCGCGCGTCGGCCATCTGCGAGGCGACGGTGCGCTTCCAGATGAGGTCGTAGAGCGCGAAGTCGTCGCCGCGCAGCTCGCCGGCGACGTCGGCCGGCGTGCGGAACGAGTCGCCCGCGGGGCGCACGGCCTCGTGCGCCTCCTGCGCGTTCTTCACCTTGCGGTCGTAGCGGCGCGGCACCTCCGACACGTGGTCGGCGCCGTACAGCTCGGACGCCTGCCGGCGCGCGGCCTGCACGGCCGACTCCGACAGCGTGGTGGAGTCGGTACGCATGTAGGTGATGTAGCCGCGCTCGTAGAGCCCCTGCGCCACGCGCATTGTGCGCTGGGCGCCCCAGCGCAGCTTGCGCGAGGCCTCCTGCTGCAGCGTGGAGGTCATGAACGGTGCCGCGGGCGAGCGCTTGTAGGGCTTGTCCTCGACCGAGCGCACGGCGAACGACGAATCCTGGAGCGCAGCCGCGAGCGAGGTGGCGGCCTCCTCCGACAGGTGCGCGGCATCGGCCCGGGTCAGCGTGCCGCGGTCGTCGAAGTCCTTGCCCGACGCCACCCGCTTGCCGTCGACCGCGACGAGCTTGGCGGTGAACGCCTGCGGGTCGAAGAGCCCCTCGATGTCCCAGTACGACGCCGAGCGGAACGCGATGCGCTCGCGCTCGCGGTCGACCACGAGGCGCGTGGCGACGGACTGCACCCGGCCCGCGGACAGGCCGGTCATGACCTTCTTCCACAGGACCGGCGAGACCTCGTAGCCATAGAGGCGGTCGAGGATCCGGCGGGTCTCCTGGGCGTCGACCATGTTCTGGTCGAGGTCGCGGGTCTCCTCCGCGGCGCGCTGGATCGCGTCCTTGGTGATCTCGTGGAAGACCATCCGCTTCACGGGCACCTTCGGCGAGAGCACCTCGAGCAGGTGCCACGCGATGGCCTCGCCCTCGCGGTCCTCGTCCGTCGCGAGGAGGAGCTCGTCGGCGTCCGCGAGCTTCTTCTTCAGCTCGGCGACCTTGGTCTTCTTGTCGGCGTCCACGACGTACAGCGCCTGGTAGCCGTGGTCGACGTCGACGCCGAGCCGCGACCACGACTCGCCCTTGTACTTGGCCGGGATGTCGCTGGCCCGCTTGGGGAGGTCGCGGATGTGCCCCACCGAGGCCTCGACCTCGTAGCCGTCACCCAGGTAGCCCTGGATGGTCTTGGCCTTGGCCGGCGACTCGACGATCACGAGACGGCGGACAGCCTTCGACTTGGGGGGCACGACACTCCTTATCTAGCGGTGCACCGCGCTCGCGGTACGCAGGGAGTCTGACGGCACCACGGGGCGGTCTGTCAAACGGGCTGATCATGGCCCGGCAGCCGACCGGCCGCGCGACCAGGGTCGTCGTCGCAGGTCAGGGGCCTGCAGGCGGGGTCGTCCGGCGGTGACCGGCCTCACCCGCGGGCGGCGAGCTGCATCGACTCCGCGAGCAGGTCGTACGCCGTGGCCCACGCGGCCCGCGTCGCGTCGTCGAAGCCGGGATCGGCCCCGGCGAGCGCCTCGAGCAGGGCTGCGCCGACGGCGGAGTACTGGCCGGCGGTGACGCGGTGCGCGGCGTGCAGGCGCCCGAGCTGGCCCGTGCGGTCGGCGAACGCCACGAAGTCGGGCATGGCCTCGACGATCGCCGCGATCGAGGCGGCGAACTTCGTCTCCTGGCCGCTGTTGTCGGCCGGGAACATCTCGCGCACCTCGGGGTGGGCGGCGAACAACCGGCCGTAGAAGTCGGCCGACACCTCCCCCAGCGCCGGGGCGACGCGCGCGGCGCTCGCCGTCACGAGATCGATCTCCTCGGGCGTCATCGGTCCCTCCCGGATCTCGCGGCCGGTACGGCGGTCGCCGCATCGACCAGGCCGAGCGCCGGTGCGAGCTGGGCACGCCCCGCGATGCCGAGCTTGGCGTAGACGTTGGCGAGGTGGTTGTCGATCGTGCGGACGGAGAGCACGAGGTCGGTCGCCACCTCCTTGCTGCTGCGGCCGCGTGCGACGAGCGAGGAGATCTCGCGCTCGCGCGGCGTGAGGAGCGCGGCGCCGGCGGTCGAGCCGAGGCCCTCCACCTGGATGCCCGGCGAGAGGTCGGCCCAGGCGCGCGCCTGGGCCTCGGCGGCGGCCGCCGCGCGCGGGTCGCCATCGGCCCGCAGCACCTGGGCGGCACGCGCGGCCATCGTGGCGGCGGAGTGCACGAAGCCGCAGCCGGCGAAGCCCTCGGCCGCGGCCAGGAGGTCGGACGGCGCACCCGTGAGCAGCGCCTGGGCCCGGAGCCTGCGCGCCCGCCCGACGGGCGTGGGCACGCGGTCGATCACGACGAGCAGGGCCTCGGCGGCATCGCGGTCGCCGAACATCACCGCCTCGTCGAGCAGCACCGCGGCCTCGCGCAGCTCGTCGCGGGCAGCCAGCTCGAGCCCGGCGTCGTGCAGCAGCGCCGCCGCCTGCCGGGTGTCGCCGTCGGCCGAGGCGAGCCACGCGCGTGCCATCACGGTCGCGGGGGCGAACGCCGGCGCCGCCGCCGGGAGCGCCTCCGCACGGTCGAACCAGGCGTGCGCACCCGCGGCGTCGCCCGTGAGAGCGCGGCACTCGGTGAGCCCGAGGGCGGCGAGGTGCTCCACCTGCGCGAAGCCGCCTCGCCCGGCTGTGGCCGCGAGCTCGCGGAACGCGGCCTCGGCGTCCTCGGCGTACCCCATGACGAGGTCGACGGTGGCCACGGCCCAGGCGAGCCACGCCGCCTGGAAGGGCACGCCCTGGGCGATCGCGACGTCACGGCCCTTGGCCGCGAGCGCGCGCGCCTCCTCCGGCCGGCCGAGCTCGAGGTGGGCGAGGGCAGCCACCATGAGGTCGCCCGCGGGGTGCAGGAGCCCGGCGGGCGCGTCCTCGCGGATCCCCGCCTCCCAGGCGGCGAGCGCGGACTCGGCCGCGGCCTCGGCCTCGCCCGTGCGGTAGTGGGCCCAGGCGTGGGCGCGGGCGTGCACCGCGCGCATCACCGGGTCGGACGGCGGCTCCGCGGGCAGGGCGTCGAGCGCCTCACGGCTGCGCCCGCCCTGGGTGAGCAGCAGGGCCCGCATCGACTCGAGCACCGCCGTCCGCTCGGCCGCCTCGTCGTCCGTGAGGCCCGCGCCTGCGACGGCCGACGACGCGGCACCGAGCCGGTCGAGCGCCGCCTCGGACCTGCCGAGCCCGAAGAACAGCACGATCCCGTGCATGAGCGCGATCCGGACGGCGTCGCCCGAGGCCTGGTCGTCGCCCAGCGCCGCTGCGGCGGAGGCGAGCGTCTCGTCGGCCTCGTCGAACCGGCCCTGCTCGTACAGCGCCTCGCCGAGCAGCGTGCTCGCGACGGCGTCGGGCTCGAGCAGCAGCGCGGCGCGCGCGAGCCGCTCGACCTGCAGGTAGTCGTGCGACGTGCGGGCGAGCTCGGCACCTGCCACGAGTAGCCGCGGGTCTGCCGTTCCCGTGGCGTCGAGGCGCCACGCGGCCACGCGGAGCACGTCGTCGCGGCGACGGGATCCGTGCGCCTCGGTGCGCGCGACCTGGTCGAGCAGCAGCCGGCGTGCCTTAAGCCGCGGGAGCGATCCGCGCAGCACCTGCACGTGCACGGGGTGCGCGAGCGTGACGAGCTGACGGCGCCGGTCGGCGCTCACACGGATGACGCCGCCGGCCTCGAGCGACTCGAGGACGTCGAGCCGGGCGTGCGCGGCGAGCTCGTCCACGCCGAGGGGGGCGCAGAGGGCGAGCAGCTCGACCAGGTCGCGCTCGTCGGCGTCGAGGTGCCCGATGCGTTCGGCGACGAGCCCCGCGAGGCCTCCGCTCACGTCGAGGGCGCCGTCGAGCACCCACACGCCGTCCACCGGCGCGAGCCTGTCGGCGAGGACCGCGCTCGTGACCAGCTCGCGCAGGTAGAGCGGGTTGCCCTGCGCGACGTCCCAGAGCGCGTGCTCGGCGCCCGCCGAGACGGGCCCGCGCAGCACGTGGTGCAGGAGCGAGGAGGCCGACGGGCGCGGCAGGTCGCCGAGATCGATGCGCAGGACTCCGCCGCGGCGCTGCTCGGTCATCAGCACGCCCGGGGTCGCGGTGCCGGTGCGCTGCGTGGCCACGACGGCCACGAGCCCGTCGCGCCAGAGCCGGGCCAGGAGGTCGGCCGACACGACGTCGAGCTGGTCGATGTCGTCCACGTGCACCACCACGCGGGCGCCGTCCCCGAGCTCGCGGACATGGTCGACGACGCTGTCGAGGACGGCGCCCGGGTCGAGCGCGGGCGACGTACCGGAAGGCAGCAGGGGCGACAGCGCCGACAGGGGGACGACGGCCGCCGCCTCGGAGGCGGCGACGTGGGCGACGGGGTAGCCGTCGAGCTCGGCGCCGCGCAGGGCCTCCTCGGCGAGGCGGGACTTGCCGGTGCCGGCGTCGCCGACGAGGTGGACGACCCGGACGGAGTCGTCGGCGAGGGCGGAGACGATGCGCTCGAGGTCGGCGGTACGTCCGACGAGGGGCCACGTGAGAACCGTGGTCGTGCCCATCCGCGCCCTCCCCGTGCTCCGCCCGGACGCCAGGGTAGGGGGTCGCGGACTCCGCGCGGGGTCACTCGCATGGGTGGCGCCGGATCTGGGTAGTGACTACTCAGGCCCCCTGCCGCCCGTCCGGGAAGGCTCGGGGCACGAAGAACGGACGTGCCCCAGGAGGACCCCATGAGCAGCCACACGATCCCGCCGATCGCCGACCAGGCCACCCAGGACGACGTCGAGCGCCGTCAGCGCGTGCTCCGCGCCCTGCGCGAGCGCCGTCGCCGGGCCGCCGTGGGCACGATCGCCCAGCGCTGCAGCGCGCAGACGCTCACCCGCGCGTGGGAGTAGCCCGCCGGACGCCGTCCGCGCCAGCGCCGCGCGAGGTGCTCGGCACCCACCGGACAGGTCCGCTGTCCGGTGGGCCTCGCGCACCTCGTCGTGCAGGGGGTCAGCGGTGGGCGAGGGTGCTGCCGCCGTCCCAGCTCGTGCCGACCTGGCAGTAGTAGCCGCCGATGATCTCGCGCACCGGCAGCGTGGAGGCGACGTCGTCCCACGGGGAGTCGAAGAGCTCGAGGGTCGCGTCGGCCTTCCAGGCCTGGCCGCGCTCGAACGACGCGCCGCTCATCGTGAGCACCTCGTCGAGCGCCCAGCCGGTGGCGCCGCGCTCGATCGGGCGCACCTGGCGGTGGTGCAGCATCGGGAGGGCGTTGACGAAGCCGTTGGTGTCGCTGGGCTCGGTCAGGGTGATCACGGCCTGGGCCAGGCGGTGGTCGTACGCCGCGACGGAGGCGCCGAACCGGCCGCCCGCCTCGATCCTCGGGGCGCCGGCGCCGTACGGCATGGGCCGGGTCTGGTGGATCGAGCCGAGCTTCTTGGGGTAGCCCTGGTGGATGCCGCGGGCCATCGCGAAGTCGGTGGTGACCCAGATGAGCGCGCAGCGCGAGTAGGTGACGCCCTCGAACTGGCAGCGGACGACCGCGAAGGCCTCCTTGTACTGCGACCGGGCCGGGTCCAGCAGCTCCTCGCCGCCGGTCGAGCACGACTGCCAGTCGGCCCAGATGAACGCGACCGCGCCCGGGTCCTCGGGCGCGAGCTCGACGTCCGCGGGCAGCAGCGCGCGGACCTTCTCGACGTCGGTGCGGTACTCCACGGTCAGCAGGTCGCCGCTGTAGAACCACGGCGGGTTCGGGATCAGCGCGCTGCGGCCGCTCACGGTGTACGGCGGGGCGAACCCCTGGAGCTCGGACACGGGATCTCCTTGTCGGTGCTGCGGTCGGTCGGTGCTGCGGCTGGTGCTGCGGTGGCCGCCGTACGGCGGAGCACGGATCGTTTGATGATGGCCGGGATTGTTCGGCTCTATTGGATGAAGGTCGCCTTCATCCAGAACGCTGGATGATGGCCGGGATTGTTCGGTTCTATTGGATGACGGTCGCCTTCATCGCGAACGTCAGAGGCGGGCTCGGCGGGTGGTGATGACGGCGGGGGACTCGGTGGCGAGCATGGCGAGGACGATCTCGCGGACCTTGAGCGCGGCGACGTCGGCCGCCACGTTGACCTCGGGGCCGGGGCCGTCGACGTCGAGCACCTCCTGGGCGGTCTCCATCGCGACCAGGACGCGGTCGTAGTAGTCGCCGAACATCTCGAGCATGAGGTCGTCCGCGCCGTCGTCGCCCACGGCGAAGTCGCGGTCCACCTGCCAGTGCAGCTGCGACAGCCCCTCGTCGAGCGGGGTCACCAGGTGCGTGAAGCGGAGGCGTGCCGTGGTGCCATCGGCGCCCGTCACGTCCCAGCGGTCGACCCACGCCGCCGGCGAGAGGAAGTAGCCCTCCTGCAGCGTCTCGAAGGCGGCGTCGCCCGCACCGAGCAGATCGGCCTGCCAGGCCGGCAGCGGCGCGGGCGCGAACTCGCGGCGCAGGGTCACCGTGGTCTCGGTGACGACGACGTCGAGCGGCGGCGCGACGGCGATCACGCTGGGCGCGATCTCCGGCGCGACGAACGGCACCTGGGTCACGTCCGCGAAGTTCTCGTGGAGCAGGAGGTAGCCGGCCGCGACGACGGACGAGCCGCCGACGCCGGCCCACGCCTCGTCGTCGAGCCACGGCAGCTCCGGCACGCGGGCCAGGCGCGCCCGGCCGGGCTCGCCGAGCCAGACCCACACGAGGCCGTCGCGCTCCTGGACGGGGTACGACGCCACCTTCGCGCCGAACGGCACGCGCGGCTGCGTGGGCACGGAGACGCACTGGCCGTCGGCGTCGTAGACGAAGCCGCAGAGCCCGCAGCGCAGGCCGCCGTCCACCACGACGCCGGCGGACAGCGGGTAGGCGCGGTGGGCGCAGCGGTCCTCGAGCGCGACGGCGCTGCCGTCGGCCGCGCGGAAGAGCACGACGGGAAGGCCCAGGGCCCGAAGGCCGAGCGGCTCCTGGTCGACGTCGCCGGAGCGCGCGAGCGCGTACCAGCAGTCGGACGGGAAGGCGGCGGAGAAGGCGCGACGCGGAGAGCTCATGGTCATCTCCTCTACAGGTCCAGCACGAGTCGGTCGGACGTGCAGCGCGAGACGCAGACCATCATCGCGTCGTTCGCGGCGCGCTCGGACGCGCTGAGCACCGAGTCGCGGTGATCGACCTCGCCCTCGAGCACGATCTGCTCGCAGGTGCCGCAGATGCCCTCGTGGCAGGAGCCGAGCACGCTGATGCCGGCGTCGAGGATCACGTCGAAGATCGACTTGTCCGGCGGCACCGTGAGGGTGACCCCGGAGGCCGCGAGCTCGAGCTCGAACGAGCGCTCACCCTCGGCCGGGGCCTCGATCTCCTTGGCGGCGAAGCGCTCGAGGTGCAGCGCCCCCGCCGGCCAGTCGGCCCCGCACTTCGCCTCGACGGCGGAGAGCAGGCCCTCGGGGCCGCAGACGTACACGAGCGTGTCGTCGCGCGGGTCGCCGAGCACGGTGGCGAGGTCGAGCATGCCGACCTCGTCCTGCGGCACCAGCGTGACCTTGCCGCCGTACTGCGCGAGCTCGTCGACGAAGCCCATCGACGACCGGGCGCGACCGCCGTAGTAGAGGTGCCAGTCCGCGCCGGAAGCCTCCGCCTCGGCCACCATCGGCAGAATCGGGGTGATGCCGATGCCGCCGCCGATGAAGATGTAGCGCGGCGAGGCCACGAGCGGGAAGTGGTTGCGCGGCCCTCGGACGCGCACCACCGAGCCGACGGAGAGCTTCTCGTGCACGTAGGCGGAACCGCCCCGGCTCTCGGGCGCCCGCAGGATGCCCAGCCGGATCGTGCGGCTGTCGCCAGGGCTGCTGCAGAGGGAGTACTGGCGGACCAGGCCGCCCTCCATGATCAGGTCGACGTGGGCGCCCGGCGTCCAGGCCGGCAGGGGGTCGCCGTCGGGGTCGACCAGCGTGAGGGCCACGACGTCCTCGGCGACCACGTCGGCCGCCTCGACGAGCATGTCGCCCTCGTACTCGCGGACGGTCGTCTTCGTGCCCGTCATGCTCAGGCCTTCTTCGACTCGATACGGACGGGGAAGCCCTTGATGCCGTTCACGAAGTTGCTGCGCACGCGACGGATGTCGCCGGTCTGGGTGATCGAGACGAGCCGCGGGAGCAGGGTCTCGAAGATGATCCGCATCTCGAAGCGCGCGAGGTTCGAGCCCATGCAGGTGTGCGGGCCCTTGCCGAACGTCATGTGGTCGTTGGGGAATCGGCTGAGGTCGAGGCGGTACGGGTCGTCGAACTTGGTCTCGTCCCGGTTGCCCGAGGCGAACCACATGACGACCTTGTCGCCCTCCTTGATGGTCTTCCCGTGCAGCTCGACGTCCTTGGTCGCCGTACGGCGGAAGTGGTAGACCGGCGAGGCCCAGCGCAGCAGCTCCTCGATGGCCTGCGGGTACTTGTCCGGGTTGTCGAGCAGCCACTGCATCTGGTCGGGGTTGTCGATCAGCGCCTTCATCGAGTGGCTGATCGCCTGACGCGTGGTCTCGTTGCCGGCGACCACGAGCAGCAGGAAGTAGTTGTCGAAGTGCTCGGGCGAGAGCGGGATGCCGTCCTCGGGGATGCGGTTGACGAGCTTGCTGACGAGGTCCTCGCCGTCGCCGCCCTTGCGCTCGGCGGCGAGCTTGCGGCCGTACTCGAAGATCTCCTGCGAGACCGGCGAGCTGAACGGCAGGTGGCGGTACTTCTCCGCCTCCTCGCTGTTGACCAGCACGCGCGCGAACTCGGGGTCGGAGAAGCCGACGATCTCGTTGCCCCACGAGATGAGCTGCGGCGTCATCTCCTCGGGGGTGTCGAGCAGGCGGGCGAGGACGGCGATCGGGTAGTCGGCGGCGATGGCGTCGACGAAGTCCATCTCCTCCTGCTGCAGCGCCGTCTCGACGGTGAGCGCGGCGAGGCCGCGAAGGAAGTCCTCGTAGCGGCGGAGCTGCGCGGGGTTGAAGTCGCGCATGAGGAGCTTGCGCAGCGACAGGTGCCGCGGGCCGTCGGTCTCGAGGATCGAGCGACGGAGCTCCTGGAACTCCTCCGGCGGCTCCTCGAGGTTGGTGAACTTCATCGAGGTGAAGGTCTCGGGGTCCTTGTCGATCATCTCGATGTCGTCGTACCGCGTGACCGACCAGAAGCCGGAGCCGCCGTCGTGCTCGGGGTTCCAGTGCACGGGGGCCTCGCGCCGCAGCGTGTCGAACATCCCCCACGCCTGGTTGCTCTCGAACGCGTCGAGATCGGCGAGGTCGACCTGGTCCAGGGGCACGGGGGTCGGCTGCATGAGGGCTCCTCGGGTCGGGTCCGGCGACGGTGCTGGGAGATCGTTTGGATCCGAACGGGACACTAGGGGGGTGTCGCCGAGCCGTCAAGGGTCCCCGCAGGATCCGGCAGCGTCAGGGGCGGGTGCGGCCGAGCCGGGGGCGGTAGGCCGTGAGCTCGCGGAGCATCCCGAGGCCGACGACGCCCACGAGGTCGTGGCCGCGGTGGTAGCCCACGATGCAGTCGGCGGCAAGGTCGCCCTCGAGCAGGCGGATGCCGTCCGGGTCGGCGAGGCCGGGCATCCCGAAGGACTGCATCCGGATGTCGTACTGGTCCGACCAGAACGACGGCAGCAGGTCGAACGGTGCCGCGACGACCGCGTCGTAGCCCTCCCCGGCGAGGTACGCCGACAGCACGGCACCGGCCCGCTTGCCCGTGTCGGTCGGCACGCTCCAGTGCTCCACACGCTGCGCGCCGTCCGCGAACCGGTGGTGCGGGAACCGCGCGATGTCGCCCACGACGGCCACGCCGTCGAGCGGCACCCCGTCCTGCAGCGGGCGCAGCGCGGTGTCGGCGAGCACGCCGTCGGAGAGGTCGAAGCCCTTCCCCTCGAGCAGCCCGACGTTGCAGAGGGATCCGAGCGCCTCGACCAGCACGTCCGCCTCGAGCGCGGTGCCGTCCGACAGCACGACGCCGGTCACGCGGTCGCCGCCGACGATCTCCGCCACCCCCACGCCCAGGTGGAACACCACTCCGTGCGCCTCGTGCCGGCGCTGCAGCTCGGCGGCGAGCATCGGGCCGAGCGGGCGGACCATCGGCAGGGGGTCGAGCGCCACCGCGCGGACGTGGCAGCCGAGGCCGATCGCTGTCGCCGCCACCTCGCACCCGATGAACCCCGCTCCGAGCACCACCACGCGGGCGCCCGGGCGCAGCGCCTCGCGCAGCGCCACGGCGTCGTCCAGGGTGCGCACCACGTGCCGGCCCGCGGCCGCGGTCGCCGGCGGCCCCGGCACGGGCAGACGACGTGCGCTCACGCCGGTGGCGAGCACGAGCGCGTCCCAGGCGAGGGTGTCGGAGCCGAGCGCGACCGTCCGCCCGTCGAGGTCGAGCGAGGTCACGGTCTCCCCGAGCCGCCAGACCACGTCGTCCACGCTGGCCCGGCGGCGGAACTCCAGCCGGTCGTGCGCGATCTCGTCGGCCAGCGCCTCCTTCGACAGGGGCGGCCGGTTGTACGGCGCGTAGGGCTCGTCGCCGACCACCACGAGCTCGTCGGCGTACCCCTGCGCCCGCAGGGCCTCGGCCGCGCGCAGCCCGCCGAGACCTGCCCCGACCACGACAACCCGTTGCTCGCCCACGCCGCGAACCTAGCCGGGGCTTCCTGATCTGGATGCCTGGGAGGCCCCCAGAGGTGACGCACAGGCATCCAGCTCGAGCGCTAGAGCCCCTGGAAGACCCGGCGGAGGTCGGCCAGCCCGCGCACGCCGGACTCGGTGATGCCGGCAGGTGTGTGGTCGACGTCGAGCCGACCCGCGATGAGGCGCAGCAGGGCCTCGCCGGGCAGGGACACCTCTCCGTCGTACGACGCCGTCTCGTCGGCCGCGCCGAACTCCGCCGTCGCGCCGGCCCGCACCGCCCAGGCGCCGAGGCCGTCGGTGGTCACGAGCCGCACCGAGAACGCAGGGTCGGCCGGCTTGCCCGCCCGCTCCGCCATCTGACCGAGGCCCGGCAGCAGCAGGGCCGCGGCGTCCTGGGCGACGGCGGCCGCGGGGTCGAGGAAGACCGCGACGTCCCACGTGTGCAGCGCATGCTCGCTCAGCCGCATGCGGACGAGTCCGGCGATGTCGACGGAGAAGGGGCCGAACGAGATCTGCACCGAGGCCGCCTGCTCGGGGGTGATCGCCTCGAACAGCTCGACGAGCGCGGTGTTCGACGCGAGCGCGTCGTCGCGCATCGCCACGGGGCTCTTGGCGTTCCAGACCGCCCAGACCGCCTGGAACTGCTCGCTGCCGGGCGAGTCGGCACCCGCCAGCGAGGCCTGGGCCATGAGCCCGAAGATCTCGGCGCCGCTGCCGATGTGCGAGAGCACCTGGGCCACGGTCCACTCGGTGTCGTACGACTGCGCGACGAGCTGGTCCTCGGTGAGACCGGCGGCGATCCCGGACAGGCGCTCGTGCGAGGCGCGGGCGGCGCGGATCCAGTCGACGTGCGTGGGCTCGGTCATCGGGGGCCTTCCGGTCGGCTCGGTGGTTGAACCGTCAACTCAATCCTCGGCCGTCGTGTTCCCGGGTACCGGCACCTTCGTCCCGTACCGCGCTGCCCCGTCGGCGTCGCAGGCTGCCGCAGCGGAGAGCCACAGGGCTCGGGGACCGCGCGACGAGCCGGGCGACGGAGCCTGCGTGGAAGGAGGAACCGTGCAGCGATCCACCGTCAGTGGCGCCGCCGCCGTCGCCGTCCCGCTGGTGGGGCTCGTCGCCGCCGGACCGGCCTCGGCAAGGGCAAGCACTCGTTCACCATCGATGCGGTCGACCTCACGAACGGCTCGGGCCGCTCGGGGCTCATCCCCGCGCGGACCTGAGGCGTCGGCCGCCCGCCCTCCGGTCGGAGGGACGTCGGAGGGCGGGCGGCGCAGCGTTTCGTCGTCCGGGTCGAGG
>NZ_JBHSTI010000002.1:0-660413 GCF_042660085.1 Longivirga aurantiaca | reverse complement strand
CCACAGCCACCGCACGCACACCGTCCAGACCCGGCATGTGCACCCACGCCGACGACCGGTGACGGCCGGAAACCGGCGCCTCCGGGGCGGATGTGGTCATGGGCGTTCCTGGGGTCGGTTCTGGGGCTTCAAGAGTACGACGCGATATGGCGTCGGAAGACCAGCGAGCATCGCTCCGCGCGGCGCTGGCACCGCGCAGCGGACTACCAGTCGATGACCTGCACGATGCCGACGACGGCGACGAGGTTGTTGACGCCGTGGGCCACCACGCTGGCGCCGATGCGCCCGGTGAGGGCGCGCAGGAGGCCGAGCACCAGGCCGATCGTGAGCAGCACGCCGATGCGCACCACCTCGAAGTGGATGAGGGTGAACAGCACCGCCGAGACCACCGTGGCGAGGGGCACCGCGGGCAGCCCGCGGGCCGCCGACGACTTGGCGACGGCCGCGAAGGCGAGCCCCCGGAAGCACAGCTCCTCGAAGAACGGCCCGAGGGTCACCACGACGACGAGCACGAGGATCGTGACGACCTTCGAGCCGTCGGACTCGACGATCGCGTCCGCCGCCGAGGAGGAGAAGTCGCCGAAGAACCGCTGGGTCAGGCCCGCCACGAGCGAGGCGAGCACCCAGCAGGCGACGCCGCCCAGCAGCCCCCAGCCGAGGTCGGACCACCGGAACGCGACGCCGAGGTCGATCCGTGCCCCGTTGCCCTGCAGCCTGGTGGTGAGCCACGGCCAGAGCCCGAACCCGATCCACGGCGAGGCGATGGCGAGGACGAGCCACACGGGCGTGCCCGGGGTCGCTCCGACCGCCTGGCCCAGGCCGAGCACGAGGATCGGGGCGAACAGCGAGAGCAGCATCGCGATGGCGATGTCGGCGAGGCCCCAGCGCTGGCGGCGCAGGTCGACGCCGGCGTCACGTGCCTCGGCATACGTGACAGGGGCGCCCGGGTAGGGCGCCCCTGTCAGGTCAGGCTGGTCGGTCACGGAGCCTCAGTAGCGGTAGTGGTCGGCCTTGTACGGGCCGGCGACATCGACGCCGAGGTACTCGGCCTGCTTCTTGGTCAGCTCGGTGAGCCGGACGCCGAGGGCGTCGAGGTGCAGGCGGGCGACCATCTCGTCGAGGTGCTTGGGCAGCACGTGCACGCCGAGCGGGTACTCGTCGAGCTTGGTGAAGAGCTCGATCTGGGCCAGCACCTGGTTGGTGAACGAGTTGCTCATGACGAACGACGGGTGGCCGGTGGCGTTGCCCAGGTTGAGCAGGCGGCCCTCGGACAGCACGATCACCGAGTGGCCGTCGGGGAAGACCCACTCGTCGACCTGCGGCTTGATGGTCGTGCGCTTCACGCCGGGGAGGCCCGCGAGGCCGGCCATGTCGATCTCGTTGTCGAAGTGGCCGATGTTGCCCAGGATCGCCTGGTGCTTCATGGCCGCCATGTGGTCGACGGTCACGACGTCGTAGCAGCCGGTGGCCGTGATGATGATGTCGGCGCGGCCGACGACGTCCTCGAGCTTGGCGACCTCGTAGCCGTCCATCGCCGCCTGCAGCGCGCAGATCGGGTCGATCTCGGTGACGATGACGCGCGCGCCCTGGCCACGGAGCGACTCGGCCGAGCCCTTGCCGACGTCGCCGTAGCCGCAGACGACCGCGACCTTGCCGCCGACGAGGACGTCGGTGGCGCGGTTGATGCCGTCGACGAGCGAGTGGCGGCAGCCGTACTTGTTGTCGAACTTGCTCTTGGTGACCGAGTCGTTGACGTTGATCGCCGGGAAGAGCAGCGAGCCGGCCTTGTGCATCTCGTACAGGCGGTGGACGCCGGTCGTGGTCTCCTCGGTGACGCCCTTGATGCCCTCGGCGATGGCCGTCCAGTTCACGCTGGCGTCGGCGATCGTCCTGCGGAGCAGGTCGAGGATGACGGCGTACTCCTCGGAGTCGTTCGCGTCCGTCGAGGGCACGGCACCGGCGATCTCGAACTCGCGGCCCTTGTGCACGAGCAGGGTGGCGTCGCCGCCGTCGTCCAGGATCATGTTGGGGCCGCCGCCGTCAGGCCACTGCAGCACCTGCTGGGTGCACCACCAGTACTCCTCGAGCGACTCGCCCTTCCAGGCGTAGACCGGGACGCCGGCGGGGGCCTCGGGGGTGCCGGTCGGGCCGACGGCGATCGCCGCGGCCGCGTGGTCCTGGGTCGAGAAGATGTTGCACGAGGCCCAGCGGACCTCGGCGCCGAGCGCGGTGAGCGTCTCGATGAGGACGGCGGTCTGCACCGTCATGTGCAGCGAGCCGGTGATGCGGGCGCCGGAGAGCGGCTTGCTCTCGCCGAACTGCGCGCGCATCGCCATGAGGCCGGGCATCTCGTGCTCGGCCAGGCGGATCTCGTTGCGGCCGAACTCGGCCAGGGACAGGTCGGCGACCTTGAAGTCGGGCGTGCTCATGCGGGTACTCCGGTTTCTACGCCCGAGGGACGGGCGGTACGCGGCGGGCGTCACGAGGCCTCGTTGGCTCACCGGTGCTCACGCGGGGATCTGCACCGCAGGGCAGCTGCCATTGTGCCGCACGCGCGCCGATCCGGCCAAAGTCCCTCTTCGGACGCTCAGGCGGAGGTCTCGCGGTCGAGGTCGGGCTCGAGGTAGATCCAGCGGGCCTCGGGCACGGCGGCGCGGATCCGGGCCTCGGCCGCGTTGATGGCGTCGGACACCGAGGCGGCGGTGTCGGTGCCCGTGACGGCGATCTTCGCGGCCACCATGACCTCGTCCGGCCCGGTGTGCAGCGTGCGCATGTGGATGATGCGGGTGACCGACGGCTCCGACTCGAGCGCGGCACGGATCGCGTCCGTCTGCTCCGGCACCGCGCTCTCGCCGACGAGCATCGAGGACATCTCCAGGGCCAGGAACACCGCGATGACCAGCAGCAGCGCGCCGATCGCGAGCGCGCCGATGCCGTCCCACCGTCCGTCGCCGGTGACGGTCGCGAGCGTGACGCCGATGAGCGCGAAGCAGAGGCCGATGAGCGCGCCGAAGTCCTCGAGCAGGATCACGGGCAGCTCGGGCTGACGGGCCTCGCGCACGAACTTCTGCATCGACTTCGTGCCGCGGCTCTTGTTGGCCTCGCGGATCGCCGTACGGAAGGAGAACGACTCGAGGACGATCGCGATGCCGAGCACGACGAAGGCGACCATCGGGCTCGTGAGCGCCTCGGGCTCGTGGAACTTGTGCCAGCCCTCGTAGAGGCTGAACAGTCCGCCGAGGCAGAACAGCACGATCGAGACGACGAAGGCGTAGACGTAGCGCGTGCGGCCGTAGCCGAACTGGTGCTGGTCGTCCGCCTCGCGCTTGGACCGCTTGCCGCCGACGAGCAGGAGCACCTGGTTGCCGGAGTCGGCGACCGAGTGGATCGCCTCGGACAGCATCGAGCTCGAGCCCGTGATGGCGAACGCGCCGAACTTCGTGATCGCGATGCCGGTGTTGGCGATCAGCGCCGCCACCACCGCCTTGGTGCCGCCCTCGGTGCTCATGCGATGCGACCCTTCAGCTCGTTGATCGGGCCGATGGGCGAGGGGTCGATGCCGAGGGCGATGGCGGCGTACACGCTCGACCAGTCGGCGATGGCGGTCAACGAGGCGAGCCGCTCGACCACGTGGCCGCTGCGGGCGGTGACGACGTGGACGGCCACACCGCGGCGCTCGGCGATGTCGCGGGTGACGTCCGCACGGCGCGCGTCCTGCGGGTGCTCGTCAGTGTCGCGCAGCAGCACGAGGCGGAGGCGCGCGGGCCCGCTGCCGTCCTCGAACGGGTCGCGGAAGATGTCGTCGCCCGCCGAGCCGGCGAACGGGCCGTCGAGGGACACCACCTGGTTGTGGTTGGCCTCGGGGATCGCGCCGAACACGACCGGCAGCTTGGCGTTCTCGTTGAACTGGCAGGCCATGCGGTACGCCGCGAGGTCGCCGACGAACGACGTGCCCCACACCATCGGGAGCGAGCCCGCGAGAGAGAGCCCCAGGATCTTCGCGGGGTTGTCGGCGAGCGGCACGGCGACGCCGCACTCGGTGGCGACGGAGTCGAGCACGTCGGCCGCACGCTCGAGCGCGGAGTCGGGGACGTCGGCGATCTCCAGGGCGTTGGCCACGACGAGCAGCGGCGTGGCGAGGAGCCACAGCGACGCGCGGGGCATGAGGTCGCCCGCGTCGACAGCCAGGAAGACACCGGACGTCGTCGAGCGCACGGTCTGCTCGAGCGGGCTGCCGGCGGACCCGACGCCGACGACGCGGCAGCCGCGCTTGACGGCCTCGGCCGCGACGTTGAGCGTCTCCTCGGTCGAGCCCGAGCACGACACCGCGAGGACGAGGTCGAGCGGGCCGACCCAGCCCGGGAGCGTGTAGTCGCGGATCGTGGTGACGAGCACCGGGCAGCCGCTACCGCAGACCGCGGCGAGCACGTCGCCGCTGATGCCGGAGCCGCCCATGCCCACCACGACCACCGAGCGCGGGCGGCCGTCGGCGGCGATGCGGCGTACGGCGTCGCGGTCGATGCCGGCCAGCGCGCGGCGCACCTGCGCACCGGCGTCCCCCGTGGCGCGCAGCATCATCCCCGGGTCGGCCGCGACGAGCGCGTCGACGTCGTCGAGGACCTGGTCGTCAGGAAGGGTCACGGCGTCACTCATCCACGGAGGAGACCGGGTTGCCGATCCCGTGCGGGCCCGGCGCGGCGTCGTCGAGGAGCATCACGGGGATGCCGTCGCGCACAGGGAACGTCGTACGGCAGCGGGTGCACACGATCGCGGTCGCGGGATCGCCGTCGACCTCGACGGGCGCGTGATGCTCGCACGGGCACGCGAGCACCTCGAGCAGCAGCGGGTCGAGGCTCATGCGGTTCCCCCACGGATGATGGCGAGTGCTTCGTCGCGGACCGACTGCATCGTCGCGGCGTCCTTTCCCTCGGCGTTGAGCCGCAGCAGCGGCTCGGTGTTGCTCGGCCGCACGTTGAACCACCAGCCGTCGCCCGACACCGTGAGACCGTCGAGCTCGTCGAGCTCGACCCCGGCGCGAGCGCCGTACTCGGCCGTGATCTGCGCGACGACGGCGGCCTGGTCGGCCACCGTGGTGTTGATCTCGCCCGACATCGCGTAGCGCGAGTACTGCGCGAGCAGGCTCGACAGCGTGGTGCCCTCGGGGGTCTCGCCCAGCGCGGCCAGCGTGTGCAGCGCGGCGAGCATCCCGGAGTCGGCACGCCAGAAGTCGCGGAAGTAGAAGTGGCCGGAGTGCTCGCCGCCGAAGACGGCGCCGGTCTCGGCCATGCGCGCCTTGATGAACGAGTGGCCCACGCGCGTGCGCTCGGGCACGCCGCCGTGCTCGAGCACGATCTCCGGCACGGCCGCGCTCGTGATCAGGTTGTGGATGATCACCGAGCCGGGGTGCTTGCCGAGCTCGCGCACCGCGATGAGCGCGGTGAGCGTCGACGGGTCGACGATCGCGCCCTTCTCGTCCACCACGAAGCAGCGGTCGGCGTCGCCGTCGAAGGCGAGACCGAGGTCGGCGCCGGTCTCCAGCACCTTCGCCTGCAGGTCGCGCAGGTTCTCGGGCTCGATGGGGTTGGCCTCGTGGTTCGGGAAGGTGCCGTCGAGCTCGAAGTAGAGCGGCGTGATCGCGAGCGGGAGGCCGGCGAGCACAGCAGGAACGGTGTGGCCGCCCATGCCGTTGCCGGCGTCGACGACGACCGAGAGGTGACGGCTCGCACCCAGCGGCACGAGGGCGTTGAGGAACGCGGCGTAGTCGGCGAGCAGGTCGCGCTCGGTCACGGTGCCCGCGGGGCCGTCGTACGCCGGGATCCCGGTGCCCGACCACTCGAGCACGAGGCGCTTGATCTCGCGCAGGCCGGTGTCCTGGCCGACGGGCGAGGCACCGGTGCGGCAGAGCTTGATGCCGTTGTACTGCGCGGGGTTGTGGCTCGCGGTGAACATCGCGCCGGGGAGGTCGAGCGAGCCGGCGGCGTAGTACAGCTGGTCGGTCGAGGCGAGCCCGATGAGCAGGACGTCGACGCCCTGGGAGGTCACGCCCTCGGCGAAGGCGGCCACGAGTGCGGGCCCCGACGGGCGCATGTCGCGGCCGACGACCACCGTGCCCGGTCCGCCCGCCTCCGTGGAGGCGCCGACCACGCGCACGAAGGCCGCGCCGACGAGGCGGGCGATCTCCGGGCTGAGGTCGTCGGGGACGACGCCGCGTACGTCGTACGCCTTGATGAGGCGGTCGAGAAGATCGGCGTCCAGCACGGGAGCGACCCTACACAGCGCGGAGGGCTCCCCATGCCGGTCGACGCGTGAACTCGCCCACCCGGCGACGGGCCGGCTCAGGTGTTCTTGCGGGCGCGCGAGAGCACGTGCTCGACCGAGAGCACCTCGTCGCCCTGCTGCCAGGTGCGGTTCTCGCACTCGAGGCAGTGGGTGAAGTCGACCTGGGAGCCGTCGGTGAGCTCCATCGAGATGCGCGTGACGCGCTCGGAGTCGCACACGCGGCAGTAGGCGCCCGTGCGGGCGCCTCGCTGGGTCAGCGAGCCGAGCTGTGCGGGCTCGGCGGCCTGAGAGCTGCGGGCCATGGAGGTCGTCCCCCATCCCTTCGTCGTGCGGTCCCCGATCACGTGCGAGCGGCGCCCCACGCGCCGTGAGCCGACAGTACGGGTGCGGGCGCCTGTTGGGAAGAGGCGCCTGGTACGTGGCGAGGGTTACGGGTCAGATGGTGCGGATGTGACTACGTGTCGGGATCGTAACACTACAGAGCGTGAGGGATTATCGTCTCGGCGGGTGACCCAGGGACGGCCGGGTGCGGACGGTGACGCTCAGGCGTCGACGTCGGTGCGCAGCACGCGCAGGTGGCCGCGGCGTCCGACCTCGACCGGGGCCGGCACGGGCACCCGCGGGCGGGCGGCCTCGCGGACGGCGTCGGCGAGGGCCTCGAGGTCGTCGCTCGACGGGCGCAGCGCCTCGGGGTCGGGCTCGAGCCGGACGACCTCCCAGCCGCGCGGCGCCGTCATCCGCTCGGAGTGGTGCGAGCAGAGGTCGTAGCAGTGCGGCTCGGCGTACGTCGCGAGCGGGCCCAGCACCGCGGTCTGGTCGGCGTAGACGTACGTCAGCGTCGCCACTGCCGCACGGGTGCAGGAGGGCTTGGAGCAGCGCCGGACCGGACTCACGTCGCGAATCTACGGCCGTGCGCCGACACCGCCCCGCATCGCCACGCGGTGAAGTCCGCCACGGTGCGCCGGGGGCGGCCGCGCCGACGGGCTACCGCGGGCGCCGCGCTGCTACGGTCGAGCAGACGCCGGAGCAGGACCGTGCTGGGGCCTCCGACTCGGGCGCCACGCCGCGCCCGGTCCACCAGGTCGGGCCTCGCCGGAGGAACCGGAGCGGACGGGTTACCGTCCGGGCTGGGGGGGTACACCGCGTCATGGCCGCACTCGCGCCACCATCACGGCGCGCTCCCGTCCGCGCGTCCACGCGCTCGGACCTGCGCCCCGACCTCCAGGCCGTGCGGGCCCTGGCCGTGCTCGGGGTCTTCGTCTACCACGCCAACCCGGCGCTGCTCTCGGGCGGGCTCGTCGGCGTCGACGTGTTCTTCGTGCTCTCGGGCTACCTCATCTCGAGCCACCTGTTCGGCGAGCTCGACCGCACAGGATCGATCGGCCTCGGGCGGTTCTGGGCACGGCGCGCGCGCCGGCTGCTCCCGGCGAGCCTCACCGTCCTCGGCGTCACGGCTGTCGCCGTCGCGGTGCTCGTGCCGGTGTCGATCCGCGAGCGCTTCTACTCCGACATCACCGCGGCCGTCTTCTACAGCGCCAACTGGCTGTTCGCGTCCCAGTCCGTCGACTACTTCAGCCAGGCGAGCGGCGTCGAGTCGCCCGTGCTGCACTTCTGGTCGCTCGGCGTCGAGGAGCAGCTGTACGCCTTCTGGCCGCTGCTGCTCCTGGGTGCCGCGACCTGGGTGGGGCGCCTCGTCCGGCCGCGCGCCGCGCTGCTCGGCGCCGTCCTGCTCGTGAGCGTCCCCAGCTTCGTCGTCGGGGCCGTCCTGGTCGCGCAGGGCGATCCGTCGGCGTACTTCGTCACCACGGCACGCGTCTGGGAGTTCGGGGCCGGCGCTCTGGTCGGCCTCGCGATGCGCCGGGACGCCGGCGTGCGCGACACGGGCCCCTTCCGCTACGACTCCCCGCTGCGCCTGGCCGCGTCGTACGTCGGATGGGCGGTGCTGCTCGCCTACATGGCGCTGTTCCGCGTGGAGCTCGGCTTCCCCGGCCTCAACGCCGTCGTCCCGGTGGCCGCGACCGCGCTGCTCATCTGGGCACGCGACCCGCAGGCTCGCTGGTCGCTCGCGCGACCGCTGGCGGCACGGCCGGTCCAGCTGGTCGGGGAGACCTCGTACAGCATCTACCTGTGGCACTGGCCCGTGCTGGTCCTGCTCCCCTTCGCCCTGACGGCCTGGGGCGTGACCGACGAGCCCAGCCGCACCGCCCTGCGATGGTGGCAGCTGATCCCGGTCGGGCTGGCCGTCACCGGTCTCGCCTGGCTCACCGTCCGGCTCGTCGAGAACCCGGTGCGGTTCCACCCGTGGGCGATGCGCCTCCCACCGCGGCGCGTGCTCGTGCTGGGTCTCGCCTCGATGCTCGTCCTCGCGGCCGGGGTGCAGGCCGCGAGCCTGGGCGCCGGCCGGAGCCTCGACGAGCGGCAGCTCGCGGACCAGGCCGCTCAGGACGACCTCGTCAGCCGGATCGGCCCACGTTCCACCTCGAAGCCGGCCGCGACGTGGGACGCCGAGTCGTGCCGCGGTCCGAGCGCCCTGGTCGAACCGGAGTGCGCCCGGTTCACGTGGGACGACGTCGTGCCGGCAGTGGGCGTCGAGGAGGAGACCGCGGCGAACCTCACCCCCATCAGCAAGACGGCGGGAAGCGGCACGTGCCTCTCCTACGGCTCCGACTACGCGGTGCACGACTGCGTCTACGGCGTGCGCGGCGGCACCGCGGTGGCACTGGTCGGCGACAGCCACGCCTTCCAGTGGCTTCCTGCGTTCGAGGCGACGGCCCGGCGCAACGATCTCGAGCTGCACCTGTTCGCGCGCTCGGGCTGCCCGCTCACCGAGACGCCGCGCGAGGCGCCGGCGGCACACGTGGCGGGCTGCATGTCGTGGAGCCACGGCGTGCAGGAAGCCCTCCTCGCGGGACGCTTCCGGACGGTCGTGGTCTCCAGCTTCGCCGGCCTCGCCTACGACACGGGGTCGGCGGCCGACCCCGACCAGGTCTCCGCGGCGGGCTTCGAGGCGGCCTGGGCCCCGCTCGTACGGTCGGGCATCGAGGTCGTGGTCCTGCGCGACACCCCGTCGATCGGTTCCGGCGCCTGGGCCTGCGCGCAGGCGCACCCGGACGACGTGAACCGCTGCTCGCCCACGAAGGCCGCGGCGATGAGGAACGACGACGGGCGGCGCGACGCGGCGGCGGCGCTGGGCCTGCGGGTGCTCGACCTCACGCGGTACTTCTGCGCCGACGGCACCTGCCCGGTGGCGGTGGGCGGCGTGCGGGTCTACCGCGACGCGAACCACCTGACGGGCACGTTCAGCGTCCTGCTGACGCCGTACCTCGAGCGCGAGCTGCTCCCCCTGCGCTAGTCCGGCGGGGGCGCCACGACCTCAGTCGGCCGGGTCGTCGTACGCCGGGTCGAGGTCGCCGGGCGCGAGCCCGAGGGCGTCGGCGAGCTGCTCGGCCACGAGGTCGCGCACGAGGTCGACCCGGGCGGCGCGCTCAGGGGCGCGCAGCTCGACCGGCCGGCGGAACACGACCACGGTCACCGGCGCCCCGGAGGCCGAGCGCCGGTCGGGCGCCAGGCGGTACCCCGCGAGCGGCACCTCGGCGCCGTCGGCGACGTCCGCCGCCGTGACGGGAGGGGAGTCCTGCACCTCGATGTCGACCGCACTGACATGGGCGCGCCAGCGCGGCTCGAGCCGGTCGACCGCCTGGGCGACGAGGTTGCCGAACCGCTCCATCCGCGGGACGTACGCCGGGGACGACGACGGCGCGAGGGGGCCACGCACCCCGCGGCCGTGCCGGTCCCGCTTCACTGCCACGGCGCCAGCCTAGGCCGTTACGACAGGGCTGAGCCCGGCCGCGAGACCACCGGTGGCACGGTCGTCGTGGCCCGGGTGGGCAGCACGGGCGCGAGCGCGAGCAGCGGGCCGCGCGGGCCCTGCTCGGCGACCTCGCGCGTGACGTACGCCGGGCCGTCCCCCAGCGGTGTGATCACGAGCAGCGAGCCGTCCTCGGTCACGGTGACGCGGACCCGCCGCGACTGCCCGGCCCCCACCTCGACGGTGCGCGTGAGCACCGGGGTGGTGCCGGCCCCGACGTAGAGGTCGAGCCGTACGGCGGTCGCGCCTCCGGGCGCGGCGATGCCCACGACGTGCTTGACGGTGCCGACGTCGAGGCCGACCACGACACCGGGCGCGGTGAGCGCCGGCGTTCCGGCCGTGACGTCGCCCTCGCGCAGGTCGCCGTCGCCGCCGGTGGTCACCACGACCGCGGCGACCACGGGCACGTCGGACGTGACGACGACTCCGGCCGCCTCGCCCGCCAGCGCCTCGGTGAGGCTGATCGCCTCGAGCCGGTTCTCGTCGAGCGACACCGAGTCGAGCCCGACCGGCGTGATGGCGCCGTCCGCGGTCAGGAGCTTGACGCCGATGTCGGCAGGGCCGGACGGCGACAGCAGGAGGAGGCGCGCGGTGGCGACCTTCGGGATGTCGGGGATGACGACGCGGCGCGAGGCCTGGGTGACGGGCAGCACCGACATGCCCAGCGGGATGAGTCCGTCGGCGGCGGTCTGCAGCGCAGACACCGCGATGCGGCCGGTGCGCGCGACGACGTGCACGGCGGTGTACGCCTGGTCAGGGGCGAGGGCGGAGAGCCGCACCACGCTGCGCGCGAGCGGCGGCACCACGACGCCCGAGCCGGCCGGCGACACGACCTCGCCGTCCGGTCCGAACACGAGGAGGTCGACCTGGGCCGCGCGGTCGTCGTCGTTGACCAGCAGCAGCTGCGTGCTGCGACCGACGGTCGAGGCGCCGCCGAGGATCCAGCCGTCGGTGATGGGTCGGGCGCACGGCGAGGCCGCGAGGCCCCGGCTCGCGCCGACGCCGGAGCGGGCGACCTGGTCGGCGCCGAAGCCGGCCGCCCACGACCCGGTGGCGCGCGCGGTGCGCGGCGCGGAGACCTTGTCCTCGATGACGTCGCGGACCACGACACCCGGCGCCTCGATCACCTGCGGCGCCTGGTCGGGGGTGGACGAGAGCGTGGCGAGCTTCGCGCTGCCGTCCTGCACGCCCGGCACGGGCGCGACCCCGGCGCTCACGGTGGTGACGAGCGCGCTGGTCGCGACGGTGATCGGGCAGAGGAGCTCGGTCGACGCGACCGGCTCGACCACGGGCTCGGCGACGACCGGGACCTGGTCGGGCGCCGCCAGCAGCCCGACGCCGACGACGACCGCCACGGCGACGGTGCCCGCGAGCACCGAGCCCCAGGGGCGTCGCACGAAGGCGCGGACCGTGTCGAGGGCGCTCATGCCGTCACCTCCGCCGGGTCCTCGGCACCGAGGTCCTCGCTGTCGTCGTCCAGGTCGCGGCGGCGCGCCGGCAGCGCGAGCACCACGGTGAGGGCCACCGCCACGGCCTGCACCCAGAGCCACGCAGACCGGCTCGAGCCGTCGAAGGACACGCGCACCGGCGCCGTCCCCCCGCCGAGCGGCACCTGCTGGGCGGATGGGTCGAGGGAGTCGCCGTCGGTGAGCGGTGCGGGCGTGACCGCCTGGCCGGCGACGTCGAACCGCCACCTGCTGTCGACGGCCTCGGCCAGCACCAGCGTGCGCGCCGGCGGGCCGGCGTCGACGCGGGAGTCGACCTCGGTGGTCGTTCGGGGGTCGCCTCCGTTGGTCGGGACCGACTCGGCGGAGCGGACCGGCACGCCGTTCACCGTCCGCGTCGCGAGGGTGAGCGCGCGGGCGGAGGTGGGCACGAGCTCCCAGAGGGTGTCCCCGGCGCTGGCGGCGACGCGGCGCAGGCCGCGCTGGCTGTCGAGCGAGGACACGAGCGGGTCCTCGGTGCCGCGCGCGTCGGCGAGGACGACGTACCGCACGCCGTGGGTCGCCAGGTCGTCCACCTCGCTCGCGCCGATGCCGGCCGCGAGCCGGGCGACGAGGCGGTCGAGGACGGCCGAGGTCTCCAGCGACGGCGCGACGTCGCGATCGCCGAGCTGCGGCTCGGGCACCGACATCAGGTCGTAGACGATCGCCGACTCCCCCGCGCGGCGCAGGACGAGGGCGCGCGGGCGGTCGTCGCCGCGCATCTCGGCCGCCACGAACGCGGGCAGCACGTCGCGGTCGCCACGGCGCAGGGGGCCGTCGGCCCCCACGACGAGCAGCGCGAGGGCGCCGATGGGGGCGAGCACCAGCAGGACGATCAGCGCGACGACCGTCGGCTGCCGCCAGCCGAAGTCGCGCCCCGACAGGTGGCGCGGGATGAGGTCGACCGTGAGGGCGACCGCCACGACGAGAGCCCCGCCCCACAGCGCGGTCGGGATCCCCGGCCAGGGCGCGATCGAGCCGTCGATCGACGGCACGCTCACCCGCACGACCGTCATGACGACACCGGTGGCCAGGCCCACCAGGCCGACCGCCCACGCGGCGAGCACCTGGCGGCGGCGGCCGCGCACACCGAGGCAGCCGATGCCCGCGACGAGGATGCCGAGGCCCAGCCAGAGCGGCGTCATGCCGGGGCCGCCCGGCCGGAGCAGGAGGACGTCGAGCGACGACAGCGTGGGGTCGACCGGGCCGACGAGGCCCGGCTCGAGCAGCAGCAGCGCGGGCTCGCGCACGACCCGCAGGCTCCACGGGACGAGCAGCACCACCGGCAGCAGCACGGTCACGGCGAGGCGGATGCGCGCCGGCGCGCTGCGGGCGACGCTGAACGCCGCTGCGACCGCCAGCGGCACGGCCATCAGCCACACCACCGGGGTGAACGACGCCGTGACCGACAGCAGCAGTCCGGTGCCGAAGGCTCGCCGCCACGTGACCGGGCGCCCCACTCCGACCAGCCGCGCGCTCGACCGGATCAGCCACGGCAGCAGGACGAGCGCGGCCGCGGTGCCGAGCCGACCGCCGGACAGCGCACCGGTGAACGCCGGGAGCGTGGCGTACGCCGTGACCGCCCAGATGCGTGCCGGAGCGGAGATCGTCAGCCCGCGCAGGGCCAGCCACGCGGTGAGGCCGGCCAGCGGGATCGACAAGAGCAGCACGACGTCGACCGCGGCGCTCGCCGACCCGCGCAGGACCCCGGCGAGGCCCACCAGGGGCAGCAGCCACGCCGGAGAGTCGGACGCCGAGCCGACGCCCACCTGGTGCCACGCGGTCGTGTACGCCGCCCACAGGTCGCCGGCGCCCTCGGGTGCGGGCACGAGCGCCCCGCCGAGCAGGACGCCCTCGCCGAGCAGGCCGCGCACGCCGATCAGGGTCGTGACGAGCAGACCGAGGACGACGAGGGTGCCGGGGCGGCTGAGCAGGCGGCGCAGCCTGCTGGGGCGCGTGTCGTCGTCGTACCAGCCGTCGGGGTCGTCGGTGGTGGAGTCGAGGACGGACCGCGACGCGTCGGCCTGCTCGCGACCGGCCACGAGGTCGGCCACCCGGTCGAACGCGTGCCGCGCCTGGGCACCGCGCGCGGCGAGGAGATGGCGGACGTCCTTGTCGGGGACGGCGCCCGGCGCCGCGCCGGCCTCGGCGACACGGGCCCGGGAGGCCTTGAGCCCCGACCGGTCGGCGACCGAGTCGCGGAACGCTCCCCACTCGTCGCGGGCGGCATCGGCGTCCTTGCCGAGGAGCAGGAAGAGGGCGTGTACGAGCGAGCCGACGAGCTGGCGCAGGGTGACGAGCGGCCCGCGCAGGCCCGAGGCGTGGGCGCGCATGAGGTGCACGGCCGACGCGCGGTCGATGCGGTGCGGGCGCTCGGGGTGCGGCGGGCTGCCGGCGTGGACGTCGCGACGGCGGTGCGCCGCGGCCTCGCGGTGGTGCACGACGGCGTCGGTGGCGACGAGCACGCGATGACCCGCGCGCCGGGCCCGCCAGCAGAGGTCGACGTCGTCGCGGAAGAACGGCAGCGCCGGGTCGAAGCCGCCGAGCGCGTCCCACACCTCGCGGCGCACGAGCATGCCCGCGCTGCCGACGGCGAGGACGTCGCGGTCGCCGTCGTGCTGGCCCTGGTCGAGCTCGCGGCGCTCGAGGCCCGTCCAGCGGTTGCCCGACCGGGCGACGGTGACACCCGCCTCGAGCAGGGCGGAGCGGTTGCCCCAGCCGCGCACCTTCGGGCCGAGGATGTCGACGCTGCGCTGCCGGTCGGCCGTGCGCAGCAGCGCCTCGAGGGCGTGCGGCGCCGGCGCGCTGTCGTCGTGCAGCAGCCAGACCCAGCGGACGGCGGGCTCGTCGGGGTCGGCACCGTCCGGCAGGGGCACCGCGCGGCGCGGTGCGGTGGCCGCCGCCTCGATGCCGCGTGCGACCGCCGCGCCGAAGCCGGAGTCGCGCGCGGCGGTGACCACGGACGACACCAGCCCCGCCTCGACGGCGCGGGAGAGCAGGTCGGGGGTCTCGTCGGTGCTGCCGGTGTCGACGGCGACGAGCCGGTCGGGCAGCCGCGTGGTGCGGCCGAGGGCGGTGAGGACCGCGGGCAGCCAGCGGGCGCCGTCGTGCGCGACGAGCACGGCGGTGACGTCGTGCCGTCGCGGCGGCCGGTCGTCGACGTGGTCGTCGACGTGGAAGATGCCGGGGAGGTCGTCGTCCTCGTCCTCGAGCGGGACGGCGTCGAGCGGTGCCGAGGGCACGACGGGTGCGAGGTAGGCCTCGGCGTCGGCGGCCTCGTCGGCGGCCTCGCGCGCTACCTCGGTGCCGGGCTCGAGCGAGCCCGTGGTGCCCGATGTGGTCGCCACGATCTCGGTGACGTCGTGGGCCTCGCCCCGGAGCTCGGACGACAGGTCGCGGACGTGCTCGCCGAGGCGGCGGAGCTCCTCGAGGGAATCGGGAGCAGGCTCGTCGTGGGACATGGCTCGACGACCCTACGCGACGTGGATGGGTGCTCCGGTCGGCCCTCGGGCGCGACCGGTGCGGCTAGACGGCCTGCTTCTTCAGGCGACGGCGCTCCCGCTCGGAGAGGCCGCCCCAGATGCCGAAGCGCTCGTCGTGGTCGAGGGCGTACTCGAGGCACTCGACCCGCACCTCGCAGGTCGTGCAGACGCGCTTGGCCTCGCGGGTGGAGCCGCCCTTCTCCGGGAAGAAGGCCTCAGGGTCGGTCTGTGCGCAGAGCGCCCGCTCCTGCCAGCCGAGCTCCTCGGCGTCGGTCAGCGGCAGGACGGTGGCATTGCTGCTGCTCACCGGTAAACCTCCTCGACCGTGGCCCTGTGCGCTTCGCGACGCACAGTGCCGGATTCCCCACGTCCAGCTGCTCGCGCGCCGACGTTGGGGGGAATTACACCGATGTAAGTGTCCGCGAGTCAACCCCGGAGCAGCATTCCGGCCGAACGGCTGACGCGCACGTGAGCCGCTGCGAACGCCTCCGGGGCAACACGCCCGGGCGCGGGGGTGGGCCAGGAGGAGGCCCGGGCGTGGGCGCGGTCAGGCCCGAGCGGACGGCAGGAGCGGCAGCAGCGCGTGGGTGGTGAGCGCTGCCGCGCGTCGCTCGGGGGTGACCTCGCCGTACGTCGTGGTGCGCTGGCGGGCGGGGCGTCCGGCGGCGTGGGCGAGGGCCTCGAGCTCCTCGACGCTCTTGCGCGAGCCGTGCTCGGAGCCCGCCATGCGGCTGATGGTCTCCTCCATGAGCGTGCCGCCGACATCGTCGCAGCCGCCCTGAAGGACGGTGACGACACCTTCGGCGCCGAGCTTCACCCAGGAGCACTGGATGTGGTCGATGGCTCCGTGGAGCATGAGGCGGGCCATGGCGTGCACGGCGCGGTCGTCGCGCGCCGTCGACCCGGGGCGGGCCACGCCCGCGAGGTAGACGGGCGCGTTGTGGTGGATGAACGGCAGCGCCACGAACTCGGTGAAGCCGCCGCTGCGCTCCTGCGTCTCGCGCAGGAGCGCGAGGTGCCCGACCCAGTGCGACGGGTTGTCGACGTGGCCGTACATCATCGTCGACGTCGACGGCAGTCCGACCTCGTGCGCGGTGGTGACGACGTCGAGCCACGCGGCAGTGGGGAGCTTGCCCTTGGTGAGCACCCAGCGGACGTCGTCGTCGAGGATCTCCGCGGCGGTTCCGGGGATGGAGTCCAGGCCCGCGGCCTTGGCCTCGATCAGCCACTCCCGCACGGACATCCCGGATCGGGTCGCCCCGTTGACGACCTCCATCGGCGAGAACGCGTGCAGGTGGATCTCGGGGGCGTGCTTCTTCACGGCGCGGGCGAGGTCGAAGTACGCCGTGCCCGGCAGGTCGGGGTGGATGCCGCCCTGCATGCAGATCTCGGTGGCGCCCACGTCCCACGCGTCGGCGACGCGCTGCCCGACCTCGTCGAGGGAGAGCGTGAACGCGTCGGCGTCGGTGCGGCGCTGGGCGAACGCGCAGAACCGGCAGCCGGTGTAGCAGACGTTGGTGAAGTTGATGTTCCGCGTGACCACGTAGGTGACGTCGTCGCCGACGGTGTCGCAGCGGACGTCGTCCGCGATCCGTGCGAGCGCGTCGAGGCCCGCGCCGTCGCAGGACATCAGGGCGACGGCGAGGGCGGTGTTGTCGGGGTGCGCGAGGGCCGCGGGGTCGTCCGCGGCGAGCGCCAGGCCGGCGCGGACGTCGGCGTCGAGCCGCTCGACGGCGCCGAGCCCGGCCTCGGCGTCGCGGCGGGCGATGTCGCGGGCGTGCTCGTCGACCTGCGACCAGTCGCCGTACACCTCGTCGAAGTCGCTGCGCCGGTCGCCGGTGCGGCCCTCCGTGTCGACGGTGTCGTTGAGGTCGGTGCGGCCGCCGGAGTGCGCGGCGGCGAAACCGGCGTAGGACTGGTCCGGGTCCTGCCACGGGATGCCGTGCGGCTCAAGGCCTTCCACGCCGAGGCCGACGTCGTCGGCGAGCGCCCGCACGTGCGGGCGGACACGCGGGTCGAGCCACGGGTCGGGGCGCTGGACGTATTCCGGGTGGACGGTGAGGCGCTCGCGCAGGACGAACCCCGCCTCCGCCGTCAGGCGGGCGAGCTCGTCGAGGTGCGGCCAGGGGCGCTCGGGATTCACGTGGTCCGGGGTGAGCGGCGAGACGCCGCCCCAGTCGTCGACGCCCGCCCGCAGGAGCAGCGCGAACTCGGCGGCATCGGTGAGGTTCGGCGGCGCCTGGATCCGCATCCGCGGGCCGAGCAGCAGACGGGTCGTGGCGATGGCCGCGAGGTACTCGGTCAGGCCGAGGTCGTCGCGGTGCCGCAGCGCGGTGTCGGGCTTGGCGCGGAAGTTCTGGACGATGACCTCCTGCACGTGGCCGTGCTCGCGCGCCACCCGGCGCAGGTCGAGCACCGACTGCGCGCGCTCGAGGTAGGTCTCGCCGATGCCGACCAGGATCCCGGTGGTGAACGGCACCGCGTGCCGGCCGGCGTCCTCGATCACCCGCAGCCGCAGCGCGGGCTCCTTGTCGGGGCTGCCGAAGTGCGGGCCGCCGGGCTCGGACCACAGCCGCGTCGCCGACGTCTCGAGCATCATGCCCATCGACGGAGCGACGGGCTTGAGCCGGCCGATCTCCTCCCACGACATCACGCCCGGGTTCAGGTGCGGCAGCAGGCCGGTCTCCTCGAGCACCCGCACCGCCATCGCGCGGACGTAGGAGAGCGTGTCGTCGTAGCCGTGCGCGTCGAGCCACTCGCGGGCCGCGGGCCAGCGCTCCTCGGGCCGGTCGCCGAGGGTGAACAGCGCCTCCTTGCAGCCGAGGGCCGCTCCGGCGCGGGCGATCTCGAGCACCTCGTCGGGGCTCAGGAACATGCCGTGCCCGTCGCGGCGCAGCGACGCAGGGTCGGTCGCGAAGGTGCAGTAGTGGCACCGGTCACGGCACAGCCGCGTCAGCGGGATGAACACCTTGCGGCTGTAGGTGACGACGCCCGGGCGGCCCGCGCTCTCCAGGCCCCGGTCGCGCACCGCTCCGGCGAGGTCGAGCAGCCGCTCGAGGTGCTCGCCCTGCGCCTGCATCAGCGCCGACGCCTCGTCGACGTCCAGGGCCACCCCGCGCGCGGCACGACCCAGCGCGCGCTCGGTCTCGCGCGCGGTCGCCGTACGAAGGTGGTCCACGGCGGTGACTCTACGTCGGCGGGCGCACGCCGCCCGGTGTGCCTCGGTCTCGCGGGTGCGAGGATCGCCCCGTGCGCATCACCCTCCTCGCCGGCGGCATCGGCGGCGCCCGGTTCACCCGCGGCCTCCTCCACCACGTCGCGACGTCCGGCCTCGACGCCGACATCACCGTGGTCGTGAACACCGGCGACGACATCCGGATGTTCGGCCTGCAGCTCTGCCCCGACCTCGACTCGATCATGTACACGCTCGGCGGCGGCATCAGCGAGGAGCGCGGCTGGGGCCGCGAGGACGAGACGTTCACGGTCATGGGCGAGCTCGGCAAGTACGGCGTCGAGCCGACCTGGTTCGGCCTCGGCGACCGCGACCTCGCGACCCACATCGTGCGCACCCAGATGCTGGGTGCGGGCTACCCGCTGTCGGCCGTCACCGAGGCGCTGTGCGCGCGCTGGCAGCCGGGCGTGACGCTGCTGCCGATGTCGGACGACCGGCTCGAGACGCACGTCGTCGTCGACGGCGACGAGCCCGGCACGCGCAGGGCGCTGCACTTCCAGGAGTGGTGGGTGCGGCACCGCGCGTCGCTCCCCGCGCTCGCGTTCCCGCTGGTAGGCGTCGACGTCGCGAAGCCGGGACCCGGTGTGCTGGAAGCGATCTCGGGCGCTGATGTGGTGCTGCTGCCGCCCTCGAACCCCGTCGTCTCGGTGGGCACGATCCTTCAGGTCGCCGGCGTGCGCGACGCACTGCGCGCGACCGCGGCACCCGTGGTCGGGGTCTCCCCGATCGTCGGCGGCGCCCCCGTGCGCGGCATGGCCGACGCGTGCCTCTCGGCCATAGGTGTCGACACCACGGCCGAGGCCGTGGCCCGCCACTACGGCCCGCGGGTCGCGGCCGTGCCCGTGGGTGCCGACGGCGGCGGCATCCTCGACGGCTGGCTCGTCGACGACGCCACCGACTCCGACGTCCCGGGGAGGCTGGCCTCGACGGGCATCGCCTCGCGTGCGGTGCCGCTGATGATGACCGACGTCGTGGCCACCGCCGCGATCTGCGCGGCAGCCCTCGCGCTCGCCGAGGACCTCCGACGGTGACCGAGCCGCTGATGGTGGTGGCGGTCGAGGGGCTGCCCGAGATCGCGCCCGGCGCCGACCTCGCGGCGCTCGCCTCCCCTCTGCTCGGCGCGGTGGCCTGGCCCGACAGCTCGACGGGCCTGCGCGACGGCGACGTGCTCGTCGTGACGAGCAAGGTCGTGAGCAAGGCCGAGGGCCGCGTGGTGGCCGCCGACGACCGCGAGGACGCCATCACGGCCGAGACCGTCCGCGTGGTGGCGACGCGGCAGACCCCTCGAGGAGTCACGCGGATCGTGGAGACCGCGCACGGCTTCGTCATGGCTGCGGCCGGGGTCGACGCGTCCAACACCCCCGCCGGCACCGTGGTGCTCCTGCCCGTCGACCCCGACGCGTCGGCCCGCGCGCTGCGGGCCGCGTGGCAGCGCGACCATGGCGTGATCGTGGGTGTCGTCGTCACCGACACGATGGGCCGGCCGTGGCGCGAGGGCCTCACCGACTCCGCCATCGGTGCCGCGGGCATCGCGCCGCTCGACGACTTCCGCGGACGCGTCGACGCGCACGGCCACGCGCTCGAGATGACGGTGACCTCGATCGCCGACGAGGTGGCCGCCGCCGCGGACCTCGTGAAGGGCAAGCTCTCCGGGGCACCGGTGGCCGTGGTGCGCGGGCTGTCGGCGTACGTCGGGGCCGAGGACGGGCCGGGCGCCCAGGTGCTGGTGCGGCGGGCGGCCGACGACATGTTCCGGCTCGGCACCGCCGAGGCGGTGGCGGAGGGCCGTCGTACCGCCGCTGCCGCTCGTCGTACGGTGCGGCGCTTCACCGACGAGCTCGTCGACCCCGGCGCGGTCGAGCGCGCGGTGGCGGCAGCGGTCACCGCACCGAGCCCGCACCACACGGCCCCGTGGCGGTACGTCGTGCTGCGCGACCCCGCGCTGCGCACGCGCCTCTTCGACGCGATGGCGGCGCGGTGGGAGGGCGACCTGCGCGCGCTCGACTCGTACGACGACGCCTCGGTGACGAAGCGGCTGCGCCGCGGCGACGTGCTGCGCGACGCACCGGTGGTGGTGCTGCCGTTCAGCGACCTCGACGGCGCCGTGCACACCTATCCCGACGATCGGCGCAACGGCTTCGAGCGCGACCTCTTCCTGGTCGCCGGCGGCGCTGCCGTGGAGAACCTCCTCGTCGCCCTCGCAGCCGAGGGCCTCGGATCGGCGTGGATCAGCTCGACGATGTTCTGCCCCGAGGTCGTCCACGAGGTGCTCGACCTGCCGGCGTCGTGGCAGCCGCTCGGCGGTGTGGCCGTAGGGCATCCGGCCGACGCCCCGGCGGAGCGCCCGCCGCGCGACCTCGCGGCGCACCTGTTCGTGCGCTGAGGGCCGCTACTCGTCCCGGGGCTGGCCGTCCTGCGGCTCGAAGCTCGGCAGCGTCCACTGCCAGCGGATCGCGGCGAGCCGCACCAGGAGCACGACCGCCACCGCGAGCCAGCGGGTGAGGCCCTCGCCCGCGCCCGCGGCGTCGAGACCGACGACGACCGCGGCGCCGAGCAGCGCGGCGAGCGCGTAGATCTGGCCGACGAGGATGAGCGGCCGCTGCCGCGCGAGCACGTCGCGGATCACGCCTCCGCCGGCGCCGGTGACCACGCCGAGCACCACCGCGATCCAGCCCGAGACCCCTGCCGCCAGCGCGACGAAGGTGCCCGTGACCGTGAACGCCGCGAGGCCCGCGGCGTCGGCCACGAGCACCGCGCTGCGGGAGTCGAGGGCGAGGTGCGGCACGCGGTGCCCGAGGGCGATGACGAGCACCCCGGCGGCCAGCGCGACCGCGATCGGCCACGGGCTCTCGATCCAGCTGACGGGCGTGATGCCGAGCAGGAGGTCGCGGACGGTACCGCCGCCGACGGCCGTCACGACGGCGAGCACCATCACGCCGAGCCAGTCCATACCTGCACGGACGGCGACGGCGCCGCCGGAGACGGCGAAGGCGATGGTCCCGAGCACCTCCAGGAGCAGGAACGGGTCGCCCGTGGTCTCAGGCAAGCGCGGGCGCCAGGGCGAGGGCCGGGCCGGTGGCGGCGCGGACGTCGTCGACCGTGACGCCGGGTGCGGTCTCGACGAGCACGAGGCCGTCGGGGGTGACGTCGATGACGGCGAGGTCGGTGATGATCCGGTCGACGACAGCCTTGCCGGTCAGCGGCAGGGTGCACTCGTCGACGATCTTGTGGGTGCCGTCCTTGGCGACGTGCTCCATCATCACGATCACCCGCTTGGCGCCGTGGACGAGGTCCATCGCCCCGCCCATGCCCTTGACCATCTTCCCGGGGATCATCCAGTTCGCGATGTCGCCGGCGGTGCTCACCTGCATGGCGCCCAGGATCGCGGCGTCGATGTGGCCGCCGCGGATCATGCCGAAGCTGGTGGCCGAGTCGAAGAAGCTGGCGCCGGGCAGGACGGTGACGGTCTCCTTGCCGGCGTTGATCAGGTCGGGGTCAACCTGGTCGTCGGTGGGGTAGGGACCGGTGCCGAGGATCCCGTTCTCGGACTGCAGCACCACGGTCACGCCCTCGGGCAGGTGCTGGGGCACGAGGGTCGGCAGGCCGATGCCGAGGTTCACGTACTGGCCATCCTGGAGCTCGAGGGCCACGCGCGCGGCGAGCTCGTCACGGGTCAGCGCCATGGCTCAGGCCTCCTTGGTGATGGTGCGGCGCTCGATGCGCTTGTCGGCGGCCTGCTCCGGGGTCAGTGCGACGACGCGCTGCACGAACACGCCGGGCAGGTGCACCTGCTGCGGGTCGATCTCGCCCGGCTCCACCAGGCGCTCGACCTCGGCGATCGTGATCCGGCCCGCGGTCGCGGCGAGCGGGTTGAAGTTGCGGGTCGCCTTGTCGAACACCAGGTTCCCGTGCCGGTCACCCACGCTCGCCCGCACCAGGGCGAAGTCGGTGGTGATGCCGCGCTCGAGCACGTACTCGCGGCCGTCGAACTCCCGCGTCTCCTTCGCCGGGCTCGGCAACGCGATGCTGCCGTCGGCGGCGTACCGCCACGGCATCCCGCCCTCGGCGACCTGAGTCCCGACGCCCGCGGGGGTGTAGAACGCCGGGATCCCCGCACCGCCCGCACGCAGCCGCTCCGCGAGCGTGCCCTGGGGGATCAGCTCCACCTCGAGCTCGCCGTGCAGGTACTGCCGCTCGAACTCCTTGTTCTCACCGACGTACGAGCTCGTCATCCGCGCGATCCGCTTCGCGAACAGCAGCACGCCCAGGCCCCACTCGTCCACACCGCAGTTGTTGCTCACCACCCGCAGCTCCGACGCGCCCTGCGCCAGCAGCGCGTCGATCAGCACCGACGGGATGCCGTTGAGGCCGAAGCCACCGACCGCGAGCGAGGCACCGCTCGGGATGTCCGCGACGGCGTCGGCAGCCGAGCCGACGACCTTGTCGAGCGCCATGTCCACTCCTTCGCCCGGCCTCGTCGCCGGGTCCGATCGCGACGCTATACCGTCGCCACATGCCGATGGCGAACGACGACCTCGGGCATGCGGTGGACGTGCCGGTCCGCGCCGCCCAGGTGGTCTCGCTCGTCCCGTCGATCACCGAGTCGCTGGTGTCGGTCGACCGCTCGGCCGTCGTCGGGGCCACCGACTGGTGCACCCACCCCGCCGACCTCGACGTCGCCCGGGTGCGCGGCACCAAGAACCCCGACCTCGACGCGATCAGGTCGCTGGCGCCCGACCTCGTCATCGCCAACCAGGAGGAGAACCGCGAGCTCGACGTGCGCCGGCTGCGCGAGAGCGGCGTGCCCGTGTGGGTCACGCGCACCGAGTCGGTGCCCGACTCGCTCTCCTCGCTGCGTCGGCTGCTCACTGCGGCGCTCGGGTGGGACGTGCCCGGCTGGCTGCCCGAGGCGGAGGCCCTGTGGGCCGGCCCCGGCGCGCTGCGCGGCCGCGTGGGCGTCGCGGTCTGGCGCGACCCGTGGATGGCCGTCGGCCGCGACACCTTCACCGGCGACCTCGTCGCGCGGCTCGGCCTCACCCACGTGCTCGCCGGGCACGAGGGCCGCTATCCGCACGTCGAGGTCGCCTCGCTCGACGACCCCTCGCGGTTCGACCTCGTGCTGCTGCCCGACGAGCCGTACGTGTTCACGGCGTACGACGGGCCCGAGGCGTTCACGCGCGTGCCGACGCTGCTCGTGAGCGGCCGCGACCTCACCTGGTACGGCCCGTCGCTGGTCCCTGCGCACGAGCGCCTCACCACCATCATCGCCGCCGCGCTCTGACCCCGATCCCGATAGGCGATCAGCCGAGATCGTCTGTGGATAGAGGGTTCTCGGGGGACGGCACTGTCGGAGGCGCCTGACACGATGTGGTCATGCGCATCGACCAGACGACTGCACTCGGCGAGGTGGCTGACACCTCGGCCGAGCTCGCCACGCTGGTCGCCCGGCTCGCGCACCTGACCCAGACCGGCGGGCTCGAGGCGGTGCCGCTGGCCGACCTCCCCGCGCTCGTGGCCGGCCTCGCGCGGGTGCACGACCAGCTCGAGGCCGTCGTCACCACGGGCGTCGCGCGCGTGCACGCCTCCGGCTCGCTGCGTGTGGCGACCACCGCCTGGCTGCGCGATGCCGCCTCGATGAACCCGAAGGCAGCGGGTGCCGTGCTCGCGCGCGGCTGCGCCCTGGCCGGCGGCTACTCCGCCACCGGCGCGGCCTGGGTCGCGGGCGGGATCTCGCGCGCCCACGTCACGACCATCACCACCAGCATCGACAAGGTCGCCCGCGGCCTCGCCCACGCCGACCAGGCGCCGTTCCGCGCCTCCGCAGAGCAGGCGCTGCTCGGCTTCGCCCTCGACGGTGCCACCCCCACCGAGCTCGCCATCAAGGCCAAGCGCGTACGCGCCTGGGTCGACGAGTGGGGCCTGGCCAAGGACTCCGACGAGGCCGAGCGCGCCCAGTTCCTGCGCTTCCAGCCCGACGGCGACGGCGTGAAGGTCTCCGGCTACCTGACGCCGGAGAACCACGCCCTCATCGCCACCGCCCTGCAGCAGGCCATCGACCAGCGCCACCGCGACGGCACCCTGCCCGAGGAGGACCGGGTCGACGGCGACGACCCCGCAGCCGCGCGCCTGCGTCGTCGTCGCCAGCCCTACCTGAACGTGATCGCACTTCGCGACATCTGCGGCGCCCTGCTCGAGAACGGCGACCTCGGCGCGCGCCACGGCGTGATCCCCCGCGTCACCATCGACGTCGACCTGCACGACCTGCACACGGCGTTCGGCGGGATGCTGCGCACGACCGGATGCCCGGAGGGCACCCCGCTGGGCCGGCAGAGCGTGCGCCGCCTGCTCTGCGACGCCGAGATCAACGCTGCGATCGTGACCGGTGCCCGCCCGCGCTGCACCTGCGGCTGCCCGCACTGCGGGTGCGACGACGGCAGCCCGACGCTCGACGACCTCCTGCGCGAGGCAGCCAAGGAGGTCCTGTACGTCGGCCGCGCGCACCGCGTCGTCACCCCGCGCCAGCGCCGCGCGCTCGAGACCCGCGAGCAGGGCCGCTGCTCGCGCCCCGGCTGCGGTGTCCCGGCAGCGCGCTGCCGCGCCCACCACGTCGTCCACTGGGAGGACGGCGGCCCGACCGATGTCGACAACTGCGTCCTCGTGTGCGACCGCCACCACCACGACCTCCACGAGGGCGGCTGGACGCTCGTCCCGACCCCCGGCAAGCGCCCCACCGAGCACGGCTACTTCACCTTGGTGCCGCCGAGCCGACGCCGGCCCTGACCTCGCACGACCGACGTCAGGGCGCACGGCCCTTCACTGAAGCTCCCCGAGCTCAGAGCAAGAACGACAGCGCGACATACGTCAGTACCAAGAATCCGATGACCCCGAAGACGACACCTACAACCAGCGCCGAGAACTCCGTGCTTCTTGGCCCACGCCCACCATTGGTGTTCTCCCACGGGAAAGGCATCCACAGCCGGTTGAGCCAGTCGCCCCGCTCGGTCACCAGGGCATAGAGCATCAGGCCGGACAGGCCCAGGAGAACCAGGCCGACGAGCACGTACCAGAAGTACCCCACGCGCCTACGATCTCAGACCGCACAGGCGCGTCGGTGGACGTTCCCGGGCCCCACCGCCCGCTGGTCTGCGTCGGATCAGGCGTCGAGGAGCTCGTCGAGGCGCTCGTAGCCCTCGACGACGCCGGTCTCCATGCCGCCGGCCACGAACGCGTCGCGGTCCTCGAACGAGTCGACGAGCGACGTGGTCGTGAGGCGCGTACGCGTACCGCCGTCGAGCGGCTCGAACCGCAGCTTCTCCAGCGCCACGCCGTCGGGCATCCCGTCGATGGTGAAGGTCTGCACGATGAGCTCGCCGGGCCGCACGTCGTGGAACGAGCCGTGGAACGCGTACTCCTCGTCGCCGCGGCGCTGCACGAAGACGTAGCCGCCGCCGGTCTCGCAGTCCCAGCGGACCATCTCGTTCGTCAGGCTGCGCGGCCCCATCCACTGCGCGACGAGCGCGGGGTCGGTGTGCGCACGGAACAC
Organism: Longivirga aurantiaca; assembly: GCF_042660085.1. NCBI lineage: Bacteria > Bacillati > Actinomycetota > Actinomycetes > Sporichthyales > Sporichthyaceae > Longivirga > Longivirga aurantiaca. The sequence continues at coordinate 634,525 of NZ_JBHSTI010000002.1, read as the reverse complement.
CTTGTCGACGGGGTGGTCGAACTCGCGCGTGATCCGCACCAGGGGCACCTCGGGGTCGACGTGGATCTCTGTCGTGTTGCTCATGCCTGCTTTCCCTTCGTACGACGGGGATTCGGGGATACCGCGCGAGCCGGCGGCAAGGGGGCGACGTCGTCCGGCATCGAGGCCAGGACGTCGTCCAGACGGGAGTAGCACTCCTCGGCCTGACGCCGGTAGCGCTCGATCCAGGCGGTCATCAACGAGAGCACCTCCGCCTCGAGGTGCACAGGCCGCTTCTGCGCGTCGCGGCCGCGCGTGACGAGGCCGGCGTCCTCGAGCACCCGGAGGTGCTGGGAGACCGCCTGCAGGCTCACGTCGTACGGCTCGGCGAGCTCGGTGAGCGTTGGGTCGGCGACCGTCGGCCGCGCGACCAGGTCGCGCCGGGTGGGGTCGGCTGTCGCGGCGAACACCCGCGACAGCGGATCAGCGGACACCTGCTCCTCCTCGACCAGTCGGTCGAGGAGGAGCAGGTGCCGCAGGGTGGCCGAGATTGTCAACCAGTTGGTTGACTAGCCCGCGTTCTGGGCCGTGACGAAGGCCTTCGCGGCCGTGACGAGGGCGTCCCGGTCGGGCCCGTACATCTGGGCGAGGAGCCCGCCGTCGAAGTAGACCAGAGCGACCGAGAGGTCCGGCGAGGCGAGGACCACGATGTCGGTCCCGTCGACCGTGATCGTCTCCTCCGTCACCTTGCCGGTGAGCGACGGCTTCACGCCCCCGGCGACGCCCCCGAGGATCGACTCCATGGGCATGCCCTCGAACGACTTCGTGACCTCGGGCGTGTACTGGGCCGCGACGAGCACCACGGCGGTCTCGCCGTCGGGGGTGTCGAGCCCGACGACCTTCACCTCGCTCACCAGGCCCGTGTCCGTCAAGGCCTTGCCCATCGTCGCGAAGTCGGCGGGCGCGTCCCCGTAGGTGTAGCCGGGCACGTCCGCGAGCTGGATCCCGGTCGCGGGGGTGGCGGTCTCCTCGGGCGAGGACGACTCCTCCGACGGCTCGGGCGAGCTGCTCGTGGTCTCCGGGGCGGCGGATGTCGACGACGACGTCGCCGAGGCCGAGATGCCCTCGCCCCCACCGGATCCGCCGCACGCGGTCACCGCGAGCAGGGGGACGACGAGCAGAGCGGCCACGCGTGCGAGACGAGCAGGACGACGCGTCATGACAGTCCCCTTCCGGTCGGTTCCCGAACGCCCTCACGCTACGCGCAGCGCATCCCCGGACGCGCGGCAGGCGCGCGACCCTCCGAGCGGGCGTCGCGCCCCTACCGGCCGCGGAAGTCCTGCGGCGAGTAGCGGGGTCCGCGAGCCGGGCGCGAGATGCCCGTCATCTCCACCAGCCGCTGCACCCGGCCGCGGTGCCCGGGCCACGGCGCGAGGAGCTCCGCGAGCCGCTCGTCGGTGCCGTCCTCCTCGCCCGTCATCGCATAGACCACGTTCTTCGCCACGTGGAAGTCGCCGAAGCTCACGGCATCCGCGTCGCCGAGCGCGCGCGCCGCCACCTCGGCCGAGGTCCACTGCCCCACCCCAGGCAGCGCCTCCATCCGGGCCCGTGCCTCCGCGTGCGGCAGGTCGGCGCACTGCTGCAGCCGGCCGGCGTACGACGCAGCGCGCAGGATCGTCGCCGACCGCGACCCGTCCACGCCGGCCTGGTGCCACGCCCACGACGGCACGGCCGAGACTGCGTCCGCCGTGGGGAACACGAACATGCGCTCGGGCGCCGGCCCGGGCGCGGGCTCGCCGTACGTCGCGAGCAGCCACCCCCACGAGCGGCGCGCCTCGAGGCCGGTGACGCGCTGCTCGAGGATCGCCTGCACGAGAGTCTCGAGCACCACCCCGGTCGAGGGCGTGCGCATCCCGGCGCCGTAGCGCGACCACTGCTGCGCAACGAGCGGGTGCGGCGACGGGTCGAACCCCGACACGTCGTCGTCGGCGCCGAGGATCCGCGGCAGCCGGTCGCTGGCCCACGCAGCGCCGGGCCCCCACGCCGTCGAGACCACCACTCCGTCGCGCAGCTCGAGCCGCTGCGTCGCCGGGCCGTCGGGGCTGCGCATCGTGCGCCAGAGCGCGCGGTCCGGCGTACGCCGGTAGGTCGGGTCGTGCCGCCCGCGGCCCAGGGCGCCGAGCGTGCCGCCGAGGCTCACCGGCCACGACGGCGCCCACTCGCGGACGACGGGCTCCACGCGGGATGCGCTCAGCGGTCGGAGGAGAAGCGCACCGAGGTCTCCGACAGCGCGACCCCGGGCCACACGCGCGCACCGCGCACGAGCTCGTTGCCGGGGCCGATCACCGCGCGGTCGCCGACGACGACGCCGTCGAGGCGCGCGCCGCTGCCGATGATCGCGCCGGAGCCGATCACCGAGTCCTTCACGTACGCGCCCGCGGCCACCATCGCGTTGTCGAACAGCGACGAGCCGTCGACCACGGCGCCCGAACCGACCGTGGCGCCGGCACCGACGAACGTGCCGTTGCTGAGGATCGCGTCGGGCTCCACCTCGGCGCCCGGGCGCACGAGGAACTGGCCGGTCCGCCCCGGCAGGGCGGGGCTGGGGGCGCGGCCGAGGACGAGGTCGCACGAGCCCTGCACGAACGCGAGCGGCGTGCCGAGGTCGAGCCAGTAGCCGTCGTCGACGAAGCCGGTGACGACGGCACCGCGTGCCAGCAGGCCGGGGAACGTCTCGCGCTCCACGGACACCGGGCGACCGGTGGGGATGCTGTCGATCACCGAGCGGCGGAAGACGTAGCAGCCGGCGTTGATCTGGTCGGTGACGATCTCCTCGGGCGTCGAGGGCTTCTCGAGGAACTGCGTCACGCGTCCGTCGGCGTCGGTCGGCACGAGGCCGTAGGCGCGCGGGTCCTCGACGCGGGTGAGGTAGAGCGACACGTCCGACGACGAGTCGCGCCACGCCTGCACCTGGCCGGCGATGTCGTGCCCCGAGAGGATGTCGCCGTTGAAGACCAGGACCGGGTCGTCCGGGCCGGACAGCAGGTGCGGCGCCACGTGGCGGATCGCGCCGCCGGTGCCCAGCGGCACGTCCTCGGTGGCGTAGACGAGCTCGACGCCGAAGCGCGAGCCGTCGCCGAAGTAGTCGAGGAACACCTCGGGCCGGTACGACGTGCCCAGCACCACGCGCGTGACGCCCGCCTCGCGGGCGCGTGCGATCTGGTGCTCGGTGCACGGCACGCCCGCGACGGGCAGCATCGGCTTGGGCGTGGTGACGGTCAGCGGGCGCAGGCGAGTCCCCTGGCCCCCGACGAGGAGGACGGCTTCGAGCACATCGCCACTCTCCCACACCGGGCGCAGCCGTCAGGCCGCCCTAGGCTCGATGCCGTGACCGCGCCCGTGACCGTGCCCGTCGCCCTTGCCGCGCTGCTCGCGCGCGATCCCGCCCGTCCCCTCGTCACCCATCTCGGCCCCGACGGCGCCCGCACCGAGCTCTCGGTGCGCACGTACGAGAACAACATCGCCAAGGCGGCCAACCTGCTGCGCGACGACGCCGACCTCCAGCCCGGCTCGGCGGTGTCGCTGCGTCTGCCGGTGCACTGGCAGACCAGCGTCTGGCTCGGAGCGGCGGCGCTGGTGGGCGGGATCGCCTGGATCGGCGGCCCGGTCGAGGATCCCGGCGTCGAGGTGGCGGTGCTCGGCCCGGACGACCTCGGCACCGAGCGCGCGCCGCTCACCCTGGGGACCGCGCTGCACCCGCTCGGCATGCCGTTCCGCGAGCCGTTGCCCGCGGGCGTGCTCGACGCCGCGATCGAGGTGCGCGGCCACGGCGACCGCTTCTCGGCGTACCGCACGGTGCGGGGCGACGACGCGTGGCTGAGGTACGGCGACCGCACGCTGACCCAGGCCGAGGCGCTCGCCGAGGCGCTCGCGCTCGCGGCGGACCTCGGCGCCGCCCCGGGCTCGCGGGTGCTCGTCACCGCAGCGCTCCCGGCAGCCGCGCTCGCCCTGATCGCCCTGCCGCTCGCCGCGGATGTCGCGGTGGTGCTGCTGACGGACCCTGCCGCCGACGCGTCGGACGTGGCCGACCGCGAGGGCTGCGGAGCCGTGCTCGCCTAGAGGCTGTTGATCCAGGGACGCCGCTGATCTAGAGACGCCGCGCCGTCGTCACGAGCGCGTCGGGCATGTTCGGCCCGGCCACGATCGTGGCGACACCGCGCTGGAGCACGACCTTGGTCGAGGTCGCGACGCTGGTGTCGACCACGAGCACGACCGCGCCCGGGGCGAGCGCGACGGCGCTGACCGGTGCCAGGGCCTTGCCCAGCACCACCAGACGGGCGTTGGCCGAGCCGGCCCAGGTGGCGGCCTTGCTCGCGGTCTCGACGGCGTCGGCGCCTGCGAGGCGGCTCACCTGGGGCAGCGTGGCGGCCACGCTGTCGGCGACGGCGTCGGTCGACCCGATGACCACCGTGGCCTTCGGCGCGAGGGCGTCGAGGTACGCCGGCACCGAGGTGGACGGCGCCGCCCCGCCGGGCACGACGAGGAGCGGGCCCTTCTTGGCGCGCGCGGCGCCGGACCCGACGGCGAGCGACCCGAGGTCGGTCTCGCCGACGACGACCGCGACCGCACCGGTGGCCGGGGCCAGCAGCTTGGCGGCGTTGACCGAGACGCCGGTGGCGTTGGTGCCGGTGACGCGGGTGACGGTGCCGACGCCGGCCATGGCACCGACGTCGGAGACGAGGGCCGCGGGCAGGTCGGTCGGCGTGCCGACGGCGTACACCGTGGTGGGAGTACGGCGAGCGAGCTCGGTGCGCGTGACGGCGCTGAGCGCGTCCGAGGTGGTGAGCAGGAGCGCCCAGCCCTCCTGCGCGGCCAGGTTGCCGGCGACGGCGACCGAGGCGGGGTCGGCGATCGGCGCGAGGACGACGGTCTCGGACGACGACTTCTGCGCGGTGCGCACCGCGATCGTGGCAGCGTCGCCGGAGCGGACGTCGGCGACGCGGCTGACCCAGGTGCCGGGCAGCGACAGGCGCGTGCGCAGCGACTCGCCGCTGATCGTGGCCGAGGCGCCCGATGACGACCAGGCGATCGCGGTCCTGACGCCGTCGCCGGCGGTGCGGGCCGAGAGGTCGATGCGCATGACGTCGGGGAGGCCGAACGCGGCGGCCACCTGGGCCTGGGTGCGCTCGCGCGGGATCCACTGCGACCACGGCACGGACGCGTCGAGGCTCCAGTGGTCGTCGACGCTCTGCGCCCACGGGAGGACGCCTCCCCACACGTCGGCCGAGCTCTGGGTGCGGCCGCCGGACGCCGCGTAGTAGAACGCCGTGATCGGCTGCCCGCCGGACAGGATCGCCTTGCCTCGCAGCACCGTCTCGCCGGCCACCGTGGTGTTGGCGTAGGTGGCCTTGACGGCGTCGCGCCAGTTCTGGCCGAGCGCGCCCGACTCCTTGATCCAGCCGGCGAAGGTCTGGTCGTAGTAGGGGCCGCCGCCGTCGTCCACGTGGCAGAGGCAGGCGCTGCGCAGCGTGCCCGCCTTGCTGAGGACGTAGCTGCGCGCGGCCAGCACCTGCGCCTGCAGCGACGCCGCCGGCCAGGAGTTGGAGACCTCGGCGATGCCGAGCAGGTACTCGTCGTGGATCCGCACCCGGTTGTTGACCTGGAACGTGCCGGCGCTCGCCGACTGGACGATCACGGTGCCGTAGCGGTAGCGGTGGCCCTCGGAGGCGAAGTTCGCCTGCTTCTCGGGCACGACGTTGAGCACGGTCGGCGTCGTGCCGGCGCCACCGGGGTCGCGCGTGCCCTCCCACCGGATGGTGACCGAGGCCGCGGTGCCGAGCGTGCGGGTCGCGGTGCCCCGGGTCTTGATGACGGTCACCGACGAGCCGGCCTGCACGACGCTGAAGATGTCGGCCGACGTGCCGAGCTCGGGATCCTGGCCGGCCAGCGTGACCTCGATGCCGCCGCCGCCCGTGGTGAGCGCCTCGGTCCGGAAGAGCGCCTTGGTGGCCCGGTGCAGGAGGTTCACGCGGATCGCGGCGTCGTCCTTCACCGGCGTGACGGTGGTGCCGGTGTAGTAGTGCGTGACGATCTCGGTGGCGGTCTTCCCCTCGAGCGCCATGCCGCGGGCGCCGTACTGCGACATGCCGACGCCGTGGCCGTAGCCCGCGCCGTTGAACACGAAGCCGGTGGGCACCGAGGGCGTCACGGTCGTGGCCGCCGCCGTCGCCGGGGCGGGCGTCGTGGTCGGGGTCGGCGTGGGCGCCGGCGCCGCGGTGCGCGAGGTGATCGAGGTGACCATCGGCGTCAGCGCCGAGTCGGCCCAGACCGCGGTCGGGGCGACGGCCAGCACGTGGACGGCGGTCGCGGTGGTGAGCCACCGCGCGATGCCCGCGGTGCCGCCCGCGCCGAGCACGAGCGGACGACGAGCACCGGCAGCCACGGCCCGACCGTAGCCCGAGCCGGTGGGCAGCGCCGAGACCTTCGTGGCCGACGGCGCCAGCGCGGCGAGCAGAGCCACCGAGGTCGCGGCGGCGTCCGACCCGGTGACCCGCGTGCCCTTGACCGCCGTGACGACGGCGGCGGAGATCGCGGTGCTCGACCCGACGACCGTGGTCGAGGTGATGCCGAGGGTCTTCATCGCCGCGAGGGTCACGGCGGGCGCACTGGTCGGGGCCACGACGAGCAGCGGGCGGTCGAGCGACGCGGCCGCGGCCGATGCGGCAGCGTTGACGTCGGACGACGAGCCGCTGCTGAACGACACGACCACGGCCTTGGTGCGCTGGCCCATCGCGCCGGCGACCGCGGTGGCGGTGGCCGAGCGCGTGGTGCCCGACAGGCGGGTGATCGTGGTGACGCCGAGCGACCTCAGCTGGGTGATGACAGCGCTCGACACCTGCGTGCTCGTGCCGACGACGTAGGCCGTGGTGGCGCCGCGGCGCTTGATCTCGGTGACGACGGCGGCCGGCACGCTCGCGGTGCCGGTGAGCAGAAGCGGCGCCTTCTTCGCGGCGGCGAGCGGTGCCGCGACGAGCGCCTCGGGCTCGTACGCGTCCGAGCCCGGGGCGAGGACGACGACCTTCGAGCTCGGCGCGGCGATGCGACCGACGCGCACGGCTGCGGCGTACCGCTCCGACTCCGCGACGCGGGCGACCTGGGTGCACGGCCCGAGCGGCGAGGTGGCCGTCTCGGTCACGACGAAGGTCTTGCTCACGGGGTAGGGCACCCCGTCGCCCGCGGTCGCCGACAGCACCATCCGGTAGGTGCCGGGGGGTGCGGCGCTGCCGTCGGCGCGGCGCTGGTTCCACGTGGCCGTGACGGTGCCCGCCGAGGCGAGGCTCCCGGTGACGGTGCGGATGGGCGTGGCGAGGCAGGGCGAGAACACCTCGAGCTTCCACGACACCGCGCCCGTGGCGCGCGTGCTGATCGAGCCGCCCGTCCCGGCGTACGGCGACACCGACGGCGCCAGCGCGGGGTTGAGCAGCTGCGTGCCCATGAACGCCTTGGCCTGGGTGCGGATGCTGGGGAGGTACGACTCGAGGTACTGGCCGGGGCAGGCGGTGAGGCCGATGTCGCGGTGCCCGGAGATCACCGGCACGACCGCGGTCTGGCCGGGCTCATACTTCGACGTGCCGGCGCCGCTGTTGGAGACGAGCGACGCCGTACCGCTCGGGTCGGCGTGGTTGAGCGCGAGCTTCCAGGCGAGGAGGCGGGCCATCGCCGTGGCCATCGCCGTGCCCTCGTTCGAGGTCGGCTTGTAGATGTCGAAGTTGCCGAGTGCCGAGACCGCGAAGGTGTTCTGGTTGAAGCCCGCGGTGTGGCCGCCGAGCACGTTCTTGTCCATGCCGCCGGCGCGTCCCTCGTAGAGCCGGCCGAAGCGGTCGACGAAGAAGTTGTACGCGATGTCGCTGTAGCCGAGGCTCAGCGTGAAGTAGGCGTACAGGGCGCGCACCTGCGCGGCGGCGGTGTCGGCGGTGTAGTTGTTGGTCGACGCCGTGTGGTGGACGAAGCCCACCTTGATCGGGCCGGTGTAGACCGGCGCGCTGCCCCGCAGCGACTCGTCCGCACCCCACTGGGCGCGCGTGATGATCGAGGGCTTGAGCGGGTCGCCCGCGGCTACCGCCGTCGCGGGCGGCGTCGATGCGGCGAGGACGTCGGCCTCGGAGGTCTTGGGGTCGACGAGCGACACCGAGGCGTCGGCCGGAAGCACGCCGCCGGGGCTGTCGATGCGCACCTGCACGCCGTCGCTCCCGCCGGCGGTGAGCAGCGGGTCGGTGCCGTGCCGCAGACCCGCGGCCTCGGCCTCGGCGGTGCCCGGGTCGGGCCCGTGCTCGGCGCCCGAGCCCAGCTCCTGCCAGTCGGTCCAGACGCCGTCCTTCTCGCGGACGCGGACCTGCACCGTGGTGCCGGCCGGGGCCTCACCGGTCCAGCTCACGGCCACGAGCGAGAACGGCGCGGTGTCGGTGGGCGGCGTGACGGCGGCGGGCTCGAGCGGCACGGCGGGTCCGGGCTCCGGCTCCTCGGCGTGCGGGGCCTGCGTTGCGGCGACCTTCGCCGGCGCAGCGTCGTCGTGCGCTGCCTCGTCGTGCGCTGCCTCGTCGTGCGCTGCCTCGGTCGCGGGAGCGTCGGGCGCCGCGCCGTCGTCGATCGCGTCGTGGCCGTGGTCGTGCTCGGGGTCGGGAGCGCGGGAGGTCGCGAGCGCCACGGGGTCGACGCCGGTCAGCGCGAGGTGCGCCACCGTCGGGGTCACCGGCCGGATCTGCGCCTGCGGCCCCGTGACCACCGGGAGGGCGATCAGGGCGGGCACCGCGAGGAGCACGGCGACGCTGGCGGCGACACGACGCATGACTGGGGGCCTCCGTGGGGGCGGGGGTGGCAGCGGCGCGCGGTCGGTTGTTCCTCGCGCCTCCTGCTTCACCCATCGGAGTGATGCGTGTGACTCTTGAGCCCTCATGGGACTCAGCGGGCCGCTTTGTCCCTTTTCGTAGCAATCTGACCGGTAACCGAACGCACCCGCTCCCGGACGTCCGCCCGCGACACCGCCCGTAGAATCACCGGGTGAGCACCCCCGACGACGGCGCGCCCGCGGAGACCCCGCGTCCGGTGCAGGCGTCCCGCATCGCCGGCGCCCACGGCCACCGGACCGTGCGCATCGCCGTCGCCGTCGCCTCCGCGGTCACCGTCGTCGCCACGCTCGGCAGCACGGTCGCCTGGGCCGGCCTGCAGGGCATCAACGACAACATCGACAAGCAGGAGATCCAGGCCGGCACCAACCGCCCGACCAAGCCCGCGCCGACCGATCCCACCGAGTACGAGCCGCTCAACATCCTCGTGATGGGCACGGACACCCGCACCGGCCAGGGCGACGACTTCGGCAACCCGGGCACCACGGCGTCGGGCAACGGCCACAGCGACACCACGATCCTGCTGCACGTGTCGGCCGACCGGTCGCGCGCGCTCGCGGTGAGCATCCCCCGCGACTCCTGGGTGACCCGCCCCTCGTGCAAGGACGGCGACACCAGCACGGTCACCGGACGGTTCAACGAGGCGTTCTCCGCCGGCGGCCCGAGCTGCACCATCCGCGCGGTCGAGGCGCTGACCGACGTGCGCATCGACCACTTCGTGGTGGTGGACTTCAAGGGCTTCCAGGCCGTCGTCGACTCCGTCGGCGGCGTGCCGATCTGCCTGGCCGAGGCCGTCGACGACCCCCTCTCCGGCCTCAAGCTCGACGCCGGCACGCACGTGCTCGACGGCACCCAGGCGCTCGCCTTCGCCCGGGCGCGCAAGACCCTCGGCGACGGCAGCGACCTCTCGCGCATCGACCGCCAGCAGGTGTTCCTCTCGGCTCTCATCCGGCAGGTGCAGTCCAAGAGCCTGCTCACCGATGCCGGCACGCTGTACTCCGTCCTCGTCTCGGTGTCCGAGTCGCTCACCGTCGACACCGGCCTCGGCACCGTCGACGACCTCACGGGCCTGGCCGTGTCGATGCAGGGGCTCACACCGTCCAAGGTCAAGTTCGTCACCGTCCCCTGGGTCGCGCGCAGCGACGGCGCCACGATCGAGTGGAACGACGCCAAGGCCGACCCGATCTGGCAGTCGATGATCAACGACACCGCCTACCCGCCCGGCGCCTCCAAGCTCGACGGCGCGGTCCTCACGACGGCGCCGTCCGCGGTCCGGGTCAAGGTCCTCAACGGCAGCGGGGTCGACGGCCAGGCACGCGTGGCCGCGGAGCAGCTCGCCGCGCAGGGCTTCGTGGTCGTCGGCGTGGCCACCGCCCCGAAGATCCTCGACGTCACCACGGTCGACTACGACCCGAAGTACGACGAGTCCGCCCGCACGCTGGCGTTCGCGGCCAAGGCCGGCGAGCGCACAGCCACGGGCAGCGGCAACGTCCTCACGCTGACCATCGGCAAGGACTGGACGGGCACGCAGACCGTCGTCATCAAGTCGTCGGGCTCCGGGTCGCCCAGCTCGGGCGTCACCGCCAAGCCCGCGGACGAGAACGTCTGCGTCAGCTAGAGGCGACGTCGCGCGGCGACGTGAGGAACCCGAACCCCCACGAGCCGTGCATCGTCGCGAGCACCAGCGGCATCCGCGCGGCCACCGCGACGCCCTCGTGCCGGGCCGCGGCCGCGCCGCCCACCGTCACGAGCGCGGCGTAGCCCGCGGGCGCGAGCCAGCCCAGCGCCAGCCACGACGGCGCACCGGCCGCCGCGGCCACGCCCGCCACCGTCCCCACGGCCACGCCCGCCACCGCGACCGGCGCGGCCAGGTAGCGCATGCTGAGGGTGTCGGGGTAGCGGCGCACCACCTCGCGCCGCCACCGGCCGTACTCGAGGTACTGACGGGCGAGCGCCTTCACCGTGCTGCGCGGGCGATAGGTCACCTGCATGCCCGGGGTGAACCAGACGAGGCCGCCGCTCTCGCGGATCCGGTGGTTCATCTCCCAGTCCTGCGCGCGGACCATCGTCTCGTCGTAGCCGCCGACCCGGTCGATCGCCGAGCGGCGGAAGGCCCCGAGGTAGACCGTGAGCGCCTCGCCCTCCTGCCCGCCGGTGTGGAACGACGCCGATCCGACACCGAGCCGGGACGTCATCGCCGCAGCCACCGCGCGCTCGAACGGCGTCGTGCCCTCGGCCGCCATCATCCCGCCGACGTTGTCGGCACCGGTGCGCTGCAGCACCTCGACCGCGATCGCGACGTAGTCGTCCGGCACGAGCGCGTGGCCGTCGCAGCGCACCACGATGTCGTACGTCGATGCGGCGATGGCCGCGTTGAGGCCGGCCGGGGTGCGTCCGGTGGGGTTGGGCACGAGCCGCAGCCGCGGGTCGGCGGCCGCGAGCCGCGCGGCGATCCCGTCGGTGCCGTCGGTGCTCGGTCCGAGCGCGAGCACGACCTCGAGCGGGCCGTCGTAGCGCTGGCCGAGCAGGCGCGCGACGGCGTCCTCGAGGTGCCGTTCCTCGTCGAGGACGGGCACCACGATGGAGACGCCGGGGGGCGGAGGGGTCTGCTCGCTCATGTCGGGACGAGCGTAGGGGGCGCCGGAGCGACGTGAGTCACGTCACTCGACCCCGGCGTTGCGGCACCGGCACGGGCCCCCGTGCGTCGTACCGTGGTCAGGCCCTGTCGATCGGACGAGGACTTCCCCGCATGAGCTCTGCTCCCACCGCACGCCCGCGCCGCGGCCTCCGGGTCGCCGCGACGGTGGCGTCCGTCGCGATCCTGCTGACGAGCGGGGCGGGCTGGGCCGCGGCCAACCGCTACGGCAACCAGATCATCAGGGTCGACGCCGGCACCTCGGGCGGCGCCCTCGAGGACGGCGAGCCGCTGACGATGCTGGTCGTCGCGAGCGACGACCGCGCCGGGCTGTCGTACCAGCAGCGCAAGGCCCTGCACCTCGGCTACGACGACTACGGCCAGCACACCGACACGATGATGCTCGTGCACCTGTCCGGCGACGGGCAGAGCATCAGCGTCGTCTCGCTCCCGCGCGACACCCGCGCCACCATCCCCGCCTTCACCGACAGCGAGGGCAAGCGGCACAGCTCGAGGGCCGGCAAGCTCAACGTCGCGTACGCCGTCGGCGGCCCGAAGCTCATGGTCGAGACGGTCGAGAAGATGACCGGCATCACGATCGACCACTACGCCGAGATCAACTTCCAGGGCTTCCTCACCATGGTCGACGCGCTCGGGGGCGTCGAGGTCTGCCTGCCCAGGGCCACGACCGACAAGAACTCCGGCCTCGACCTGCCCGCGGGCAAGCAGACGGTGAACGGCGCCCAGGCGCTCGCCTACGTCCGCGCCCGCTACATCGACCCGACAGCCGACATCGGCCGCATGAAGCGCCAGCAGAAGTTCGTCGCGGCGATGGCGAGCAAGGCGCTCTCGGCCGGCACCCTGACCAACCCGGTCACCGTCGACAACTTCCTGTCCGCGGTCGCGAGCAGCATGAAGACCGACGACTCGCTCGGCACCGACCAGATGCTCGACCTCGTCGACCGGTTCAAGGGCATCAGCCCGGGCCGCATCGCGATGACCACCGTGCCGATCTCGGGCAACGTCCGCGACGCCGAACTCGGCGACGTGCTGATCTGGGACAAGGTCAAGTCGGCCGAGCTCTTCGCGGCCATCCGCGACGACAAGCCGCTCGTCTCGCCCAAGCCGGCGAAGTCCGTCACGGTCGCGCCCGGCACGATCAGGGTGAAGGTGCTCAACGGCACCGACGTGCAGGGCCTCGGCGCCACGGCCGCGACCGACCTCGCGGCCGTCGGCTTCGTCGTGGTCGGCACGCCGGCCAATGCACCGGCGACCGTCGGCGAGACCACCGTGATCCGCTACGACTCCGAGTGGAGCGAGTCGGTGAAGACCCTCGCCGCGTCGCTCCCGGGTGCGAAGCTCGTGGCGGTGAAGGGCTTCGGCCCGACGTTCGAGATCACGGTCGGCTCGGCGTACACGGCGGCGCAGAAGGTGAAGGTCGTGAGCGCGTCGCCCTCGGCCACGGCCGACAAGCCGCGCACCGCCGCCGACGACCTCTGCAGCTGACGACCTCTGCGTCCGGCCGCTCCCCGTACGCTGCCCCGGTGGCCATCCTCATCGACCCGCCGAAGTGGTGGCACCGCGAGCGGTGGTGGGGCCACATGGTGAGCGACGTGTCGTACGACGAACTCCACAGCTTCGCCGAGGGCCTGGGCGTGCCCCGGCGCGGGTTCGAGCGCGACCACTACGACATCCCCGAGCACCTGCACCCGCTCGCGCTCGAGGCGGGCGCCGAGCTCGTCACCTCGCGCGACCTCGTGGCGCGCCTGACCGCGGCCGGGCTGCGCCGCCCGAAGAGCGGCCCGCGCGCCGAGGTCTGATCAGGCCGACTGGGCGAGCTTGGTGTCGAGCCGCAGCACCGGCTGCGGCGGTTCGATGAGACGCACCGACGACTGGCCGATCATGTCGCGGGTGCGGACGGCGTACTGCCCGCACGCGCAGATGAGGTACCGCGGGTCCTCGTGCGCGAAGAACGCGTGCTCGTGGTCGAGCCCGAGGTCGATCCGTGCATCCATGAGAGCCTCCCCGATCAGCTACCGCCCCCCCGGACGGGCTGCTGACGCGACGCTAACGCACACCCTGCAAGTGTTGCGAGTCGTTGCTGCAACATATGTGTGAACTCCGCGATCCCTTGTCCTTCAAGGTTGTACGACCTGCGGTGATGCTCGTTGCACGAGTTGCACGGAGGGTCACGTGAACGCACCGTGGGAGCGCTCACCTCAGCCATCGGACTGCGGAGCGTCACCGCAGCGGGGCCGTCCGAGGGGTTCAGGACACACCCGGTTCGGCCGACAAGTAGTCGTGGCCCGACACCGTCGTACCGACACCGCCCAGCAGATCGCCGAGCTGCTCGAGACCGCCAAGGACTCGCTGCGCCTCTCGGTGGCGTTCCTGTCGCGCCTCGACGGCACCACCCAGCACCTCGAGGTGGTCGAGGCCAGCGGGCCGGCGGCCTTGCTCTTCCGCGAGGGCTCGACCCAGGTGCAAGCCACGTCGTTCTGCCAGGCGATCCTCGACGGCGACCTCCCGCACGTCATCACCGACGTCACGCGGCACCCCCGGGCCATGGGGCTGCCCGCGGCGAGGCTGCCGCGGATCCGCAGCTACGTCTCCGTCCCGGTCACGCTCTCGGACGGGACGCTCTACGGCACCCTCTGCGCGGCCGGGCTCACGGCCGACAAGGGGCTGACCAAGCGCGACCAGGCCCTCATGGAGGTGCTCGCCCGGGCGGCCTCGGTGATCCTCGAGCCGGAGCTGCGCGAGCAGGTCGTCCGCGACGAGATCGAGAGCCGGCTGCTGCCCCTGATGCGCTCGGGCGGACCGGTCGTGGTGCTGCAGCCCATCGTGCGGCTGTCGGACGGCGCTCGCGTGGGCGCCGAGGCGCTGTCGCGCTTCCCCGCCGAGTGGGAGCTCGCCCCGGACATGTGCTTCGCCCAGGCGCACAGCATCGGCATCGGGCACCGGCTCGAGCTCCTCGCCCTCGAGCGCGCGGCGGACCACCTCGACGAGGTCGGCGGCTACGTGGCGATGAACGTCTCCCCCGCCACGCTGCTGCTCCCCCAGACCCTCGACCTCCTCGAGCGGGTGGACGCCGAGCGGGTGCTGCTCGAGCTCTCCGAGCACGACCAGGTGGAGGACTACGACGCGCTCGCCTACGGCCTCGAGCCGTTGCGCGCCAAGGGGATGCGCCTGGCCATCGACGACGTCGGCGCGGGCTTCTCCTCGCTGCGCCACATCGTGCTGACCAAGCCGGACGTCATCAAGCTCGACCGGTCGATCGTGGACGGCCTCACCCACGACGACGTGCTCGCGACCCTCGTGCACTCCCTCGTGGAGTTCGGGCACGCTGCGGGAGCCGCCGTCGTCGCCGAGGGGGTCGAGACCGAGGACGACGCGGAGACCCTCCGCCGGCACGGCGTCGACTACGGCCAGGGCTGGCACTTCGGGCGGCCCGGACCGGCGCGCGACCTCGCGCCTGCGATGTCCATGCCTGCCGCCGTGCACCGCTGAGGAAGCCCTCAGGACCGCGCTCTCGGCGCCGACGAGGTGGTCGAAGCCCCCGATGGCTGGGTCACCCGTACCTTGCCGCAGGATCAGGCGAGCGCGCTCAGCCGGCGCCCTCGACCGAGAGCACGACCACGGCGTCGGCGAGGGCGTCGCTCACGAGCGCCGACCCGGCGAGCTGGAGCACGTCGACGTTCGACCGGTCCCGCAGGCCACCGGCGTCGGCGTCGAACAGGGGCGACACCGCACCCGATCCGAGGTCGACGTACACCGCGCCCGGGCCCTCCTGCAGCCCGACCAGCAGGCTGCCCGCGACCCCCGCGGCGAGGCCGTCCGGGTCGCCGGGGACGGCGAACCGGGCCACCTCGGCGAGGCTGTCCGGGTCGAGCCCGAGCACGACGTCGTCGTCCATGCAGCTCGCGTAGACCGTGCCGTCGACGTACGCGACGTCCTGAGCCCCGGGGCACGCCACCTTCGACGCGGTGACCTTGCCCGTGCGCGGCGTGACGCGCACGATGCGACCGCCCTCGAAGTCGGTGACGAACAGCGAGCCGAGCCCGCCGGTCACGAGCCGGGGAGCACCCCCGACGTCGTACCGCGCCACCACCTCGCCGCTCGCCGGGTCCACCTCGACGAGGGCCGCCTCCTTCTGCAGCACGACGAACAGATGGCCGTCGAACGCGACGACCCCCTCGGGCTCATCGCCGATGTCGACGCTGCGCCCGACGGTGCCCGTGGCGGGGTCGACCTCGGTGAGCCGGCCGTCGGCGATGGTCGTGACCCACAGCGAGCCGTCGAGCACCGCCATCCGCAGCGGGGTGTCGCCGACGGGCACCGGTTCCCCCGGCACCCCGTCGGCGTCGATCGACGTGACGACGCCGCTCGCGGACCAGGCGACCCAGGCGGTGCCGTCGACGTCCGCCAGGCCGACCGGACCGAGCAGCAGGGGCCCGGGCGACGAGGCAGCCGCGCTCGTGGACGACTCGGCGGGGGCCGACGGCCCCGAGGCGCAGCCGGCCAGGAGCAGCCCGGCCGCAGCCACGGGCACCGTCCACCGGAGGCTCCGCATGGGCAGATCATGGCCCCGTCTGCCGTCGCAGTGTCCCCGAACGGGCGACATCCGCCGTCGACGCGCCCGAGGGCACCGGCCGGTGCCATGCTGCGGAGATGGCGGCTCGCATGGTCGGGATCGTGCGCAGCCCCGCCGTGCCCGGGTTCGACGACGCCGGCCAGCCGCTCGACGACTCGGTCGAGCACGAGCTGCTCGACTGGACCGGCACCGAGGCTCGGTGGCCGGCCGGCGCGCTGGAGACCCTCGTCGTCGCCCCGAACCCGGACGTGCCGTGGCGACGCAGGTGGTCGACCGGCGGACGGCTCTGACCGCTCAGGTCAGTACTGCTCGAGCAGCTTCCTGGCCATCACGATCCTTTGAACCTGGTTCGTGCCTTCGTAGATCTGGGTGATCTTGGCGTCGCGCATCATGCGCTCGACGGGGTAGTCCTTCACGTAGCCGTAGCCGCCGAGCACCTGCACGGCGTCGGTGGTGATCTCCATCGCGGCGTCCGACGCGAAGCACTTGGCGGCAGCGCCGAAGAACGTGAGGTCGGCGTCGTTGCGCTCGCTCTTGGCGGCAGCGACGTACACGAGCTGGCGGGCGGCCTCGAGCTTCATGGCCATGTCGGCGAGCATGAACTGGATGCCCTGGAACTCCGCGATCGCCTTGCCGAACTGGCTGCGCTCCTTGGCGTACGCCGCGGCCGCGTCGAGCGCGCCCTGCGCGATCCCGACTGCCTGCGCGCCGATGGTCACGCGCGTGTGGTCGAGGGTCTGCATCGCGATCGCGAAGCCCTCCCCGACCTCGCCGATGCGGCGGGAGTCGGGGATGCGCACGTTGTCGAAGTAGAGCTCGCGGGTGGGGCTGCCCTGGATGCCGAGCTTGCGCTCGGGAGCGCCGAAGGAGAATCCCTCGTCGCCCTTCTCCACCACGAACGCCGTGATGCCGCCGTGGGTCCGCTTCTCCGGATCGGTCAGCACCATCACGGTGTAGTACTCCGAGACGCCGGCGTTGGTGATCCAGCGCTTGGCGCCGTCGAGCACCCAGTCGTCGCCGTCGCGCACGGCCTTGGTGGTCATGCCGCCGGCGTCGGAGCCAGCACCGGGCTCGGACAGCGCGTAGGAGAACATGCCCTCGCCGCGCGCCAGCCTCGGCAGGTAGGCCTGCTTGATCTCCTCGGACCCGGCCAGGATCAGGGGCATCGAGCCGAGCTTGTTGACCGCCGGGATGAGGGACGACGACGCGCAGACGCGTGCGACCTCCTCGATCACGATGCACGCGGCGAGCGCGTCGCCACCGGCGCCGCCGTACTCCTCCGGCACATGGATCGCGTGGAAGTCCGACGCCGTCAGCGCGGCCAGCACGTCGTGCGGGAACTCGTGGGTCTCGTCGATCTCCGCTGCGCGGGGCGCGATCTTGTCGGTCGCCAGTGCCCGGATCGCCTCGCGGAGCAGGTCGTGCTCCTCGCGCGGGCGGTACAGGTCGAAATCGCTGCTGCCGGCCATGGTGGCCACCTTCTCTCGTACGGTGCTCCCGATGTTAACGACCGGTAACCCCCGCCGCGCGCGGGGCCTCGAGCCCCGATCGGGTGCGGGTGAAACACCCTCGACACGCCTGCCCGGATAGGGTCGAGGGATGACGTCGAACGAGTTCGTGCCCCGTCGTGTGACCGTCGTCGGCTGCGGCTACCTGGGGGCGGTGCATGCGGCAGCGATGGCGGAGATCGGCCACGACGTGGTCGGCTTCGACGTCGACGAGGCGAAGGTGGCGCTGCTCAACACCGGGCACACCCCGTTCTACGAGCCCGGCCTCGACGACCTGCTCGAGCGCACCCTGGCCACCGGTCGCCTGCGCTTCACGACGTCGTACCAGGAGGCCGCCGACAACGGCGACGTCATCTTCCTGTGCGTCGGCACGCCGCAGCGCAAGGACTCCAACGCCGCCGACCTCGTCTACGTGCGCTCGGCCGTCGAGAACCTCGCGCCGCTGCTCACCGAGCCGGCGCTCGTCCTCGGCAAGTCGACCGTGCCGGTCGGCACCGCCGAGTGGGTGCGCGACACGCTTCGCGAGCTCGCCCCGGCGGGCGACGCCGTACGCCTCGCGTGGAACCCCGAGTTCCTGCGCGAGGGCTTCGCGGTCAAGGACACCCTCTCCCCCGACCGCCTGGTGGTCGGCGTCGACGACCCCGCCGACGCCGCGGAGCTCGCGACGGTCTACGGCCCGATCCTCGAGCAGGGCATGCCCTGGGTCGTCGTCGACCTCGCGACCGCGCAGCTCGTGAAGAACGCCGCCAACGCGTTCCTCGCCACCAAGATCTCCTTCATCAACGCGATGGCCGAGCTGTGCGAGGCCACCGGCGCCGACGTCGTGGCGCTCGCCGACGCGATCGGCCACGACGCACGCATCGGACGCCGCTTCCTGCAGGCCGGCGTCGGCTTCGGCGGCGGCTGCCTGCCCAAGGACCTGCGCGGCTTCATGGCCCGCGCCGAGGAGCTCGGAGTCGACCAGGCACTGGCGTTCCTCTCGGAGGTCGACTCGATCAACCTGCGCCGCCGCAAGCGCGCGGTCGACGTCGCCACCGAGCTGCTCGACGGCGACGTCACCGGCAAGAGGATCGCCGTGCTCGGCGCCGCGTTCAAGCCCGACAGCGACGACATCCGCGACTCGCCCGCGCTCGACGTCGCCGGCACGCTGCACGAGATGGGCGCCGACGTCCGCGTGCACGACCCGAAGGCGCTCGACAACGCGCGCCGCACCCGCCCGGGCCCGCAGTACTGCGACGACGTGCGCGAGGCCCTCGCCGGCGCCGACGTCGTGCTGCACCTCACCGAGTGGCGCGAGTACCGCGAGCTCGACCCTGCCGAGATCGGCGCCCTCGTCGCCGGCAAGAAGCTGCTCGAGGGCCGCAACGCGCTCGACGTCGACCGCTGGGTCGCCGCCGGCTGGGACGTCAAGGCGCTCGGACGCCCGCGCGTCGGCGGATGAGGTGAGCCCCGACCCCGACCTGTACGGCGACGATGCGACGGCCGAGCGGCTGCTGCGCGACACCGACATCTGGGTCGTGGCCGGGCTGTCGCAGAACGCTGAGCGGGCGGCGTACGGCGTGGCCCGCGTGCTGCAGTCGCACGGCAAGCGGATCGTGCCGGTGCACCCGCGCGCGCAGACCGTGCACGGCGAGCAGGGCTACGCGACGGTCGAGGACGCGTCGTTCTCGCTGGGACCGATCGACGTCGTCGACTGCTTCGTGAACTCCCGCCGCGTCGGCGAGGTGGTCGACGCCGCGATCGCCGTGGGCGCCAAGGCGGTGTGGCTGCAGCTCGACGTGATCGACGAGGCCGCAGCCCGCCGCGCCCGCGATGCCGGCCTCGACGTCGTCATGAACCGCTGCCCCGTCATCGAGTACCGCCGCCTCACCCTCTGAAGTCCGCGAGTTACTGCCCAAATGTTCGTTGAAGGCAGCGCTTCAGCGTCCATTTGGGCAGTAACTCGGAGCCCTACAGGGATTGGCGGAGGGTGGCGCCCTTGTCCTTCGCGCTCTGGTTGAGCTGGGCCTGGAAGGCTGCCATGCGCTGACGCAGCACGGCGCCGCGCTCGTCGTCGCCAGCCGCGAGCATGCGTACGGCGAGGAGCCCCGCGTTGCGCGCGTTGCCGATCGCCACGGTCGCAACGGGCACGCCGGCGGGCATCTGCACGATCGAGAGCAGCGAGTCCATGCCGTCGAGGTTCGCGAGCGGCACCGGCACGCCGATCACCGGCAGGGGCGTGAGCGAGGCGAGCATGCCGGGCAGGTGCGCGGCGCCGCCGGCGCCCGCGATGATCACGCGCAGGCCGCGGTCGATCGCGGTGCGGCCGTACTCGACCATCTCCTCGGGCATGCGGTGCGCGGAGACCACGCCGATCTCGTGCGCGACCCCGAACTCCGCGAGCGCCTCGGCCGCGGCCTTCATGACCGGCCAGTCGGAGTCCGAGCCCATCACGATGCCGACGAGCGGCACTCCGCCGACCGCGGTGGTGAGGCCGTCACTCATCGATGACTCCCGTGAGGTAGCCGGCGGCGTGGTGCGCGCGCCCGAGGAGGTCGTCGAGGTCGTCCCCGACGACGGTCACGTGGCCGAGCTTGCGCCCCGGCCGCACGTCCTTGCCGTACATGTGGATCTTGAGCCCCGGGTCGCGCGCCATGCAGTGCAGGTAGGCGCGGTAGAGGCCGTCCTCCTTGTCGCCGCCGAGCACGTTGACCATCACGGCGTACGGCGCGATCGCGGACGGGTCGCCGAGCGGCAGGTCGAGCACCGCGCGCAGGTGGTTCTCGAATTGCGAGGTCACCGCGCCGTCGATCGACCAGTGGCCGGAGTTGTGCGGGCGCATGGCGAGCTCGTTGACGAGCACGCGGCCGTCGCGGGTCTCGAACATCTCGACCGCGAGCATGCCGACCACCTCGAGCGCCTTGGCCACGGTGAGCGCGGCCTGCTGCGCGGCGACAGCCTCGTCGTCGGTGAGGCCGGGAGCCGGCGCGACGACCTCGGTGCAGATGCCGTTGGTCTGCACGGTGCGGACGACGGGGTAGGCCACGGCCTGGCCGTGCGGGCTGCGGGCGACCTGCGCCGACAGCTCCTGCACGAAGTCGACCTTCTCCTCCGCGAGCCAGCGGGCGCCCGGGTTGAGCGCGGTCGACGCGATGAGCGCGGACGCCTCGGCGTACGAGCCGACCACCCAGACGCCGCGGCCGTCGTACCCGCCGCGCGAGGTCTTGAGAACCAGGGGCCACCCGGCCTCGGCGCCGAACGCCTCGAGCTGCTCGACCTCGTCGATCGCGGCCCAGCGCGGGCACGGCACACCGGCGGCGGTGAGCGCCTCGCGCATGATGATCTTGTCCTGCGCGTGCACGAGCGCCCGGCCCCCGGGGCGTACGGCGACGCCCTCGTCCTCGAGCGTCTTCAGGAGCAGCGGCGGCACGTGCTCGTGGTCGAACGTGATGACGTCGCACCCGGCCGCGAACCGGCGCAGGTCGTCGAGGTCGTCGTGGTTGCCGAGCCGCACGTCGCGCACGGCCTGGGCCGCGCTCTCCTGCATCGAGGTGGCGAGCACGCGCAGGCCGACGCCGAGCGCGATGGCAGGCTGCTGCAGCATGCGGGCGAGCTGGCCGCCCCCGATCACACCCACGACGGGGAACCCGGGCGCGACGTGGGCGTCGACGGACGAAGTCACTCCCCGAGCCTAGTGGGACGCCGTCGGAGCTCGATCTCGTAGACCGCCGTCACGGCCTCGCCCGGCTCGCAGGTGCGCAGCGGCCACCAGCCGCGGAACGGGTCGGTCGGCGCGGTCATCGGCTCCACGCACACGGTGTCGATGATGAGCGGCGCGAACACGACGGCCACGTCGTACCCCTGGACGTAGCGCACGACCACCTCCCGCGGGCCGGCCGCGACGGTGACCTCGGTGCCGTCGGGCACCTCGAGGAACACGTCGTCGAGGAAGGCGTCGCCGAGCGCCCCCTCCGGCAGCGGGGTCTCGGCGACCTCGCCGGTCGGGATGTTCTCGGCGTCGAGGGTGGCGCGGCGGTGCAGCGGACCGTGTACCTCCCACTGGGCGCGGGGCACGTCCGGGAAGTCGAACCACGGGTGCCAGCCGAAGGACACCGGCACGGCCCGCTCCCCCACTGCGTCGAGCTCGGTGGTCACCCGCAGCACCGTGCCGGCGAGCTCGACCGTCACCACGAGGTCGTGGCGGAACGGGAACTGCGCGAAGCAGTCGAGCGACTCGTCGAACCGCAGCCGGGCGCGCAGCACCGCGGCGTCGTCGGACGCGCCCGCGTGCTCCACCTCCCACTCGGCCGCCCCGGCCAGCAGGCCGTGGATGGGGTGCCCGTTGTCGTCGCCGTGCACGCGCGGGTCGCCCACGGCCACGGTCCAGGTCGCGTCGCCCACGGTCTGCGTAGGCGCCGACAGGCGGTTGGCCCAGGGGGCGAGCAGCGGGATCCCGAAGGTCGACCCCTTTCCGAGGTACGCCGTCATCCCGCCCCGACGGGCGAGCACGTCCACGCCGTCGAGCGTGAGCGAGGTGCCGACCATGCCGGCCGCGGGCACGAAGACGGCCTCGACGCCGTCGGGCGAGACGAGCGTCACGCTGGCGAGGCCGGGAACGTCCCGATCGGTGCCGTGCCGGACGTCGTACCCGCTCCGACCTGCGCTCACGCCGTCCTCCGCCGCGTCCGAACCCCCGCGTGCGCGGAGCAGGGAGAGGCTAGCGGGAGCGCTCACACAGTGCGGGCACCTCCTGCGCGACAGGTACCATCAGCCGGTGAGCGAGACGACCCCCAGCCGTCGCGGTCTCGTCCGAGGGCTGATCGACCAGGTCGACAAGCTCTGGCACGAGGTCGCGAAGTTCGGCGTCGTCGGCGCCTTCGCCTTCGTGATCGACGTCGGCCTGTTCAACCTCCTGCGGTTCGCCGGGGGCGAGGGCCCGATGTACGACAAGCCCCTCACGGCCAAGGTCGTGAGCGTTGCGGTCGCGACGACGTTCGCCTACTTCGGCAACCGCTACTGGACCTTCCGGCACCGCGGGCGCACGAGCTTCCACCGCGAGTACCTGCTCTTCTTCGTGCTCAACGGCGTGGGCATGGCCATCTCGGTCGCCTGCCTCTGGATCTCGCACTACCTGCTCGGCTTCACCAGCGCGCTCGCCGACAACATCAGCGCCAACGTGATCGGCCTCGGGCTCGGCACGCTGTTCCGCTTCTGGTCCTACCGCCGCTGGGTGTTCCCGGAGGACGTCGAGGCCGCCGACGAGGCTGCGATCGCCACGTCGGCCTGAGGCTCCTGCCCCACCCCCGCCCGGGGCTCGGTCTCGGGCAGCGCGGGCAGGAAGATCGCGAACACCGCCGGCCGCGGCGAGATCAGCTCGAGCCGGCCGCCGTCGCCGCTCACGAGGGTGCGCGCCACGGCGAGGCCGAGCCCGGACGAGCCGCCCCCGCTCACCGTGCGGTCGAACACCTGGCCCTCGAGCTCCGGGGCGACGCCGTCGCCCTCGTCGGCCACCTCGACCACGGCCCAGCCCGAGGTCAGCCGGATCCTGACGGTCGTGATGCCCGCCCCGTGGGCGAGCGAGTTCTCCAGCAGGGTCGCGAGCGCCTGGGCCTGGGCGCCCGGCTCGGCCACCACCCGGATGCCGTCCCGTCCGCTGACCCGCAGGTCGCGACCCGCCGCCCGGTACGCCGGCAGCCACTCCTGCACCTGGTCGCGCACCATCGAGTCGACCGCGAACTCCACCGGCATCGACGAGCGCTGGCCGCGCATCACGCCCACCACCTCGTCGACCACGCCCGCGAGCCGCTCGACCTGCGCGAGCGCGACCGTGGCCTCCTCGTGCGCGACGTCGAGATCGTCGGTCATCGCGATCTCCTCGAGCCGCATCGAGATCGCGGTGAGCGGTGACTTCAGCTGGTGCGAGGCGTCCTGCGTCGCCTGGCGCTCGCGCTCGAGCATCTGGTCGAAGCGGCTCACGCCGGTGTCGAGCACCTCGGCGACCATGTCGATCTCGGCGAGGCCGTAGCGCTTCTTCAGCCCACGCCGGTCGCCCGTCGCGACCGAGGCGATGAACTCCTTGAAGTCCTCGAACGGCTGGGTGAGCCGACGGGTGTAGAACCACGCCACCGCCATGGCGGCGGCGAGCGCGCCGAGCGAGATCGCCAGCACGATGAGGCCCTGGCCGACCACCTGCTGCACCTTGGACGCGGTCGAGATCGCGACCGTGGCGGTGACCGAGTCGTCCTTGGCCGTGCCGACGAAGCCGGCGCCGTCGAACGGCTCCCCCGCGCTGAGGACGAACGCCGGGCCCCACCGCTGGTCCTTCGGCACCACGACCTCGATGTAGGCGCCGTTGCTCACCGCGAACGGCTCGAGGTCCTCGACCGTGGGCCTGACGCCGAGTGCCACCTTCGCCTGCACGTCGGTCGCCAGCTTCGACGCCGCACCGTCGGCCCGCGACTGCGCGGCGCCGGTCGTCATCTGCCAGATCACGGTCATCAGCACGACGCCGAGCAGGGTCAGCGCGAACAGCGTGGTGCTGAACACGAGCAGCAGGATCCGGCGCCGCACCTCAGGCCTCCGAGTCCAGCCGGAGGCCCACCCCGCGGACGGTCGTGACCTGGGCGCCGGCTGGGCCGAGCTTGCGGCGCAGGGTCGACACGTGCATGTCGAGGGTCTTGGTCGCACCGAGCCACTCGGTGCGCCACACCTCGCGCATGATCACCTCGCGGCTGACGACCGTGCCTGCGCGGCGCACGAGCAGGAGCAGGAGCTCGTACTCCTTGGGCGTGAGGCCGACGTCGCCCGGCACCCCGTCGACGAGCACCCGCCGCGAGCTGTTGTCGACCGTGATGCGGCCGACCGTCACGATGTCGCCGTCGGCGCCCGTGCGCCGCAGCTGCACGCGGATCCGCGCGAGCAGCTCGGCCAGCCGGAACGGCTTGGCCACGTAGTCGTCAGCGCCCGCGTCCAGCCCGAGGACGAGGTCGGGCTCCGCGGTGCGGGCGGTGAGCACCAGCACGGGCAGGTCGGCGCCCCGCGCCCGCAACGTGCGGCAGACGTCGAGGCCGTCCATCCCGGGCAGGCCGAGGTCGAGCAGCAGCAGGTCGGCCGTGCCGGACAGGCCGCCGGCGAGCGCGGCGGGTCCGTCCACGACGTGGCGCACGTCGTAGCCCTCGCGGCGCAGCGCGCGCAGCAGCGGGGTCGAGATGTGCGGGTCGTCCTCGGCGAGGATGACGCGCGGCGCCCGGGCCGCGGCCGCGCTCATCGGTGCAGCGCGACGGCGACGGCCGCGCGCAGGACGTTGGCGTAGGGGCGCATGGGCGCGGAGAGCTCGTCGCCGACCACCTCGACGAGCCACGCGGCCTCGCCGGCGCTGGAACCCCCGCACATGAGCATCTCGCTCAGGCCGCCGGCCATGAGCAGCGCGGTCTCGGCGGGGTCGCTGCGCGCGTCGTCGACGTCGACCACGACCACCTGGCCCGAGGCTGCGGCGTACGACGCCGGGAACTCCTCGACCGGGAACTCGTCGACGGCGAAGAAGCGCGCCGAGTCGCTCATCTCCCCGGTGCGTGCGACGCCGGACTCCACCGTCTCGATCGTGCCCAGCGTCTGCATGACGCGCGAGACGAACCAGCCCGCCGCGTCGACGGTCTCCGCGAGCACCTTCGCCACCACCACCAGGCGGCCGAGCGCCTCGAGGTCGGGCACCTCGTCGAGGCGGGCGAGCGCGACGTCGAGGAACACACCGGGCTCGCGGGAGCCACGACCGCGGAAGGCGCGACGGTCGCCCTCGACCGACCCCCCCGAGGCCGCATCAGGGGACGCACGACGCCCGGCGACCACCGGCACCAGCGACTCGGACCGCTTCGCGCGGTACTGCGCAGCATCGGCCGCGCGCAGCAGGCGGGCGGGGGTGCTGGCCGCCGACCCGAGGTCCTCGGTGGTCGCGATGCCGCACGCCACGCCGTGCTCGAGCTCCTCGTGGGCGCGGCGGCAGATGTCCTCGGCGAGCGCGACCACGCGGTCGGACGGCATCCCGACGGTGAGGGCGCAGAACTCGTCGCCGCCGAGGCGCGCGGTCAGGACGCCTGCATGCACGGCGGCGGCCGCGGCGAGCTCGCTGGCGAACGTGGTGAGGACGAGGTCTCCGGCGTCGTGACCGCGGGCGTCGTTGACCGCCTTGAGCCCGTTGACGTCCGCGACGATCACGCCCACCGGCACGCCGCTCTCGCGGTGCTGGGCGAACGCGATGTCGAGTTGGTCCTCGAAGGCCCGTCGGTTGGCCAGGCCGGTGAGGTCGTCGGTGTAGACGAGCCGCTCGACCCGCGCCACGTGCTCGGCCTGCGCGATGCCGGCGCCCACCTGGGTGGCGACGAGGCGTCCGAAGGCGATGTCGTCCTCGGAGTACGGCGGGTGCTCGGCGGTGCGGCCGGCCCAGAGCTCGCCCCAGACCCTGCCGTCGAGGTGCACCGGCACCGACAGCACGCTGTGCAGGCCGTCGCGCTCGAGCAGCTGGTCGACCGCGAGGTCTCCGTGCACGTCTCCGCGGGTCTGGACGAACGCGGCGCCCTCGGTGAACATCCGCACCACGAGCGGGTGGTCGGCGAGGCCGTACACCTCGTCGGTGGGGTGCCGGTCCTGGTTGGCCGCGAGCGTGCCGACGTTGACGAGCGTGCGCACCAGGCCGCGGTCGCGCTCCCAGACCGACAGCGACACCGACGAGGCGCCGAGCGCCTGCCGCGACTCCTCGGCCATGACGTCGAGCAGGTCGGCGTAGTCACGGGACGCCGTCACGAGCGTCACGAGCTCCATGAGCGAGCGCATGCGGGCGGAGTCCTCGTCGGGCACGCGGCCCGACGGGACGATGGCGCCCTGCTCCGCCCCCACGTTCACCCTCCAAGTATCGACCACGGCGGCCGGGGGCTGGAGGTCGCCTCGCGGTTCAGGCGCCGGGCGCCCGGCCCAGCAGCACGGGGCGGACCAGACCGATCCCCCGGACGGCCCGCGGCGGCACCGGGCGCAGCGTGAACGCCGGCTCGTCGTGCAGCACCTCGGCCGTCGCCGCGTCGACCAGGACGGTGTCCGGGCGGGCCACAGCGGTGAGCCGGTTGGCGAGGTTCACGGTCGTGCCGAACACGTCGCCGCGCCGGGTCACGACCACGCCGGTCGCCAGGCCGATCCGCAGGCGCGGCATCTCCTCGTCGGCCTCGTGCTCGGCGATGAGCCGCAGGCTCGCCTCGGCGGCGGCGGCCGGATCGGCGGCGACGAAGAGGATCTCGTCGCCCAGGGTCTTGATCACGCGGCCCCCGCTGCCCACCACGATGTCGGCCGAGCGCGACTCGAACCGCTCGACCAGCCGGGCCAGCTCGTCCTCCTCGAGCCGGCGCGAGAGCCGGGTGAAGCCCACCTGGTCGGCGAAGCCGACGGTGAGATGCCCCGTCTCGACCTCCCCGGAGGCCTCGGCGTCGGCGAGACCGCGCTCGAGGGCGGCGGCGAGCTGACGTCGCCAGACGTGCACGAGGAGGCGCTCGAGCACCGGCAGCAGCAGGTCGAGCTCGCGCCCGAGCGCTGCTGCGGACGTGGGGCCGAGGGGGTCGTCGAGGTCGAGGACGCCGTTCTCGGCGAGGAGCCGGCCGAAGGTGTCGGCCTGCCAGTCGGCGAGCCGGCTCGTCGTGAGGCCGAGGGCGCGGGTGACCTCGACCGCGTCGTCCCGGTCGAGCAGGTCGCGGGCGACGAGGCTCTCGAGCTCGCGCAGCGCCCCGAGGTCGCCCTCGGTGAAGGCCACGGTGTCGCCGACGTCGGCGAACCCCATCGCGCGCCACAGCCGCCGGGCCTCCACCAGAGGGACGCCGGAGAGCTCGGCCACCTCGTCGTGCCGCAGCGACCGAGGGGTGCCCAGCACCTTCTCCACGAGTGCGTCGACGACGTCCTCGGGGCGGGGGGCCTGCTCGCTCACCGGGACGCGGTCAGACGTCGCGCGAGGAGGGCCTGTTGCGGCGGCGCTCGTCGTCCTCGTCGTGCAGGCGGTAGATCTCGCGCTGGATGTCCTCGACGTCCGGGACGCTGCTGATGATGAGCTGGCCCTGGGTGCCGGCCGACTCGATCATGAGCGTGCCGCAGTTGAGGAACCGCTCGATCGCACCCTTCTTGAACGAGACGTCGTTGACGCGCGAGAGCGGCATGTCGCGGCCCGAGCGCGAGATGAGTCCGGTGCGCACGATGATGCGGTGGTCGGTGATGACGTACTGCGTCGTGAACCAGTAGAGGAACGGGCGCAGGACCCAGATCACGAGCACGAGCAGCATGACCACGAGGACGGTCCAGCGGAGGCCTGGGTTGTCCCACGACGCGATGGCGAAGATGCCGACGGCCAGCGTCACGAGCAGCACGATCACCGGCATCACGAGGGCGCGCCAGTGCGGCTTGAGCTCGTAGACGATGGACTCGTCGTCGGCCAGGAGCTTGGTCGGGTAACCCATGGCTCGATCGTGTCAGATCCTCAGCGCAGATGTTCGACGTCCCCCGCAGAGAGCGTGTGCGCGGTGCCGTCGGCGGCCCGGACGAGCAGGCGCCCCGAGCCGTCGACGTCGGTCGCCGTCCCCTCGAGCTCACCCCCGCCGGGCAGGAGGACCCGCACGGGCCGGCCCAGGGTGAGGCAGGCCTCCCGATAGGCGTCGAGGAGCCCCGAGCGGTCCGGGTCCCCCCCGGTGAGCTGCCACCGCACGTAGTGCCGGCGCAGGGCCACGAGCACGTCGACCACGAGCTGCTCGCGGCCCACGTCGGCCCCCTCGAGCCGGGTCGAGGTGGCCCGAGGCACGGGCGCCTCCTCGGCCGTGAGGTCGACGTTGAGCCCGATCCCGGTCACCACGGCCGGCCCGGACCGCTCGGCGAGCAGGCCGCCGAGCTTGCGCGGGCCGGGGGTGCCGTCGCGCGCGTCGCCGTCGACGACGACGTCGTTGGGCCACTTGAGCCGGGCGGCGACCCCCTGGGCGGCCAGCGCCTCGACCACCGCGACCCCGGTGAGCAGGGGGATCCAGCCCCAGGCCGCCTCGGGCACCACCGGCCTGAGCACGACCGACATCGCCACGCCCGCGCCGTAGGGCGAGGCCCAGCTGCGACCGAGGCGACCGCGGCCGTCGGTCTGCTCGTCCGCGACCACGGTGAAGCCCTCCGGCGCGCCCTCCTGCACCTGCCCCACGGCGTCGGCGTTGGTCGAGCCGGTGGAGGGGATCACGGCCACCGTGCCCCAGGCCGAGTCGCCCGCCCGGTCGAGCGCGTCCTGCAGCGCGTCGTCGTCGAAGGAGCGGGGGTCGTGCGAGGTGCGTCGCACCTCGTCGAAGGGGCGGGAGTCAGGGGGGGCCACGTGGCTAAGGTACGAGGGACGGGCAGCTCTTCTAGTGAATGGGTGACGTGCGGTGACCGCAGCGCCGGAGATCTCGGGCCAGACCCCTGCACCGACCACCACGGCGGGCAAGATCGCCGACTTCGAGAACCGCCGTGAGGCCGCGGCCCATGCCGCGCCCGAGAAGTCGGTGCAGAAGCAGCACGACCGCGGCAAGGCCACGGCCCGCGAGCGCATCGAGATGCTCCTCGACGAGGGGTCGTTCGTGGAGCTCGACGCCCTGGCGCGGCACCGGTCCAACGCCTTCGACCTTCCCGACAACCGTCCGTACGGCGACGGCGTCGTCACCGGCTACGGCACGGTCGACGGGCGCCCGGTGTGCGTGTTCGCCCAGGACTTCACCATCTTCGGCGGAAGCCTCGGCGAGGTCTTCGGCGAGAAGATCGTCAAGGTCATGGACCTCGCGATGAAGACCGGTGTGCCGATGATCGGCATCAACGACTCCGGCGGTGCGCGCATCCAGGAGGGCGTGGTCTCGCTCGGCCTCTACGGCGAGATCTTCCGCCGCAACGTGCAGGCCTCGGGCGTCATCCCGCAGATCTCGCTCATCATGGGCCCGTGCGCGGGCGGCGCCGTGTACTCGCCCGCGATCACCGACTTCACCGTGATGATCGACAAGACCTCGCACATGTTCATCACCGGTCCGGACGTCATCAAGACGGTCACGGGCGAGGACGTCGGCTTCGACGAGCTCGGCGGTGCGCGCACCCACAACAGCAAGAGCGGTGTGGCCCACGCGATGCTCGCCGACGAGGTCGAGGGGATGGACTTCGTCAAGGCGCTGCTCGGGTTCCTGCCGAGCAACAACCTCGACGAGGTGCCGGCGTTCGACATCGAGGCCGACCTCGCCGTCACCGACGACGACCTCACGCTCGACACCGTCGTGCCGGACTCGCCCAACCAGCCGTACGACATGCACAAGGTGATCGAGGCCGTCCTCGACGACGCCGACTTCCTCGAGATCCAGCCCCTCTGGGCGCCCAACATCATCGTCGGCTTCGGCCGCGTCGAGGGCCGCTCGGTCGGCGTCGTCGCCAACCAGCCGATGCAGTTCGCCGGCACGCTCGACATCGACGCGTCGGAGAAGGCCGCGCGCTTCGTGCGCACGTGCGACGCGTTCAACATCCCGGTGCTGACCTTCGTCGACGTCCCCGGCTTCCTGCCGGGCACCGACCAGGAGTGGAACGGCATCATCCGCCGCGGCGCCAAGCTCATCTACGCGTACGCCGAGGCCACGGTGCCCCTCGTCACGGTCATCACGCGCAAGGCGTACGGCGGTGCCTACGACGTCATGGGGTCCAAGCACCTCGGCGCCGACGTCAACCTCGCCTGGCCCACGGCGCAGATCGCCGTCATGGGCGCGCAGGGCGCGGTCAACATCCTCTACCGCCGTGAGCTCGCCAAGGCCGAGGACCCGGACTCGATGCGCGCCGAGTACATCGCCGAGTACGACGACACCCTCGCCAACCCGTACATCGCGGCGGAGCGCGGCTACATCGACGCGGTCATCAAGCCGAGCGAGACGCGCGCCCAGGTGACCCGCGCGCTGCGGGCGCTGCGCAGCAAGCGCGCCTCGCTGCCCCCGAAGAAGCACGGGAACATCCCGCTGTGAGCGCCGAGGAGAGCACCGAGCGGCCGGTGCTGCGCATCGTGCGCGGTGGCCCGACCGCCGACGAGGTGGCGGCTCTGGTCGCCGTCGTGGCCGCCGCCGGCTCGGCGGGCGCCGAGCACCCGCGCAGCGCACCCGCGTCCGCGGGCTGGGCGGCGCACCAGCGCACCGTCCGCGGCCCGCTCCCGGCGGGCGGCTGGCGCGCCTCGGCAGCCCCTCGGTGACACTGGACCTGTGACCCCGCACCGTCCGCTCGTCCTCGCCTCGGCATCCCCGGCCCGGCTCGCGCTGCTGCGCGGTGCCGGCATCGAGCCGACCGTCCGCGTGAGCGGCGTCGACGAGCCCGCGATCGAGGCGGCGCTGGCAGCCGAGGGCCGCAGCTCGCCCGCAGATGTGTGCGAGGCCCTCGCGATCGCCAAGGGCAAGGCAGTGCTCGCCGACGTCCGCGCCGAGCTGCCCGCCGCGGTGCTCGTCGCGTGCGACTCGGTGCTCGACCTCGACGGCGTCGCGCTCGGCAAGCCCGCCGACGCCGCGGAGGCTGCAGCCCGGTGGCGCGCGATGCGCGGACGCACGGGCGTGCTGCGCACCGGGCACTACGTCGTACGCCTCGACCGGCTCGGGGAGCGCCCAGCGACCGGCCCGGTCGCGACGTCCCACGTCGTGTCGACCACCGTCCGCTTCGCGGACCTCGACGACGCCACGATCGAGGCGTACGTCGGCACCGGCGAGCCGCTGCGCGTGGCGGGAGCCTTCACGATCGACGGCATCGGCGGCCCCTTCGTCGAGGAGCTCGAGGGCGACCACACGAACGTGGTGGGCCTGTCGCTGCCGTTCGTGCGCAGCGCGGTCGAGAGCCTCGACATCCGCTGGACCGACCTCTGGAACCGGACATGAGCCCCACCAGGGGCGAGAGGCGCCGCGCGTCGGCGTGGGCGTTCTCCGACCGGCTCACGCGACTCGCGGCCAAGGTCGTCGGCCCCGCGCAGCTCGGCGACATCGACCACGCGACCGTCGTGGACTCGGAGCTGCCGGCCACCCCGTGCGCGAGCTGCGGGAAGCCCTTGTCGAGCCACGCGCTCGAGCGCACGACCGACGCGAAGATGCGGCTCTACTGCCCGACCGACTAGCGGCTCGCGACGACCTCGAGCGCCACCGTCTCCCGCTCGATCCATGCGAGGTCGTCCGGCTCCGCCGCGGTGTCCGGCGACGACGACGGCCCTGCCTCGAGGCGGGCGTCGCGCAGGCCGCGGTTCACCGCGAGGGCGTGCCGGACGTCGACCCAGACGGGCACGAGGGCGAGGGTGCGCTCCCGGAGGTCGTGCGCGACCTGTCCGAGACCGTCGTGGACGTCGCAGGCGTAGAAGCGCGACTCGTGCGCGAACACCGCGCCCGGCTCGCGGGCCGGCCGCTCGTCGACCACCGTCAGGACATGCTCGCCGACGCGGTCGAGCCGGGCGCCGCACTCCTCGAGCAGCTCGCGGGCCAGCGCCTGCTCCACGGTCTCGCCCGCATCGAGCCCGCCGCCGGGGAACCGGTAGTCGCCGCTGCGGGACACGAGCAGGAGGACGTCGTCGCCGCGGCGCACCACCGCGCGGGTCGCCTCCCGCCGCACCCGGACGGCGTCCTCGGGCATCGGCACGCCGTGGACGATGCGCACGACGCGCGTCACGGGGTCTCCCGCAGGGCATGAGTGAGGCCCCTCGCACGGGGAGATTGAGGGGCCTCGCTCGCGACCCTAGCGGTCCTCATCGTCGCCACCTGGTCAACCGAAGGGACGTTTCCCGATGTGTCGCAGCGCTTCTCGCCGGTCACGCGCGACACTGCGTGCTTGTGCGACAACACTAGGTGACGCGCTGCCGTCAGACGGGCGGAACGCCGTGACGGCGGTGGCTGAAGTGCCGCTCGCGCCGCGCGGCCGACCGGAGACGTACGTCGATCTCGCGGCGCAGCTCGCCCGGCTCGACCACCGCATCGATCACCAGGTCGTCGGCCAGGCGCAGCAGGTCGATGTCGGCGAGGTACTCGGACCGCCGCGCGGCCACGAACGCCTCGCGCTCGCCGGCGTCCTCGATCGCGGCGATCTTGTTCGCGTAGACCGCGTTGACGGCCGCCTCGGGACCCATCACCGCGATGCTCGCGGTCGGGAGCGCGATGCACGCATCGGGGCCGAAGCCCGGGCCGGCCATCGCGTACAGGCCGGCGCCGTACGCCTTGCGCACCACGACAGACACCTGCGGCACGGTGGCCTCGCTGACGGCGGTGATCATCTTCGCGCCATGCCGGATGATCCCCTCGCGCTCGACCTGCGAGCCGATCATGAAGCCGGGCACGTCGGCGAGGTAGACGAGCGGCACGTTGAACGCGTCGCACCACCAGATGAAGCGGGCGGCCTTGTCGGCGCTGTCGCCGAACAGCACACCCCCGCGCACGGCGGAGTTGTTGGCGACGACGCCGACGCTGCGGCCCTCGATGCGCCCGAACCCCACGACGAGCTCGCCAGCGAACAGCGGCTTGATCTCGAAGAACGAGCCGTCGTCCACGATGCCCTCGACGATCTCGCGGATGTCGAACGGGACGCTCTCGGGCATCGGCACGCAGTCGGCGTCGAGCACCCGCCCGGCCGGCTCGGGCGCGTACGCCGGAGGGTCCTCGCGCCAGCACTGCGGCAGGTACGACAGCACGAGCCTCGCCTGCTCGATCGCGTCGGCGTCGTCCTCGGCGAGGTTGTCGCCGCAGCCCGAGACGGTGGCGTGCATCCGCGCGCCGCCCATCTCCTCGAGCGTCACCGTCTCGCCCACCACCATCTCGGCCATGCGCGGGCTGCCGAGGTACATCGAGGCGTTGCCCTCGACCATGATCACGACGTCGCAGAAGGCGGGGATGTACGCGCCGCCCGCGGCCGACGGCCCGAAAAGGCAGCAGATCTGCGGCACCTTCCCCGAGAGCGCCACCTGGTTGCGGAAGATGCGCCCGGCACCGCGGCGCCCGGGGAAGAGGTCGACCTGGTCGGTGATCCGCGCACCGGCGGAGTCGATGAACCAGAAGAGCGGGATCTCCTCGACCAGGGCGGCCTCGGTCGTGCGGATGATCTTCTCGACCGTGCGCGCGCCCCAGGACCCCGCCTTCACCGAGGGGTCGTTGGCCACCACGAGCACCGGCCGTCCGTCCACCGTGCCGCGGCCGGTCACCACGCCGTCGGCCGGGTAGCCGGGCGTGCCCGCGTGCGCGAGCTGGCCGTCCTCGACGAACGACCCGGCGTCCACGAGCAGGGCGATGCGCTCGCGGGCGTGCAGCTTGCCCTGGGCCGCCAGCTTGGCGGCGGCCGCCGGCGCGACCTCGTGGGTGGCGGCGCGGGCCGCGCGGATCGCATCCTTGCTCATCGTGGCCCTCCGGGTGGGTTGACGTTGACGTAAAGGTGAAGGTAGCGGTTCACTGTCCCCGACGCCAGACCCCGGGAGGGCCCGTGAGCACGACGCGCACCGCCACCACGTACACCGTGGGCGAGCTCGCGGCCGATCTGGGCGTCACCACCCGCACCCTGCGCTTCTACGAGGAGGCCGGGATCGTCACCCCGGCCCGCACCGGCTCGGGCAGCGCCCGGGCCTACGGCGCGCGCGACCGCGCCCGCCTCGTGCTCGCGCTGCGCGGCAAGCGCTTCGGCATGTCGCTCGCCGAGATCCGCGAGATCGTCGACATGTACGACGCCGAGCCGGGCGAGTCCGGCCAGATCCGGCGCCTGCTCGACTCGCTCGAGCGGGTCCGCGCGGACCTGGCGGCACGGCGCGAGGAGCTCGACCGCACGCTCGCCGAGGTGGACGACGTCACCCGTCGCTGCCTCGCGCGGCTCGAGGAGATCGGGCCCGCCCCGACGGGGTGACAGATCTCCCACGACGGGTCCTTCACCCAGCCCACGCGGAGGTACGTGCGTCCGGCAAGATCGGTCCCGGTGCGCGACAACCGCACCACACATCCGCGACAGGAGCATCACCGCGATGACCATCTCGAAGGTCCTCATCGCCAACCGTGGCGAGATCGCCATCCGAGTCGCCCGGGCCTGCCGTGACTCCGGTATCGCGTCCGTGGCCGTCTACGCGGACCCGGACCGTGACGCCCTGCACGTGAAGGCGGCCGACGAGGCCTTCGCCCTCGGCGGGTCGACGGCGGCAGAGACCTACCTGGTCGTCGAGAAGCTGCTGGACGCCGCCCGGAAGTCCGGCGCCGACGCCGTCCACCCCGGCTACGGGTTCCTCTCCGAGAACGCCGACTTCGCCCAGGCCGTCATCGATGCCGGGCTCACGTGGATCGGTCCGCCCCCGCAGGCCATCCGCGACCTCGGCGACAAGGTGTCCGCGCGCCACATCGCGCAGCGCGCCGGCGCCCCGC
This sequence comes from Longivirga aurantiaca, assembly GCF_042660085.1. Classification (NCBI taxonomy): domain Bacteria; kingdom Bacillati; phylum Actinomycetota; class Actinomycetes; order Sporichthyales; family Sporichthyaceae; genus Longivirga; species Longivirga aurantiaca. The sequence continues at coordinate 599,531 of NZ_JBHSTI010000002.1, read as the reverse complement.
AGGTCGAGGGCACGCCCGACCCCGTCCAGAACGCCGACGAGATCGTCGAGTTCGCCAAGGCCCATGGTCTCCCGATCGCCATCAAGGCGGCGTTCGGCGGCGGCGGTCGCGGTCTCAAGGTCGCACGCACCCTCGAGGAGATCCCCGAGCTGTTCGACTCCGCCGTCCGCGAGGCCGTCGCGGCCTTCGGCCGGGGCGAGTGCTTCGTCGAGCGCTACCTCGACAACCCGCGCCACGTCGAGACCCAGGTGCTCGCCGACCAGCACGGCAACGTCGTCGTCGTCTCGACCCGCGACTGCTCGCTGCAGCGCCGCCACCAGAAGCTCGTCGAGGAGGCGCCGGCGCCGTACCTCAGCGAGGCGCAGACCGAGCAGCTCTACAACGCGTCCAAGGCGATCGTGAAGGAGGCCGGCTACTACGGCGCCGGCACCTGCGAGTTCCTCGTCGGCCTCGACGGCACGATCTCGTTCCTCGAGGTCAACACGCGTCTGCAGGTCGAGCACCCGGTCTCGGAGGAGGTCACGGGCATCGACCTCGTCCGTGAGCAGTTCCGCATCGCGAACGGCGAGGAGCTCGGCTTCACCGACCCCCCGCTGCGCGGCCACTCGTTCGAGTTCCGCATCAACGGCGAGGACCCCGGCCGCTCGTTCCTCCCCGGCCCCGGCGTGCTCACCGTGTGGAACCCGCCGTCCGGCCCCGGCGTCCGCCTCGACGCCGGCTTCACCGCGGGCGACGTGATCGGCGGCAACTTCGACTCGCTGCTCGCCAAGCTGATCGTCACCGGCGCCACCCGTGAGCAGGCGCTCGAGCGCTCGCGCCGTGCGCTGGACGAGTTCGAGATCGACGGCATCGCCACCGCGCTCACCTTCCACCGCGTGGTCGTGCGCGACCCGGCCTTCGCCACCGATGACGCGACGCCGTTCTCGGTGCACACCCGCTGGATCGAGACCGAGTTCGACAACCAGATCCCGGCCTACTCCGGCGCCCCGGCGGACGTCGAGGAGCCCGAGGAGCGCCAGACGCTCACGGTCGAGGTCGGCGGCAAGCGCGTCGAGGTCAGCCTGCCGGGCGGGATCTCCTTCGGCGGGGGCGGCCACGCCGGCCCGAAGAAGGCGCCCAAGCGCAGCGCGAAGAAGTCGGGCAGCGCGGCCTCCGGCGACGCGGTCGCGGCCCCCATGCAGGGCACGATCGTCAAGGTCGCGGTCGAGGAGGGCCAGGCCGTGGCCGCGGGCGACCTCGTCGTCGTCCTCGAGGCGATGAAGATGGAGCAGCCCCTCACCGCCCACAAGGCGGGCACCGTCACCGGCCTCGCGGCCGAGGTCGGAGCCACCGTCCCGAGCGGCACCGTCCTGCTGGAGATCAAGGACTGACCGCCGCACGATTCTGCTCGTAGGGAACGCCCCCCGGCCCGGGAACGGTCGGGGGGCGTTCCTGCGTCCTGAAGGGTGTGAGGATGTCCCCATGAGCACGCGTCGCTCGACCACCGCCGCCCGCCTCGTCGCCGCTGCCGTCCTGGCCGTCGGAGCCTCCCTCGCGGGGCTCGCACCCGCCGGAGCCACCACCACGTCCAGCGCGCTCGACAACGCCGCCCGCGACCTGCGCGCCGGCGATTCCGTATACGTCGACCCCGCGGCCGACGGGCTCATGAGCACGGGCGAGGCCGACCAGCTGCGCGCGCAGATCCGCGACAGCGGCCAGGTCTACTTCATCGCCGTGCTCCCGCGCTCCGCCGCCGTCGGCGACTCGTCCGACGCGACCCTGCAGGCCCTCTACGAGGGCGTCGGCATCTCCGGCACGTACGCCGTCTACCTCGGCGACTCGACCGGCACCGCCTTCAAGGGCAACAGCACGCTCACCGACGTGCGCCAGGTCGCAACCCTCGCCTACCGCGACAACAAGGACGCGGGGGCTTTCGCCGTCACCAGCGCATTCGTCACCAACGCCACGCCCGTGCTCAACGGCGACACGTCGGGCTCGTCCGGCAGCTCGTCGGGCGGCGGCAGCGGGTTCGGCATCCTCGCCTTCCTCGCGGTCATCGCTGCCGCGATCGGCGGCGGCGCGTTCTGGCTGAGCCGCAAGGCCAAGCGGGCCAACGCCGAGAAGACCGCGGCGATCCAGCGCGTGGTCGACGAGGACGTCACGTCGTACGGCGAGGCGGTCGCGCGGCTCGACGTCGACGACCCGCGCCTGGACGACAGCGGGCGTGCCGACGCGCAGCACGCCCTCGACTCGTACGAGCAGGCCAAGATGCTGAGCGCCCGCATGGCGCGCCCGGAGGACGCCGGCCCGGTCACCGCCGCGCTCGAGGACGGCCGCTTCGCGCTCGCCTCGGTCGAGGCGCGGATGGACGGCCGCCCGCTGCCCGAGCGGCGCCCGCCGTGCTTCGTCGACCCGCGGCACGGCCCGAGCGCGGAGGACGTGCAGTGGGCCCCGGACGGCGGCGCAGAGCGCCCGATCCCGGTCTGCCTCGCCTGCGCGACCACGCTGAGGAGCGGCGGCCTGCCGCAGGCCCGCGAGGTCGAGATGGCCGGCGGCGGCCGCGTCCCCTACTGGCAGGGCGGCCAGGCCTACGCGCCGTACGCCGGCGGGTACTTCGGCGGCGCCGGCATGAACGTGATGTCGATGCTCTTCATGGGCTCGATGCTCGGCGGCGCCTTCTCCACCCCCACCGTCATCGCCCCGACCGACGCCTCCGGCCTCGGCGGCGGCGACAGCTGGGGTGGCTGGGGTGGCGGCGGTGGCGACGGCGGCTTCGGCGGCGGGGGCGACTTCGGCGGAGGCGGCGACTTCTGATCCACCCGCGCGGCCCATCGGACGGGTGCGCCCGGGCGTCGATGCTCGAGGCATGAGCACCACGCGCGCGCACCGGCTCCGGATGCCGGCGGCAGTGGCCGCGGCGTCCTGCGTCGCAGCCCTGGCGGCGCCCGCCTCGGCGGCGGCCCCGACCGCTGTGGCCGTACGCACCTCGGCGTACATCCCGGGCACGAGCTGCCCGGCGTTCCCCGCCACCAGCTACTGGCACACCGACATCTCCCGGCTGAAGGTGCACCCGCGGTCGGCGCAGTGGATGTCGCACATGTCGCCGACGCGCAACCTGCACGCCGACTTCGGGCCGTCGTTCGGCGAGCAGCCGGTGCCCTACGGCATCCCGATCACGGTCGTGAACGGCGCCCCGCGCGTGAAGGTGACGTTCGGGTACGCCGATGAGAGCGACAAGGTGCTCTACCCGTTGTCGAGCTCGACGAAGATCGAGGGTGGCTTGACCGCCACCGGCGACCGGCACGCGATCGTGGTAGACGCCGCCACCTGCACGCTGTTCGAGACGTGGGACACCCACAGGCGCGCGAGCGGCTGGTACGCCGGATCCGGCGCGGTCTGGAGCCTGCGCTCGAACCTGCTGCGACCCGTCGGGTGGACCTCCGCCGACGCCGCCGGTCTTCCGATCCTGCCGGGCCTGCTGCGGTACGACGAGGTCGCGCGCGGCAAGGTCGACCACGCGATCCGCTTCACGACGAACATCACCGACAAGCGCTGGCTCTGGCCCGCACGGCATCAGGCCGGGTCGGTCAACAGCATCTACTACCCGCCGATGGGTGCGCGGTTCCGGCTCAAGGCGTCGTACGACATCAGCGGGTATCCGGCACAGGCCCGGGTCGTGCTCACCGCCATGAAGAAGTACGGCCTCGTGCTGGCCGACAACGGCAGCCCCTGGTACTTCCAGGGCACGTCCGACACCCGCTGGACGAGCGACCTCGTGAGCGCGCTGGGCCGGGTGCCGGCACGGGCGTTCGAGGCCGTGGACGTGCTGCCCATGCGCGTCAACACCGACAGCGGCGCGGCCAAGCAGCTGTGACCGCCTGACCGCGCCGCTGTCGTCGTGCGCTGGTGCGGGTTCCGCCTACGGGACCGGGACGAACGCCGACGGCGCCACGCGGTAGACCGCGCCCGGGCCGCCCGTGAGCGGCATCGAGCCGACCACGATCATCCCGTTGCCGATCTCGACGTCGGTCGGGAACGGCACGGACGCGGCGCTCATGCTGCCGTCGCGACCGATCTTCAGGATGACGCCCGCGAAGATCGACGACGCGTAGATCGTGCCGTGCGAGGAGACCGCGATGCCGGTGAGCGGCGGGAGGCCGCCCCACGTCTGCACGATCTCGCCGGTCCACTGGTTCACCTTGTAGATGTGGCCCTCGACCTCCGCGCCGAGGCCGGACACGTAGAGGTAGCCGTCAGGACCGAGCTCGACGTCAGTCGGCACCGGGTCGCACGAGGTGTCGCCGTTGTTGTTGGGCTGGCACCCCTCCGCCGTGAAGGTCGGGAAGACCGTGAGCGTGCTGACCTTTCCGTGGCGGACGACGAGGAGGTCGTTGGCACCGGCGTCCGCGACGATCGTGCGGTGCTTCAGGGCCAGGACCGAGTAGGGGTTCGACTGCGAGTCGGGTGCCGCCGGGTTCTGGCCGTCCGGGTTGTTGGCGACCTCGTACGAGAGCAGGTCGGCCAGCTGCCAGCTCTTGCCGGCCTGGTTGACGCCGATGAGCGACGTCGGCAGCGGCACGGTCGGGTCGCCGATCGACAGCGTGGCCTTGATGGCGCCGTTGGAGGCGACGTCGACGCCCGGGATGGGCTGGGTGCCCTGGAAGAGCGTGGTGCGCACGCCCGTGCGCAGCTTGATCTTCTGGATCGACGCGGTGAACGCGTCGGCGACGTACAGCGACTTGCCCGGCCCGAAGGCCAGGTGGAGCGGCGAGACGAAGTCGCCGCCGATGGGGGTGAGTGCGGGTGCCGGATCCGCCGAGGCCGCCGGCGTGGCGGAGAGCGTGGCGGCAGCGAGCGCCGCGACCGAGAGCGCGATGACAGCAGTACGACGTCGTCTCATGCGTATCCCCTTGCATCGGAGTGCCCTGGGTCCTCCGGTGAGCCCCAGGCCGATCCCCCCTCGGACCTGCCGGTACGGCACAGCGCGGTTCGACGGGTCGGACGCTAGCCCTGTGAGGGCAGCCTGACCAGGGGGTGCGCGGGAACGCTCGGCGCAGCCCCCATCCGGCGGCGCAGCGTGACCGCGCGGCTCCGCAGCGGCGTCGCGTCGGCTAGGCGTGCGTGTGCAGCTGGCGCGCAGCCTCGGCGATCGAGCCGGTGAGCGACGGGTAGACCGTGAAGGTGGCAGCGACGTCGTCGACGGTCAGGCGGTGCTTCACCGCGATCGTGATCGGGTGGATCAGCTCGGACGCCTGCGGCGCGACGACCACGCCACCCACGACGATGCCCGTGCCCGGGCGGCAGAACAGCTTCACGAAGCCGTCGGACAGGTTCTGCATCTTCGCGCGGGCGTTGGTGGCGAGCGGCAGCTTCACCACGCGCACGTCCTCGGCACCGGAGTCGAGGTCGGCCTGGGTGACGCCGATGGTCGCGATCTCGGGATCGGTGAAGACGTTGCTCGACACCGTGCGCAGGTCGAGCGGGTCGACGGCGTCGCCGAGCGCATGCCACATCGCGATGCGGCCCTGCATCGCCGCGACCGAGGCGAGCATGAGCACGCCGGTCACGTCGCCGGCGGCGTACACGCCTCGCGCGGCGGTGCGCGAGACGCGGTCGACGCGGACGTAGCCGGAGTCGTTCAGCGTGACGCCGCTCTCGACCAGGCCGATGCCCTCGGTGTTGGGCAGCGAGCCGACCGCCATGAGCACGTGCGTGCCCTCGACGGTCGAGCCGTCGGCGAGGGTGACCACCACACCGTCCGCCGTGCGCACGGCGGACTGCGCGCGCGAGCGCCCGAGCACCTGCATGCCGCGGCGGGCGAAGACGTCCTCGAGCACGCGCGCGGCGTCCGGGTCCTCGCCGGGCAGCACGTGCTCGCGCGAGGACACGAGCACGACCTCGGACCCGAGCGCGTTGTACGCCGAGGCGAACTCGGCACCGGTGACACCGGAGCCGACCACGATCAGCTTCTCGGGCAGCACGTCGAGGTCGTACACCTGCTCCCAGGTGAGGATGCGCTCGCCGTCCGGCTCGGCGCCTGCGACGACGCGCGGCCGGGCGCCGGTGGAGATGAGGATCGCGTCGGCGGGCAAGGCCTGCTCGGCGCCCGCCGCATCCGTGGCGACGACGACCGACGGGCCCTCGAGCCGTCCGCGGCCCTTGACCACGCGGACGCCCTCGCGGGCGAGCCGCGCCTCGATGTCGGCGGACTGCGCGGCGGCAAGACGCTTCACGCGGGCGTTGACCTCGCCGAGGTCGACCGACACCGCAGCCGGGCCGCCGCCCGCAATGCGCACGCCCAGAGGGCCGGAGTCGGCGGCGGAGGTCATGAACTCCGCGGTCGCGATGAGGGTCTTGCTCGGCACGCAGTCGGTGAGTACGCACGAGCCGCCGAGCCCGTCGCGGTCGACGACCGTGACCTCGGCCCCGAGCTGGGCAGCCACGAGGGCCGACTCGTAGCCACCAGGTCCGCCGCCCACGATCACCACGCGCGTCATGGCGCACATCATTCCGTACGTCGCTTGGCTACTCTCACCGTGTGACCCTGTACGCCGCGTACGGCAGCAACATGGACCCGCTGCAGATGCTGCTGCGGGCCCCGCACTCGCCCGCGCGGGGCACCGGCTGGCTCCAGGGCTGGCGCCTCACGTTCGGCGGCGAGTCGCTCGGCTGGGAGGGTGCGCTCGCGACTCTCGTCGAGGAGCCGGGCACCCAGGTCTTCGTCGCGCTCTACGACCTCTCCCCCGCCGACGAGGCGGCGCTCGACGAGTGGGAGGGCAGCGACCTCGGGCTCTACGACAAGATCCGCGTGCGCATCGCGACCCTCGAGGGCGACGTCACCGCCTGGCTCTACGTGCTCGACGACTACGAGGGCGGGCTGCCGTCGGCGCGCTACCTGGGGATCATCGCCGACGCCGCCGAGGCCGCGGGCGCCCCCGACGACTACGTCCACGACCTCCGCACCCGCCCCTGCACGAGCACCGGCTGACTCGTCTCACGCACCGAAGTGCCAGAGAACCCTTGCGGTTTCTGGCATTTCGGCGGGTCAGGCGGGACGGCGCGGGCGCCAGGTGCGCCAGAGGCTCCAGGTCAGGGCGACTGCGCCGACCAGGGTCGTGACGATCACGAAGGCCAGCAGGGCGAGGAAGAACGGCCCCTCGCCCCGTACGCCGGCGTCGAGCGGGAGGAGCGCCGCGTAGAGCGCGATTGCCGACACAGGCACGAGCACGAGCGGCGCGAGGCTCTTGGCCGGGACCCCGGACGGCCACTGCGCGGGGATCGCCGTACGGCCCTCGGGCGGGTCCTGCCGCGCAAGGCGGCGCAGGGAGAACCACACGAGCGCGAGGAGCGGTGCGAGGACGAGCGGCGCCCAGGGCAGCGAGGGCAGCACCATGACGGCGCCCCAGAGACCCAGCACCGCCAGCGAGGCGATGGCGCCCCAGCGGGAGCGCAGGTCGCCGCCCTGCAGGGGCACCCGCTGCACCAGGTAGTAGCCGAGGATAGCCGCCACCGACACGACGCCGACGAACTGGGCGTAGCCGAGGAGGTCCGGCACGACGGGCGCCTGGCCCTGGTCGGGCGCCGCGCCCCACCATCCGACAGACCAGGCGCCCCAGGCGAGCCCGATGAATGCGCTCGACACCCACGCCCGCCACCCGCCTGATCGCAGGATCCGCGGCAGCAGCCACCAGCCGACGACGACGGTGAGCATCCCGTGCCACGCGACTCCGGTCCAGATCAGCGAGAACGGGAGCTGCTGGTAGACCGTGAACGCGACGACGCCCTCGACCAGCCAGCCGTAGAGCGCCCCGAGGAGCACCAGGCCCGGCAGCCCCCGCACCGGGAAGCGCCGCGCGACGCGCAGCACCACGCCGACGACCAGCGAGTACGCCAGCCACGTGAAGATCCAGCCGGGCCCCGAGTCGTCGGCGCGGAAGGTGACCCAGAAGCCGACCTCGGACCACGCCCACGACACCGCACCGAGGGCCAGCACGAACAGCGTCGAGCGTCCGCGCCGCAGCCGCGGCCGTGGCCGCGGCACAGCCGGCGCCTCCCCCAGGTCCTGACTCATGCGCCGAGTGTCCTGGCGCTGCGCCCCGCGGGGAATCAGGGCGCACCCGTCCGCGTCACCCACCCGACCCTGACCCCGTCCCCGACCCGGCCTGCTGACGAAGGTGACGGACGAATCGCGGCTCTCGGGCGCGGCGGGCGGCGGGGAATGGGTAGCGTCGCATCGTGACCGAGACCCAGGATCTGCTGCACCTCGACCCCAAGGCCGCCGCCGTGGAGGCCGCCGCCGAGCTCGCCCGCCTGACCGGTGCGCCGACGCACGACGTCGCGCTCGTGCTCGGCTCCGGCTGGGTGCCCGCGGTCGACCTCATCGGCGAGACGGTGGCCGACTTCGCGATCACAGATCTCCCGCACTTCCCCGCCCCGGGCGTGCAGGGCCACGCCGGCCGGGTCCGCAGCGTGCAGGCCGGCGGCACGCGTGCGCTGGTGTTCCTCGGCCGCAACCACTTCTACGAGGGCCTCGGCGTCGAGGCCGTCGCGCACGGCGTGCGCACCGCGGCCGCCGCGGGATGCCGCGTCATCGTGCTCACCAACGGCTGCGGCGGCCTCAACCCCGCGTGGACGCCGGGCACGCCCGTGCTCATCAGCGACCACATCAACCTCACCGGCGCATCGCCGTTGCGGGGGGCGACGTTCATCGACCTCACCGACCTCTACTCCTCCCGCCTGCGCGCCGTCTGCAAGGAGATCGAGCCGGGTCTCGCCGAGGGCGTCTACGCGCAGTTCCGCGGGCCGCAGTACGAGACCCCGGCCGAGGTGCGCATGGCCGGGATCATCGGCGCCGACCTCGTGGGCATGTCGACCACGCTCGAGGCCATCGCAGCCCGCGAGGCGGGCATGGAGATCCTCGGCATCTCCCTGGTCACCAACCTCGCGGCGGGCATGACGGGCGAGCCCCTCAACCACGAGGAGGTGCTCGAGGCGGGCAAGGCCGCCGCGGAGCGCATGGGCCGGCTCCTCGCCCAGGTGGTGGCCTCGCTGTGAGCTCCGGGCCCACACTCGTCGACCGCGCCCGGGCCTGGCTCGCGGAGGACCCCGACCCCGACACCCGGCACGCGCTCGACGTGCTGCTCGACGCCGCGGGCAGCGGCGACGAGGCCGCCGCCGCCGAGCTGCTCGACGCGTTCGACGGGCGGCTCGAGTTCGGCACCGCCGGCCTGCGCGGCGCGCTCGGCCCCGGCCCCAACCGCATGAACCGCGCCGTCGTCTCGCGCGCGGCCGCCGGGCTCGCGGCGTACCTCGTCGAGCGAGGCGGGGGCACAGTCGTCGTCGGGTACGACGCACGGCACAAGTCCGACGCGTTCGCGCGCGACACCGCGGAGGTGATGGAGGGAGCGGGCCTGCACGCGTACGTGCTGCCGCGCCCGCTGCCGACGCCCGTCCTCGCGTACGCCATCCGGCACCTGGGCGCCGCGGCCGGCGTGATGGTGACCGCGAGCCACAACCCGCCGCAGGACAACGGCTACAAGGTCTACCTCGGCGACGGCACCCAGATCGTGCCGCCAGCCGACCACGAGATCAGCGCGTGCATCGACGCCGTCGGCGACGTGCGCGACCTCCCGCGCGGCGACGGCTGGGAGCACCTCGACGACTCGGTGCTCGACGCCTACCTGCGCGACGTCGCAGCGCTGGTCGGCCCGGCGTCGCCGCGCGACGTCGCGATCGCCTACACGCCGATGCACGGCGTCGGTGGCGACGTGATGCTGCAAGCCCTTGCCGCTGCCGGGTTCCGGGCGCCGAGCGTCGTCCGCGCGCAGTTCGCGCCCGACCCCGACTTCCCGACCGTCTCCTTCCCCAACCCGGAGGAGCCGGGGGCGATGGACCTCGCGATCGAGGAGGGTCTCGACGCCGACGCCGACGTCGTCATCGCGAACGACCCGGACGCCGACCGCTGCGCCGTCGCCGTCCCGACGCAGGACCGCGGCGCGGGCGGCGGTCCGGCGTACCGCATGCTGCGCGGCGACGAGGTGGGCTGGCTGCTCGGCTGGTGGCTGCACGAGCGCGGCGCCGGCGGCCCGTACGCCAACTCGATCGTGTCGTCGTCGCTGCTGTCGAAGATGGCCGCGGCGTACGGCATCGAGCACCACGAGACGCTCACGGGCTTCAAGTGGATCGGCCGCATCCCCGGCCTCGCGTTCGGCTACGAGGAGGCGCTCGGCTACTGCGTCGACTCCGCCCACGTCGCCGACAAGGACGGCGTCAGCGCGGCGCTGCGCATCATCGAGATGGTCGCCGCGCTGAAGGCCGAGGACCGCACGGTGCACGACGTGCTCGACGACCTCGCCGTGGCGCACGGCCTGCACGCCACCGACCAGCTGTCGGTGCGCGTGTCCGACCTGTCGCTCATCGCCGACGCGATGGCCCGGCTGCGCGCGAACCGTCCGACCGACGTCGCCGGGCTCGAGGTCGAGGGGTTCGACGACCTCGAGGACGGCGGAGGCGGGCTGCCTCCCACCGACGGCGTGCGGCTGCACCTCGCCCAGGGCACGCGCGTGATCGTGCGCCCGAGCGGCACCGAGCCCAAGCTCAAGTGCTACCTCGAGGTGGTCGTGCCCGTCACGAGCGACGTCGAGGCTTCCCGGCTCGTGGCCCAGCACCGCCTCGCCGCCCTCAAGGACGGCATGGCCGAGGTCCTCGGCCTGTAGGAGCCGTCAGTCGGAGACCGCGATGACGAGCTTGCCGCGCACGTGACCCTCGCGGCTGCGCGCGAACGCGGCCGCCAGCTCCTCGAGCGGCAGCACGTCGGCCACCGGCACGTGCAGCTGGCCCGCGTCGGCCATCCGGCCCAGCTCGGCCAGGCCCTCCGCCGACGGGCGCACCCAGAACCACGAGCCGCCGGTCTCCAGGACGGACGGGTCGGCGATGGAGGCGTGCCGGCCGCCGTCCGCGAGGACGGCCATGGTCACGTCGCGGACGCCACCGACGAAGTCGACCACGACGTCGACGCCGTCCGGCGCCACGGCGCGGATGCGCTCGACGGAGCCCGGCCCGTACGTCACCGGAGTGGCGCCGAGCTCCGACAGGAAGTCGTGGTTGGCGTCAGACGCCGTCGCGATCACCCGTGCCCCACGGGCTTTCGCGATCTGAACGGCCATCGAGCCGACGCCGCCGGCACCGCCGTGCACGAGCACGGTGTCCGAGGCGGAGACCACGAGCCGGTCGAGCGCCTGCAGCGCCGTGAGTCCCGTGAGCGGGAGGCCACCGGCCTCGTCCCAGGTGAGCGCCGCGGGCTTGAGGGCGACGCCGCGCACGCTCATCGTGACGAGCTCGGCGAAGGTCCCGCCGTGCACGACGTCCTTGCGCGCGTAGGAGACCACCTCGTCGCCCACCTCGAACTCCGGGGTGTCGATACCGACCGTCTCGACCACGCCGGCGACGTCCCAACCGGGGACGACGGGGAAGACCGCGTCCATCAGGCCGTCGAGCCCGCCGGACATGACCTTCCAGTCCACGGGGTTCACGCCTGCGCGCTTCACGCGGATGCGTACCTCCCCCGGGCCCACCTTCGGCTCGGGCAGGTCGCGCAGGGTGAGGACGTCGTCGGATCCGTACGCGTCGTAGGCCATGGCTCTCATGCCTCGACGCTAACCCCGGAACTGGCTCCCCGGTGACCGGGCAGCCGTCGGCATCGTCACCTTCCGCGCAGGAATGCGCGGACGGTCACTGCTCGAGGTCGCCGGCCAGCAGCGAGTAGGCGTAGAGGTCGTGCCGGCCGTCGGCCCGCTTCTGGGCCGAGCGCAGGACGCCCTCGCGGGTGAAGCCCGCGCGCTCGAGCGACTTCTGCTCGGCGACGTTGGTGACGTCCGTCGAGGCCTCGATGCGCTCGACGTGCGTGGTGGCGAGGAGCCATCGCGCGAGCAGCCGCTGCGCCACGGTGCCGACCCCGTGGCCTCGCGCTGACTCGATGATCTCGATGCCCATGTTCCACGCGTGCGACCCGGGGTTGGGGCCGTAGGTCACGAGGTGCCACGACACGTAGCCGGCGAAGGCGCGCGTGCCCTCAGCATCGGTGAGGTCGATGATGAGCCGTCCGAGGCGCGGCGGCGGCGGGTCCTTCGGCTCGTCCTCGGGCCACGCGTCGTACTCCGACTCGACGCGCACCACGCGGGTGTCGTCCCAGGGCACCAGGTCGACCCGCAGACCCGTGCGCGTCCATCCGGTGGCCTTGATCTCGGCCTCGAGGTCGAGGTGGACGACGTCGCCGGGCACGTCGGCAGCAGGGCTCATGCCGTCATCCCAGCAGAATCAGCATCAGCCACGCGACTCCGTTGAGGACGCCCACGGCCGACACCACGAGAGCGGCGCGGTCCACGTCCCACGACGGCGGAGCGTCGGAGGCGTTGCCGCCGCGCAGGCTGTGCGCGCGGTCCTCGAGCGCCTCGATCACGTCGTAGGTCGTCACCGACGAGCGCACAGGCTCGGTGTCCGAGACCGGCAGCGGCCGGCCCCCGAACGCCGAGACGAAACCGCTGACGATGGGGCGCTTGTCCCTGCGGGGCAGCGCGAAGCAGCGCACGATCTGGTCGCCCGCATGGATCCGCACGACGTCGTCGGCGTCGATCCTCGTGATCGAGCTCCAGGTGACGGTCCAGGTGCGGATCGGGTTGTGCACCTCGAGCACCGTCGGCAGCTCGCGCACGACCGGGCGGATCCCGAGCACCCACGCCGCGCAGGCGATGCCCGCGGCCGCGGTGAGGGCGAGCCAGCGGCCCGTGCCCTCGCCCGCGATGAGCGCCTGCCCGGCGAGCACGGCGACGATCACGAGCACGGACCACGCCAGCAGACGCCCGTTGCCCAGGCGGTAGGAGCGCAGGGTGGTCGGGTCGTAGCCGCTCATCGCGCCATCATCCCTCGACGCACGGCATCGCGTGTCACGCGGTGGTCGCCAGCACCTCGCGCACCATGTCCATCGTGGTGCCGGGGTGCAGGAACGCGAAGCGCCCCACCGTCTCGCCCTCCCACGTGGTGCTCGTGATGAACGCGACCTGGGCCCCCAGCAGCCGGTCGCCCCACGCGTCGTAGTCGGCGGCGGTCCAGCCGGTACGCCGGAAGAGCACGACCGACAGCCCCGGCTCGCGCAGCAGCTCGAGGTGCTCTGCCGCATCGATCTCGGCGGCGGTCTCGCGCGCGAGCGTGATCGAGTGCTCGATGGCGTCGGTGTACGCCTGCGTGCCGTTGACGACGAGCGAGAACCACAGCGGCAGGCCGCGCGCGCGACGCGTCAGGTGGTACGCGTAGTCGGTGGGGTTCCACTCGTAGGAGCCGTCGTCGTGGTGGATCGCGTCGAGGTACGACGCGTCCTGCGTGTGCACGCGCTTGGCGAGCCAGGGCTCGCGGTAGATCAGCGCGGCGCAGTCGAACGGCGCGAAGAGCCACTTGTGCGGGTCGACGATGAACGAGTCGGCGAGCTCGATCCCGTCGTAGCGGTCCCGGACGGACGGCGCGAACAGCCCGGCGCCGCCGTACGCGCCGTCGACGTGGAACCACAGGCCGCGCTCGCGCGCCACCGTTCCGATGCCGCGCAGGTCGTCGACGATGCCGGCGTTTGTCGTGCCGGAGGTGGCCACGACACCGACGATCGACTCGGGGTCGGTGTCGGCGTCCAGCGCGGCGCGCAGGGCGTCGCCGGTGAAGCGGTGGTCGGCCATCCGGATCACGAACGGGTCGACGTCGAGGATCGAGAGCGTGTTCTTGATCGAGGAGTGGGCCTGGTCGCTCACCGCGATGCGCAGGCGGCGGTAGCGCGCCTGGTCGCCGTCGCGCTCGACGAGGCGGCGGCGCGCGGTGTCGCGTGCGACGACCAGCGCCGACAGGTTCCCGGCCGAGCCGCCCGACACGAACGCGCCTCCGGCGGACTCCGGCAGGCCGGCGGCGTCGGAGATCCAGCGCAGCGCCTGGTTCTCGGCGGCGACCGCGCCTGCCGCCTCGAGCCACGAGATGCCCTGCAGGGACGCGGCCGATACGACCATGTCGAACAGCAGCGCGGCCTTGGTGGGCGCGGCGGGGATGAAGGCGAAGAAGCGCGGCGAGTCGGCCGACAGGACCGTCTGCGACAGGTGGTGCTCGTAGAGGTCCATGACCACGGCGGGGTCGGTGCCTCCGGCCGTGATCAGGCCGTCGAGGAGCCCGTCGATCGCGGCCTTCTCGCCGGGGTGGTCGAGCGGCGTCTCGGCGAGCGAGAGCCGTTCGCGCACGTAGTCGAGGATGAGGGAGACGAGTCGCTCGTCGTTGACGTGCATCCGCTGCTGCGGGGGGACAGGGCTGTCCGGCGTCATTCCGGGGCCTTCCAGGAGCACGGCGCGCCGATGGCCCATCCACGCAGCAGGCGCCGAGGCGGCACTCTAACGTGCCGGAGGCCGCTCCCACGAACTCCTCGCGGGCGCGACGCCCGAGACTAGGATCGTCAGGTGACCCGCTCCCCCAGCAGCCTGCTCGCCGACCCCGGCGTCCTGGACGACGCGACCAGGTCCGATTCGGCCCTGCGGCGCTTCCTCGGCGGCCTCCCCGGTGTCGACCAGGTGGGCGCCGAGGCACGCGCCGCCGCCCTGTCGACCCGGTCGATCAAGACGACGTCCAAGGCGTTCGCCATCGACCTCGCGATCTCGATGATCGACCTCACGACCCTCCAGGGCAACGACACCCCCGGCAAGGTGCGCACGCTCTGCGCGAAGGCGCGGCGCCCCGACGCGCACGATCCGTCGGTGCCGTCGACCGCTGCGGTCTGCGTCTACAACGATCTCGTGGGCCTGGCCAAGGCCGAGCTCGGCGACAGCGGCGTCAAGGTCGCCGCCGTCACCACCGCGTTCCCCTCGGGCCGCGCCTCGATGCCGGTGAAGCTCGCCGACACCCGGGACGCCGTGCAGGCCGGTGCCGACGAGATCGACATGGTCATCGACCGCGGCGCGTTCCTGTCGGGCCGCTACCTCGAGGTGTTCGAGGAGATCGCCGCGGTACGCGAGGTCTGCCACGAGGACGGCGCGGACGCGCACCTCAAGGTGATCCTCGAGACCGGCGAGCTCGCGACGTACGACAACGTCCGCCGCGCCTCCTGGCTCGCGATGATGGCCGGCGCGGACTTCATCAAGACGAGCACCGGCAAGATCGCGCCGGCCGCGACCCTTCCCGTCACCCTCGTGATGCTCGAGGCGTGCCGCGACTGGCGCGATGCCACCGGCCGCATCATCGGCATGAAGCCCGCCGGCGGCATCAGCACCACCAAGGACGCCATGAAGTACCTCGTTCTCGTCAACGAGACCGTGGGCACCGACTGGCTCACGCCCGACCTGTTCCGCTTCGGCGCATCCAGCCTGCTCAACGACCTGCTGCTGCAGCGCCAGAAGATGGCCACCGGACGCTACTCCGGCCCCGACTACGTCACCGTCGACTGACGCGGAGGATCCCGTGCCCACCCCGTTCGAGTACGCACCGGCCCCCGAGTCGCGCTCCGTCGTCGACCTCGCGTCGTCGTACGGCCTGTTCATCGACGGCGAGTTCGTCGACGGCACCGGCGGCAGCCTGAAGAGCATCAACCCCGCCACCGAGGAGGTGCTCGCCGAGGTCGCCGAGGCGAGCGCTGCCGACGTCGACCGCGCGGTGAAGGCCGCGCGGCGCGCCTACACCCGCGTGTGGTCCAAGACCTCGGGCAAGGACCGCGCGAAGTACCTCTTCCGCATCGCGCGCCTGATCCAGGAGCGCTCGCGCGAGCTCGCCGTGCTGGAGTCGCTCGACAACGGCAAGCCGATCAAGGAGTCGCGCGACGTCGACATCCCGCTGGTCGCCGCGCACTTCTTCTACTACGCCGGCTGGGCCGACAAGCTCGAGCACGCGGGCTTCGGCCCCGACCCGAGGCCCCTCGGCGTCGCCGCCCAGGTGATCCCGTGGAACTTCCCGATGCTCATGCTGGCGTGGAAGATCGCGCCGGCCCTGGCCGCGGGCAACACCGTCGTGCTGAAGCCGGCCGAGACCACCCCGCTCACGGCGCTGTTCTTCGCCGACATCTGCCGCCAGGCCGACCTGCCCCCGGGCGTCGTCAACATCATCACGGGCGCTGGCGACACGGGCCGTGCGCTCGTCGAGCACCCCGGTGTGGACAAGGTCGCGTTCACCGGCTCGACCGAGGTGGGCAAGGCGATCGCCCGGGCGGTGGCCGGCACCGACAAGAAGGTCACGCTCGAGCTCGGCGGCAAGGCGGCCAACATCGTCTTCGACGACGCACCGATCGACCAGGCAGTCGAGGGCATCGTGGCCGGCATCTTCTTCAACCAGGGCCACGTCTGCTGCGCCGGCTCGCGCCTGCTCGTGCAGGAGAACATCGCCGACGAGCTGGTGGCGCGCCTCAAGCGCCGCCTCTCCACGCTGCGCCTCGGCGACCCGCTCGACAAGAACACCGACATCGGCGCGATCAACTCCCTCGAGCAGCTCGAGCGCATCCGCCACCTCGCGGGTGTGGGCGACGACGAGGGCGCCGAGCGGTGGACTGCCGACTGCGACCTCCCCGCCAAGGGCTACTGGTTCGCCCCGACCGTCTTCACGGGCGTGTCGCAGGCGCACCGCATCGCGCGGGAGGAGATCTTCGGCCCGGTGCTGTCGGTGCTCACCTTCCGTACGCCGGGCGAGGCTGTCGAGAAGGCGAACAACAGCGCCTACGGCCTCTCGGCCGGCATCTGGACCGAGAAGGGCTCGCGGATCCTCAAGGTCGCGAGCCAGATGCGCGCGGGCGTCGTGTGGGCGAACACGTTCAACCGCTTCGACCCGACCAGCCCGTTCGGCGGGTACAAGGAGTCCGGGTACGGCCGCGAGGGCGGTCGCCACGGTCTCGCGGCCTACCTCGACGTGGTGTGACGGAGGATCTGGACATGGCCCGACTCGAGGTCCGCAAGACCTACAAGCTCTACATCGGCGGCGCGTTCCCGCGCTCGGAGAGCGCCCGCTCGTACGAGGTCACCGACACCAAGGGCCGGTTCCTCGCCAACGCCGCGCTCGCCTCGCGCAAGGACGCGCGCGACTCCGTCGTCGCCGCGCGCAAGGCGCAGGCCGGCTGGGTCAAGGCCACGGCGTACAACCGCGGGCAGGTGCTCTACCGCGTCGCCGAGGTGATGGAAGGGCGCCGCGCGCAGTTCGTCGACGAGGTCGTGGCGTCGGAGGGCCTCACCGCCCGTCGCGCCGAGGCGGTCGTCGAGGCCGCCATCGACCGCTGGGTCTGGTACGCCGGCTGGGCCGACAAGCTCGCCCAGGTGCTCGGCTCGACCAACCCGGTCGCCGGCCCGTACTACAACTTCTCGGTGCCGGAGCCGACCGGCGTCGTCGCCGTCGTCGCACCGCAGGAGTCGTCACTCCTCGGCCTGGTGTCGGTCATCGCCCCCGTCGTGGTGAGCGGCAATGCGTGCGTGGTGCTGGCATCCGAGGACCGGCCGCTCCCGGCGATCACCCTGTCGGAGGTGCTGGCGACCTCCGACGTCCCCGGTGGCGTGATCAACCTGCTCACGGGCTCGGTGGCCGAGGTGGCGCCGTGGCTCGCCTCGCACATGGACGTCAACGCGATCGACATCGCGGGCGTCGACGACCTCGACCTGCGTGCGTCGCTCGAGGTGGCCGCGGCCGACAACCTCAAGCGCGTGCGACGTCCGGACACCGACGACTGGACCGCCGACCCGGGCCTCTCGCGGATCCGCTCGTTCCTCGAGACCAAGACCGTCTGGCACCCGATCGGTGTCTGAGCAGGACTCCTACGATCGGGCGGCGGACTGGTACGCCGAGCTCAGCCTGGCGCGCGTCGGCGCGGTCGTCCCGCTGGGCGAGGGGGCCTGGGCCGCTACGACGGCCGAGTGGCCGGCGTCGTACGCGCACAACGGGATCCTGCTGCGGCGAGACCCCGGCGCCGACGCGCTGATCCGGTGGGGCGACGAGGTGCTGGGTGAGGCGGGCCTGGAGCACCGCTACGTGTTCGCCCTGTGCGACCTCTCCAAGGAGACCCGCGCAGGGCTGGCGGCCGCCGGCTTCACGACCGAGCCGGAGCGGCTCATGGGGCGGCCGCAGTCGCTCGGCCCGCTGGCGGCGCCCGCCACGGCCGTCGCCGAGCGGGTGAGCGAGGACGTCACCGCGCCGTTCCAGGACCGCATGTGGCGCGAGGAGTGGAAGCCGGGCATCTCCGACGCCGAGGTCGCCGACCTCGTCGGCCGACGCGCGACGTACACGCTGTCCGGCCCGTTCATCTCCTTCGTGGTGCGCGACCCGGAGACCGGGGAGATCGGCGCCTGCGCCGACCTCGCTGTGCACGGGACGTGCGCCGAGGTCGACGGCGTCACCACTGCGGCGTCCCACCGCGGCCGCGGCTACGGCGACGCCGTGCTGACGGCATGCATCGAGGCCGCGACCGAGCACGGATGCACGGACGTCTACCTCACCGCCATGACCGACGACTGGCCGCGCCACTGGTACGCCCGGCGGGGCTGGGCCGACCTCGGCCCTGCCTGGACCGCCGTCCGCTCCCCCGCCGCTCACGGATGAGGGCGCCCCAGGCCGCCTGAGCGGCATCCCGGCTTCCCCACCCGCCGGCCCCCGGCCGGGTTTCGGCCGGCCAGGGCACGGGTAGAGCGCGTCATGGCCTCACCCCCGAGCGACGCGAACGACCCGGTTGCCGACGAGCGCGGCAAGCAGGGCACCAACTACCCGCACGGCGTCGGGGAGCACCCCGAGACCACCCGCACGTCGGACGTGGACGACCCCATCGCGAGCGAGCGCGGCGCCGAGGGGACGAACTATCCCCACGGCGTCGGCGACCATCCGGACTCCGATGCCTCGGACGAAGACCTGACGTAGCGGGCGCTACTCGGCGTCGGGCTCGTGCCCGAGCTCTTCCTCGGTCTCGCCCGACAGCGACCGCTCGACGCCCGCGAGCTGCTCGTAGTAGTGCCAGCGCTCGTCGATGTCGGCCTGGGCGAGGTGCATCAGGTGCTGCGACCGCTCGTGGTCCGTGCGGTCGAGCGCGGTGTAGCGCGTCTCGGAGTGCACGAACTGCTCGAGCGTCGTCGTCGGCGCCTTGCTGTCGAGAGCGAAGGGCCGTGTGCCCGCCTCGGGGCTCGGGTGGAAGCGGTAGAGCGGCCAGTAGCCGCTCGTCACGGCCTCCTTCTGGTGGGCCATGGAGTCGCGCATCTCGATGCCGTGGGCGATGCAGGTGGAGTACGCCAGGATCAGCGACGGCCCAGGCCACGCAGCCGCCTCGAGGATCGCGCGCACGGCCTGCGTCTCGTTGGCACCCAGCGCGATCTGGGCGACGTAGACGTCGCCGTACGCCTGGGCCAGCAGCCCGAGGTCCTTCTTCTTCGTGGCCTTGCCGGTGCTGGCGAACTTCGCCGCGGCGCCGCGCGGCGTCGACTTGGACGCCTGCCCGCCGGTGTTGGAGTACACCTCGGTGTCGAGCACCAGGATGTTGACGTTGCGACCGCTGGCGAGCACGTGGTCGAGCCCGCCGAAGTCGATGTCGTAGGCCCAGCCGTCACCACCGACGATCCAGACCGACGTCGGGACGAGCGCGTCGGCGATCGAGGCGAGCGAGCGGGCGCGCGGGTCGTCGACGTCGGCCAGCGAGTCGCGGAGCCGCTCGACCTGCTGGCGCCGGGCGATGATGCCGGCCTCGTCCTCGACGCTCGGCTCCTCCTCGACGAGCGGGGCGACGACGTCGGACGGCAGGTCCTCGGCGAGCGCCCGCAGCAGACGGTGCGCCTCGCTGGTCTGGCGCTCGACGCCGAGCCGGATGCCGAGGCCGAACTCGGCGTTGTCCTCGAACAGCGAGTTGACCCAGGCGGGTCCGCGTCCGTCGCGGTCCTTGGTCCACGGCGTCGTCGGGAGGTTGCCGCCGTAGATCGACGAGCAGCCGGTGGCGTTGGCGACGACCATGCGGTCGCCGAGGAGCTGGGTGACCAGCTTGAGGTACGGCGTCTCGCCGCATCCTGCGCAGGCGCCGGAGAACTCGAACAGCGGGCGCAGCAGCTGCGACCCCTTCACGGTCTCGCGGCGCACGAGGGTGCGGTCGACGTCCGGGATCTCGAGGAAGTGCTCGTAGCGCGGGCGCTCGACGTCGCGGTGCTCGTCCGCGGGCGCCATGTCGATGGCCTTGTGGTCGGGGTTCTGCTTGTCGCGCACGGGGCACACGGCCACGCAGATGCCGCAGCCGGTGCAGTCGTCCGGAGCGACCTGGATCGTGAGCAGCCGGCCCTCGCCGAGCTCCTTGCCGCTGTACGGCTTGGACAGGAAGCCCTCCGGCGCGCCGTCGAGGGCGTCCGGCGAGTAGGCCTTCATCCGGATCGCGGCGTGCGGGCACACGATCGTGCACTTGCCGCAGTCGATGCAGAGGGACGGGTCCCAGATCGGGATCTCCTCGGCGAGCTGCCGCTTCTCGAGCACCGAGGTGCCCGTCTCGTAGGTGCCGTCCACGCTCATCGCGCTCACCGGCAGGGAGTCGCCGAGGCCGGCGATGAGGGTCTGCACCACCGAGAGGTCGCTGTCCGGCACGGCCGCCATGTCGTCGAGCGCGTCTGCCGGCACCTCGACCCGCTGGAGACCCGCGAGCGCGGCGTCGATCGCGATCATGTTGCGCTCGACCACCTCCGGCCCGCGGTGGCCGTACGCCTTGACGACGCCGGCCTTCACGAGCTCGATGGCTTCCTCGACCGGCAGCACGTCGGCGAGCGCGAAGAAGCACGGCTGCATGACCGTGTTGATGCGCGGGCCGAGGCCGGCGTCGCGCGCGATGGTCGTGGCGTCGACCACGTGCACGGCGAGGTGCTTGTGGACGATGTGGGCGCGTGCGTCGGCGGGCAGGTGCCCCCAGAGGGAGGCTGCGTCGTAGGGGCTGTTGAGCAGGACCGTGGCCCCGGCTCGGGCGTGCGCGAGCACGTCGACCCGGGCGAGCAGGCCGAACTGGTGGCACGCCACGAAGTCGGCATCGTCGATGAGGTACGCCGAGCGGATCGGGTCGGGGCCGAAGCGCAGGTGCGACACCGTCATCGAGCCGGACTTCTTCGAGTCGTACACGAAGTAGCCCTGCGCGTGCATGTCGGTGTGCTCGCCGATGAGCTTGATGCTGTTCTTGTTCGCGCCGACGGTGCCATCGCTGCCGAGGCCGAAGAACATCGCCTGCACCGCCCGCGTGGGAAGCCGGAACGACGGGTCGACGTCGAGCGAGAGGTGGGTGACGTCGTCGACGATGCCGACCGTGAACCGGTGCCGCGGCGTGGGCTTCGCGAGCTCGGCGTACACCGCGAGGGCGTCGGCGGGCGTGAACTCCTTGGAGCCCAGGCCGTACCGGCCGCCGCAGATGATGGTGCCGGCCTCCTCGGAGAACGAGGCCATCACGTCGAGGTGCAGCGGCTCTGCCGGCGCACCCGGCTCCTTGGTGCGGTCGAGCACTGCAATCCGCGTGACGGAGGCGGGCAGCGCGGCCCGGAGCGCGTCGGACGGGAACGGTCGGTAGAGGCGTACTACGGCGACGCCGACCTTCTCGCCGTGCCGGACGAGGTCGTCGACGGCCTCGCGCAGGGTGCCGGTGACCGACCCCATCGCGACGACGACGCGCTCGGCCTCCGGGTGGCCGTGGTAGTCGACGAGGTTGTAGCGGCGGCCCACGCGCTCGCCGAGCTCGGCCATGACCTCGGCCACGACACCGGGCACGGCGTCGTAGTGCGTGTTGGACGCCTCGCGCGACTGGAAGAAGACGTCGGGGTTCTGCGCGGAGCCGCGCATGACCGGCGCCTCGGGGGTGAGCCCGTACGCGCGGTGCGCGAGGACGTCCTGCTCGCGGATGAGGGCGCGGAGGTCGTCGTCGTGGAGCATGCGGATCGTCGCGACCTCGTGCGACGTGCGGAAGCCGTCGAAGAAGTGCAGGAACGGCACGCGGGAGCGCAGGGTGGCGGCGTGCGCGACCAGCGCGAAGTCGTGGGCCTCCTGGACGTCGGACGCGCTGAGCATCGCCCAGCCCGTGGACCGGACTGCCATGACGTCGGAGTGGTCGCCGAAGATCGACAGCGCGTGCGTCGCCACCGCGCGGGCAGCCACGTGCAGCACGGTGGGCGTCAGCTCGCCGGCAACCTTGAACATCGTCGGGATCATGAGCAGGAGGCCCTGGCTCGCGGTGAACGACGTCGCGAGCGCCCCCTTCTGCACGGCGCCGTGCAGGGCGGCCGCGGCGCCGCCCTCGGACTGCATCTCGACCACCTCGGGCACCGCGCCCCAGAGGTTGGTGCGCCCGCCGGCGCTCCACGCATCGGCGAGCTCGCCCATGGTCGAGGCGGGGGTGATCGGGTAGATGGCGCAGACGTCGGAGAGGCGGTGGGCGACGATCGCCGCAGCCTCGTTGCCGTCGAGGCAGCGCACACGCGGCCCGGGCGGCGCGGTCAGGTCGACGGTGTCGGATCCACGTACCGGAGGCTCTCCCATGCCTCGCAGTCTGCGCCCGGCCACCCGCACGTCGCAGGTCGTCCGGCCCACGTCACCGGAGACACTGGTCACGTCGTCAACCATCTCGGGCCGGGGCTGCGCGGCGGATAGGGTTCCGTGGCATGGAAGGGACGCCGGCCTGCGTGGTGCTGCTGTGCGGGCCGTCGGGCTCGGGCAAGAGCCACATCGCCGCGCGCAGCGGGCTCCCCGTCTTCCGGCTCGACGACTTCTACCGGGACGGCGACGACCCGGCGATGCCGCGCTCCGAGGAGCTCGGCATCGTCGACTGGGACGACCCGCGGTCCTGGAAGGCCGACGACGCCGTGGCCGCGCTCGAGGCGCTGTGCCGCACCGGCCGGGTCGAGGTGCCGACGTACGACATCCCCCAGAACCGCGCCACCGGCACCGCGGTGGTCGAGCTGCGCGGGGCCCCGGCGGTGGTGGCCGAGGGAGTGTTCGCCGCGGTGATCATCGAGCGGCTGCGCGGGCGCGACCTGCTCGCGGACGCGGTCGTGCTGCACCGCACACCCTGGAAGAACTTCGTCCGCCGGTTCGCGCGCGATCTGAAGGAGCGCCGCAAGCCGCCGCTCACGCTGTGGCAGCGCGGCCGGCTCCTCATGGCGGCAGAGCCCGGGATCATCGCCGACGCCTGCTCGCACGGCTGCCGCCGCGTCAGCGCCGGGGAGCTCACCGCCCTCCTGCACGGGCTCAAGGCCAGCGAGACCTCGTCGCGACGCGGCACATCATGACCGTCCGGTTCACCCTCGCGAACCTCGTCCGCTGCGCTCCGGAGACCCTGTTCGACCTGTCCCTGGACGTCGACCTCCACCTGCGCTCGATGGCCGCCTGGCGCGAGCGCGTCGTGGGGATGCCGACGTCCCCGCTCGGGCTCGGCGACGTCGTCACGTGGAAGGCCCGGCACTTCGGCCTCCGGTTCACGATGACCAGCCGCATCGCCGAGCTCGAGCGCCCACGGCGGTTCGTCGACGAGCAGGTGCGCGGCCCCTTCGCGTCGTTCCGCCACGAGCACCTCTTCGAGCCGGTCGAGGGAGGCACGCGCATGACCGACCACGTCGCGTTCGACGCCCCGCTCGGACCGCTCGGCGACGTCGCGGAGTCGGCCGTGCTCCGACGTCGCCTGCGCCACCTCATCGAGGTGCGCAACGCGATGCTGGTGACCGAGGCCCAGCGCTACACCCCCTAGGGTCGGCGCGTGCAGTTCGTGCTCGCCGGCCTCGCCCTCGGACTCGGCGCCGGTCTCGCGCCGGGCCCGCTCATGGCGCTCGTCATCACGACGACCCTCGCTGCCGGATTCCGGTCCGGCGTCCGCGTCGCCTTCAGCCCGCTGGTGACCGACGTCGTCGTCATCACGATCAGCGTCCTCGTGGTCGGTGCTCTGCCCGACCGTGCGACCGGCGCCCTCGGTGTCGCCGGCGGCCTGTACGTCGTGTGGCTCGGCATCGAGGCGCTGCGCGAGCAGGTGGTCACCGCGGTCGAGGCACCGCCGCGTGCCGGGCGCGACCCGCTCCTGCGCGGTGCGCTGATGAACCTGCTGTCGCCGCACCCGTGGGTCTTCTGGCTCGCGGTCGGCGGGCCGCTGCTGGTGTCGGCCTGGTCGTCGTCGCCGGCCGCGGCAGCGGGCTTCCTGGCCGCGTTCTACCTGCTGCTCATCGGCAGCAAGGTGGTGCTCGCCGCAGTCGTGGCCGGTGGACGCCGCCACCTCGACGAGCGTGGCCTGCGTATCGCCCACCAGGCGGCCGGCGCCCTGCTGCTGCTCACCGGCGTCGTCCTCGTCGTCCAGTTCGCCCCCGCCCTGCTCGCCGGCTAGTTCTCCGAGTTACTGCCCACATGTTCGTTGAAGGGCATGTCTCAGCGTTCATGTGGGCAGTAACTCGCGTCAGAGCCCGAGGGTGCGGGCGATGCGCCGGATGACGACGGCGCGGCGCTCGGACGGCGTCCAGCGCGCGAGGGCCCAGCCGGCGTCCTGCAGGTCGGCCTGACGAAGGCGCTCGGCTCTCACGGCGGCAGTCACCTCATCTCCGGTTCGGCCGTACTTCTCGATGCCGTCGACCTCCCCGAGCACTCGTTCCTTCTCCCAGCCGAACTCCGACGCGTACCAGGCTCCCGATGCTCCCTGGACCTCGTACGCCGTGCGCGGCATCGGCAGCTTCGCCTCGTACATCCAGCCCCTGCTGCGGCTCTCGTGCGGCGACTCCGATGCCGGATCGACCAGCTCGATCGCGCCTCGCACGACCACGGTGCCCGGCCAGGTCCAGACCGAGGCGAACGCCTCGTTCAAGGGCGCCAGCGCCAGGGGCAGGAGCTCGGCGCGACGCGACACGGATCTGAGAACCCGTAGATCCTCCCCGGACGCCTGCTGGATCAGCAGCCGAGCAGCAGAGTCGATCACGGTCATCGCGTCGGGCAGGGTCAGACCTCGGGCCACGTCCACCGCCGTCCGCGCCACCGTCGTGACCGGCATGCCGTCGAGGTCCTCGACGAACTCCTCCGGCAGCCGCGACCCGTGCAGACGGACACCCTGGTGCGTGCGTTCGATGGCGCCGCCGCGCGTGAGATGGATGAGGGACGACGGCCGGCGAGGCAGCCACAGGGTGCGCACGATGGCCGCGGTCTCATGGCTGACCGCAGCGCCTGCGCCGGCCTTCGCCAGCGCGGCCCGGATCGTGGTCGACAGGTCTGCCTGATCCACGGCGTACACCCCGTGCTGGAGCCGATGGATCCGCCCTGCCCGCACTGCAGCTCGAATGGCGGAATGGGTCCAGCCCTGGCGTTGTAGCACTCCGCGCGTCCACGGTCCGGGTCCGGCCGACCGGACAAGCGCATCGACCTGCTCGATCGAGAGCTGGCTCTGGCGCATGCACCGACTGTGCGAGTCCTCGGCACAAGAGCGCAGAGCCCATCCACAGGGATGCCCGAGTTACTGCCCGAATGGTCGCTGAAGGAGGCCGTCCAGCAGCCATGTGGGCAGTAACTCGCGAAACACAGGAGGTCAGAGGGTCTCGGCGGCCAGGGCGGCGTAGCGGGGCTTCACGACCTGCTCGATCAGGGCGAGGCGCTCGTCGAAGGGGATGAACGCCGACTTCAGGGCGTTGATCGTGACCCAGCGCATGTCGTCGAGGCCCCAGCCGAACGCCTCGGACAGCGCGAGGAACTCCCGCGACATCGAGGTGCCAGACATCAGGCGGTTGTCGGTGTTCACCGTGACCCGGAAGCGCAGCCGCGTGAGCAGACCGATCGGGTGCTCGGCGTACGACGGGGCCGCACCGGTCTGGATGTTCGACGTCGGGCACATCTCCAGCGGGATGCGCTGGTCGCGGACGTAGCGCGCGAGGCGGCCGAGCGTGGCCGAGCCGTCGGGCTCGATCGTGATGTCGTCGACGATGCGCACGCCGTGCCCGAGCCGGTCGCAGCCGCAGAAGGCCACGGCCTCGTGGATCGACGGAAGGCCGAACGCCTCGCCCGCGTGGATGGTGATGTGGCACGACTCGCCGCGCAGGTAGTCGAAGGCGTCCTGGTGGCGCGACGGCGGGAAGCCCGCCTCGGCGCCGGCGATGTCGAAGCCGACGACGCCCCGGTCGCGGTAGACGACGACGAGCTCGGCGATCTCGCGGGACCGGGCGGCGGTGCGCATCGCCGTCAGCAGCGTGCCGACGCGGATGCTGTTGCCTGCCGCGGCAGCCGCCGCCTCGCCCTCGCGGAAGCCCGCGAGCACCGCCTCGACCACCTCGGTGAGGGCGAGGCCGCGCTCGACGTGCAGCTCGGGCGCGAAACGCACCTCGGCGTACACCACGCCGTCGGCGGCGAGGTCCTGCGCGCACTCGGACGCGACCCGGGCGAGGGCCTCGGGGGTCTGCATCACGCCGACGGTGTGCGCGAAGGTCTCGAGGTAGCGCACGAGCGACCCCGAGTCCGCCGCCTCGACGAACCAGCGGCCGAGCTCCTCGGCGTCGGTCGTCGGCAGCTTGCCGTACCCCGTCTCGGCCGCGAGCTCCACGATGGTCTGCGGACGCAGGCCCCCGTCGAGGTGGTCGTGCAGCAGGGCCTTCGGGGCCCGGCGCACGACGTCGGCGGGCAGCACGGCGCGGGATCCCGCAGCAGGGTCGCGCGGGGCGGATGCGGGATGGACAGGACCGGTCTCGACGCTCATTCCCGCACGCTAGCGCCCCGACCGCCTCGGAGGCGTCCGCGCGGGCGTCGAGAGCACGAACTCGGGGTGTCGGAGCGGAAACCCCGGTCAAGTCGCTCAACCTCCGCCCCCAGGTGCCGAAGACACCCATATGGAGCAGACGTCCGCATCGCGGCTGCAGGAGCAGGTCGAGATCATCCGGCCCGCCGCCGTGCTCGAGAGCCGTGTCGCCACCCAGGTGCTGAACCACCTGCGCGACCAGGACGTCTCACTCGGCGGCGTGTGGAACGCCTCGGCGTCGGTCTGGCAGCGGTACGACTCGCCCTGGAACGGCGTGGGCGGCACGCGGGGCACCTCGGTGCTCCTCGGCACCGTCGCCGTCATGTACGACACCCCGGTGCGCCATGAGGTCACCATCTACCGCGTCACGATCACGCCCGCCGGGCAGGAGTTCGGCCTCACCGTCGAGCTGCTCTGCAACGACGCGCTCAAGGTCGCCGGTCTGACGCTCGCCGGTTGCCCGCGCGCAGAGGTCAGCAACACGCCGCGCACGGACCCGTTCAAGGCCCGCGTCGCCGGCCAGTAGCCCGCGGCTCCGGCTCAGTCCTCGCGGTTGACGAGGTCCGGGCCGAACGCGGGAAGGCAGACGGCGACGTACTCCGCGCCCTCGCCCGACGTCGAGTAGCGGATCCGCTCACCGGCGTGGGTGATCACGGCCTGACCCGCGTGCACCTCGAGCTGCCCGCCCTCGTGCTCCACGACCACCGTGCCGCGCAGCACGACGGTGATCTCGTCGAACTCCGGGGTCTGCGCCGGCTCCTCCCACCCTGCGGGCGCCACCATGTGCGCCACCGACACGGACGTTGTGCCGGTAGTCACGCGACCGACGTACTCGTCGATCGTCTTGCCGCCCGGGACGGGGATGCGGGTGGGCGCCTCGATGACGCGCGGCATGTCAGGATCCGATCTGGTCGATGACGAGCGGCAGGAGGTCGATCGGAGTGCCGGGGTCGCCGATCGCCACGCCGCCCTCGAGGTCGCGCAACGACGCCGCGAAGCGCCCGGCGTCGTCGGCGTGCAGGGTGAGAAGCGGCTGACGGGCGGTGACGGCGTCGCCGGGCTTCGCGTGCATCTCGATGCCGGCACCCGCGCTGACCGGGTCCTCCTTGCGGGCCCGACCGGCGCCGAGGCGCCATGCGGCCACGCCGACCGCCAGCGCGTCGAGCCGGGTGAGCACTCCCGAACGCTCGGCGGTGACGACGTGCTGCTCGGGGGCCACCGGGAGCGGCGCATCGGGGTCGCCGCCCTGGGCCGCGATCATCCGGCGCCAGGCGTCCATGGCCCGGCCGTCGCGCAGGACCTCCTCGGGGTCCGGCCCGTGGACGCCGGCGAGCTCGAGCATGTTCCGCGCGAGGACGAGCGTCAGCTCGACGACGTCCGCAGGGCCGCCGCCGGCGAGCACCTCGACCGACTCGCGCACCTCGAGCGCGTTGCCGGCGGTGAGCCCGAGCGGGGTGTCCATGGCGGTGAGCAGGGCGCGGGTGCGCACCCCGGCGTCCTCGCCGAGGGCCACCATCCGCTCGGCCAGGGCACGGGCCCGCGCCTCGTCCTTCATGAAGGCCCCGGAGCCCACCTTGACGTCGAGCACGAGCGCGCCGGTGCCCTCGGCGATCTTCTTGCTCATGATGCTGCTCGCGATGAGCGGGATCGCCTCGACCGTGCCGGTGACGTCGCGCAGCGCGTACAGCTTCTTGTCGGCCGGCGCGAGCCCGTCGCCGGCCGCGCAGATGACCGCGCCGACGTCGCGCAGGACGGCGAGCATCTCCTCGTTGGACAGTGACGCCCGCCACCCGGGGATCGACTCGAGCTTGTCGAGCGTGCCGCCGGTGTAGCCGAGGCCGCGGCCGGAGAGCTGGGGCACCGCGGCACCGCAGGCCGCGACGACGGGCGCGAGCGGCAACGTGATCTTGTCGCCGACGCCGCCGGTGGAGTGCTTGTCGACGGTCGGGCGCCCGACGGTGCTGAAGTCCATCCGCTCGCCGCTCGCGATCATCGCTCCGGTCCAGCGCGCGATCTCCCGCGGGGTCATGTCGTTGAGCAGGATCGCCATCGCCAGCGCGCTCATCTGCTCGTCGGCCACCACGCCGCGCGTGTAGGCGTCGACGACCCAGTCGATCTGCTCGTCGGTCAGCTCGCGCTTGTCGCGCTTGGCGACGATCACATCGACCGCGGCGAACTTCTCAGCCATAGGACTCACCTGTCACGTGCGAGAGGTCGGAGACGCCGAACGCCTGCGGCAGGACGTCGGACATCGGGAGGACGCCGAGCGGGGTCGCGACGAGGCACTCGGGCCCGCCGTTCTCCCACAGGAGCTGACGGCACCGGCCGCACGGCATCAGGGGGTCGCCGTTGGCGTCGACGCACGCGACCGCCACGAGCCGACCTCCGCCGGTGGCGTGCAGCTGCGACACCATGCCGCACTCCGCGCACAGGGCGACGCCGTACGCCGCGTTCTCGACGTTGCACCCCACGACGACCCTGCCGTCGTCCACGAGCCCGGCGACGCCCACGCGGAACCTGCTGTAGGGGGCGTACGCCCTCTGCATCACTTCGACGGCGGCCGCTCGGAGGCCGTCCCAGTCGACCTCGGCCACCGGCTAGTGCTCCTCGCCCTTGAGGTACGGCTTCCCGTCCGCGGCCGGCATGCGCAGCCGTTGCGAGGCCATCGACAGCACGAGCAGCGTGGCGACGTACGGCGTCACGAACGCGACCTGCGGGGGCACGTCGTCCGTGGTGGCGTACCAGGCGTACACGCCGAGGCCGATCACGACCGCGATGATGCCGCTGACCAGCTTGCGCTTGTAGAACAGCCAGATCGCGTAGCCCACGAGGAGGATGGCGGTCAGCAGCAGGAGCGCGTGGACCGCACCGCCGCCGCGCAGCTGCAGGGCGTCGGTGTAGCCGAAGAGACCCGCACCGGCGGCGAGCCCGCCCGGACGCCAGTTGCCGAAGATCATCGCGGCGAGACCGATGTAGCCGCGTCCAGCCGTCTGGCCCTCGCGGTAGATCTGCGCGGCCACGATGGTCAGGTAGGCGCCGCCGAGACCGGCCAGGGCGCCCGACATGACCACCGCGATGTACTTGTACTTCATGACGTTCACGCCGAGCGTCGCCGCGGCGTACGGCGCCTCGCCGCAGGAGCGCAGCCGCAGGCCGAACGCCGTGCGCCAGAGGATGAAGAAGGAACCGACGAGCGCGAGGATCGCCATGATCGTCACGTAGGACACGTTGGTCGTGAGGCCGGCGATGACACCGGCCAGGTCGGAGACGAGGAACCAGCCCTGCTCGGCGATCGACTCGGCAGCGGTCGAGATGCCCGGGAGGGTGATGCTGCCCATGGTGTCGATGCGCGGCGACTGCGTGCCGCCACCGCCGGGGACGCCGGTGAACAGCTCGGCTGCGAGGAACTGGGTGAGCCCGACCGCGAGGATGTTGATCGCGACGCCGCTCACGATCTGGTCGACGGCGAACGTCACCGTGGCGAGCGCGTGCAGCAGGCCTCCGAGGGCGCCGGCAGCCACGGCCACGAGCAGACCGACCCACGGGCCCCACTGGTAGCCGGCCCAGCCCGCCCCGAAGGTTCCGAGGATCATCATGCCCTCGAGCCCGATGTTGACCACGCCCGCGCGCTCGGCCCAGAGGCCGCCCAGACCGGCCATCGCGATCGGCACCGAGAGCCCGAGCGCGGCCGCGACCGTGCCCGCGGAGGTCAGGTTGGTGACGCCGGTGAGGACCCGCACCACCGACAGCAGGAGCAGGATCAGCGAGGCGATGTAGAGCAGCCGCCACGTCTTCGACGAGCCGAGCCGGCGCACCGGCCTGCTCGGTGCGGTCTCGGGGGTCAGCGTGTCGGTGCTCATGCGACGGCCTCCTTCTCGGGCGCCGTGGCCGCCAGCTGACGCCCGACGTCTCGCGCGACCGACCTGATCCGGTACCTACGGACGAGCTCGTAGGCGATGACCACGGACAGCACGATCACTCCCTGCATGATCAGGACGGCCTGCTTCGGGACACCCTCGAACTCGAGGCTGTTCGAGCTGTTGTCGAGGAACGCCCACAGCAGGGCGGCGAAGGCGATGCCGATCGGCGAGTTGCGGCCGAGCAGCGCGATGGCGATGCCCGTGAAGCCGAGCCCCGTCGGGAAGTCGAGCCCGTAGGAGTAAGACGAGCCGAGCAGCTGCGGCATGCCCACGAGGCCGGCGACGGCACCCGAGAGGAGCATCGCGTAGACGACCATCTTCTTGACGTTGACGCCGCTCGCGACCGCCGCCGGCTCGGACGAGCCGGTGGCGCGCAGGTCGAAGCCGAACCGCGTTCGGGTGAGCAGGAACCAGTAGCCGATCCCGACGAGGATCGCCACGACGATGAGGCCGTAGACCTCGTTCTTGGTGCCGGGGATGATCGGCAGGCCGGGCACCTGGCCCGACTCGGGGATGGGCTTGGTGCCGATGTTGTTCGACCCCTGGGTCTCCACCGCCAGGCGACCCGGCGCGAGCAGGTAGGCCACGATGCCGGTGGCGATGAAGTTCAGCATGATGGTCGAGATGACCTCGCTGACACCGCGGGTCACCTTGAGCAGTCCGGCGATGCCGGCCCACATGGCGCCGACGAACATCGCCACGGCGATGATCAGCCCGATGTGCAGGGGCGCCGGAAGGACGACGGCGCCGCCCACGGCGGCGGCGAGCATCGCCGCGAGCCGGTACTGGCCGTCGACGCCGATGTTGAACAGGTTCATCTTGAAGCCGATCGCGACCGCGACCGCCGACAGGTAGTAGGTGGTCGCGGAGTTCAGGATGTTGACCTGGATGCGCGGCTTGGTGAGCTGCTCGAGCATCGTCGTGAACGCCACGATCGGGTTGTTGCCCGACACCACCAGGACCACGGACGTGACCAGCAGCGAGAACGCGATGGCAAGCACCGGCGCCGCGACGGCGAGGGCGATGCGGTTGAGGCTGAGGCGACCGGGCATCAGGCTGCACCCTCCGCGCCGGTCATCGCCGAGCCGAGCTGCTCGGGCGTGACGGTGGCCGGGTCGGCGTCGGCGACGAGCTTGCCGCGCAGCATCACCTTGATCGAGTCGGACAGGCCGATGAGCTCGTCGAGGTCGGCCGAGATGAGGAGCACCGCCAGTCCCTTCGCGCGGGCCTCGCGCAGCAGGTCCCAGATGGCCGCCTGAGCACCCACGTCCACGCCGCGGGTCGGGTGCGAGGCGATGAGCACCGAGGGGTTGCTGCTCATCTCACGACCCACGATGAGCTTCTGCTGGTTGCCCCCGGACAGGGCCGACGCGAGCACCTCGATGGACGGCGTGCGGACGTCGTACTCGTCCACGATGCGCTGGGTGTCCTTCTTGGCGCCCCGGACGTCGAGGAGCGGCCCCTTGCTGTTGGGTGGCTGCGTCTGGTGGCCGAGCATCCGGTTCTCCCAGAGCGGCGACTCGAGCAGCAGCCCGTGCCGGATGCGGTCCTCGGCGATGTAGGCGATCCCGTTCTCCCGACGTCGCCGGGTGGACCAGGCGGAGA
Source organism: Longivirga aurantiaca (assembly GCF_042660085.1). Taxonomy (NCBI): domain Bacteria; kingdom Bacillati; phylum Actinomycetota; class Actinomycetes; order Sporichthyales; family Sporichthyaceae; genus Longivirga; species Longivirga aurantiaca. The sequence goes on along the minus strand of NZ_JBHSTI010000002.1, from coordinate 567,317 downwards.
TGTCCTCGCCTGCGAGGGACACCGATCCTGACGATGCCTTGCGCATCCCCATGATCGTCTCGACGAGCTCGGCCTGGCCGTTGCCCTCGACGCCCGCGATGCCGAGCACCTCGCCGCGGTGGATCGTGAACGAGACGTCCGACAGCAGCGCGCGTCCGGAGCGGTCCACGAGCGTGAGCCCCTGGACCACGATCTCCTCGACGTCGGTCACCGTCGACTCGCGCGTCTCCGGCGTCGGCAGCTCGCTGCCCACCATGAGCTCCGCGAGCTTGCGCGCGGTCACGTCGGCCGGCAGCACCGAGGCCACCGTGGTGCCGCGCCGGATCACGGTGATCTCGTCCGCGACCTTGAGCACCTCGTCGAGCTTGTGCGAGATGAACAGGATGGCGAGCCCCTCGGACTTCAGCTCGCGCAGCGCGTCGAAGAGCTCGTCGACCTCCTGGGGCACGAGGACCGCCGTGGGCTCGTCGAGGATGAGGGTGCGGGCGCCGCGGTAGAGAACCTTGAGGATCTCGACGCGCTGACGCTCGCCGACCCCGAGGTCCTCGACCAGCTCGTCGGGCCGCACGTCGAGGCCGTAGCGGTCGGAGATCTCGAGGATCCGGGCGCGGGCGAGGTCGTAGTCGAGGCGCATCCCGCGCTTGGGCTCGCTGCCGAGGACGACGTTCTCGAGCACCGAGAGGTTGTCCGCCAGCTGGAAGTGCTGGTGCACCATGCCCACCCCGCGGGCGATCGCCTCGCTGGGGCTCGTGAGCACCACGGTCTCGCCGTCGAGCGCGATCGTGCCGCTGTCGGCGTGGTGCATGCCGTACAGCGTCTTCATGAGCGTGGACTTGCCGGCCCCGTTCTCCCCCACGATCGCGTGGACCGTGCCGCGCCGGACGCGGAGGTTGATGTCCTTGTTGGCCACGACACCGGGGAAGGTCTTGGTGATGTCCCGGAGCTCGACCGCGAGCGCTTCGGTCGTCGAGGCGGTGTCAGGCTGGGTGCTGATGGCTGCTCACTCCTTGCAAGGGTCAGCGGGCACTGCCGGCCGACCGTGGGAACGACGCCGGGCCCGATCCGCACGCTACACGCATGGATCGGGCCCGGTCCGGCGATCGTGGGGCGCGTCCTAGGACGCGCCCCACGATCGGCCGTGACGTGCTACTACGAGGACGGAACCGTGATGGTCCCGGCGATGATCTGGTCCTTCAGCTCGTTGGCCTTGGCCACGTACTCGGCCACCGCTGCGTTGGACTCGGAGAAGCCCACGCCGTCAGCCTTCAGGTCGAAGGTCTGGACGCCGGTGAGCGGGGTGCCGCCCACAGCAGACTTGATCATCTCGTAGACGGCGACGTCGACGCGCTTGAGCATCGAGGTGAGGATGACGTCCTTCACGCTGGCGTCGGCGGTGAGGTACTGGTCGGAGTCGACACCGATCGCGAGCCCGCCCGCGGCCTTGGCAGCCTCGAACACGCCGCCACCGGAACCGCCGGCTGCGTGGTAGACGACATCCGCGCCACCGTCGAACATGCCCTCGGCCGCGACCTTGCCCTTGGCCGGGTCACCGAAGCCGGAGAAGTCCGGCGGCTCGGTGAGGTACTTCGTCTGGATCTTGATGCTCGGGTTGACCGCCTTGGCGCCGGCCTCGAAGCCCTTCTCGAACTTCACGATCAGCGGCACGTTGACGCCGCCGACGAAGCCGATGTTGCCGGTCTTGGACGCCTGAGCAGCGATCGCGCCGACGAGGAAGGAGCCCTCGTTCTCGGCGAACACCAGGCTGGTGACGTTCTTGTTGGCCTCGGACAGCGAGGAGTCGTCGACGATCGCGAACTGGATCTCCGGGAACTCCGGCGCGACCTTGCCGACGGCGACGGCGTACGCGAAGCCCACGGCGATGATCGGGTTGTAGCCCGCCTCGGCGAGCGTCGTGAGGCGCTCCTCCTTCTGCGCGTCCGTCTCGCCGGCCGTCGCGTCGAGCTCCTTGATCTCAACACCGAACTCGGCGGCGGCCTTGTCCAGGCCGGCGGCGGCGGAGTCGTTGAACGACTGGTCGCCACGGCCGCCGATGTCGTAGGCGAGACCGACCTTCACGTCGGACGTCGGCGCAGCCGACGAGGACGACTCAGCCGGTGCCGCGGAGGTGGTCGTACCGCCGCTGCTGCTGCTGCCGCACGCCGCAAGAGCGAGCGTGCTGGCCGCGAGCAGAGCGGCAATCTTCAGGCCCTTGTACAAGGGGGTCTCCTTCTTCCTGACGCCGGGCGGCCTTGCCCGAGCGATTCAGACACGACCCTAGTGGGGGGAGGCGCCAGGAAGAGACTGCTCACCCTGCTTCCCCGGGCTTCCGAAACCGATCCGTGACCCAGGTGAACGGACCGTCACGCGGGCGACACCAGGACGGGCCGCCCCGGGCCCGATGACGACCGTCTCCGGCTCTCCCGCGGAGCGGGACGACCGGAAACGGTCTAGACCAGAGCGGGGCTAGAAGACGTCGGCCGGGGTGTAGAGCCCCCACACCTCGCGGAGGGCGTCCGAGGCCTCGCCCACGGTGGCTCGGGCCCGGAGCGCGTCCCGCAGGGGGTACAGCACGTTGGCGTCGCCCCGGGCGGCGTCGCGCACCCGGGCAAGGGCCTCGTCCACGGCGGCCTGGTCGCGCTCGGCCCGCAGCTTCTCGAGCCTCGCCACCTGCTCGCCCTCGATCGCCGGGTTGACCCGGAGAGGCTCGTAGTGCTCCTCCTCGTCGACCGTGTACCGGTTGACGCCGACCACCACGCGCTCCCCGGAGTCGATCTGCTGCGACACGGCGTACGCCGACCGCTCGATCTCGCCCTTCTGGAAGCCGCGCTCGATCGCCGCGACCGCGCCGCCCATGTCCTCGACCTGGCGCATGAGATCCAGGGCCGCGGCCTCGACCTCGTCGGTCAGCGACTCGACGACGTACGACCCGGCGAACGGGTCGACGGTGGCGGTCACGTCCGTCTCGTAGGCGAGCACCTGCTGGGTGCGCAGCGCGAGGCGGGCCGCCTTGGCGGTCGGCAGCGCGATCGCCTCGTCGAAGGAGTTGGTGTGCAGCGACTGCGTGCCGCCGAGCACCGCGCCCAGGCCCTGGATGGCCACCCGGACGAGGTTGACCTCCGGCTGCTGCGCCGTGAGCTGCACGCCCGCCGTCTGGGTGTGGAAGCGCAGCATCTGGCTCTTGGGGTTCTTCGCGCCGAACTCCTCCCGCATGACGCGCGCCCAGATCCGACGCGCCGCGCGGAACTTCGCGACCTCCTCGAGCAGGGTGGTGCGGGCGACGAAGAAGAAGGCGAGGCGCGGCGCGAACTCGTCCACGTCCATGCCCGACGCCACGGCCGCGCGCACGTACTCGATCCCGTCGGCGAGCGTGAAGGCGATCTCCTGCGCGGGCGTCGCCCCCGCCTCGGCCATGTGGTAGCCGGAGATCGAGATGGTGTTCCACTTCGGGATCTCGGCACGGCAGTAGCCGAAGATGTCGGTGATCAGGCGCAGCGACGCCGCCGGCGGGTAGATGTAGGTGCCGCGGGCGATGTACTCCTTGAGCACGTCGTTCTGGATCGTGCCGGTGAGCGCGGACGACGGCACGCCCTGCTCCTCCGCGACGAGCTGGTAGAGCAGCAGCAGGACGGCGGCGGGCGCGTTGATGGTCATCGACGTCGAGACCTCGCCGAGCGGGATGCCGCCGAACAGGATCCGCATGTCGTCGATCGAGTCGATGGCCACGCCCACCTTGCCGACCTCGCCGTGGGCGAGCGGGTGGTCGGAGTCGTACCCCATCTGCGTGGGCAGGTCGAACGCCACCGAGAGCCCGTTGGTGCCGGCTGCGATGAGCTGCTGGTAGCGCTCGTTGGACTCGGCCGCCGTGCCGAAGCCGGCGTACTGGCGCATCGTCCACGGCTTGCCGGTGTACATCGAGGGGTAGACGCCGCGCGTGAACGGGTACTGCCCTGGGACGCCGAGGCGCTCGGCGGGGTCCCAGCCGTCGAGGGCGTCCGGCCCGTAGACGGGCTCGAACGGGAGTCCGGACTCGGTGTGACGTGCCATGGCAGGCCCTTTCGCTCGACCGCGGACCACGCTAGTGCCGTCCTCCCCCGCGGGGAGGCCCGGGGAGCCCGGTGTGAGTGCTCGCACAGCCGCCCGCTCGTGGCGGCGCTGCACCTGGACGAATCGGGCAGGGCACCACCGGCGCCGGGTTACCCTCGTGCGGTGCTGCGTCAGGTCCGCCCCCACGCCCTCGGGCTCGCGCTGACCGGTGCCCTGCTCGTGGCGCTCCCGGGCGCGGCGTCGGCGGCGGCCCCGGCACCGGCACCGGCACCGGCGGAGATCCTCGGTGGGGACCAGCTGGCCGGGTACGGCATCCGCGTCAACCTCGGGCCTGAGGCAAGCCCGCTGCCCCCGATCTCGGCGAAGTCCTGGGTGCTGGCCGACCTGACCACGGGCGAGATCCTCGCCGCCAAGGGCGCTCACCGGCAGGGCCGGCCCGCGAGCACGCTCAAGACCTTGACCGCCCTCACGCTCATGCCGGTGCTCGACAAGGACGCCGAGCACACCGTGACGTGGAAGGAGGCGTCCGCCGACGGCGGCCGCGTGGGCATCGTGCCCGACGCCACGTACACCAACTGGGACCTCTTCCACGGGCTGCTGCTCCCCAGCGGGAACGACGCGGCCGCCGCCCTCGCCGGGTCGCACGGGGGGATGAAGAAGACGGTCGCCGACATGCAGGCCGTCGCCTACTCGCTGCAGGCCGACGACACCGTGGTGCGCAACCCCAGCGGCCTCGACGCCGACGGCCAGCTGACCAGCGCGTACGACCTCGCCCTCATCGCCCGCGCCGCGATGCAGCTCGAGGACTTCCGCACCGTCACCGCCGCGGTGAGCTACGACTTCCCCGGCCGGCCGGCCGGGAAGGGCAAGAAGCGCCCGACGTACAAGATCTACACGCAGAACCGTCTGCTGCTGCACGGCTTCGACGGCGCGGTCGGCGGGAAGACCGGCTACACCTCGCTCGCCGGTCGCACGTTCTGGGGCGCGGCGGAGCGCGACGGCCACGTCCTCGCCGTCACGCTGCTGCAGGTGCGCGACCGCACCGAGACCGCCGCCAAGAGCCTGCTCAGCTGGGGCTTCGCCAACCGCACCCAGGTCACGCCCGTGGGCACGCTCGTCGGCCCGCGCCCCGAGGGTGGCGAGGAAGCCACCCCGACCCCGTCCGGAGCCGTGCCCGCCCCCGGGGAGACCACGGTCGCGGGCGGTGCCGCAGGCGCCCCGGTGGCGGCCGGGAGCAGCGCATCGCCGTGGCTGGTGGCCCTCGTCGCGGCCGTCGCCCTGGGCGCGGCCATCGCCTGGTGGCTGACGCGGCGACGACGTCGCGACGCGGGCGGCGGCGCCGTGCCCGATCTCAGCAGCCCCGTCCCACCCCGACGCGTCGCACCCGAGGTCCGCGAGCCTGCAGCCGTCGAGCCCGCGGTGGACCTCCCCGAGCCCGAGCCCGAGCCCGAGCCCGCCCCGGCACGCTCGACGCCGGCACCCGCCGCCCCGGCCTCCGGCGGCCACGTGCGCGTCGTGCGACCGCCCGCGCGCCCGACTCCCCCGCCGGAGTAGCGGCGCGCCGCGTCAGGCCAGCGGGAAGCTCCTCCGCACGTGCCAGACGCCGTCGTCCCCGTGCACGTAGAGGCAGAACTCCTCCACCAGGAACCGCGCGGAGAACGCACCGAGCGCGTCGTAGGCCCGGTCGAGCACGTCGTCCGGCAGGTCGTGCGCCACGGTCACGTGCGGGTGGTACGGGAAGTCGGCCGGACGCGCGAGCACCCCGGACCGGACGCCGCTCTCGAGCCGTTCGCACCCGGCGATCCCCGTCGCGAGGGCCACGAACACCACCGGCGAGACGGGCCGGAAGGTGCCCGTGCCGCGCAGGTGGACCTCGAAGGGCTCGACCGCTCCGGCCGCCGCCGTCAGATGCCGTTCGACCTCGGCGAGGTCGGCGGTGTCGACCGAGGCCGGGGGCAGCAGGGTGATGTGCGCCGGGATGGCATGCGCCTGGGGGTCCCCCAGGGACGAGCGCCAACCCTCGATCTCCGCGCCCCACGGCTCGGGGATCGGGATGGCGACGCCGATGCGCGCGCTGGTCGAAGGCACGGGCGTGACCCTAGACCCGCGGGTCAGCGGGCTGCGACGAAGCCCATCCGCTCGTACACGGTGGCGAGGGTGGTCGAGGCGACCGCCTGGGCCTTGGCCGCGCCGGCCCCCATGAGCCGCGTGAGCTCGGCGGGGTCGGCCTGCAGCTCGGCGACCCGGGCGGCGAACGGCTGCGCGAACGCGACGACGGCCTCGGCGGCGTCGCCCTTGAGGGCGCCGTACCCCTTGCCGTCGTAGTCGAGCACGAGCGACTCGACGTCGCGTCCGGTGAAGGCGCCCAGGATCGTCAGCAGGTTGGAGACACCCGGCTTGGTGTCCGGGTCGAACCGCACCTCGGTCTCGCTGTCGGTGACGGCGGACTTGAGGCGCTTGGCGATCACCTTGGGGTCGTCGAGCAGGAAGACGGCTCCGTGCGGCAGCGACTTGCTCATCTTCGCCGTCGGGTCCTGCAGGTCGAGGATCTTGGCGGTGTCCTTGACGATGAAGGGCTGCGGCACCGTGAACGTGGTGCCGTACCTGCTGTTGAAGCGCTGGGCCAGGTCGCGGGTGAGCTCGAGGTGCTGGCGCTGGTCCTCGCCCACCGGGACGGCGTCCGCCTGGTAGATGAGGATGTCCGCGACCTGCAGGATCGGGTAGGTGAACAGGCCGACCGAGGCGTGATCGCTGCCGCCTCGCGCGGACTTGTCCTTGAACTGCGTCATGCGGTTGGCCTCGCCGAAGCCGGTGATGCACTGCATGACCCATCCGAGCTGCGCGTGCTCGGGCACCTGGCTCTGCACGAAGAGGGTGGCGCGGTCCGGGTCGACGCCTGCGGCGAGCAGCTGCGCGTAGGCCAGCAGCGTGTTGGCGTGGAGCTCCTTCGGGTCCTGCTCGACCGTGATGGCGTGCAGGTCGACGACGCAGTAGAACGCGTCGTGGTCGTCCTGCATCGCGACCCACTGCTTGACCGCGCCGAGGTAGTTGCCGAGCTGGAACGAGCCGGCGGTGGGCTGGATGCCGGACAGGACGCGAGGGGCCGCGGCGTCGGCCGCGGTCGGGGAGGTCATGCGCCGGATCCTTCCATCGGGGAGGGGGTGCTCCGCGCACCGGTTTCGGTGGCGCCTTCGGCGTCCCCGCCCCCGGGCTTGCGCAGCGTCACACGGATGCGCGAGGCGCGACGGCCGTCGAGCTCGGACACGGTGAGGGTGCGGCCGTCGACGACCACGCTCTCCCCCACCTCGGGAAGGTGGCCGAGATCGGCCATGACGAAGCCGGCCACGGTCTCGTACGGGCCCTCGGGGAGCTCGAAGCCGACCTCGTCGGCGAAGTCCTCGATGTTGAGCAGGCCGTCGACCTCGATCTCGCCGCCGACTCGGAGCTCGGGGCGCTCCTCGACGTCGTACTCGTCGCGGATGTCGCCGACGAGCTCCTCGACCAGGTCCTCGAGGGTGACGATGCCCGCGGTGCCGCCGTACTCGTCGACGACGATGGCGAGGTGGGCGCCCGCCGCGCGCATCTCGAACATCGCCGGGAGCACGCGCTTGCTGCCCGGGAGCATGAGCACCTCGCGCGTGAGCTCGTCGACGCGGATGCCGCGGTCGCTGATGCTCGGGTCGAGGATGTCGCGGACATGGACGAAGCCGACGATGTCGTCCTGCGAGTCGCGGTAGACCGGGTAGCGCGAGTGGGGCATCGACGCGACCGCGCGCGCCGCCTTGTACGCCGGGGTGCTCGCATCGATGAAGTCGACCTCGGTGCGCGGCACCATCACCTCGCGCACCTCGCGCTCGCCGGCCTCGAACACGTCGTCGATGAGCTCGCGCTCCTGCTGGGTGAGGCTCGACTGCGAGGCGAGGATGCCGCGGAGCTCGTCCTCGCTGATCTCCTCGCGGTTCGCGTTCGGGTCGCCGCCGAGCACCCGGACGAGGACGTCGGTCGAGCGCGACAGCAGCCAGATGAACGGCCGGCTGATGCGGGCCAGCCAGTCGACGACGCCGGCGACGGCGACCGCGATGCCCTCGGCGTTCTGCAGGCCGATGCGCTTCGGCGTCAGCTCGCCCAGCACGAGCGAGATGTAGACGAGCAGCACCGTGACGAGCACGAAGGCGATGGCGTCCGCTGCGCCCTGGGACAGGCCCCAGCCCACGAGGATCGGCGAGATCTGCGGCGACATCCGCGACGCACCGAAGCCGGCGGACAGGAACCCGGCCATGGTGACGCCGACCTGCACGGCGGCGAGGAACCGGTTGGGGTCCTCGACGAGGTCGGCCAGCCGCTGCCCGCGCCTGCCGCGCTCGGCGACAATGCGCTGCACCTGGCTCTCGCGCAGCGACACCAGGGCGATCTCGGCCGCGGCGAAGAAGCCGCCGACGAGCGTGAACAGCAGCACGACGCCGAGGTTGAGCAGGAACTCGCTCACCGGTGGATCCCCCCGCGGGCTGCGCGCGCGGGCGCCCGGCGGCTGCCGGCGCGTTCGTGCGCGTCGTCCATGGCCTGATCCTAGGCGGTGGGCGGTGCACCTCGGCCCGGGACGCTCCCTGGGCGTCCCACGTCGGTCCCACCACGGTCCCCGACCTAGATCAACAGATCCCAACAGGGAGTGTTGTCTCCTGTTCGGGACTGTTGACTTCGGCCGCGTGCGCAGGGGAGGCTGTGCGGGTGACAGGAGCGTGGGCCGGCATCGCCTTCGGCGGCGACTACAACCCGGAGCAGTGGCCCCGCGCGGTCTGGGACGAGGACCACCGGCTCATGCGTGAGGCGGGCGTCTCGTTCGCCAGCGTCGGCATCTTCTCCTGGGCCCACCTCGAGCCCGAGCCGGGCCGGTACGAGCTCGACTGGCTCGGCGACGTCCTCGACGGCCTGCACGCCTCGGGCGTGACGGTCGACCTCGCCACCGCCACCGCCTCGCCCCCGCCGTGGCTCGCCCGCCTGCACCCCGAGTCGCTGCCGGTCGACCACGACGGCCGCACCCGGTGGCCCGGCGCACGGCAGGCCTACTGCCCGTCGTCGACGGCGTGGCGCGAGCGCGCCCTCGCCCTCGTCGAGCAGGTGGCCGGACGCTTCGGCGCGCATCCCGCCGTCCGCCTCTGGCACGTCGGGAACGAGTACGGATGCCACACCTCGCGCTGCTACTGCGACACGTGCGCCGCGGGCTTCCGCCGATGGCTGCTGGAGCGGTACGGCAACCTCGACGGCGTCAACCACGCCTGGGGCACCGCCTTCTGGAGCCAGCGCTACTCCGACGTCGAGGAGATCCTGCCGCCGCGGCTCACACCCGACGGCGCCTGGGCGAACCCGACCCAGCAGCTCGACTACCGCCGCTTCGCCTCCGACCTCCTGCTCAGCGAGTTCGTCGCCGAGCGGGACGTGCTGCGCCGGCTGTCGCCGGGCGTGCCCATCACGACCAACTTCATGGTGATGACGCGGTTCGACCAGCTCGACTACTGGCGCTGGGCCGAGGAGGTCGACCTCGTCTCGACCGACTACTACCCCGACTTCGCCGACCCCGAGACCCACGTCGAGGCAGCGCTCTGCGCCGACATGACCCGGGGCCTCGCGGGCGGCGCTCCCTGGCTGCTCATGGAGACGAGCCCCAGCGCGGTCAACTGGCAGCCGCGCAACACCGCCAAGCCCGCGGGCAAGCTGCGGCTCGACGCCGTGCAGCAGATCGCCCGTGGCGCAGACGGTTTCGCGGTCTTCCAGATCCGGCAGAGCGTGGCCGGCGCGGAGAAGTTCCACTCGGGCCTCATCCCCCACGCCGGCACCGACACCCGGCTCTGGCGCGAGGTGGTCGAGCTGGGCTCGCTCCTCGACCGGCTCGGCGAGGTCGCCGGCAGCAGGGTCGACGCCGACGTCGCGATCGTCTGGGGCTATGAGGCCTGGTGGGCGTGCGAGCTCGACAGCCACCCGTCGTCCGACGTCCGCTACCCCGACCGGGCCCGGGCGTTCCACCACGCGCTGTGGGACCTCGGCATCACCGCGGACGTCGTGCGTCCCGGCGCGCCGCTCGACGGCTACAGGGCCGTGGTCGTGCCCACGCTCTACCTCGCGGACGATGCCGCGGCCGAGGCCGTGCGCACCTACGTCGCGGGCGGTGGCCATGCGCTGATCACGTACTTCTCCGGCATCGTCGACGAGCACGACCACGTGCGGGCCGGCGGCTACCCCGGGGCGTTCCGCGACGTGCTCGGCGTCCGCGTCGAGGAGTTCGCCCCCCTGCTCGAGGGCGAGGTCGTCACCCTCGACGACGGCGGCCGCGCCGACGTCTGGACCGAGCACCTGCACCTCGCGGGAGCCGAGGCCGTCTCGACGTACGTCGACGGCCCGCAGGCGGGGGTGCCCGCCGTCACGCGCAACGAGCACGGCGACGGCGTCGCCTGGTACGTCGCCACCCGCACCGATGCCGCCACGACGGCCACGATCGTGCGGCGCCTCGTCGCGGAGGCGGGCGTCACGGCGACCACGACCACCGTGCCGGGGCTCGAGGTCGTTCGCCGCCGGTCCGACGGCGGTGCGTCCTGGCTCTTCGTGCTCAACCACACGTCGTCCGCCGTCCCGGTCGAGGCCCATGGGCACGACCTCGTGAGCGACTCCGCCGTCGACGGCAGCCTCGTCGTGGCGGCCGGGGGCATCGCCGTCGTGCGCGAGAGGGGCGGCAGCGCATGAACCCGCTCGCCAGCCAGCGCCAGGCTGTGATCCTCGACGAGGTCGAGCGGCTCGGCGCCGTCCGCGTCAGCAGCCTCGTGGCGCGGCTCGGCGTCTCGGACATGACGGTGCGGCGCGACCTCGACGCCCTCGCGCAGCGCGGCCTGGTGATCAAGGTGCACGGCGGCGCGACCTCCGTCGGCGGCCGCAGCGTCGACGAGCCGGGCTTCGAGGCCAAGCAGGTCCGGGCCCAGGGCGAGAAGGACGCGATCGCGCACGTGGCGGCCCAGATGGTGACGCCCGGCAGCGCCGTCGGGATCTCAGCCGGCACCACGACGTGGACCCTCGCGCACCTGCTGCGCGACATCCCCGGCATCACCGTGGTGACCAACTCGATGCGGGTCGCGGACGTCGTCCTCTCGAGCGGGCGCACCGACCAGACGGTCGTCCTCACCGGCGGCATCCGCACGCCGTCCGACGCGCTCGTCGGCCCCGTCGCCGTCGAGGCGCTGCGCACCCTGCACCTCGACGTCGTGTTCCTCGGCGTCCACGGGATGGACGAGCGGGGCTTCACCACGCCCAACCTCATGGAGAGCGAGACCGACCGCGCTCTCGTCGAGGCAGGGCGCCAGCTCGTCGTCGTGGCCGACCACTCCAAGTGGGGCGTGGTCGGCCTGTCCACGATCGTCCCTCTGTCCGACGCCGACGTCCTCATCACGGACGATGCCCTGACGCCGCACGCACGCGAGGTGCTGGGCGGCCAGGTCGGCGAACTCGTCATCGCGCGTGGCCAGAGCGCCCGCGCCGGGGAGCGGTGAGCATGCGTCGCACAGTGGTCCGTCTCGCAGACGGCCGGGAGCTGGTGCACTTCGACCACGACGGGGCGCCCGAGCGCACCCAGGTCGACACGCGCCCGCTCGAGCCCCGGGGTGCCGCGCCGCAGCTGCGCCACGACCCGCTGCTCGACGAGTGGGTGTCGGTGGCCGCCCACCGCATGGGACGCACCTTCCTGCCGGCCGCGGACGACTGCCCGCTCTGCCCGTCCCGGCCCGGCTACCCCACCGAGGTGCCGAGCGACGACTACGACGTCGTCGTCTTCGAGAACCGCTTCCCGTCGTTCGTGGGACCCCCGGGCGACGTCGTCGCCGACGGCCCGTTCGAGCACCACGCCGCCTGGGGCCGGTGCGAGGTCGTCTGCTTCACCTCCGAGCACGAGGGGTCGTTCGCCGGCCTGTCCGTCGAGCGGGCCCGGCTCGTCGTCGAGGCGTGGGCAGACCGCACGGCAGAGCTCACCTCGACCCCGGGCGTCGAGCAGGTGTTCGTGTTCGAGAACCGCGGCGAGGCCATCGGCGTCACGATGCGCCACCCGCACGGCCAGATCTACGCGTACCCCTTCGTCACCCCCCACACGCGCGCGCAGCTCGAGTCGGTGCGCCGTCACCGCGAGGCGACGGGCCGCAACCTCTACGACGACGTCGTGGCAGCCGAGCTCGCGGACGGACGACGGGTGGTGCTCGAGTCCGAGCACTGGGTCGCGTTCGTGCCGTTCGCCTCCCGCTGGCCGGTGGAGGTCCACCTCTACCCGCGGCGGCGGGTGCCCGACCTCGCGGCCCTCACCGACGCCGAGCGCGACGACCTCGCGGTCGCCTACCTCGACCTGCTGCGTCGTGGCGACGCCTTCTTCGGCATCCCGCTCCCGTACATCGCGGCCTGGCACCAGGCCCCGGTGCGCCAGCAGCGGGACGACGGCGCCCTGCACCTCGAGCTCTTCTCCGTGCAGCGCAGCGCCGACAAGCTGAAGTTCCTCGCGGGGTCCGAGTCCGCCATGGGCGCGTTCGTCAACGACCGCGAGCCGGAGTCGATCGCGGCGCGGCTGCGGGAGGTCGCGGGATCGTGAGCACCGACGCCTTCGTCGCGGCCTTCGGCCGCGAGCCCGACATCGGGTGGCGCTCCCCCGGCCGGGTGAACCTCATCGGCGAGCACACCGACTACAACGACGGGTTCGTGCTGCCCCTCGCCATCCCGCGGGAGGCGCACGTGCTGGCGGCGCGCCGCGCCGACCGCGTGCTGCGCATCGTCTCGGCGCGCGCGACCGACGTCGCCGCCGAGGTCGACCTCGGCACGCTCGCCCCGGGGGCGATCGACGGCTGGGCTGCGTACGTCGCCGGCACGGCCTGGGCGCTGCAGGGCCACGGCGTCGACGTGCCCGGCGCCGACCTGCTGGTGGACGGCGACGTGCCGCGGGGGGCGGGGCTGTCGTCGTCGGCAGCGCTCGAGTGCGCGGTCGCGGGTGCGCTCCTGCACCTCGCCGGCGCAGACCTCCCGCTCGCGACGGTCGCCCTGCTCGCGCAGAAGGCCGAGAACGACTTCGTCGGCGTGCCCTGCGGCGTGATGGACCAGTTCGCCTCGACCCACGGCCGCGCGGGGCACCTCCTCCTGCTCGACACCCGGTCGCTCGAGCCACGGCACATCCCCTTCGACCTCGCGACGGAGGGGCTCACCCTCGTCGTGATCGACACCCGCGCGCCGCACCGCCTGGTCGACGGCGAGTACGCCGCCCGGCGCGCGTCGTGCGAGCAGGCGTCGGTGCTGCTGGGCGTCCCGTCGCTTCGCGACGTGGCCGATCTCGGCACCGCGATGTCGATGCTGGACGACCACGTCCTGCAGAGCCGGGTGCGCCACGTGGTGACCGAGAACCAGCGGGTGCTCGACGTCGTCGCGCTGCTCGAGGCCGGCGACGTCCGCGGCATCGGCCCGCTGCTCACGGCGTCGCACGTGTCGCTGCGCGACGACTACGAGGTGTCGAGCGTGGAGCTCGACGTCGCCGTGGACTCCGCGCTGCGGGCCGGTGCGTACGGGGCGAGGATGACAGGTGGCGGCTTCGGCGGCTCGGCGATCGCGCTGGTGGAGACCGCGCAGACCGAGTCGCTCCGAGTCGCCGTCCGCGCGGCCTTCGCCGACGCGGGGCTCGACGAGCCGGCGTTCCTGGATGCCGTGCCCGTCGACGGATACGGGAGGCTCGGATGACCACCAAGGGCCGGCTCGACGCGGCGTACCGCGCGGAGTCGTGGCAGCGCATGCGCGCCGGCGTCGACGTGCTCGTCGTCGGTGGCGGCGTGACAGGTGCGGGCGTGGCGCTCGACGCCGCGGTCCGCGGCCTGTCGGTCGGCCTGGTGGAGCAGCGCGACTTCGCGGCCGGCACGTCCTCGCGGTCGTCCAAGCTCGTCCACGGCGGCCTGCGCTACCTCGAGCAGCTCAACTTCGGTCTCGTGCGCGAGGCGCTGCGCGAGCGCGCCCTGCTGCTCGACCGGCTCGCGCCGCACCTGGTCACCCCGCTGCCGTTCCTCTACCCCCTCGCGCACAAGGTCTGGGAGCGGCCGTACGTCGGCGCCGGGCTCACGCTGTACGACACCCTGGGCGGGCTCCAGCCGTCGGTCCCGCGGCACTCGCACCTCACGAAGTCCGCGGCGCTCAAGGCTTTCCCGTCGCTGCGGCCCGAGATCATCGCGGGCGCCATCCGCTACCACGACGCCCAGGTCGACGACGCCCGCCACACCCTCGAGCTCGCCCGCACCGCCGCGGCGCACGGCGCCTCGCTGGTGTCGGCGGCACGCGTGACCGAGATCGTGCGCGACGGCGACCGCGTCGTCGGCGCGAAGGTGACCGACGCGATGACCGGCGAGTCGCACGACATCCCGGCGAAGGTCGTCGTCAACGCGACCGGGGTCTGGGCGGGGCTCACCGAGCAGCTCGCCGGAGTCGATCAGCCGATCCGGATGCGGCCGTCCAAGGGCGTGCACATCGTCGTGCCGAAGGACCGCATCGACGCCTCGCTCGCGCTCATCACGAAGACGGCGACCTCGGTCCTGTTCATCCTCCCGTGGGGCCGCTCGTGGGTGATCGGCACCACCGACACCACCTGGCACCACGACCTGTCGCACCCGTCGGCCACGCACCAGGACCTGCACTACCTGCTCGACATGGCCAACGCCGCGCTCACGAGCGACCTCACCGAGTCCGACGTCATCGGGCTGTACGCCGGGCTCCGCCCCCTCGTCGACACCGAGGGACTCTCGGAGTCGGAGATCTCGCGCGAGCACACCGTGCGCCGCCCCCTCCCCGGCCTCGTCACGATCGCGGGGGGCAAGTACACGACGTACCGCGTCATGGCCGAGGACACCGTGGACGCCTGCGCGCCCGACCTCTTCCCCGACGACCCGGCGCAGCTGCCGGGGTCGACGACGTCCGAGGTGCCGCTCGTCGGCGCGTGCGAGCCCGCCGACTACCTCGTGGAGATCGCCGGGTCGCCCGGCACCGAGAACATCTCCCCCGAGCACCTCGACCGGCTCGCGCACCGCTACGGCCGGCTCCTGCCCGAGCTCCTGCTGCACGTCGACGACGAGCCCGAGCTGGCGAAGGAGGTGCCCGGCGGCGCCGGCACCCTCGCCGTCGAGATCGTGCACGCGGCCACGCACGAGGGCGCGCTGCACGTCGACGACGTCCTCACGCGGCGCACTCGCCTCTACCTCGAGGCGGGCGACCGCGGCCTCGTCGCGGCCCGCCACGCGTCGCACCTGATGGGCGACGTGCTCGGCTGGGACGACGCCACCCGCGACGCCGAGGTCACGCGCTACCAGATGCGCGTGGCAGCCGAGCTCGAGGCGCAGGCCGCCCCGGACGACGACGCCGCGGCCGCGATCCGCGAGCGCGTGCAGGACCCGCGCATCGCGCGGTAGCCGTCAGGCGAGGAGCGCGGCGAGCCTTGCGACGAAGGAGGTCTCGGACTCGGTGACCTTCTCCCCGCTGCCCATGAAGCCGCCGCCGAGCCGCGCGACCACCGCGGTCGCGGCCTCGAGCAGCACCTCGCGGAGCTGGGCGAGCTCCTCCGCCGCGAGCCGCCCCCGCGCCACGGCGACGCTCTCCTCGATCTGACCGAGCAGGGTGGCGACGACGTCGTCGACGCTCGTCGGCCCGGCCTGCTCCTGGCCCTGCTTCGTCTCCGCCTTCGCGGCCTCGGCGCCATCCTTCAGGTGCTGGAGCAGGACGTTGTCGGGGTATCGCGCGGCGCCGGCGACGAGCACCTCCCCGCCGGCCTTCAGCTCGCGGATCGATGGCATGACCTTCCCGTCCGAGAGGCTCGCCGCCATGATCACCAGGGCCGGGAGGGCCGAGGCCTCGGCCCACTGCTCGTCGGTGAACTGCTCGCGGGTGGTCACCATCAGCCTCCGGTGCTGTCGCCGAACGCGGGCTGGGCGAAGGGGTCGTCGGCGGTCGGGGCGGGGATGCCGCCGGTGCCCGGCAGGATCTCGAACCCGAGCTGGAAGGTCACGAGCATCTGCGCGAGCTGGATGAGCACCGACGCGTCGCCCTCGAGCTGGGCCGTGCCATCGGCCACCTGCTGCTGCAGGGGACGGGTACCGATCATCGCGTCCTCGATGTCGGTGCGGTTCAGCGTGATCGTGAGGTCGGCGTTGTCGCTCGTGAACCCCTCGAGGCTCGTGAGCGTGCCGTTGCTGAGCTCGACGACGAACTTCTCGCCGTTGTCCGGCGTGACGAGGTTGACGACGAACGCCGCACCCTGGGCCTTCACCGGGTCGAGGCGGATACCGAGGAAGTCGAGGAACTGGCCGGTGCTCAGCGCTCGGATGAGGTCGGGGCCGGACGAGTTGGGTGCGACGCCCTGCGGGATCCCGGACCGCAGCTCGAGAGCGGCGGCGAGGAAGCTGTTGCGGACGCTGGGGCTCTCCTGCTGGTAGCCGATCTGCTCGAACGCCTCGGCGAGCAGGTTGCGCGCTTCGGCGTTGCCGGGCTCGGCGAAGACCAGCTTGTCGAGGATCTCCGTGGCGAGCAGGTAGTGGCCGGCGTCGACGAGCTCGCGACCCTTCGCGAGGATCGGCGCGGCCCCGCCCATCATCTCGACGTAGATCGGCGCAGAGTCCTTGGGCGACAACGGGATGAGGGTGGTCGGGTTGCCGTCCCAGTATCCGAGGTATCGGTTGACCACGGCACGGGCGTTGTGGGCCACCGACCCGTGGTAGCTGCGCGCGGCCCACTGCTGCTCGAGACTCTCGGGGACGCGGTACACGTTGTGCACCTCGTTGATCGTGACGCCCTGGTTGGCGAGGTGCAGCACGCCGTTGTTGAGGTGCGCGTAGGTGTCGCGCTGCGCCCGCATGACCTCCTGGATGCGCTCGTTGCCCCAGCGCGGCCACGAGTGCGAGGCGAACATGACCTCGGCCTCGCGGCCGAAGAGGTAGAGGGCCTTGTTGATCTGCCTCGACCACTCGAGGGCGTCACGGACGAGGGCGCCACGCAGCGTGTAGATGTTGTGGATCGTGCCGGTGATGTTCTCCGCGGCCCAGAACGTCTTGAGGTCCGGGAACCAGGTATTCATCTCGGCCGGGGCCTCGGTGCCGGGCGTGTTCTGGAACACCATGCGGACGCCGTCGACCGTGAGCTCCTCGACGTCCTCGACGATCGAGATCGTCGGTGCGATGAGCCCCGAGGTGCCGCGGGCGATGTTCTTGCCGATCGCCTGGTCGACGTGGCCGAACGGGCTCTGCGGCAGCAGGATGCCGTACTGGTAGAAGAGCCTGCGGTTCATGGCGTTGCCGGCGAACACGTTCTCCGCCACGGCATGCTCGAGGAAGCCGACGGGTGCGATGACCGGCACCTTGCCGCTCTCGACGTCGGCGACGTCGACAACCCCGTGCACGCCGCCGAAGTGGTCGCCGTGCGAGTGCGAGTAGATGACCGCGACGACCGGTCGCTCGCCCAGCGTCTCGTTGACCAGCGCGAGCGCGGCGGCCGCGGTCTCCTTGGCTGTGAGCGGGTCGATGACGATCCACCCGGTGTCGGACCGGATGAAGCTGACGTTGGCGAGGTCGAAGCCGCGCACCTGGTAGATGCGGCCGGGCACGACCTCGTACAGGCCGTAGCCCATGTTGAGCACGGCCTGCCGCTGCAGCGACGGATGGATCGAGTCGAAGTCCTGGCCCTCGAGCAGCCAGTCGTAGGCACCCATGTCCCAGATGACCCGCCCGTCGTCGGCCAGGATCTGCCGGTACGTCGGAGCCGCCAGGAACCCGTGGCTCGACTCCTCGAAGTCACGGGTGTCCTCGAAGGGGAGCGACGAGCGCACTGCGGCGGCCGCGGCGGCGGTGGTCGACGACGCCGCCTTGCCCAGCGGGTGGAAGTGCTCAGCCATGACTCGAACCTCCGGTCGGGCGCGCCCACGCGCGCAGGGGCAGCCTAGGGAGCCTCGGCCTCCTAGGGAGCCCGGCCTCCGAAACCGGTCGAGCCGGACCAGGGTCAGACGTTGCCGGGGTCGATGCCCGACGCCATGGTCAGGACGATGCACACCGCTGTGAGGACCGCGACGGCGGCGGCGACCACGACGGCCGTGCGTCCGGCGCCGCCGCGCAGCGACGTGAACCCGTCGGCCGTCCGCTGGCGTCCGCCGCTCTCCTCCAGCCAGGTCAGCGTGACCCACGTGGCGAGCGCGCCGTAGAGGCACACCTCGGCCCACTCCTGGATCACGATGAAGGCGGAGATGTCGGCCGTGAACAGCAGACGCTGGGTGCGGAAGCCGAGGATCACGAGGAAGCTCGTGGCCAGGAAGATCGGCGGGGTGACGACGCGCCAGCCGGCTGCCCGCAGCCGCGCAGGGTTCCAGCGCACGAGGAAGGGCAGCACCAGGCCGATGAAGCCGATCGCCGCCTGCGCGATGCGGAACAACCGCTCGACGGGGATGCCGTCGACGTCGTCGAGGTTGTGGATGTTGATCTCGCCCTGGCGGTTGCCCGCGGCCCCGCCGGCGAAGCCGAGGACGCGCTGGCCCCACGAGATCTCCTCGGCGGCGAGGAACAGCGTGCCGAGGGCCACCACGAGGAGGAAGGAGCCGGCGAGCCGGTGCCCGCGCCGGAACGCCGCGACCGAACCGAGGATCGACACGACCGCGGTGAAGACGAGCAGGAAGAACTGCAACCACTCGATGGCGCGGTCCTCGCGCAGCAGCCAGTAGTAGGCGTCGCGGACGACGACGTAGAGGATCGCGAACACGACGAGGCCGACGAACGGCGCCCAGAAACCCCACCAGGCGGCCCGCGCGGGCACGCCCTCGTCGGCGGCGTCGCGCTCGAGGTTGGCTCGGAACCCCCCGACCCAGGACTTCGTACTGGTCACGAGGTCAGCGTGCCATGAGGGTGCCGGAGAGCGACACAGGCGGGCCTTACCAGTGCTCCGACCGGTGGACGCCGTCACCCAGCGTGCCGAGCGATCCTGCACGGATCAGGCGAAGGTGACCGTCAGCGGCGCGTGGTCGCTCCAGCGCTCGGCGTACGACGGGGCCTTGCCGACCTCGGCCTTCACGGCCCGCGCTGCGAGGCCCGGTGTGGCGAGCGCGTAGTCGATCCGCCAGCCGCCGTCGGTGTCGAACCCACGGCCGCGCCACGACCACCAGGTGTACGGGCCGGGGCCGTCGCCGCCGAGGGTGCGGCCGAGGTCGGTCCAGCCGTGCTCGGCGAACCAGCGGGTGAGGTAGGCGCGCTCGTCCTCGAGGAAGCCGGCCTTGCCGCGGTTGCCCTTCCAGTTCTTGATGTCCATCTCGGAGTGGGCGACGTTGAGGTCGCCGCAGAGGATCGCCTGGGCGCCGGTCTTGCGCGCCGCAGCCTTGCCGAGCTCGAGCATGCGGGTCTCGACGGCGTCGAGGAAGCGGTACTTCTCCGACTGCCGGGCCTCGTCGGTGGCCTCGCCGGTGTGGACGTAGACGCTCGCGACCACGACCCTGCCGACGGCGGTGTCGATCTCGACCTCGACGTACCGGCCCGAGCCGGCGAACTCGTCGGGCCCGACGCCGACGCGCACCTTCCGCTGCGGGGCGGTGGTCAGCACGGCGACCCCAGCACGGCCCTTGGCCTCGGCCTCGGTGTGCGCCACGTGCAGGTGGCCGAGCCCGGCCTCGGCGAGCACCTCGGCGAGCTGGTCGTCCGAGGCCCGCACCTCCTGCAGGCAGAGCACGTCGGCGTTGGCCGCCGCGAGCCACTCGAGCCCACCGCGACGGGCGGCGGCGCGGACGCCGTTGACGTTGGCGGTGACGACGGTGAGCACGTCGTCATCCAATCAGCCGGCACCGACCTCGGCACGGGCGGGCGCGGGCTGACGCAGCAGTGCGAGGCCGACGCCGATGGCGACCATCGCACCCGCCGACGAGACCGGGATCCCGTACGCCGTGTGCACCGCCACCGGGAAGCCCGAGAACCCTGCGCCTGCCACGGCGAGCAGGCCGGCGCCGACGAGCGTCGCTCCGATCCCGGCCCGCCACGCGGAGTCGCTCGGGCGGCCGGTGGCACCGTCGAACCACGGCAGCCGCAGGAACTCGACCGGCCACAGCCAGCGCACCACGGCGTACAGCACGAGCGCGAAGCCGATCGTCGAGGGGACGAGCCAGCCCCAGTAGTTGAGGCCCTCCGGCACGATGTTGCCGCCCTCCACGCGCACGGGGAGGTCGAGGTCGAGCGCGTGCAGCAGCGAGAGCCATCCGACGAGGACGAGCATGTGCCACAGGTAGATCGTCATCGCGAACAGTGCGGCGCGGGTGGTGGCGGCGAAGGCGCGCGGCGTGGCGAACCGCACGCGCAGCCAGGGAGCGAGCAGCACGAAGCCGCCGAAGAGCACGAACGAGTGCATGACGAGCACGATCGTGGGCGGCGCCATGTTGGAGAACTTCTCCGTGGGGATGCCGACGAGCGACGTCGGGTACCAGCCGAGCACCTGCGACAGCCACACGTTGACCGCGAGCCCCCCGAGCAGCAGGGCCGTCGCCATCCGCCGCGAGACGCCCGCGCGGTACCAGTAGCCGAGCTGGTGCACGAGCACCCAGGCGAGCAGCATGTTGAGCGCCCCCCAGGTCTCCACGTGCGACAGCCGCACGTAGTCGACGGCGGCGACGCCGACGAGCAGCACCCCGACCGACCACGGCCCGGACCGTGCCCACCATCGGCTGGTGACCGGCGTGAGCGCTGTGACGGGGATGTAGAGCGCGAGGAACCACAGCGGACCGGTGACGCCCTGCAGGAGCGGGTCGGTCACCTCGCGGCGGACGAGCAGCGTGACGACGGTGAAGATCACCGCGAGCGCGAGCAGGAAGACCACGGTCGGGCGCATCAGCCGTCGTGTGCGGTTCCACAGCCACTGGTTGTAGCTGCCGGCGAACCGTTCGAAGCTCCGCTGGTTCACCGCGCCACCGGCGATGAAGAACAGCGGCATGACCTGCAGCAGCCAGGTCACGTACGGCCAGGGCGCCCCCGAGGTGAGCGTGTTCGCCGAGGCCGGCACGCCGTCGTCGTCCCAGAGCAGGATGAGCATGAGGAAGTGGCCGAGGACGACGACGAGCAGCGACCACGCGCGCACGACGTCCAGCGCGAGGTCGCGCGTGCCGGGGTCGGGGGCCGGCGGCACGGGTGGCAGCGGCGGGAAGACGCGCATCACGCGCTCCTCTACAGGTCCTTCTTCATCCGTACCGAGTAGGCGTCGTACCCGAGCCGCTCGAAGAACTTCTGCGCCGCGGAGTTCTGCGCCGACGTCTCGAGCCGTACGCCGTCGAGCCCCCGCTTGGCCGCTGCGGCCTCCGCCGCGTGGAACAGGGCTCGGCCGACGCCGCTGCGCCGGCGTTCGGGCAGGACGGCCACCTGCTCGACGTACAGCACGGTCATCTCGGCGGTGAACGGGTTGGCCGGGCGATGCATCTCCTGCGCGTAGAGGAAGCCGACCGGATGGCCGCCTCGCTCGGCGACCAGCACGAGCGCCGACGGGTCGCCGACCTTGTGCAGGAAGAACTCCTCGGCCGCGCGCGGATCGGGCACGAGGTACTCGGACGCCGACCAGTCGTGGTGCATCTGCTGCACGGCCTGGTTGAGCGCCGCCAGGGCGGGCGCGTCCATCCGCCGCGCCACCTGCACGTGCAGCCGCTCGAGGTGCGTGCTCACGCCCCGATCCTCGCACCGAGCCCGGTCACGATGCCGGACGACAGGGCGGTGCTGCGGTGCCCGTGAAGGCCGGGATTGTCGCGCTCGCAGCAACCAAGGCCCCCTTCATCGCGATGAAGGGGGCCTTGGTCGGTGGTGCGGGGTGCGTCAGGCCATGGCCTTCTGGAGGTTGGCGTCGATCGCGTCGAGGAACTCCTCGGTGGTGAGGTACGGCGCGTCGGAGGCGATGAGCAGGGCGAGGTCCTTGGTCATCTTGCCCTCCTCGACCGTCTCGATGCAGACGCGCTCGAGGGTCTCGGCGAAGGCCGTGACCTCGGGCGTGCCGTCCATCTTGCCGCGGTAGGCGAGGCCCTGGGTCCAGGCGAAGATCGAGGCGATCGGGTTCGTCGAGGTGGGCTTGCCCTGCTGGTGCTGGCGGTAGTGACGGGTCACCGTGCCGTGCGCCGCCTCGGCCTCGACCGTCTTGCCGTCCGGCGTCATGAGCACCGAGGTCATGAGGCCGAGGGAGCCGAAGCCCTGCGCGACGGTGTCGCTCTGGACGTCGCCGTCGTAGTTCTTGCACGCCCAGACGTAGCCGCCCTCCCACTTCATCGCCGCTGCGACCATGTCGTCGATCAGGCGGTGCTCGTAGGTGATGCCGGCGGCGGCGAACTCGTCCTTGAACTCGGTCTCGAAGACCTCGGCGAACAGGTCCTTGAACCGGCCGTCGTACGCCTTGAGGATCGTGTTCTTGGTCGAGAGGTAGACCGGCAGGCCGCGATCGAGGCCGTAGCGCATCGAGGCGCGGGCGAAGTCGCGGATCGAGTCGTCGAGGTTGTACATCGTCATCGACACGCCGCCGCCCGGGTAGTCGAAGACGTCGATCTCGATCGGCTCGCTGCCGTCCTCCGGCACGAACTTCACCGAGAGCTTGCCCTTGCCGGGCACGACGAAGTCGGTGGCTCGGTACTGGTCGCCGTAGGCGTGGCGGCCGATGATGATCGGCTTGGTCCAGCCGGGCACGAGGCGCGGGATGTTCGAGATGACGATCGGCTCGCGGAAGATGACGCCGCCGAGGATGTTGCGGATCGTGCCGTTGGGCGACTTCCACATCTTCTTGAGGCCGAACTCCTCGACGCGCGCCTCGTCGGGCGTGATCGTGGCGCACTTCACGCCGACGCCGTACTGCTTGATGGCGTTGGCCGAGTCGATCGTGACCTGGTCGTCGGTCGCGTCCCGGTTCTCGATCGACAGGTCGTAGTACTTCAGGTCGACGTCGAGGTACGGGAGGATCAGCTTGTCCTTGATGAACTGCCAGATGATCCGCGTCATCTCGTCGCCGTCGAGCTCGACGACCGGGTTGACGACCTTGATCTTCGCCACGGGGTTCTCCTGCTTCTGGATGTCTGTCGAGCGGGTCAGATGAGGCCGAGCGCGCGCACCGCGTCGCGCTCCTCGACGAGCTCGGCGACCGAGGCGTCGATACGGCTGCGCGAGAAGTCGCTGATCTCGAGGCCCTGCACGACCTCCCACTCGCCACCGTTCGAGGTGACGGGGAACGAGGAGATGATGCCCTCGGGGACGCCGTACGAGCCGTCGGAGGCGATCGCGGCCGAGACCCAGTCGCCCTCGGGGGTGCCGTTGACCCACGAGTAGACGTGGTCGATGGCTGCGTTGGCGGCCGAGGCCGCCGACGACGCACCGCGCGCCTCGATGATCGCCGCGCCGCGCTTGGCGACGGTCGGGATGAAGTCGCCCTCGAGCCAGGCCTGGTCGTTCACGACCTCGGCGGCGTTCCGGCCGTTGACCTTCGCGTTGAAGATGTCGGGGTACTGGGTCGCCGAGTGGTTGCCCCAGATCGTGAGGTTGGTGATGTCGTTCACCGTCACGCCGGCCTTCTTCGCGAGCTGGGTCTTGGCGCGGTTGTGGTCGAGGCGGGTCATGGCCGTGAAGCGGCTCGACGGCACGTCGGGCGCGTGCGACGCGGCGATGAGGGCGTTGGTGTTGGCCGGGTTGCCGACGACGAGCACGCGGACGTCGTCCGCCGCACCCGCGTTGATGGCCTCGCCCTGGGGCTTGAAGATGCCGCCGTTGGCCGAGAGCAGGTCGCCGCGCTCCATGCCCGCGGTGCGCGGACGGGCGCCGACCAGCAGGGCGACGTTGACGCCGTCGAACGCGGCGCGCGCGTCGTCGGTGATGTCGATGCCGGCGAGCAGCGGGAAGGCGCAGTCGTCGAGCTCCATCGCGGTGCCCTCGGCGGCCTTGAGCGCCGGCGTGATCTCGAGCAGACGCAGGCGCACGGGGACGTCGTTCCCGAGCAGGTGGCCGGAGGCGATGCGGAAGAGCAGCGCGTAGCCGATCTGGCCGGCGGCTCCGGTGACGGTGACGGTGACGGGGGTACGGGCCATGGCGCGCTCTCCTTGTCGTCGGCCCCGGGACGGCTTCGGCCAGGGTCCGGGTGGATATCTCGTCGTCAAGACATCTGGGGAGAGCGTAGTCCCTCCCCGGGGGCTATGTGCTGGGCGGGGGGACCCAGAGGGACAGGACCCCGACGCTCACGGCGAGCAGGCCGAGGACGGCGACGTCGATGCGCTTGGACCGCACCCGCAGCATCCCGGCGTCGGCGCCCGGGAGGAGGAGCCGGAGGAAGAGCGCGAGGGCGACGCCGAAGGACAGCACCACGGTCCCCCGGCGGAAGTGGCCCGAGGCGACGACGACGAGGCCCGCGAGGACGACGGCCATCACGACCGCGAGCGGCCACTCCCGGAACCGGCGCGGCACCGTCTCCCGGGCAGCGGCCTCGGGGGGCTGCACGGGGGCGTCGGCGCCGGCGTCGGGGCTCATGTCAGGCGAGCCCGGCCTGGCGCTCGGCGGCCTCGACGACGTTGAGGATGAGCATCGCCCGGGTCATCGGCCCGACGCCGCCGGGCATCGGGGCCACGAAGCCGGCGACCTCGCGGACGTCGGGGTGGACGTCGCCGACGAGGCCGGAGTCGGTCCGCGTGATGCCAACGTCGAGGACGGCGGCCCCCGGCTTCACCATCTCGGCGGTGATGAGGTGGGCGACGCCGGCAGCGGCCACGACGATGTCGGCGCCTCGGGTGTGCGCCGCGATATCACGGGTGCCGGTGTGGCACAGGGTCACGGTGGCGTTCTCGCTCTTGCGCGTGAGCAGCAGGCCGAGCGGGCGCCCGACGGTGACGCCACGGCCGACGACCGCGACCTCGGCGCCGTTGATCGGCACGTCGTACCGGCGCAGGAGCTCGACGATCCCGCGCGGGGTGCACGGCAGCGGCGCCGGGATGTTGAGCACGAGCCGACCGAGGTTGGTCGGGTGCAGGCCGTCGGCGTCCTTGCCGGGGTCGATCAGCTCGAGGGCACGCGCCTCGTCGAGACCCTTCGGGAGCGGCAGCTGCACGATGTAGCCGGTGCACGTCGGGTCCTCGTTGAGGCTGAGGATCGCCTCGTCGACCTGCTGCTGCGAGGCGTCGGCCGGGAGATCGACGCGGTGCGAGGTGATGCCCACCTCGGCGCAGTCGCGGTGCTTGCCGGCGACGTACGAGTGGCTGCCCGGGTCGTCGCCCACGAGCACGGTCCCGAGCCCCGGCACGACGCCCGCCTCCGCGAGCCGGGCCACGCGGGCCGCCAGCTCGGACTTGATCGCTGCCGCAGTGGCCTTGCCGTCGAGGATCGTCGCCGTCACGTCGGCATCCTGTCATGCGTCGGTGGCGGCCTCTGCCGGGTGCTCGGACGTGAAGGTGAACGCTCGGGGCGACGGGCCCTCGGCCGTGAGCAGGTCGAGCCGCTCCCTGGCCTCGTCGAGCGTCGGGATGTGCCCGGCCGGCACCCACCAGAGGACGGAGTACGGCGTCTCCATCGGGGTGAAGAAGGCGCGGCGCTGCCGCATGATCTCGATGTGCCCGGGCGTGAAGACGTACTGGCGCAGCGACTCGACATCGGTCCAGACGCTCATGTTGACGATCATGTCGTCGCCCCAGGGGCGCAGGTCGGTCGCGTTGCCGGACGCCGACTCCTGGAGCCGCCAGACGAACCCGGGTGCGGCATCGGCCTCGGCGTTGACCGCGAGCAGGTTGGTGACGAACGGGATCATCGCGGGGTGGTCGAGGGGGACGCGGAGCCGTGCGACGTTGAGCTGCGCGAGGTGCCAGTCGGCCATGGCGTCACCCTGGCACAGGCCCTCGCCACGCTCATCCGGGTTCGGGCACGCAGACCGTGAGAGCGCCGGGGCGGATGGTGACGTGGAGCTCGGCCCGGCCGTCCACGAGGTCGCCGTCGAGCTCGGCCGGCAGGGCCTCGGGCCAGCGGATCCGCACGTCGCGCGCGCGCAGCGTGCGCATCTGGAAGCGCCGGGGGGTCCGTCGCAGCACGAGGTTCCAGGCGAGCCCGGCCCAGTTGCGGAGCCGGAGCGGCGTGAGGACGGCGATGTGCAGGCGGGCGTCATCGGCCTCGGCGTCCGGCAGCAGCTGCACCCCGGCGGTCAGCGTGCCGACGTTGCCGACCACCACGCCTACGGCCGGCACGGTCATCGCGGCGCGGTCGGTCACGATCTCGACGTCGTACGCCTTCGCGGCGCGCACCGCACGGATGCCCGCGCTCAGGTAGGCCGCCCACCCGAGCCGCGCCTTGAGGTCCTCGGAGGTGAGCTCGAACAGCAGCGCGTCGAAGCCGCTGCCGCCCATCACGACGTACGGCTCGCCGTCGAGCTCGAGCACGTCCACGGCGCGCCGACCGGCTCCGGCCACCACCGCGACGGCGTCGTCGAGCGACCGCGGAACGTCCAGGTTGCGCGCCAGCAGGTTGCCGGTGCCGGCCGGGAGCAGCCCCAGCGGGACGTCCCCACCCGCCAGTACCGCGGCAACCGCGCGCACCGTGCCGTCGCCGCCCTGCGCCAGCACGAGGTCGGCGCCGTCGGCGAGGGCCTGGCGGGCCTGGCCCTCGCCCGGGTCGTCCTCGGTGGTCCCGTACCAGCGAGGCATGGGGAGCCCGTTGTCGGCGAAGGCCTTCTCGACGGCCTCGACGTTGCCGTCGTCGACCTTGGTGGGGTTCACCACGATCGCGGGACGCTGCGGCACGGTGCTCACGGAGCGGCTTCTTCCTGGGCGGGGGCCCGGTCGGTCAAGGGTCGGCGGCCCGGCCACAGCACGGCCAGCACGACGAGCAGCCAGAGCAGGCCGCCGAGCGCGCCGAACAGCACGTCGGTCGCGAAGTGCATGCCTCGGTACATGCGCGACAGCCCCACGGCCACGGGGACGAGGCAGAGCAGGAGCGCGAGCGGGACGGCTGCGATCCGGTTCGACAGGTGCCGCCACACGATCACCGCGAGGCACACGTAGAGCGCGACGGCGGCACCGGTGTGACCGGACGGATAGCTCGACGTCGGGGGCGCGGCGTCGAGCTGCAGCACGTCCGGCCGCTCACGCCCCACGCCCGAGGTGAGGGCCAGGAAGTAGAGCAGCTCGCCGAAGATCGCGGCCAGCACGATCCAGGACGCGGTCCACCTCCCGGTGAGGAGCCGCAGCACCACGAAGGCGACGGCGGTGACTGCGATGGCGACCGGGGTGTCGGACAGGCTCGACCCGATGTCGGTCAGGGTGTCGAGGGTGGGGGTGCGGATGCTTACCCACCAGTCGGCGACGTCGACGTCCCAGGCCCGTACGCCGGCCAGCGCCGACCACCGGGTGAGCGCGAACCCGCAGAGCAGCAGGAGGGCCGTGAGCGCCAGCATCCCGGCCACGAGGAGGCCCGCCTCGCGCCTGCCCCAGCCGCTGCCGTCCGAGTCGTTCCGGGCCACGTCGTCAGGCCTCAGCTCCCGAGACTCCAACACGTCGGTACCTCGCTTCCACCAGTGCGTAGACGCCGAAGATGAGGAGGCCGAGCGAGGCGAGGACCAGGAGGATGTTGCCGAAGGGCAGGTCGCGCAGCGACTTGAGCGCGCCGTCCATTCCGGTGGCGTCCTCCTTGTCGCCCGTCAGCGCGGCGAGCACGAGCAGCACGCCGATCAGGATCACGACGAGGCCTCGCGCGATCGACCCGACCGTGCCCGTCCACCGCGCGAGCGTGCGGGTCGATTCGTTCATGTCGGCGTGGTCGAGGTACTTGAGGAACTTGCGCCGCCACCCCTCGACGACGAGCCCGACGCCCGCCGCGGCCACGCCGACGCCGACGAGCAGGACGATCAGCATCCCTCCAGGCCAGGTGAGCACCGTGGCGACGAGGCCGCGCTGCTGGCCACCCTGGCTCGATCGCGACCCCAGGAGCACGGTCACCGCGGTCACGGCGAGCACCGTGTAGACGACGCCGCGCGCGGCCGACTTCAGCCGGGCCGACCTGCTGCCGCCGTCGCCGACCGGCCCGCTGATCGCCTCGGCGAAGCGCCACAGCGCGTAGCCGACGAAGCCGATCGCGCACAGCAGCACGAGCACCGTGCCGAACGGCCGCTCGAGCAGCTCCCGCAGCGCACCCTTCTGGTCGAGCTCGGCCCTGTTGCCCGAGGCCAGCGAGAGGCCGAGGAAGCCGATGACGAGGTAGACGAGGGCGCGGGCGGTCAGCCCGAGGCGCGCCGCCCACCCCATGGGCTGCGAGGAGGCGACGTCGTCGACGACGTCGCCGACCGTCCCCTGGGCGCTGTCGCCGGGGTCGCTGCTCACGCGCGCGCCCGGGTGGAGGCATTGTGCATGGGGGCCAGGTACCCCTATCCGGACGCGCCTACACCTCCGTGCATGGACTTCCTGCGCTCAGCGCAGGAGCAGGTTGAGCCCGGCCAGCACGGTGGAGGCGAGCACCAGCCACTCGAACTGGTGCTGCGCGAGGCGCTTGATGAGCTGGCGCCCGAGCCACGCCCCGACGACCACGAACGGTGCGACGAGCAGCGCGATGAGCGCGCCGTCCCACGTGAGGAGGCCGAGACCGAGCGAGAGCGGCACCTTGGTCACGTTGATGAGGAAGAACAGCCACGTCGTGGTGCCGAGGAAGGCGAGCATCTCGAGGCGCACGCCGAGCAGGTAGACCGACATCACCGCACCGCCTGCGTTGGCGATCATGCTGGTGAAGCCCGACATCGCACCGGCGGCAACCGTGACCGGCCTCGGGAGTGCGCGCAGGCCGTCGCCGTGCTCGGTGCGGCGCCGGACCCAGAGGTGCAGCGCTACCAGGACGAGCAGCACACCGCCGATGGTGCGCCTCAGCCCGCCGTCGCCGACCTGCGTCAGGAACAGCACGCCGACGACGATGCCGACGAGCACCGGGACGGCGAGGCGCCGCAGCGTCGGCCAGTGCGCGTGACTGCGATAGGCCATGAGCGCGAAGACGTCGCCCACCAGGAACAGGAGCAGCACGCTGCCCGTCGACTGCCGCGCCGGCAGCACGGAGGCGAAGACCCCCACCGTGATCAGGCCCGTGCCGCTGATACCGGTCTTGGAGAACCCGGCGCACACCGCCCCGACCGCCAGGGCGACCCACGCGAGGGTGTCGAGGTCGGCGCTCACGCGCTCACCCTCCCGTACGCCGCTGTCCCCGGGTCACACGAGGATGCGCGCGGGGGCTTCGAGCAGACCGAGGAAGGCGCGCATCCACTCCGCCGCGGCGGCGCCGTCCACCGGGCGGTGGTCGACCGAGAGCGTCACGTGCATCACCGTGCCGACGGCGAGCGCGCCGTCGACCACGACCGGCTCCTGACGGGCGGCGCCGACGGCGAGGATCGAGGCCTGCGGCGGGTTGATGATCGCCGCGAAGTCCTCAGTGCCGAACATGCCGAGGTTGCTCACGCTGATCGTGCCGCCCTCGAGCTCGCTCTGCTGCAGCCGCTTGTCCTTCGCGCGGGCGGCGAGGTCCTGGGTGGCCGCCGCGAGCTCGCCGAGCGAGAGCCGATCGACGCCGCGCACGACGGGGGTGACGAGGCCGCTCTCGGTGGCGACGGCGATCGAGACGTCGACGCGCGAGAAGTGACGGATGGCGTCGCCGGTCCAGATCACGTTGAGCGCCGGCACGAGCGTGTGCGCCTTCGCGACGGCCTTCACGACGAGGTCGTTGACCGACACCTTGATGTCGCCGCCGTCGTTGATCTCCTTGCGCAGGGCAAGGAGCCGGTCGACACGGGCAGAGCCGCGCACGTAGAAGTGCGGAGCCGTCGTCTTGCTCTCGGTGAGCCGCGCCGCGATGGCGTTGCGGAGCCGGGAGTTGGGCTCGTCGACGTACTCGGCATCGCCGGTGACAGCCACGGGCTTCGGCGATGCCGCGGGTGCCGGTGCAGCAGGCGCAGCGACGGATGCCGCTGGCGCTGCGGCGAGGTGGGCCTCCACGTCGCGGCGGCGGATGCGGCCACCGGGGCCGGTGCCGTCGAGGGCCGCGAGGTCGACTCCGGCGTCGCGCGCGATCTTGCGGGCCAGCGGGCTCGCGAACACGCGCTCGCCGGGGGTCGCGGGCGCCGTGGCGGCGGCCGCTGCCACGGAGGCCGCGACCACGGCCGCGGCGGGTGCATCCGTCGACGTCGGGGAGGAGATGCCTAGGGCGGCGATGGCGGCGTCGTCGACCGTCTCGCCGGACGCGCCGGTGACGGCGATCGGCGACCCGACCTCGACCGTCGCGCCGGCCTCGGCCAGCAGGCGGAGCAGGACGCCGTCGGCCTCGGCCTCGACGTCGACGACGGCCTTGTCGGTCTCGATCGTCACGAGCAGGTCGCCGGCGGAGTACGCCTGGCCGACCGGCACGTTCCAGGCCGAGAGGATGGCCTCGGTGGCACCGGCGGCCACCTCCGGCATGCGCAGGATCTCGGGCACGGCTCAGGCCTCCGTGATCTCGCGGAGGCGGGCGGCGGCTTCCTCCGACTTGGCGAAGGCCGCGCGCTCGAGCACCTTGGAGATGCTGGGCGACGCCATGCCGCCCGTGATGCGGCCGACGGGCGCGTCGAGCCAGTCGAACAGCCGCCGGGCGATCTCGTCGCCGAGCCAGCTGCCGTACGACGTGCCGATCGCGCCCTGCTCGGCGATGACCACGTTGTTGGTCTTCTTGATGCTCTCGGTGATGGTGTCCCAGTCGAGCGAGGCGCGGTCGAGCCAGCGCAGGTCGATGACCTCCGCGTCGATCCCGGTCTCCTCCACCGCCTGCAGCACGTAGTTGGTCATCGCGAGGTACGTGAGCACCGTGACGGCCTTGCCCTCGCGGCGCACCGCGGCCTTGCCGACGGGCAGCACGTGGTCGAAGTCGCCCTCGACGGCGGGGCCTGTCGAGCTGTAGAGGTCGACGTGCTCGATGACGACGACGGGGTCCTCGCACTGCAGAGCTGCGTTCATGAGCCCGACGTAGTCGAAAGGCGTCGACGGCGCCACGATCCGCCAGCCCGGAGCGGTCGCGAAGATGCCGGCCGGGTCCATCGAGTGCTGCGAGCCGTAGCCCGTGCCCATCGCGACCTTGCTGCGCAGCACGAACGGCACCGCGCCGTCGCCGCCGAACATGTGGCGCGCCTTGCCGATCTGGTTGAACAGCTGGTCGGCCGCGACCCACATGAAGTCGGCGTACATGAACTCGACGATCGGGCGGAAGCGCCCGTCCATCGCCATGCCGCCGCCGAGGCCGGTGAAGGCGTTCTCGCTGATCGGGGTGCCGAGCACGCGATCGGGGAAGGCGTCCTTGAGCCCCTTGGTGGCGCCGTTGGTGCCGCCGTTGAGTCGGTGCACGTCCTCGCCGAGGATCACCACGCGCGGGTCGGTCTCGAGGCGGCGGCCCATCACGCCGGCCACGGCGTCGATGAACTTCACCTCGGTGAGCCGGCCCTCGAAGTCCGCGACGTCGGTGAAGATCACGCCGTCGAACTCCGACAGGTCGCCGCGGATGCCCTCGTCGACGAACTCCGGCTTGGGCCACTCGGCCGCCTTGATCTGGCGCTCCTTCGGCTTGCCGTCGGGCTTCGGCTCGAGGATGACCTCGCCGAGGCCCGCCATGAGCGCCTTCGCCTGGGCGGTCGCGCCATCGACCTGCTCCTGCGCGAGGATGCCGCGGCGCACGAGGTGGCGGGCGGTGGTGTCGATCGGGTCGCGCCCGCGCCACTGCGCCTCCTCCTCCTTGCTGCGGTAGCGGAACGCGCTGCCCGGGAACGGGCCGTTCTGGTGGAAGTAGCGGTAGACGTCGGCCTCGATGAGGGTCGGGCCACCGCCGGAGCGCATGACGGCGAGGGCCTGCTGCATCGCGAGGTGGACCGCGAGCGGGTCCATGCCGTCGACCTTCCAGCTCGGGATGCCGAAGCCGGGGCCGCGTCCCGACAGGCGCGTCTCGGCCGTCACCTCGGCCACGTGGGTGCTGACGGCGTACTGGTTGTTCTCGACGAAGAAGCAGATCGGCAGCTTCCACGCGCCGGCGAGGTTGAAGGTCTCGAGCGTCGAGCCGATGTTGATGGCGCCGTCGCCGAAGTAGGTGACCGCGACGTTGTCGGTGCCTGCGTGCTTGTGCGCCCAGGCCGAGCCGGCGGCGAGGGGGACGCCGCCGCCGACGATCGCGTTGGTGCCGATCGCGCCGGCCTCGTGCCACTGCAGGTGCATGCTGCCGCCGCGCCCGTGGCTGAAGCCGAGGTCGAGACCCGCGATCTCGCGGAGGCTGCGCAGCAGCGCGTCGCGGACGTCGTCCGGGAACGGCTGCGTGGGGTCGATGCCCGCCGGGTGCAGGTGCGCGAGCACCTTGGCGAGGAACTGGTGGTGGCCACGGTGCGAGCCGTTGACCGTGTCGCCGGTGCGCAGGGAGTACGCCGAGCCGACGGCGCCGCCCTCCTGGCCGATGCTCGAGTGCGCGGGGCCGTGGATCAGGCCCTCGCCGGCGAGCTCGAGGACGAACTCCTCGAACGCCCGGATGAGCACGAGCTGGCTCAGCATGCCCGTGAGCAGCGCGGGGTCGGCGGCGTCCCAGTCGGCGTCGGTGACGACGAGCTCGGTCCACGGGACGGCCGGGTCGAGCGGGTGGTTCTCGGGCATGGGGAGTCCCCTTCGCACGCTGAGCTGGTAGGCCGAGGGTGGCAGAGAATGTATCCATTCGCAAGACCTGGACGCGCCAGTTGTGCGTATGCCACCCTCATACTCGCTCGCATGTATCCATCAGGAGGTCCTATGGCGATCCCCGGCCTCACCCGGCTCGACCACGTCGGGTTCACCGTGCCCGATCTCGAGGCGGCCCACGCCTGGCTCGTGGACGTGCTCGGCTGCGAGTACATGTACCGGCTCGGGCCGTTCGCCGCGGACGACTCCGACTGGATGCGCGACCACTTGAACGTGCACCCGCGCACCGTCATGCGCGAGCTGCGCTTCTACCGCTGCGGCGGCCAGGCCGTCTTCGAGGTGTTCCAGTACGAGGCGCCCGAGCAGGCCACCGAGGTCCCGCGCAACAGCGACGTCGGCGGCCACCACGTGGCGCTGTACGTCGACGACCTCGACGCCGCCGTCGCGTACCTCCACGAACAGGGCGTCACCGTGCTCGGCGAGCCGACCGCGAGCAGGAGCGCCTCGGAGGGCCAGCGCTGGGTCTACTTCCTCTCCCCCTGGGGTATGCAGTTCGAGCTGGTCTCGTACCCTCACGGCAAGGCGTTCGACCACCATCCCGAGCTGTTCTCCTAAGAGGGCGTGAGGCGTGTCCGCGGACAGCGCGACGACCGAGCCGGCCGTCGACCCCGTCAGCAGCCAGCGCATCGCGGGCGCGCTGCGCGAGGCGATCCTCGGCGGCGAGTTCGCCCCCGGCGAGCGGCTGCTGCAGGACGTCATCGCCGAGCGCTTCGGCGCGAGCCGCATCCCGGTGCGCGAGGCCTTCCGCATCCTCGAGACCGAGGGCCTCATGGAGGTCTCGCCCAACAAGGGCGCGCGCGTCCCGTCGCTCGACCTCTACGAGGTGCACACCTACTACCGGATGCGCGAGCGCCTCGAGCCGCTCACGCTCACCGAGAGCCTCCCCCACCTGACCGATGTGCAGATCGACGCGATGGAGCGGATCCAGGAGCAGATCGAGGCCAACGACGATGTCGGCCGCTTCCTCGTGCTCGACCGCGACTTCCACATGACGTCGTACTCCGCCTGCCCGAGCGAGCAGCTGCTCTCGGCCACGGTGCGGCTCTGGAACTCCACCCAGCACTACCGCCGCGCGTTCATGCTGCTGGCCGGCAACGACCGCGCCGCGATCGTGAACGCCGAGCACCGGCTGCTGCTGGACGCCATCCGGCGCCGCGACGCCGAGGATGCCGAGCGCTTCCTCGAGGGTCACATCCGCCGCACCCGCGTCGCGCTGCAGAGCCACCCCGAGCTGTTCACCACCGGCGCCTGATCGCGTCGGATCAGGTCTCCAGGACTCCCTTGAGAGTCAGAAGGGCCGCGGCCACGTCGCGCCGCAGGCCCGCGGCAATGAGCGGCTCCGCCAGGGACAGGAACCCCTTGGCGTCCATCTGGATCGACGACGTGAGCGTGCTGCCCTGCGGGTGGGGCACGACGAGGTAGCTGGCCACCAGCGCGACCGGGCCCGAGGTCGTCCGGAAGGCGACGAACGTGTCGGGGTCGTACTCCGTGTACACGTTCTCCACCTCCATACGGCGTCCGAGGAACGTCCTGGCGAGCGCGTGCCTCGTCCCGACGCCGATGGGTGGCTCGGTCAGGGTGCGGATCTCGGTGATGCCGGCCTGCCACCTGACCGCGTTGCGCTGGTCGGCGACGAAGGCGAAGACGTCCGCCGACGACCGTTCGATGACGACGCTCTTCTCCACCTGGAACACGGCGGGCTCCTTCCGCGAGCAGGACAGGCACGCGCGTGCCGCCCGGAGATGTCCGGGCGACGGCCCCGTCGAGCAACGGCGGTGGGCTCGCCGAACCGTACCGGCCCGGGGGCGGCGAGGACAGGCTCCCGCTGACCGGCATCGGTGGCCGAGCCCCCCGGCGCCTGCCGAGCTTCAGGCGGTCGTGACCCGGGCGCGTCGAGGGGGCAGCGCCGCCCACCCGATCGCGGCACCGGCGAGCAGCACGCCGGCGATGAGCTGCCACGACACGACCGTCCCGGGTGTGGGCAGCAGCAGGTCGGACAGCAGCGAGCCGGTGAGCTGACCGGCGATGGTGAGCAGGCCGAACAGCAGCACGCCCAACGGCTTCACGAGCACCGCCGCCACGGTGATGTAGAGGACGCCGGTCACGCCGCCGAGCCACAGGAGCGGCTGGTCCCACGGCGCCGGCGGCGGCGCCCAGCGATGGCCGACCAGGTGCTCGATGCCGAGCCCGATCAGCAGGAGCACCAGCGCCAGCATGAAGTTGATGAGGGCCGCGGGCATCGGGTCGCCGGTGCGCTGCGCGACGGTGCCGTTGAGCGCGAGCTGCGTGGCGACGACAGCACCGGCCAGGAGCACCGCGCCGACCGCCCACCACACGAGGTCGCCCGAGAGCAGCCGGCCCGACACGGCCAGCCCGACGGCGAGGGTCGTCCCGACGGCCGAGAGCACGCGCCGGCGCGAGACCGCGCGCGCACCGCCCGGGCCGAAGCCCCAGCGGTCGACGAGGAGCGACATGCCGGTGACGCCGGCGACGTACGAGACGGTGAACACCGCGACGCCGACAAGCGGCACGGTGACCGCCTGGCTGCCGATGTAGCAGGCGCCGCCGACGCCTCCGAGGAAGTGCCACCACCGCAGCCGTCCGTCGCGCAGGGCCGCGGGGACCTCGCGGATCAGTGCTCGGCGCGACGACCCGCGTGCTGCCACGATCACCACGAGGATGACCAGGCCGGTCGCCAACGAGAGCACCCCCGTGAGGAGGCCGTCGCCGGTGGCGATGGCCAGCTCGCCGTTGCTCCGCGCCTGCACCACGCTGGTGATGCCGACCGTGAACGCGAGCACCATCGCCCACAGCGGCGGGTGGAGGTGCTGGACTGAGCTCCCCGCCACAGGCGGGGACGGCTCAGTGGAAGAAATGGCGGGTCCCGGTGAGGTACATCGTCACGCCGGCAGCCGTTGCCGCGGCGACGACCTCCTCGTCGCGCACCGATCCGCCGGGCTGCACGATCGCCTTCACCCCGGCAGCGGTCAGCACCTCGAGCCCGTCGGGGAACGGGAAGAACGCGTCGGACGCACCGACCGCGCCGCGTGAGCGCTCCTCCCCTGCGCGGGACACCGCGAGCCGGGCGGAGTCGACGCGGTTGACCTGACCCATGCCGACGCCGACGGCCGCGCCGTCCTTGGCGAGCAGGATCGCGTTGCTCTTCACCGAGCGGCAGGCGCGCCAGGCGAAGACGAGGTCGCGCAGCGTCGCCTCGTCGGCCGGCTCGCCGCAGGCGAGGGTCCAGGTCTCCACTGCGTCACCGGCGGCGTCGACCTTGTCCGTCGCCTGCAGCAGCAGGCCCCCCGACACCGGGCGGATCTCGATGCCGCCCTTGGCAGGGACGTCGGCGGCAACCAGGAGGCGGAGGTTCTTCTTCTCGCTCAGCAGCGCGAGCGCGTCGTCGTCGAAACCGGGGGCCACGACGACCTCGGTGAACACCTCGGCCACCTGGCGCGCCATCGCCAGCGTGACCGGGCGGTTGGCCGCGATCACGCCGCCGAAGGCCGAGACGGGGTCGGTGTCGTGCGCCTTGCGGTGCGCCTCGGCGATGTCCGCGCCGATCGCGATGCCGCACGGGTTCGCGTGCTTGATGATCGCGACCGCGGGCTCGGTGTGGTCGTACGCCGCACGGCGCGCGGCATCGGCGTCGACGTAGTTGTTGTACGACATCTCCTTGCCGTGCAGCTGCTCGGCCTGGGCGAGGCCCGGGTGCGGCGCGTTGCTCGTGACGTAGAGCGCGGCCCGCTGGTGCGGGTTCTCGCCGTACCGGAGCACCTCGGCACGCTCCCAGGTGGCGCCGAGCCACGCCGGGAACCCGGTGCCCGAGTCGGACGGCGACACGACGTTGCCCATCCACGACGCGACGGCCACGTCGTACGACGCGGTGTGGATGAACGCCTCGGCCGCGAGGCGCTGGCGCTCGGCCAGGGTGAAGCCGCCGCGGGCCACGGCCTCGAGCACGTCGCCGTAGTACGACGGCGACGTGACGACCGCGACGCTCGGGTGGTTCTTGGCAGCCGCGCGCACCATCGTCGGACCGCCGATGTCGATCTGCTCGACGCACTCGTCCTGGGTGGCGCCGGACGCCACCGTGTCGGCGAACGGGTAGAGGTTGACCACGACGAGGTCGAACGGCTCGATGCCGAGGTCGGCGAGCTGGCTCTGGTGGTCCTCGAGCCGGAGGTCGGCGAGGATCCCGGCGTGCACCGTGGGGTGCAGCGTCTTCACGCGGCCGTCGAGGCACTCGGGGAAGCCGGTGAGGTCCTGCACCTGCGTGACGCTGATGCCGAGGCCGGCGATGCGCGAGGCGGTGGAGCCGGTCGAGACGATCTCGACACCGGCGTCGGCGAGGCCGCGCGCGAGCTCGTCGAGGCCGGTCTTGTCGTAGACCGAGACGAGGGCGCGACGGACGGGTCGGGTGCTCACGGGATGGTGACCTTCCTGCCGGTGACGGTGCAGCCGTGCGCCGCGAGAGCGGCGACGGTCTCGACGAGCAGCTCGCGCTCGACGGTCTTGATGCGTTCGTGGAGGGAGGGCTCGTCGTCGTCCGCCCGGACGGCGACCGAGGCCTGGGCGAGGATCGGCCCGGTGTCGACCCCCTCGTCGACCAGGTGCACCGTGCAGCCGGTGACCTTCACGCCGTAGGCCATCGCGTCGCGGACGCCGTGCGCGCCCGGGAACGACGGCAGCAGCGCCGGATGGGTGTTGACGATGCGACCGGCGAAGCGCTGCACGAACGCCGCCCCGAGGATGCGCATGAAGCCGGCGCACACGACCCAGTCGGGCTCGTGCGCGGCGACGGCGTCGGCCAGCGCGTCGGTCCAGGCGGCGCGGTCGGCGTACGCCGACGGCTCGACCACGAAGGTCGGCACGTCGGCGCCGGCAGCGCGCTCGAGGCCGTAGGCGTCAGGGACGTCGGCGCCCACGGCCACGACCTCGGCAGGGAACCGCGGGTCGGTGGCTGCGTCGAGCAGCGCCTGGAGGTTCGAGCCGGATCCGGACACGAGGACGACGAGCCGTGCGCGAGGAGAGTCGTTCTCGGGCACGGCGGTCACGGCGCAGAGATCCTCGGGATGGGGCCGGCGGGATGCCCTGATCCTACGGGGCGTCCTCGCGGACCCAGATCGTGGGCAGCGCGTGCGCCAGGAGCGACCAGAGGAGGGCGCCGGCGGCGACCAGCCCGAAGACCGCGAGCCCGGTGACGAGGGCGTCCGGGCCGAGGTCGGCGAGCCGGGCCGACCCCAGCGAGCCGGAGGCGAGGAGGCACAGCACGCCGGTCGCAGCACCCACGGCTGCCGCGGCCCCGACGTCGACGACGACCTCGTCGCGGAGCGCGAGGGTGCCGCGACGCCGCAGGACGGCGGCACCGACCAGCCCGGCGAGCACGGGCAGCAGCATCAGGAGCGGCGCGGCCGCAGGCGCCTCCGGCGGGATCGCCCCGAGCAGGGGTGCGCCGGGGAGGATCCCCGACCCGGCCGAGAAGGGGCTCACGACCACCGACGCACCGACCGCGAAGCCGGGGCCCGCGACGTAGGCGAGGGTCCAGACCAGGAGGTTCGGCAGGTAGGCGAGCGAGAGGAGGAACAGCCCGAGCATGTCCCACGGCCCGGGCGCCACCCCGCGGGCGAGCCCGGTGACGGTCGACCAGCGGAGTGCCACGGCCACCACGGCCACGACGCCGACGAGCGCCACGAGCGCCGCACCGGACGCAGCCGCCGCGAGCGCACCACGACGCACGAGCAGCGGGAGCCGGGCGGCGAGAGGCGTCACGAGACCGCTGCCCTGCAGAGCCCCGATCCCGAGACCGACGAGGGCGACGACCGTCGACCAGACGATCACCGGGACGGGTGGGGACGACGCGTCGGCGATCCCCGCCACCTGCGAGACGAGGAAGGCCACGGACACGTAGGTCGCCGTGCCCGTGAGAACGATCAGCGCGACGTCGGGCACGGTCGTGGTCGAGGTGATGCGCGCCGCCCACCGGCCGGCCCGGGCGAGGAGCAGGAGCGGGAGCGCGAGGAGCAGGAGCGGGAGCAGCGTGATCGTGGCGGTGCCCGTCACCACCGGGGCGTGGTGCGCTACCAGCCACAGGGTGCTGGCCGCGCGCAGCGGCGTGGTGATGCCGTCCTCGCCGCGGCTCGAGACCGCCCAGGCGAGGGCCACGACCACTCCGAGCACGAGGAGCCCGACCCCGGCCGCCCAGATCGCGGCGGTGACGGCCGCGACCGGACGCGTCGCGACGACGTCGGCCCGGGTGCGCAGCGGTCTGCGCGTCGCGGAGGCCTGCTCCGTGGCGGGGCGCTCGAGCATCGACGTCATGGCGTCGATGCTCGCATCGACGCGCGGGTCACCCCCGCTGCGACACGGCTGCCTCCGGTCAGCGGACCAGGTCGCGGCCGGCGTCGGCGGGCGAGGTGCAGCCGGCCAGGCCGAACGCGTCCCGCGTGCTGGCGGTGAGGTCGTCGAGCACCTCCCGCACGCCGTCGGCGCCACCGAGGGCGAGCCCCCACAGCACCGGCCGTCCGACGAGCACGGCGCGGGCGCCGAGGGCGAGGGCGCGCAGGACGTGCGTGCCCGTCCGGATGCCGCCGTCGACGTAGACCTCCGCTCGGTCGCCGACGGCCGCGACCACCTCGGGCAGCGCGACCGGCGACGGGACGACGCCGTCGAGCTGGCGACCGCCGTGGGTCGAGACGATCACGGCGTCGGCCCCGGCATCGAGGCAGCGCACCGCCTCATCGCCGCGCAGCACTCCCTTGGCGACGACGGGAAGGCCCGTGAGCTCCTTGAGCCGTGCGATGTCGGCAGGACCGAGGTCGGGTGCCTGCTGGTAGCGCGGATCGGCGGGGTCGCGGCCCGCGAGCGCCTCGACGATGGCCGATGGCGGGAGCGCGGGCAGCGGGCCGCTCGGCCTGCGCGCGACGAACGGCACGTCGACCGTGACGACGAGGGCGCGCGCACCGGCCGCAGCTGCGCGGCGCGCGACCTCGTCGGACACGCCGCGGTCGCCGAGCACGTACATCTGCTGCCACCACGGCCCGGCGGCGGCAGCGACGTCCTCGAGGGTGCGGCTCGCGCGCATCGAGAGCACGAGGAGGGACCCCGCCTCGCGCGTGCCGGTCGCCGTCGCCACCTCGCCGTCGGGGTGGGCGAGGCCGTGCAGGGCTGACGGCGCGACGAGCACGGGCGTCGCGACCTCGGTGCCGAGGACAGTGGTGCGCGTGGTCACCGACGACACGTCCCGCAGCAGCCGGGGGCGCAGGTGCAGCGCGTCCCACGCGCGTTCCTGGTCGGCGAGGGTGCGCTCCTGCCCCGAGCCCGCGGCGAAGTAGCGGTAGACGTCGTCGGGCAGCACCGCGCGTGCGCGGGCCTCCAGCGGCTCGTGGGTCATCGACGTCCCTCCTCCGGGAGGCTGGACGCTACTGCTCCCCGCGGCCCGCGGTGGTGTTGAGGTGCGACTGGGAGTCGCGGAGCGTCGGCAGGTAGCCGCCGGTGGTGTAGTAGCGCCTACCCGCGATGAGCAGCTCCTCGGCGGGGAACTTGGTGATGACCTCGCACCCGGTCGCCGTGACCACGACCTCCTCCTCGATGCGCGCCGCGCCCCAGCCGTCGGCCGCGGGCCAGTACGTCTCCAGGGCGAAGACCATGCCCTCCTCGAGAGTCTCGGGCGCGTCGAACGAGGTCATGCGCGAGAAGATCGGACGCTCCCAGATCGACAGGCCGAGGCCGTGGCCGTACTGCAGCGCGAACGCGGCCTCCTCGTTGGCGAACCCGAACTCCTCGGCCCTCGGCCACAGCGACACGATGTCGGCGGTGGTGACCCCCGGCTTCACCGCGGCGATCGCCTTGTCCATCAGCTCACGGCAGATCGTGTATGCGTCGCGCTGCGCACGGGACGCGCTGCCGACTGCGAACGTGCGGTAGTAGCAGGTCCGGTAGCCCATGAACGAGTGCAGGATGTCGAAGAACGCCGGGTCGCCCGGACGGATGAGACGGTCCGAGTAGACGTGCGGGTGCGGGCTGCACCGCTCGCCCGAGATCGCGTTGACGCCCTCGACGTGCTCGGACCCGAGGTCGTACAGCGTCTTGGCCACCAGGCCCACGCACTCGTTCTCGCGCACGCCGGGGCGCAGGAACTCGTAGAGGTTCTCGTACGCCGTGTCGACCATCGACGCGGCCTGGGTCAGCAGGCCGATCTCGTCCTTGGTCTTGATCCGGCGCGCGGCGAGGAACACCTGCTGCCCGTCGACCACAGGCACGCCCGCCGCCTGCAGCGCGAACAGCACGTCGGGCTCGATCACGTCGACGCCGACCGGCTGGCCCTCGAGCCCGAAGTCGCGCAGCACCTCCACGATCTTCGCCGCCACGTCCTCGGCCCGGTGCGCGCCCGGACCGATCGCCCCGCGCAACGTGGAGATCCCCGCCCGGCTGCCGTAGTTGTCGCCCCGGCCGGCGGCCGCGTGCGGCTCGTCCAACCACGTCGCCTGCAGCGTGTGGTGCTTGGCCGCCGATCCGAAGTCCCACAGCACCGGGTCCCCGCCACGCGGCAGGATCGCGAACCGGATCATCTTGTCCATCGCCCATGTCCCGATGTGGGTCGCGGTCATGTACCGGATGTTGTGGAAGTCGAACGTCAGCACCGCACCGAGGCTCGATGCCTCCAGCTCGGCCTTGAGCCGCGCCAGGCGCTCCGTGCGGAGCCGGCCCATGTCCAGCCGGGACTCCCAGTCGACCTGGTTCGTGCCGTACGTGGGGGACACCATGGCTGCTCCCAGGATCGCGTGAGTCGTTCAGCGGGATGTTCAGCGTTACTGTACGTACGTGGCCGTCCCTGCACCAGGGTCGTGTCGCACCGGAGCGATCTCGTCAGCCCGAGGACTGCTCCCGCAGGAACCGCGCCAGTCCTGCCATGTCCTCGGCTCCCCTGCCTGAGGCAACGGCCGCCTGGACCTGCTCGTAGGCCGCGAGCGTCGTGCCGAGCGGGACTCCTGACGTGGCGCCCAGCTCCAGGATCAGCCCGAGGTCCTTGGCGACGAGGTCGAGGCTCATGGCGACCGGGGTCGCAGGGTCCAGGAACGCGGCGCGCTTGTACTGCACGAACGGCGCTCCCACGACGGAGTGCTGGAGCACGTCGTAGGCGTCCTCCGGGCGAACCCCGGCGGCCGCAGCCAGCGCCAACGACTCCGAGAGGGCGGCGTTGAGGTCGTGGACCACGAGGTTCACGGCGAGCTTCATGACCTGGCCGCGTCCCGCCGGTCCGACGTGCAGCACCGTGGAGGCGAACGAGGACAACACTTCTCGGGCCTGGTCCACGTCGGCGGCGGCACCGCTGGCCATCACCAGGAGCGTCCCCGCCTCGACGGCGGGCACACTCCCCGACACCGGCGCGTCGACGTACCGCAGCCCGGCGTCGCCCAGTCCGGCGGCCAGGCGCGCCGAGGCCTCGACGCCGCTGGTGCCGAGGTCCACCACGACGGCGTCCCGGCCGATCGCCGACGCGACGTCCGGGGACAGCAGGACGTCGCACGTGACGTCACCGTTCGCCAGCATGGTGAGGACGGCTCCCGCGCCCGCAATGGCCGCCACGACGTCCGAGCACGCCGTGGTACGTCCCGACGGGTCGGCTGTCGCGACCGCGTCGGCCGCAGCCGGCGTCCTGTTCCAGACCCGCACCTGGTGGCCGGCGTCGGCCACGCGTCGGGCCATGGCGGCGCCCATCCGACCCATTCCGAGGACTGCTACCTCAGCCACGTGAACCTCCACCGTCGACAGAGCGCCAGTGTTCAGCATTCATGTACAGATTGCACGTGACGGGTGTCAGGGCGCGGTGCGCAGGTACTTCACGATGCCGTAGTACAGGCCGGTCGCCATCCGCTGCCGACCCGCTGCCGTCGAGGCGATCCGCGCGTCGGCCGCATTGCGCATGTTGAGCGTCTCGACCATCACGGTCGGCACGTCGGACATGTTGAGGGTGCCGACGTCCTTGCGCACCGACAGCGGGCTCGGCAGGTACGTCGTCCGCTGCAGCCCCCCGGCCGTCAGGC
This sequence comes from Longivirga aurantiaca, assembly GCF_042660085.1. Lineage (NCBI taxonomy): Bacteria > Bacillati > Actinomycetota > Actinomycetes > Sporichthyales > Sporichthyaceae > Longivirga > Longivirga aurantiaca. The sequence continues at coordinate 524,495 of NZ_JBHSTI010000002.1, read as the reverse complement.
CCGAGATCATGTTCCATGCGAGAGTTCGTGACTCCGTGGAGATGTCGTCGGTGTAGCCCTTGTAGTACGCCGGTGCGATCACGTGGAAGCCGCGGCCCGAGCTCGGTGCGCCGTCCCCGTGCACCGACACCATGAGGTCGGCGCCCTCCTGGGCGGCGAACGAGCCGCGAGCACCCACGCAGGGGCCGTACGTCGCGGTCGTGTTCCGGTCGCGCGTGATGTAGACCGTGGCGCCGTGCGCGGCGAGGAGCCGACGCAGCCGCGCGACGACGTCGAAGGCGTACGACGCCTCCGGATAGCCCGCGTTGGTGGCGGTGCCGGAGGTGTTGCAGGTCTTGGTGAGGCCGACCCAGGAGGTCTGGTTGATGGCCGAGAGGTGCAGGGAGTTGCCGAGGTCGTGCCCGGGATCGAGCGCGATCTTCCGGCCGCTCAGCTCGCCTTTCGCGGTCGGCGCGAACGCGACGGGTTTCGGCCACCCCGAGGCCCAGGCGGCTGACGGCTTGCTCGTGCCCTGCGGCCACCAGCGCGGCGCGACGGGGACGGGGCGCCCGCCCTCCCAGGTCGACGGCGTCGGGCCGAGCGCAGGAACGACGGCGGGGGCGGCGGCGCGCGCTGCGGGTGTCGGCGTCGCCTGCGCGGTGCCGACCGCGGCCAGCGGGATCAGGGCGGCGGTGGCGAGCACGGCGGCGAGTCGGCGCATCCCGCCACTGTGCCACCGACCTGCGCCAGGACGCGACGAAGGGCCGCCCTGGCGGACGGCCCTTCGTCGAACGTGCTGGTGCTAGAGCGCCTCGATGAGCTCGCGCATGAGGCGTGCGGTCTCGGACGGCGTCTTGCCGACCTTCACACCCACGGCCTCGAGCGCCTCCTTCTTGGCCTGCGCGGTGCCGGACGAGCCGGACACGATCGCGCCAGCGTGGCCCATGGTCTTGCCCTCGGGGGCGGTGAAGCCCGCGACGTAGCCGACGACGGGCTTGGTGACGTTGTCCTTGATGTACGCCGCCGCGCGCTCCTCTGCGTCGCCGCCGATCTCGCCGATCATCACGATCGCGTCGGTCTCGGGGTCGGCCTCGAACGCGGCGAGCGCGTCGATGTGCGTGGTGCCGATGACAGGGTCGCCGCCGATGCCCACGGCCGAGGAGAAGCCGAGGTCCCGCAGCTCGTACATCATCTGGTAGGTCAGGGTGCCCGACTTGGACACCAGACCGATGCGGCCGGCCTTGGCGATCGTGCCCGGGATGATGCCCGCGTTGGACTTCCCGGGGCTGATCAGACCGGGGCAGTTCGGCCCGATGATCCGCGTGGTGCCCGAGTTGACGGCGTACTGGTAGAACCACGCGGTGTCGTGGATCGCGATGCCCTCGGTGATCACCACGACCAGCGGGATCGCGGCGTCGATCGCCTCGACCACGGCGGCCTTGGCGAACTTCGGCGGCACGAACACCACCGACACGTCGGCGCCGGTGGCGGCCACAGCCTCCTGGCAGGAGTTGAAGACCGGGATGTCGCGGCCCTCGGCCGTGACGGTCTGGCCACCCTTGCCGGGGGTGACGCCCGCGACGATGTTGGCGTGCGATCCGAGCATGCGGATCGTGTGCTTGGTGCCCTCGGAGCCGGTGATGCCCTGGACGAGGATCTTGGAGTTCTCGGTGAGGAAGATCGCCATGAGTGTCAGGCCCCCTGAGCCGCGAGCTGGGCCACGCGGCGCGCGGCGTCGTCCATGGTGTCCACGAGCTGCACGAGCGGGTTGCCCGCGTCGGTGAGGATCTGCCGGCCGAGGTCGGCGTTGTTGCCGTCCAGGCGGACGACCAGGGGCTTCGTGACGGGCTCGCCCTTGTCGGCGAGCATCTGCACGGCCTGCACGATGCCGTTGGCGACGGCGTCGCACGCGGTGATGCCGCCGAACACGTTGACGAACACCGCCTTGACCTCGGCGTCGCCCAGGATGATCTCGAGGCCGTCGGCCATCACCTGCGCCGAGGCGCCGCCACCGATGTCCAGGAAGTTCGCGGGCTTCTGGCCCCCGAACTCCTCGCCCGCGTAGGCGACGACGTCGAGCGTCGACATGACCAGGCCCGCGCCGTTGCCGATCACGCCGACCGAGCCCGAGAGCTTGACGTAGTTGAGGTCCTTCTCGCGGGCCTTGAGCTCGAGCGGGTCGGTGGCGGTGTCGTCGACGAGCGACTCGAAGTCGGGGTGGCGGAACTCGGCGTTCTCGTCCAGCGACACCTTGCCGTCAAGTGCGACGACGAGGCCCTCGGGGGTCTTCACCAGCGGGTTGACCTCGACGAGCGTGGCGTCCTCCTTGATGAAGACGTCCCACAGCTTCTTCAGGATCTCCACCACCTGGTCGCGCACCGAGGCGTCGAAGCCTGCGGCGTCCGCGATCTCCTCGGCCTTGGCCTGGTCGACGCCGACGATCGCGTCGATCGCCACCTTCGCCAGCGCCTCCGGGCGCTCGACCGCGAGCTGCTCGATCTCCATCCCGCCCTCCTTGCTCGCCATCGCGAGGAAGGTGCGGTGCGCGCGGTCGAGCAGGAAGGAGACGTAGTACTCCTCCGCGATGTCCGCGGCCGGGTTGATGAGCACCTGGTGGACGATGTGGCCCTTGATGTCCAGGCCCAGGATGTCCTGGGCGCGGTCGTGCGCCTCCTGCGGCGTCGCCGCCAGCTTCACACCGCCGGCCTTGCCGCGACCGCCGGTCTTCACCTGCGCCTTGACGACGACGAGGCCACCGATGCGCTCGGCGGCCTCCTGCGCGTGCTTCGGCGACCGGACGACCTCACCGGCCTGGGTCGGAACCCCGTGCTTGGCGAAGAGCTCCTTCGCCTGGAACTCGTACAGATCCACCGCTGGCAGTCCTGACTGGAGAGAGGGGCGGGCGCACCGGAGCAGGTCCGGGCGGCGTCCGCGAGGACGGTCGCGAGCCTAACCCCGGCATGTACCGGGACCCACTGCCGCCCCGGGCCGGTTCCGCAGGGTGGGAAGAACCTGCGCCGAACGGTCAGGTGCGTTCGTCGTGGCGCATCGCCAGGAGCGGCCAGGAGCCGCTCACGGTCACCGTCACGGCATCGTCCGGGAGGTCACCGAGGCGCTCCAGCCGGCTCTGGACCAGACCGAGGAGCAGCACGTCGATCACGGCCACCGCGACCGCGCCGACGCCGAACTCCATGGCCAGGGAGAGCGCGGCACCGGTCCAGCCGAGGACCAGCGCCAGGGCGATCAGGACCGCACCGGTCGTCGCGAGCCCCAGCAGGGCCAGCGCCCGGCCGACCGTGGCACCGCGACGAGCACCGAGGGTCACCGCACCGCCGAACCACATGGCCGCACCGAGCTCGACCCCGAGGGTGCCGACCGCCTCGGTCGGTCCGCGCTCGGCCAGCACGGCGGACCCGAGCGCCAGCGTGAGGCCGACCACCGCCAGCACCGTCGGGACGACGCCGGTGAGCACTCGTGCAGTGCGCGCCACGGGTGCGACAGGAAGCCGGAGCGATGCCTCGCCCTCCGGCCGCCACCAGGGCAGGTCGACCCGGAGCGGTGCGGTCAGTCGCTGCACCGGGTACCCGGCGTTCAGGCGTGGGCGCCGACGCGGTCCACGACCCAGTCGACGATCGACTGGGTGGTGGCGCCGGGGGTGAAGATCTTGGCCACGCCGAGCTTCTCGAGGTCGGGGATGTCGCCCTCGGGGATGATCCCGCCGCCGAAGACCACGATGTCGCCGGCGTCGCGCTCGGCCAGCTTCTCCAGGACCGCGGCGAACAGCGTCATGTGCGCGCCGGAGAGCACCGACAGGCCGATGACGTCGGCGTCCTCCTGGATCGCGGTCTCGACGATCTGGTCGGGCGTCTGGTGGAGGCCGGTGTAGACGACCTCGATGCCGGCGTCGCGCAGGGCACGGGCGACCACCTTGGCGCCGCGGTCGTGACCGTCGAGGCCGGGCTTGGCCACGATCACGCGGATCGGGGACCCGGACGCGGTGCGCGGGGCGCTGGTGGTCGTGCTCATGGCGGTCCTCCTCGGGGCACGCTCGGACGCCTTCGAGCGTACGCCCGCGTGTACCTCCACGCGCCGGGACGTGTCGCGACGGCGGTAACAGCGACGCGCGGCCGTCCAGGGTCTACCCTCCGTCCGTGCCCACCGACCGGCCCGAGGACGCCGCACCGTCCCGGCTCGAGCGCGCTGCTCGAGCCGTCGACGACGCGCGCCGCACGGCGGACTCGGCGAGGCGCGCGCTGATGTCGCCCGCCGGCGTCCGGGGCGTCACGGTCGAGGCGGCCTGGTGGGTGGCGCACCTCGCGATGTGGCCGTTCGCGCACCGCGACCAGCGCACCGACGACGTGCTGCACCGCACCCGCGTGCACGACGCGCCCCCGGTCCACCGGGCGCTGCTCGTCGGCGACGTCGAGGCCGCGGGGACGCCGATCATCCTGGTGCACGGGATCGTCGACAACAGGTCCGTCTTCACGCTGCTGCGGCGGGGGCTCCGTCGCCGCGGCTTCGGCCGGGTCGTGACGGTCAACTACTCCTCGATCAACGGCGACGTGCGCCTGCTCGCCGACCGGCTGGGCGAGCTCGTCGAGCAGGTCTGCGAGGAGACCGGGTACGAGCGCGTGCACGTGGTCGGCCACTCGCTCGGCGGCCTGGTCGCCCGCTACTACGTGCAGCGCCTCGGCGGCGATGCCCGCGTGCACACGTTGGTGACCCTCGGCAGCCCGCACTCGGGCACGCTGCCGGCGTACGTCCTGCCGCACCCGCTCGTGCGCCAGCTGCGCCCCGGCAGCGACGTCGTCACCGAGCTGGCCGAGCCGGCGCCCGGGTGCCGCACCCGCTTCGTCGCGGTCTGGAGCGACCTCGACCAGATGGTCGTGCCGCAGCGCTCCGGCCGGGTGGTGCACCCCGACCTGTCGGCTCGGAACGTCTTCGTCCGCGGCGTCGGGCACATGTCGCTGCCCGTCGACGGCCGCGTGGTGCACGAGATCTGCACGACGCTCGCCCACCTCGACCACGAGGGCCACACCGTGGCGGCCGGGGCGACGTCGATCGCGAGCTCGACCGGCCGCAGCGCGCAGGCTCCGCCGCCCGCGCCCGCGAAGACAGCGCGCGGCCGCTCCCGCGGCTGATCGCGGACGTCGGGAGGACGTCGCTCTCCGTAGTTTTGCGACTCCTTTCTGTTCATCATGAGCGTGGAGTGCGTCACTCCATGCGGTGAACGAGTTGGCCGTTCGGCTGATGAGCGGTCAGGATCTCCCTCGTGCCCGGACCCCGAGCGCCCTTCTCCGCCCGCTACGGCCTCGCCGTCGCGGGCGGTTGCGCTGTGCTCGCGCTCACCGGCGCCGGGCTCGCCGCCGCGCCTCCGGCGTCCGTGCAGGCCGAGCCCACCGCCGCGCTCGCAGCATCGTTCCTCGACCCGACGCGCGACCAGGACGAGCTGTTCTCCGCCGGCGATGCCGCTGTGCTCGACCCCGCGCCGCAGCCGAAGCTGGCGATGACCGGCGCGATCCGCTCGATCACGACCGGCGCCGAGATCCAGGCCGCGATCGACCACCTCGCTGCGAAGAAGGCCTGGCGCGAGCGCAAGGCAGCCGCTGAGCGGAAGGAGCGGGCCGACCGCCTCGCCGCCCGCAAGCGCCAGGCCGCCGCGCGTGCGGCCCGCGCCGCGCTCTACGTCTCGCCGGTCCCGTCGTACCAGCTCTCGGCCGCCTTCGGCGCCCGCGGCGGCTGGTCGAGCGGGCGCCACACGGGCCTGGACTTCCGCGCGCCGACCGGCACTCCCGTCGTCGCCGTGCACGACGCCCGCGTGGCCAAGACGGCATGGCACCCGGCGTACGGCCGCATGATCATCCTCGACCTCGGCAACGGCGTGACCACGTGGTACTGCCACCTCTCCCAGGTGTCGGTCCGCGCCGGGGAGCGCGTCTCGACCGGTGAGCGCATCGGCGCCGTCGGCACCTCGGGCAACACCTCGGGCCCGCACCTGCACTTCGAGGTGCGGCTGTGGGACCAGCCCACCGACCCTGCAACGTTCCTCTGGGGCAGCACCCGCGGCCGCCCGGGCTCGATCCCGGGCTGGACCCAGGGCACCGTCCAGCCCTACGAGACCCTCGGCCAGTACTCCTTCTAAGCCGCCTCACCCACCGAAGTGCCATAAACCGCAGGGGTTTCGTGGCACTTCCGTGCGTCAGACGAGGCCGAGGGCGGCGGCGATGCGCGCGATCACGACGCGCGGCGGGTCGGCCGGGTCCCAGCGCACGAAGCGCCAGCCGGCGGCCTCCAGGTCACGTTGACGCTCGCGCTCGGCACGCAGCGCGTCGCGGGTCGCGATGCCCGTCCTGTACTTGCTCCATCCGTCCGCCTCGCCGATGAGCCGGTGCTGCCGCCACAGGAAGTCGGCGAAGTAGCGCTTCCCGGAGGCCCCGCGGAGCGGGACCGCGAGCTCCGGCGGCGGGACCCTCGACCGCAGGATGTGCCCGCGCGACGAGCTCTCGAACGGCGACTCCGAGCAGGGATCGACGTACGGGAGCGCCAGCCGCACCACGCGCGTGCCCGGCCAGCCGGCCACGGAGTCGTACGCGAGCGACAGCCGTTCCCGGGCGCGATCGGCGTACGGCGACCGGCGCGACGGATCACGCAGGACGCGGTCGTCGCCTGCCTCCGCGATCACCAGCGCCCGCGCTGCCGAGTCGAGCACCATGAGCGCCTGGTCGAAGGCACGGCCACGGGCGATGTCGACCGCCGCTCGCTCGGTGACCGAGACCGGCATGCCGTGCCGGTCGTCGACCCAGCGCGTGTCGAGGGCCGAACCATGAAGGCGCACACCGTGGTCGTCGCGATCCGGGATGCCCGGGCACGTCAGGTGCACGAGGTCGTCGATCCCCTGGGGCAGCCACAGCCGGTCGAGCTCCGAGGCGGTCCGGTGGCTCACCGCTGACCCGCGAGGGGCCACGGCCAGAGCCGCGAGGCACCGCTGGACCAGGAGGGCCTCGCCCGCGACGTCGACAGGTGCCACGAGCCCGCGCGAGGGGCGTGCCAGCCGGCCGTTGTCGACGGCCCAGCGGATCTGCTTGCGCGTCCAGCCCGCGGCCTCCACCTCAGCCAGACGCCACGGCCCGATACCGAGACGTTCGACCAACGCGCTGACCCGGGCGTGCGAGGCGGCATGGGCTCCCATACGACAACCGTGCCGGGAGCCCGCGTCGTCGCGCTGACGTCGTCCACAGGATCGCCTCACGCACCGAAGTGCCAGAAACCACAGGGGTTTTCTGGCACTTGAGTGCGTGAGGCGGCTAGAGCTTCTCGACGGGGGCGTAGCGCAGGAGCAGGCGCTTGGTGCCCTCGGCGCCGAAGTCGATCGTGGCCTCGGACTTCTCCCCCATGCCGGACGTCGACACCACGGTGCCGAGCCCGAACTTGTCGTGCGTGACGCGGTCGCCGGCGGACAGGCTCACGACCTCGCGGTTGCCGGGGCTGCGCGCGCCCGGACGCGTGGCTGCCGCGACGAGCGAGGGCGCCGAGCCGAAGCCGCCCGACGACGCGCGCTGGGCGTTGAAGCCGCCGCCGGTCGAGACCGGGTCCTCGCGCCTCCAGTCGAGGAGCTCGGACGGCACCTCGTCGAGGAACCGGCTCGGCGGGTTGAACGACGGCGCACCCCACGCGGACCGCACGATCGCGCGCGAGACGTAGAGCCGCTGACGCGCGCGCGTGATGCCGACGTAGGCGAGGCGCCGCTCCTCCTCGAGCTCGCGGGTGTCGCCGAGCGAGCGCATGTGCGGGAAGACGCCGTCCTCCATGCCCGTGAGGAACACGACCGGGAACTCGAGGCCCTTGGCGGTGTGCAGCGTCATGAGCGTGACGACGCCGCCGTGCTCCTCGGCGTCCGGGATGTCGTCGGAGTCCGCGACGAGCGAGACGCGCTCGAGGAACTCGGTGAGCGTGCCCTCGGGGTTCTCGGTCTCGAACTCGCGCGCGACCGACTCGAGCTCGGCGAGGTTCTCGACGCGCGTCTCGTCCTGCGGGTCCGTGCTGCGCTGCAGCTCGGCGAGGTAGCCGGTCTGCTCGAGCACGGCGGCGAGCACGGTGGCCGGGCCGGAGCCGGCCTCGACGAGCGTGCGCAGGTCGGACATGAGCTGCACGAACGACTGGATCTGCGTGAGCGAGCGCGTCGCGATCATCGGCGCCTCGGACGCACGGGCGAGCGCCTCGCCGAACGTGGTGCGCTCGCGCTGGGCGAGCAGCTCGACGACAGCCTCGGCGCGGTCGCCGATCCCGCGCTTGGGCACGTTGAGGATCCGGCGCAGCGAGATGTCGTCGGCAGGGTTCGCCAGCGCTCGCAGATAGGCGACCGCGTCCCGGATCTCCTTGCGCTCGTAGAAGCGGACGCCGCCGACCACCTTGTACGGCAGGCCGACGCGGATGAAGACCTCCTCCAGCGACCGCGACTGCGCGTTGGTGCGGTAGAACACCGCGACGTCGCGGGCGGGCACGCCCTCCTCGTCGGAGAGCCGGTCGATCTCGGTGGCGACGAAGCTGGCCTCGTCGTGCTCGTTGTCGGCGACGTAGCCGATGATCTGCGCTCCGGACCCGGCGTCGGTCCAGAGCCGCTTGGGACGGCGCGCGGTGTTGCGGGTGATGACGGCGTTGGCGGCGGTGAGGATGTTCTGGGTCGAGCGGTAGTTCTGCTCGAGGAGGACGGTGGTGGCGTCCGGGTAGTCGCGCTCGAACTCCTCGATGTTGCGGATCGTCGCGCCGCGGAAGGCGTAGATGCTCTGGTCGGCGTCGCCGACGACGCAGAGCTGGCCGGGCGGTACGCCGTCGTCGCCCTTGCCCACGAGCTCGTTCACGAGGACGTACTGCGCGTGGTTGGTGTCCTGGTACTCGTCGACGAGCACGTGCCGGAAGCGCCGGTGGTAGTGCTCGGCGACGTCGGGGAAGAGCTGCAGCACCGCGACGGTCGAGGAGATCAGGTCGTCGAAGTCGAAGGCGTTCGCCCGGCGCAGGCGGCGCTGGTACTCGCCGTACGCCTCCGCGAGCGTCTTCTCCTGGTGGTTGGTGGCCTGGCCCGCGAACGTCTCGTGGTCGATGAGCTCGTTCTTCAGGTTGGAGACCTGGTTGCTGAAGCCGCGCGGCGGGTAGCGCTTGGGGTCGAGGTCGAGGTCGCGGCACACGAGCGTCATCAGTCGCTGGCTGTCGGCGGAGTCGTAGATCGAGAACGACGACGTCATGCCGAGGCGGGGCGCCTCCTTGCGCAGGATCCGCACGCACGCCGAGTGGAAGGTGGACACCCACATGACGCGGGCGCGGTTGCCGACGAGGTCGACCACGCGCTCGCGCATCTCGCCGGCCGCCTTGTTGGTGAACGTGATCGCGAGGATCTCGCCGGGCTTGGCGTCGCCGGTGGCGAGCAGGTGCGCGATGCGACGGGTCAGCACACGGGTCTTGCCCGACCCGGCGCCCGCGACGATGAGGAGCGGGCCGCCCCGGTGCTCGACGGCGGAGCGCTGCTGCGGGTTGAGGTCGGACACGAGGTCGAGCACCCCGGGCCGCGCGGCCGGAGCGGCCGGCTCGGGCTCGGGGGTCGGGAGGCCGAGGTCGTCGAAGAGGGAGGTCATCGCGCGGCAAGTCTAGGCGCGCGCGCCGACGCCGCCCCGCCCGGTCAGGAGGCCCAGCCCACCACGACCGCGCGGACGTGGGTGCCCGACGCGTAGGTCAGGAACGACACGTTCCCGGTGCTCGTGAGCGGCATCAGGACGAGCTCGTGCGAGGCCCGGCCGGCGGTGAACGCGACGGCAGGGACCGAGCCCGAGCCGGAGACCGTGAGGGTGCCGGACGCCGCCCCGCCGGTGGCGGTCACGGACAGCAGGACGGCCCGGGCGCCGACCGGCACCCCCGCCTTCCCGACGACCTTGACGACGCGCGAGACGCCCGCGGGCAGCGCACCGGTGATCCCGAGGTCCTGCGCCGAGTCGACGACGGTGATCGGCTGGGCCAGCATCCGGGTGCGGGCACCACCGGTGGTGGACGCCGAGGCGAACCACCCCTGGAGCTTCACCGAGACCGCCACGGGCGAGGCCGACGCGTTCTTGAGCACGAGGCGCCCGTCGGTCGTCGGAACGATCATCGGCGCGGATCGCTGCAGCGCGGTCGACACCCGCACCTGGCCCACGACGTACGACGAGGCGGGGCTGTACACGTTCACGACGCCGGAGGACCCCGACTTCGCCGTGACCACCGTGACCGCCAGGCCGCGCAGGTCGCTGCCGGGCACCCCGCCGAGGCCGGAGAGGTCGATCGTGCGCGTCTCCCCCGGCTCGAGCGGCGCCTGGGTGCCGTCCACGACCGTCGTCGGGCTGACGAGTCGGGTCGGTCCGCTGGCCGACACGGCAGCGGCCGTCGCCCCGGCGACGGTGGGCGAGAGCGGCGGGGCCCACGCCACGACCTCGACCCGGGCCTCGGTCGTGCCGCGGTCGAGCGAGAGCCGCACCGTGCCGTCGGCTGCGACGGGGACGACGACGGTGGAGCTGAACGAGCCGGTGCTCAGCGCGGTCACGGCGGGGACCGGCGAGTGCGCCGAGGTGGCGCGGACGCGGAGGGTGGGCAGGGGCGCGCTCGAGCCCCAGGCGGTCACGCGCAGCGCCACGGTGGCGACGCCGGTGTCCGGCACGCCTCCGGCACCGGCGACGTCGAGCACGAGGCTGCGGGTGTCGCCGGACCAGCGCGGGGCGCCGAGGCGGCACGGCGAGTCGAGACCGGTGCCCGTCCGAGTGTCGAGCACCCGCACCGGGGTGACCGGCACGAGGTCGCCGCCGGCGACCGGCGCGCCCGGCTCAGGGCCCCAGCCCGACCGGCAGGTCTCGTTGACGGGCGTGCCGCTCCAGAACGAGGTGAGCGCCATGGCGCCCTCCCACGTCAGCGAGATGTGCACGTGGCTGCGGTGGCACTCATTGTCGTACGCCGTCCCGGCCTTGCTGGCCGCGTAGCAGCCCCGGAGCTCGTCCCAGCCGCGGCCGATGTCGTAGCCGCGCCACATCTGGTTGTTCCAGCCGATGTACATCACGCCGAGCCGGCGGGCCATCGCGGCCTCGTTGCCGTACTTGTCGGTGGCGAGCAGCCAGGTGAGGAAGGCAGTGGCCTTCGCCTTCTGGACGCTGTTGCGCGCATTCACCATCCAGTCGAGGGCGCGCCCCTCCTTGTGCTCGCTGATCCCGCCCTGGCCGCAGTCCCGCGGGATGCCGACCGTGTAGCTGCCGTAGGTGGCCTGCAGCAGCGCCTTCAGCTTGGTGGCACCCGGCTTGGCCGTGGGCGAGCAGATGCTCTGCTCCTGGTAGTCCGCGGTCGTGTCGATGGCGGAGGTGAAGACGGGGGTCGCGGGCCTCGGCGCGGCCGCGGGCGTCACGACGGCGGCGGAGCTGGGCGCGAGACCGGCGGGGGCGAGCGCGAGGACGAGGCCCGCCACGGCAGCGCCGACCGCCGCCCGGGCCGCACGCGGGCGCGCGGCGGCAGATCGAGTCCTCATACCGAGGTCATCGGCCACCCCGGCGGGCGACTTTCGTCCTGCCGCCTACGATGACCGGGCAGTTGACCCGTACGGCGGAATCGCACGGGCTGCTCGGGGCGTTGTCCCCGGAAGCCGGACGCCGGGGCCGCCGGGCGACGGCCCCCACGAGGAGGAACCGTGCTCGACGACACCGAGGTGTCCCGCGTCCTGGTCGTCACCGCCCACCCGGACGACGTCGACTTCGGCGCCTCCGGCACGATCGCCGGCTGGGTGGATGCGGGGGTCGAGGTCACCTACTGCGTCATCACCGACGGCGACGCCGGCGGCTTCGACCCGGCCGTCCCCCGCTCGGAGATCCCGCGGATCCGCCGCGCCGAGCAGGTGGCTGCCGCGGCCGCCACGGGCGTGACCGACGTCCGGTTCCTCGGCTACCGCGACGGCGAGCTGACGGTCACGCACGGCCTGCGCCGCGACATCTCACGTGTCATCCGGCAGGTTCGTCCGCAGCGCATGCTCATCCAGACCCCGGAGCGGAACTGGGAGCGGATCCCGGCGTCGCACCCCGACCACATGGCCGCGGGCGAGGCCGCGATCCAGGCCGTCTACCCGGACGCGCGCAACCCGTTCGCGCACCCGTCGCTGCTCGACGACGAGGGCCTCGACGCCTGGTCGGTGCAGGAGGTCTGGGTGATGGGCCACCCGACGCGGACGCACTACGTCGACGTCACGGACACCTTCGCGCGCAAGATCGAGGCGCTGCGCGCGCACGAGTCGCAGACCGCCCACATGCCCGACCTCGAGGGCTTCGTGCGCGGGTGGGGCGCCGGCCTCGCCGCCGAGGCCGGATTCCCCGACGGTCGCCTCGCCGAGGGGTTCTTCATCTCCGTGATGCCGGGCTAGTGCCGGCACTAGGAGCGGGTCAGACGCGGTCGCCCTCGAACATGCTGGTGACCGAGCCGTCGGTGAAGACCTCCTGGATCGCGCGCGCGATCAGGGGCGCGACCGGCAGCACGAGGAGCTTGTCGAACCTGCGCTCCTCGGGGATCGGCAGCGTGTCGGTCACGATGACCTGACGCACGCGGCTGTTCTCGAACCGCTCCTTGGCAGGACCCGACAGGATCGCGTGCGTCGCCGCGACGATCACGTCCTTGGCACCGTTCTCGAAGAGCTGCTCGGCCGCCTTCACGATCGTGCCGCCGGTGTCGATCATGTCGTCGATGACGACGCAGATGCGGCCCTCGACGTCGCCGACGACCTCGAAGACCTTCGCCTCGTTGGGCACGTCCGGATCGCGACGCTTGTGGATGATCGCCAGCGGTGCGCCGAGCAGGTCGGTCCAGCGCTCGGCCACGCGCACGCGCCCGGCATCCGGCGACACGACGGTGATCTCGTTCCGGTCGATGTGCTGGGCGACGTACTTCACCAGCAGCGGCAGCGCGAAGAGGTGGTCGACGGGGCCGTCGAAGAAGCCCTGGATCTGCGCGGTGTGCAGGTCGACGGCCATGAGGCGGTCGGCGCCCGCGGTGCGGAACAGGTCGGCGATGAGGCGGGCCGAGATCGGCTCGCGGCCGCGGTGCTTCTTGTCCTGGCGCGCGTAGCCGTAGAACGGCATGACCACGGTGATGCGCTTGGCCGAGGCGCGCTTGAGCGCGTCGACCATGAGCAGCTGCTCCATGATCCACTTGTTGATCGGCTCGGTGTGGCTCTGCAGCACGAACGCGTCGCAGCCTCGCACCGACTCCTCGAAGCGCACGAAGATCTCGCCGTTGGCGAAGTCGTACGCCTGCGTGTCGACGAGCTCGACGCCGAGCTCCTTCGCCACGTGCTCGGAGAGCTCGGGGTGCGAGCGGCCCCCGATGAGGACGAGCCGCTTCTGGCTGGTCTGGACGATGCCGGTCACTGGGCCTGCTCCTCGTGCGTGCTGTCACCGGGGTCGGCGGTCGCCGTCCCGGAAGCGTGGTGGGCCTTGGCGGCAGCAGCCGCCTCAGCAGCGGGGCTGCCCGGGCGTCGCCGCTCGACCCAGCCCTCGATGTTGCGCTGGCGGGCGCGCGCCACGGCCATGGCGCCCGGCGGCACGGCGTCGGTGACGACCGAGCCGGCCGCCGTGTAGGCGCCGTCCCCGACCGTCACGGGCGCGATGAGCATGGAGTCGCTGCCCACGCGCACGTGGTCGCCGATCACCGTGCGGTGCTTGTCGATGCCGTCGTAGTTCACCGTGATCGTGCCGGCGCCCAGGTTGGAGCCGACGCCGATCTCCGCATCGCCGACGTACGACAGGTGCGGCACCTTGGAGCCCTCGCCGATGACGGCGTTCTTGGCCTCGACGTAGGCGCCGAGCTTGGCCTTCGGGCCGAGCACGGTGCCAGGCCGGACGAACGTGAACGGGCCGACCGTGGCGCCCGCGCCGATGTCGGCGGACGTGACCTGGCTGCGCAGGACGCTCGCGCCCTCGCCGACGACGACGTCGATGAGCGTGGTGTCGGGGCCGACGACGGCGCCGCGCGCGATGGTGGTGCGGCCGTGCAGGCCGGTGTTGCGCTCGACCACGCAGTCGGGCGCGAGGACGACGTCGGAGTCGATCCAGGTGGTGGCGGGGTCGACGATCGTGACGCCCGCCCGCATCCAGCCGGTGTTGGTGCGGTCGCGGAGCAGGGCGCGTGCCTCGGCCAGCTGCACGCGGTCGTTGACGCCGAGGGTCTCGTTCGCGTCGTCCGCCGTCACCGCCGCGACGACGAGCCCGGACGCGACGTGCAGCCCGAGCACGTCGGTGAGGTACTCCTCGCCCTGCACGTTGTCGGTCGTGAGGCGGCCGAGCGCGTCGCGGAGGGCTGCGGCGTCGAACGCGTACACGCCGCTGTTGACCTCGCGCACCGCGCGCTGGGAGTCGTCGGCGTCCTTGTGCTCGACGATCGCGGTCACGGAGTCGCCGTCGCGCAGCACGCGGCCGTAGCCCGTGGGGTCGTCGAGCACGGCGGTGAGGACGGTCGACGACGCACCTGCCGCGGCGTGCGTGTCGACGAGGGACTGCAGGGTGGCGGTCGTGAGCAGGGGGGTGTCGCCGGCGACGACCAGCACCGGGCCGGAGCCGTCGAGCGCGACGCCCGTCGCCTCGAGGCCCTCCAGCGCGACCCGGACGGCGTGCCCGGTGCCGTTCTGCTGCTCCTGGACGACGGCGACGGCCGACGGCGCGATCGAGGCGAGGTGCTCGGTGACGCGCTCGCGTCCGTGGCCCACGACGACGACCAGGTGCTCGGGGTCGAGGCCGGCCACGGCGGCGAGGACGTGCCCGAGGAGGCTGCGCCCGGCGATCTCGTGGAGGACCTTCGGCGTCGTCGACACCATGCGCGTTCCCTCACCAGCGGCGAGGACGACCACGGCGGACGGTCGTGGGCTGCTCACGAGGGCGTCACTGCTCTCCAGGTGGCGGGCGAGGCGGGATCACCCTACCCCGCGCCCGGACCCGGTCGGAGCCCGACCGGCCACCTCGCGGAACCCCCGCGCCGGAAGCCGTCCACCCGCCGTTCCCGCGCCTGTCACTGGGCTCCCGGGGCAGGAATCGAACCTGCGTCGTACCCGCATTCAAAGTGCGGTCGCCCCTGCCAGCAGAGCAACCCGGGAAGGTCTCGCACGCCCAGGGTAGAGCGCCTCCCAGGGTGTGCTGCGAGGGCGACGCGGCGTCCGGTCGACGGTTCAGGCCGCCGGAGCGGCAGGATGAGGCCGTGACCGTGGACCCGAACGTGCCGGACGCCGCCGAAGCCGACCCCGCCCCTGTACGCCGGGAGCGCACCGAGCGCGTGCGCATGAGCGGCCGCGAGCGGCGCGAGCAGCTCATCGACGTGGGTCGCAAGCTGTTCGCCGCCAAGGGGTTCGAGGTCGTCACGATCGAGGAGATCGCCGCGAAGGCCGGCGTCTCCAAGCCGGTCGTCTACGAGCACTTCGGCAGCAAGGACGGCCTGTACGCCGTCATCGTCGACCGCGAGATGAACGCGCTCATGGGCATGGTGAGCGACTCGCTCACCGGGTCGAGCGGCGGCGCGCGCGACCTGCTCGAGAAGGCCGGCCGGGCGCTGTTCGACTACATCGAGACGCACAACGAGGGATTCCGCATCCTCGTGCGCGACTCGCCCGTCTCCCAGAGCACGGGGAACTTCGCCTCGCTGCTGCGCGACGTCGCCAGCCAGGTCGAGGCCCGCCTCGCCCGCGAGTTCGAGCGCCAGGGCTTCCCGGCCAAGCTCGCGCCGATGTACGCCAACATGCTCGTCGGCATGGTCGCGCTCACCGGTCAGTGGTGGCTCGACGTCCGCAAGCCCAAGAAGGAGGAGGTCGTCGCCCACGTGGTGAACCTCGCCTGGAACGGGCTGGCGGGCCTGGAGAAGAAGCCCACGCTCAAGGCCACGAAGAAGGCCTGACCTGAGCACGCCGGCGCTCGTCACCGAGCGGCTCGACCTCGAGCCGCTGCGGGTCGAGCATGCAGCCGAGATGGTCGACGTCCTGTCCGACCCCTCCCTGTACGTCGTCACCGGCGGCGAGCCTCCGACCGTGGCCCAGCTCGAGGCCCGCTATGCGCGGCAGGTGCTCGGCCGCTCGGACGACGGGCAGGAGACCTGGCACAACTGGGTCGCCCGGGAGCGTGCCGGCGGATCGGCCGTCGGCTTCCTGCAGGCGACGGTGACGGCGTCTGCCTCCGCGGTGGTCGCCGAGCTCGCCTGGGTGGTCGGCACGCCGTGGCAGGGTCACGGCTATGCCAGCGAGGCCGCCGCGGCGCTCGTGACGGCCATGACCGAGGCCGGCGCGGTCGAGGTGATCGCGCACATCGCGCCCGGGCACACGGCGTCGGAGCGGGTCGCCGCGCGCATCGGGCTGCGTCCCACGGACGTGGTGCACGACGGCGAGACGCGCTGGTCGTCGCTTGGCTGATCCCCAGGTATCTCGACGTCGAGAGACCGGGCGTAGAGTCCGACCGTGAGCACCGACCCCCGCGACGAGGTGGACGCGCTCGTCGAGGCCTGGCGCCGCGAGCGCCCCGACCTCGACGTCGCCCCGCTGGAGGTGCTGTCGCGCGTCTCGCGCCTCGCCCGCCACCTCGACCTCGCCCGGCGTCAGGCCTTCGAGACGCACGACCTCGAGCCGTGGGAGTTCGACGTCCTGGCAGCGTTGCGCCGCGAGGGGCCGCCGTACGCGCTCTCCCCCGGACGGCTGCTGCAGGTCACCCTCGTCACGAGCGGCACGATGACCAACCGCATCGACCGGCTCGAGGCCAAGGGCCTCGTCGAGCGCGTGCCCGACCCCACCGACGGCCGCAGCGTCCGGGTGCTGCTCACCGACGGCGGTCGCACGCGGGTGGACGACGCCCTCACCGACCTGCTGGCCCACGAGCGCGCCATCCTCGCCGCCCTCACCGTCACCGAGCGGGAGCGCCTCGCCACCGTGCTCCGCAGCCTCACCCTGCCCTTCGACACGGCGAACACCCCGCCCACCTGATCGCCGCCCCGGGCCTTCCCTGCGCCAGAACCACCCCGGCCTGGGCCCCAGGACGGGCGTCGGCGGCCGACCTGCATCGGGCCCGGCGTCGGAGCAGGATCTCCCGTGGGGGTTGGCGACCCCACAGACAGTGGTGGCGATCGCCCCCGACGGGGAAGTGATCCTTATGAAGCGCGCACTCATCGGGCTCGCCGTGGCCGCCGTGGCCGTGCTGAGCCTCGCACCTCCCGCCGCATCGGCGGCCCCACCGCCCGTCAGCCGCCCGCTGACCGGCACCGTCGTGACCCAGGACCTCCCGCCCGAAGCACCGACCGGCTGCCCCGCTGGCGCAGTCTGGCGCTACACCGCGTCCGGCACCGCGTACCTGTCGAACCTGGGCCGCTCGCAGTTCACGATCAGCCACTGCAGCTACCTGACCGGCCCGACCACCGGCACGTTCGACCACGGCACGATCGTGATCATCGCGGCGAACGGGGACCAGCTGTACATGGCGGAGTCGGGCACGTTCTACCTCTACGTCGATGAGTCCGGCGGACTCATCAGCGTCCCGACCGTCGACTGGACGATCACCGGCGGCACGGGTCGGTTCCTGCACGCCACCGGCTCGGGCCAGCTGCTGGCCCGGAGCTCGGACCTCCAGTCGCCTCCCACGACGACGAGCGGGACCTTCTCGCAGGGCGAGATCACCTACGTCGCATCCGACCGCAGGTCGTAGTCCGATGCGCCTCCGGGCAGCCGGGCCACCGGTCCGGCTGCCCCGCGCTGCCCCGCTCAGCCAGCGACGGCTGCGGCGACGCGCTTGGCCTCGAGACCCATCTCGCGCAGCATCCCCGACGGCGACACGAACTGGCCGACGAACCACAGGCCCGGCAGCGCGGTGGGGCCGCCGCTCACGATCGGTCGACCGTCGTCGCCGCAGACCGCGCGCCACTCGGGCAGCAGGTCCTCGAGGGCCGGGCGGTAGCCGGTCGCGAGCACGACGGCGTCGACGTCGACCTGGGCGCCGTCGTCGAACACGACGCCGGACGCCGTGAACCGCTCGATGTCGCCGTGCACGGCGATGCGGCCCGCCTTGATGTGGTCCATCGTGCCGATGTCGAGCAGCGGGATGTGCTTGTCGTTCTTGATCTGCGTGTTGGGGCCGTACGGCAGCTTCCTCAGGCCCACCTTCGTGATGTCGCCGACCGTGAGCCGCACGAGCGGTGCGGCGAGGGCGTCGGCGAGGCCGGTCGGCAGCACGCGCATCGCGATCCCCATCTTCAGGACGGGGATGCCGAGCAGGTCGCGCGGCAGCACGTTGACCTGCGAGCGCACCGACAGGTGCGCGGCGACGCCGTGCTCGACGAGGTCGATCGCCTGCTCGCACGCGGAGTTGCCGAACCCGACGACGAGCACCGATCCCCCGCGCCACGGCTCGCCGTTGCGGTACTCGCTCGAGTGCAGGACGGCGCCTCCGAACGACTCGAGGCCGGGCCAGCTCGGCCGCACGGGCACGCGCGTGGCTCCGGTCGCCACCACCACGTGGTCGGCGTGCCACGTGGTGTCCTGCGTCGTCACGGTCCAGCCGGAGCCGGCGCGCTCGATGCTCGACACCGTCTGCCCGAAGCGCGGCTCGATCCCGTGCTCCGCGGCGTACGTCTCGAGGTACTCCACCACCTGCTCGCGTGCGGGGTAGCGCGGCCAGCCGCGCGGCATCGGCGTGCCCGGCAGCGTGGACGCCGACTTGGGCGTGTGCAGGTGCAGCCGGTCGTAGTGGTGGCGCCACGCGGTGCCCACGACGTCGGTCGCCTCGAGGACCTCGAACGGGACGCCCGTGTCCTTCAGGCACGCGGCCGTGGCGAGGCCGGCGGCCGACCCGCCGATGACGAGGACCTTCGTGGAGTTCTGCACCGCGACAGGCTAGGCCTGCTGCTCGAGATCGGCGGCGATCTCGAGCCACCGCTCCTCGAGCGTCTCGCGCTCGGCCACCACGCCGCGCAGCTCGGCGTCGAGCGCCAGCACCTTCTCGTGGTCGGTGGAGGTCGCGGCATCGGAGAGGAGCGCGTGCAGCCGGTCCTCCTCCTTGCCCAGCTTCTCCGTGCGGCGCTCGATGCGCGTGAGCTCCTTGCGCAGCTCGCGCGCCTCGCCCGCCGACCGCTTCGGCGCGCTGTCGGCCGCGACGGTCGCGGAGGCCGCAACCGTGCCGCCGGACGACGTGATCCGTGCGCGGCGCTCGAGGTACTCGTCGACGCCGTTGGGCAGCATGCGGATCGCGCCGTCGCCGAGCAGCGCGTAGACGACGTCGGTGGTGCGCTCGAGGAAGTAGCGGTCGTGGCTGACGACGACGAGCGTGCCGGGCCAGGTGTCGAGCAGGTCCTCGAGCACGGTCAGCATCTCGACGTCCAGGTCGTTGGTCGGCTCGTCGAGCAGCAGCACGTTCGGGCCGCCCACGAGCAGCCGCAGCAGCTGCAAGCGGCGCAGCTCGCCGCCTGACAGGTCGCCGAGGCGGGTGAAGAGCTTGTCGCCGCTGAAGCCGAAGCCCTCGAGCATGCTGCGGGCGGTCACCGCCCGCGCGGCACCGCCGGCGGCCATGCGCGACTGCCAGGCAGCGCTCGATGCGTCGCGGCCGCCGACCTCGACGTACTGCGCCTGCCGCTCGACCGACTCCAGCACGCGGTCGGCCGGGTCGATCTCGGCGAGCGCCTGGGTGAGCGTCGCGACCTGCACGGTGAGGCCGACGCGCACAGTGCCGGCACGGACGTCGGGGGCGTGCTCGGTGTCGAGCACGCCGTCGTGCGCAGCCGCGAGCAGCCGCAGGAGCGTGGTCTTGCCGACGCCGTTGGGACCGAGCAGCCCGATACGGTCGCCGGGGCCGAGCCGCCAGGTCTGCCCGGTGACGACCGGCGGCGCACCCGCTGCGGGTGCGACCGTGACGTCCTCGAGGTCGTACACCTGCTTGCCGAGCCGCGCGGTCGCGAACTTCTCCAGCGCCAGGCGGTCGCGCGGCGGCGGCTCGTCGGCGATGAGCTCGTTCGCGGCGTCGATGCGGAACTTCGGCTTGCTGGTGCGCGCGGGTGCGCCGCGGCGCAGCCACGCCAGCTCCTTGCGCAGCAGGTTCTGCCGGCGCTCCTCGCTGGACGCCGCCTGCCGCGACCGCTCGGCGCGGGCGAGGACGAACGCCGCGTATCCGCCGTCGTACCGGTGCACCGCGCCGTCGACGACCTCCCACGTCTCGGTGGCCACCTCGTCGAGGAACCAGCGGTCGTGCGTGACGGCGACGAGCGCGCCACGACGCGGGGCGAGGTGGTGCGCGAGCCACGACACCGCCTCGACGTCGAGGTGGTTGGTGGGCTCGTCGAGCACGAGGAGGTCGGGGTCGTCGATGAGCAGACGGGCGAGGGCCGCACGGCGGCGCTCGCCGCCGGACATCGTGCCGATGACGGCGTCCAGGCCGCCCTCGTACGCGTCCGCGTTCACGCCGCCGAGCAGGCCGCCCATGACGTCGCGGACGCGGGAGTCCCCCGCCCACTCGTGCTCGGCGCGGTCGCCGACGACGACGTCGCGCAGGGTGGCGGTGGGGTCGAGGTCGTCGCCCTGGGTGAGCAGGCCGATCGTCACGCTGCCGAGGCGGATCACGCGGCCCGAGTCGACGTCCTCGAGGCCGGTGAGGACGCGCACGAGCGTGGTCTTGCCGCCGCCGTTGCGCCCGACGACGCCGATGCGTGCGCCCTCGGTGACGCCGACGGTGACGCCGTCGAGCAGCGTGCGCGTGCCGAGGGCCTTGCCGACGTCCTCGAGCGCCACGTAGGTGGGCGGCGGCATCAGCCTGCTGCCCGCTGGTCGACGACCTTCGCCCCGGCGACCGGGCCGACCGCCCGTCGCACCGTGCGGCAGACGCCGGACGCCGTGAACGCGACGGCGAGGTCGAGCGCGTGCTCGTCGTCGCGCGCCAGGAACGCGCAGGTCGGTCCGCTGCCGGAGACGACGCCGCCGAGGGCGCCGTACTCCTCGCCGATCGAGAGCACCTGGGCGAGCAGGGGTCGCAGCGACACCGCGCCGGTCTGCAGGTCGTTGCGCAGCGCCTTGCCGAGGGCGACGGGGTCGCCTGCGCGCAGCGCCGACATCAGCTCGGCCGGCACCTCGGGCTCGGGCACCGGCTGACCGGCGCGCAGCCGGTCGGTCTCGCGGTAGACGGCGGGCGTCGACAGGCCCTCCTCGGCGAGGACGAAGACCCAGTGGAAGGTGCCGCGGACCATGGCGGTGGTCAGCTCGGTGCCGCGGTCGCGGCCCACCGCCGTACCGCCGTGGATCGAGAACGGGACGTCGCTGCCGAGCTCGGCGCCCACGTCCATCAGGGTCTCGCGGCCGAGGCCCAGGCCGAAGAGCGCGTCGACCGCGACGAGGGCTGCGGCGGCATCGGCGCTTCCGCCGGCCATGCCGCCGGCCACCGGGATCCCCTTGCGGATGGCGAGCGAGACGTCGTGCGACCCGCCGTACGGCACGAGCGCCTCGACCGCGCGCCACGCGAGGTTGGTGCCATCGAGCGGCACCTCGGACGCGCCTTCGCCCGCGACATGCAGCTGGATGCCCGACCCCGTGGGCAGCGGCGTCGCGACGAGGTCGTCGTACAGGCCGACCGCGTGGAAGACCGTGGCGAGCCCGTGGAAGCCGTCCTCGCGCAGCGGACCGACGCCGAGGGCGAGGTTGACCTTCGCCGGGGCGCGGACCGTCACAGAAGCGAGCACGCTCCGACCCTATGTGCTGGCGGGCAGAAGCGAGTTACTGCCCGAAGCGGGGTGATGGGCGGCTCCATCACCCCGCTTCGGGCAGCTACTCGCGGCCCTGGGCGGCGGCGATGGCGGCGAAGGCGGCGACGTCGAGCTGCTCGCCGCGCTCGCTCGGGTCGATACCGGCGGCGCGCAGGATCTCCTCGGCCGCGGCGGGCGAGCCGGCCCACTGACCGAGCGCGGCACGCAGGGTCTTGCGGCGCTGGGCGAAGGCGGCGTCGACGACGGCGAACACCTCGGCGCGGGTCGCCGTGGTCTCCGGGGGCGATGTACGGGTGATCGCGACGAGGCCGCTGTCGACGTTCGGCGCGGGCCAGAAGACCGTGCGGCCGACCTTGCCGACCAGCGCGACGTCGCCGTACCAGCGAGCCTTCACGCTGGGCACGCCGTAGACCTTCGAGCCCGGGCCGGCGGCGAGCCGGTCGGCCACCTCGAGCTGCACCATCACGAGCACGCGACGGATGCTCGGGAAGTGCTCGAGCAGGTGCAGGATCACCGGCACCGAGACGTTGTACGGCAGGTTCGCGACGAGCGCCGTCGGGGCCGGGCCGTCGAGCGAGCGCACCTGCAGCGCGTCGGCGTGCACGACCTCGAGCCGGTCGAGCAGGTCCGGGCGGCGCGCCTCCACGGTCGTGGCGAGGGCAGGGGCGAGCACATCGTCGATCTCGATCGCGACCACGCGCGCCACCTCGGGCAGCAGCGCGAGCGTGAGCGACCCGAGCCCGGGGCCGACCTCGATCACCACGTCGTCGGGGCCGACCTCCGCCGTGCGCACGATGCGCCGCACGGTGTTGCCGTCGATGACGAAGTTCTGGCCCTTCTGCTTCGTCGGCCTCACCCCGAGCCGGTCGGCGAGCAGCCGGATCTCCGTCGCGCCGAGCAGGCCGTCGTGGCCGTCGGGCGTCACCACGGGCCGAACACCCGCTGGGCGTTGTCCCACAGCGCCTGGGCGAGCACGTCCTCGTCGTGACCGCCGGCCTCGGCCATCGCGCGCACCGTGTGCGGCACGAGGTAGGAGGCGTTCGGACGGCCGCGGTACGGCGTCGGCGTGAGGTACGGCGCGTCCGTCTCCACCAGCAGGTTCGCGAGCGGTGCCACCGCGGCGGCCTCGCGCAGGACCTTGGCGTTCTTGAACGTCACGGTGCCCGCGAACGACAGGAACCACCCGCGCTCGGTGCAGTAGCGCGCCATCTCGGCGTCGCCCGAGTAGCAGTGGAAGACGACGTGCTCAGGGGCGCCCTCGGACTCGAGCACGCGGATCACGTCGTCGTGCGCGTCGCGGTCGTGGATCACGACCGGTTTGCCGAGCCGCTTGGCGAGGTCGATGTGCCGGCGGAACGACTCCTCCTGCGTGGCACGGCCCTCCTCGCCCGTGCGGAAGAAGTCGAGACCGGTCTCCCCCACCGCCCGCACGCGCGGATCGGCGGCGAGCGACTCGATCTCGGCCCAGCCCTCCTCGAGCGCCGCCCTACCGGACGCCGCCTCGATCCGCGGCGCCTCGTTGGGGTGCAGGGCGACGGTGGCGACGAGGTGCTCGTGCTCGTGGGCGGCGACGACGGACCAGCGCGCGCTCGGCAGGTCGCAGCCCACCTGCACCACGCGCGTGACGCCGACCGACGCCGCTCGGGCCAGAGCCTCGCCGACGCCGAGCCACTCGGCCCCGGCGTCGCCGTCGTGGATGTCGATGTGGCAGTGCGTGTCGATCACCGGCGTGCGCAGCGGCTCGGGGAGCGGCGGACGCTCGAGGTCGCGCGAGTGCCCGGTCTCCTGCTGCGCCGCGCGCTGGCGGACAGGCTCGTCTGTGGCAGCCATGGCGAGGAGCGCCGACCTCAGTCGGCGGTCTCCTCCAGGCGCGGGAACAGGATCGCGCCCTTGGTGATCGTGGTGCCGACGGGCAGCTGCCCCCAGCGGCCGGCGTCGGTCACGACCTGCGCGCCGATCGGGCCGAGGGAGGCCTCCGCGCCGATCTGCTCCCACAGCGACGCCGTGGCCTTCGGCATCACGGCGTGGTGCAGCACCGCGATCGCCCGCAGCGACTCGCAGATCGTGTAGAGCACGGTCGAGAGCCGCTCGTCGTTGGCCGGGTCCTTGGCGAGCGCCCACGGCGCCTGCTCGGTCACGTAGAGGTTCACCGCGTCGACGAACGACTTCATCGCGCCGAGGCCGCCCGCGAAGTCCAGGCGCAGCATGCACTCGTCGGCGGTCGCGACGGTCGCGACGAGCAGCGCCTGCAGCGTCTCCTCGGCCTCGCCGTACGCCGTCGGCTCGGGCAGCAGGCCGTCGCGGTACTTCGCCACCATCGCGGGGGCGCGCGAGGCGAGGTTGCCCAGGCCGTTCGCGAGCTCGGACGTGTAGCGGGCGCTCATGTCCTCCCACGAGAACGAGCCGTCGCTGCCGAACTGGATCGCGCGCAGGAAGTAGTAGCGGAAAGCGTCCGAGCCGAAGTGGTCGACGATCTGGCTCGGCGCGATGCCGGTGAGCTTGCTCTTGCTCATCTTCTCGCCGCCGACGAGCAGCCAGCCGTGCGCGAACACCTGGCCCGGCAGCGCCAGGCCCGCGGCCATCAGCATCGCCGGCCAGATGACGGCGTGGAACCGCAGGATGTCCTTGCCCACGAGATGCACGTCGGCCGGCCAGGTGGCGGCGAACTGCTCGGCGCCCGGGGTGCCCGGCTCGTCGCCGAGGCCGACGGCGGTGGCGTAGTTGAGCAGGGCGTCGAACCACACGTAGACGACCTGGCTCGGGTCCCACGGCACCGGGATGCCCCAGTCGAAGGTCGAGCGCGAGATCGACAGGTCGGTGAGCCCGCCGCGCAGGAACGACGTGACCTCGTTGTGCGCCGACTGCGGCTGCACCGCGAGCGGGTTGGCCTCGTAGTGCGCGAGCAGCGCGTCGCCGTACGCCGAGAGCCGGAAGAACCAGTTGGTCTCGCTGACGGTCTCGACCGGCTTGCCGTGGATCGGGCACACCTTCTGGCCGGCGTACTCGCCCTCGCCGTCGAGCAGGTCGCCCGGCAGCTTGAACTCCTCGCAACCGACGCAGTAGGGGCCGTCGTACGAGCCCTCGTAGATCTCGCCCTTGTCCTTCAGGCCCTGCAGGAACTTCTGGACGCGCTCGGTGTGCCGGGTGGAGGTCGTGCGGATGAAGTCGTCGTTGACGGCGTCGATCGTCTCGAGCACGGGCAGCCAGGCGCTCTCGACGAGTCGGTCGGCCCACTCCTGCGGGGCGACGCCGTTGGCCTCGGCGGTGCGCATGACCTTCTGGCCGTGCTCGTCGACGCCGGTGAGGAACCAGACCTTCTCGCCGCGCTGGCGGTGCCAGCGGGTCAGGACGTCGCCCGCGGTCGTCGTGTAGGCGTGCCCGATGTGGGGCGCGTCGTTGACGTAGTAGATCGGCGTGGTCAGGTAGAACGCCTTCTCGGTTCCGGGCACCCGACGATCCTAGTTGCGCGGCGGCAGCCCCATCCCCCCGGATCCGGCCGCCGCGGCCTTCTTGGCGGCGACGACGGCGTCGTAGACGGCGCCGCGGTCGAGGCCGTACGCCGCTGCCACGGCCGCGAGCGCCGCCTTGCGGGGATCCGCACCGTCCGCGCCGGGCGCAGCCGGCACGGTGCCCGGCGCGGCGCCCTGGACCACGATCGTGATCTCGCCGCGCAGCCCGTCGGCGGCCCAGGCGGTGAGCTCGCCGAGCGTGCCCCGGCGTACCTCCTCGTAGGTCTTGGTGAGCTCGCGGCACACCGCCGCCGGGCGGTCGTCCCCGATCACCTCGGCCATGGCCGCAAGCGCCTCGCCCACGCGGTGCGGCGCCTCGAAGAAGACCAGCGTTCGGGGGTCGGCGGCCACCGCCGCGAGCGCGCGCCTGCGCTCCCCCGCCTTGCGCGGCAGGAAGCCCTCGAACGCGAACCGGTCCACGGGCAGGCCGGAGAGCGCGAGCGCCGTCAGGACCGCGCTGGGCCCGGGGGCGGCGGTCACACGGATCCCGGCCTCGACCGCCGCGGCCACGAGCCGGTAGCCCGGATCGCTCACGCTGGGCATCCCCGCGTCGGTCACGAGCAGCACGGTCCGGCCGCCCTCGAGGGCGGCGACGAGCTCGGGCAGCCGCTGCCGCTCGACGGCGTCGTAGTACGACACGACCCGGCCGCCGATCGTCACGCCCAGGTCGTCGGCGAGGCGCCGCAGGCGCCGGGTGTCCTCGGCCGCGACCACGTCGGCGGTTGCGATCAGGTCACGGAGGCGACCGGAGGCGTCGTCCGCGCGTCCGATGGGCGTGGCAGCCAGCACGAGGAGACCGGAGGACGCCGTGCCGTCGCCGGAGGATCCGGTGTCGTTCGGGGCAGCGTCCACGAGCATCAGCCTGCCACCTCCTTATGCTGTCGGGGTGACGGCGACCATCGAGGCGGAGCGCGCCCCGGCACCGGGGCCCCCGCCCTCGGGCGACCAGCGGCTGTCGCCCCTCGCCGACCGCCTCTCCCCCGCGATGCCGGCCGACCGCGCGACGTCCTGGTGGGTCACGCTCGCGATCACCGCACTCGCCGGCGTCCTGCGCTTCTGGGACCTCGGCCGTCCGCACGCCGTGGTGTTCGACGAGACGTACTACATGAAGGACGCGCTCTCGCTGCTGCGCTACGGCACCGAGCGGCAGTTCGTCGACGACGCGAACGACCTGATCCTCGCCAGCGACGGCAACTGGCGCACGATCGACGTCTTCAAGGACAGCGCGGCGTACGTCGTGCACCCGCCGGTCGGCAAGTGGACGATCGCGATCGGCGAGTACGCGTTCGGGCTCACGCCGTTCGGCTGGCGCTTCATGATGGCGCTGCTCGGCACGCTGCTTGTGCTGCTCGTCGTCCGCATCACGCGGCGGCTCACCCGTTCCACCCTCATCGCCGCCGCCGCCGGGCTCTTCGTCGCGATCGACGGGATGTCGATCGCGCTGTCGCGCACGGCACTGCTCGACAACACCCTCGCGTTCTGGGTCGTCGTCGCATTCGGCTGCATCCTCATGGACCGCGAACGAACGCGCAGACGCCTCGCGGACCGCGTCCGCGCGTTCGCCGACGACCACGACGCGATCATGTCCCTGCGTCAGGGCTACGGCCCGAGCAGCGGCTGGCGCCCGTGGCGCTGGGCCGCGGGCTTCGCGCTCGGCATGGCGTGCGCCACCAAGTGGTCGGGCGTCTGGTTCGTGGTCGCGTTCGGGCTCTGCACGGTGGCGTGGGAGTACGGCACCCGTCGCCTCGTGGGCACCAACGCCGGCGACGCCGTGATCGGCGCGTTCCTCGACGGGCTGCGCGCCTTCGTCGCGATCGTCGGCACCGTCGTCGTGGTGTACGTCGTGTCGTGGACCGGCTGGATCCTCAGCGACGACGGGTTCTACCGCGACTGGGCGTCGAAGAACCCGGCGTCCGGCGTCTGGGCCCTCCTGCCCGACTGGGCCAGGTCGCTCTGGTACTACCACGGCCAGGCGCTGAGCTTCCATCAGGGACTGTCGTCGCCGCACTCGTACCAGAGCAACGCGTGGAGCTGGCTGCTGCAGACCCGGCCGACCAGCTTCTTCTACGAGGGCACGCCCGACATCCCGGCCGGCACGTGCGGGGCCGACAAGTGCGCCGCCGAGGTGCTCGCGCTCGGCAACCCGATCATCTGGTGGGCGGGCGCGGCCGCCCTCGTGCACCAGGCCTGGCGCTGGGCCGCCCGTCGCGACTGGCGCTCGGGCTACGTCGTGCTCGCGCTGCTCGCCGCCTGGGCGCCGTGGCTGGGCTTCCAGGGCCGCACGATCTTCACGTTCTACAGCGTCGTGATGGCGCCGTTCGTGTGCATCGCCCTCGCGATGACCCTCGGCACGATCCTCGGCCCCGCCGACGCCGAGCCGCGTCGTCGCACCATCGGTGCGAGCGTCGTCGGGTCGGTCGTCCTGCTGGCGGTGGCAGCGGCGTGGTTCTTCTACCCGATCTGGAGCGCGCAGATCATGCCGTACGACGCCTGGCACCTGCGGATGTGGTTCGACACCTGGGTCTAGCCCGATTCGGTAGTGGTATCTCGCGGCAGAGGCCGACTTACCACTACCGAGTCGGCCATGGTCAGAGGCCGAGCAGGCGGCAGATCGCTACCGTGACCTGGTCCGGCCGGCTCACGACCCAGGTGGTGTAGGTCCCCAGAGGGCCGACGAAGGTATCGACGTGTTGCGCGTCCGCTACGTCGTTCTCGATGTCACCGACGCGGAGGTCTGCCGCCGGTTCCGGGTCGAACAGTTCGGGCTGGTGGAGAAGGCGCGCACCGAGGTCGACGACTTCTCCATCGTCCAGGTCGGCTTCGCCGACCAGCCCTTCGCCTCGAGCGTGTCCCGCTCGAGATGATGGCCGACAACCCGTACGGCCTCGATCTGGCCACCCCGTCCATCGCGCTGCAGACCGATGACCTGGAAGCAGCTCGAGCGCTGCTGCTCGAGCGCGGCGTCACGGCGATGGGCATCGGCGAGCACAGCGGCGTGAGGGACTTCGCGTTCAGCCACCGGAGGGTCGCTGAATAGCCGTGACGGGCTGACGACGACAGCGGCTCGGGTGCGCCACGCCTCAGGCGAAGAGGTCGCTGCCCTCGTTACCGGTGGGGTCAGCCCTCAGGAGCCCTTCGTGCAGGCCGTCGATCGGTCATCCAGTCGCGGGGTCCACAAGCTCGCACCCATCACCCCCAGGATCCCCCTCCGGGTCGCCAGGCTCATCGAGCGTGATCATCATCGCGAACACGACCTCGTCGGCGGCCGCGTTCACGGCGACCGCCCGTTCGTCCTGCAAGGCGTCCGCTTCCACAGGACGGCGGCCGCAGCGAGGTTCATCACGTCGTCCCTGCGCCAGGCATGCACCTGATCCCAGGTCAGCCTGAGCAACTCGCCCTTGACCTCGTCACCCTTGCCCAGGCACGCGCTGGCGCCGGGTCGGCTCACGTGAAGCGAGCGATAGCGGCATATCGCGCACACCCGGCCTGCACATGCGCAGGAAACCTGTGTGTGCCCCTCCACCAGCGGCCTGCTCTCGACGCCTCGCCCATCGGGGACATGCGCAGGGCAGGACCGGGGCTGTGCCCGCTGTCGCGTCAGTTGGATGCCGTCGCTGTCTGCTTGAGCTGGAAGGCGAGGTCGCCCCTGACGTCGTTGTCCGTTCCGCCCGTCATGGGGACGAGCACCGAGACCACTGTCGAGGTCTTGGGCCAGACCAGCAAGATCGACGTGTACTGGGTGTAGTTGCCGGCGTGGCCCCACAGCGGGTCGCCGTTGTCGCTGTCGATCATCGTTCCGAAGCCGTAGCTGTTGTCTCCGCCCATGGGGTTCGGAGTGGTCATGGTCTTCACGAGGCTGTTGTCGATGACGTACCCGCCATAGAGCAGGTATCCCCAACGCGCCAGGCTCGGTGCGTCCGCGGCCATCCCGGCTCCCGCGCAGCTGCTGGTCGCCGCGGCAGCGGACGGCAGGTATCCGCTGGTGGCATCGACGACGGGGTTCGTCGTGTCATCGACCGGCATCGCCAGCGGTGCCGACGGCTTCTCGGGCTTGTCACCGGTCTGGGTCCAGACCCGAGTCACGCCGGCAGGCACGAGCAGGTCCGTGCGGATGGCATCCGCGAGCGGCTTGCTCGTGACCTTCTCGATCACCATGCCGAGGACGTAGTAGTTCAGACCGTTGTAGGCGGCCGCCCCGCCCAGCGAGCCCTTGCGTGCCGCCTTGGGGTCCACGAGCGCGACGACATCGGTGCACTTCCACTCCTTCGTCAGATCAGCACTCACCTTCGGGCGAATGGTCGCTTCGGGGAGGTCCGGGAAGCCGCTGGTCATCGTGGCCAGTTGGCGGACGGTGGCGCCCTGGGCGTCGAACGGCAGAGACACGTAGTCGGTCACGGGGGCGTCGAGGTTGATCTTCCCCTGCGCGGAGAGGAGAAGGATCTCGGCGGCGGTGAACGTCTTCGTGGTGCTGGCGATGACCATCGCGGAGTCCGGGCTGAGGGTCTTCCCGGCACCGTCGACTCCAGCGGCTCCAGCCCACATGCCGTCGCGGGTTACGACGGAGGCGGTCACGCCGACGAGCTTCTTCTCGGCGATGTAGCTGGTGAGCTGGGCCTGCAACTGGTCGACCATGGCCTTGGGCAGGGCTGCGTTCGTCGGCTTGGGCCAGGACGGGCTCGAGGTCGTTGTCGGTGAGTTCGACACGGCGGGACTCGAGCTGCCCGAGGTCGAGCCGTCGGAGCCACCACAGCTGGCGAGCGTCAGCACGAAGGTGGCCGCCGCGGCCAGGATGGCGATGAACCTGCGCATGGTGCGCCTCCCGTCAACGGGGGCGGTGACCAGAGTCAACTGGGTGCCGGCCCTGTCTCCCGCCGCACCGCACATCCAGTTTCCAGCCGTGGGATCGACGGTGTCCCGCCGATCCGAAGGCTCGTCCTGATGCCGGTTCCTTCTCGCGTTGCCACCCGTGCCCGGACATGCCACAGGGACCGCTCCCTGCCGGGTGGTGCGGTCTCGGGGTGGTGCTGGTGGATCTCGCGTGCCGGCCCTTCTTCAGGGCTGGGTTCGTGGTGGGCTGGGGTCGGGTGGGTCGACGGTGAGCCAGGCCGGGCATCCCGGGTCGATGCCGGGGTTCTTCACGATGGTCCAGCCGCCCTCGTGCACCGAGTGGTGATGCTTCGCGCACAACAACGTGAGGTTGTCGAGGTCGGTGGCGCCGCCGTGCTCCCACTCGGTGATGTGGTGGGCCTCGCACCACCCGACCGCGATCCGGCAGCCGGGGAACGAGCAGTGCCGGTCCCGCAGGTCCAGCGCCCGGCGCAGCCTCGGCGGGACGGTGCGGTACCGGCGGCCCTCGTCCCAGACGTGGTGGCGGCGGCGCAGCAACCGCGCGGAGCCGGGGTGCAGCTCGCAGCCTGAGACGCCGTGGACGTGGCCGTGTCGTCCGTGGTGGGCGGGTCCGTGGCAGGGGACGCCGTCGTGGTGGTGCGCGTGCCGGTCGGGGACGGACCCGATGACGCCGATCTCGGTCACCGACGCGTCGCACAGCATCCGCTTCACCATCTCGGCGTTGACCAGCACCGGGGACGACATCCCGGGGACGGTCATCTCGCCCGGGAACCCCGCGTCGAGGTCGTCGACCGACGTGGTGATGGTGACGTGCGGGCGGACCCCGTGGGCGCGGCCGACCATGCCGTTGGTCAGCCACAGCTGCACGAGGTGGTTCAACGACAGGGCGTCCTGATGCGCGGCCGCGATCCGCCGCCGCCGCTCATCTGTGGCCGCGTCGCCGGTGGGCTGCTCGTCCGGGGTCAGGGATCCCGACCGGTACTTCGCGTCGCGCATCCGGTCCAGCAGCACCTTGAGCGCCGCGCCGTCCTCCAGGGTGAGGGCGCCCTTGATCACGAACTGGTCCCCGACCTGCGTCACGGTGAGGAACTGGCCCGCCATCGACTCCTCCTTGCGCCGGGCCGCGGACTCGGGATCGAGGATCTCCTTGAGCACCGCGGCAGCGCCCGCGACCTCCTCGACCGAGCCCTGCTCCGCGATGGGGAGGAGGTAGTCCTCGCAGAACGCCCGCCACGGCACCCGGTCCTGGTCGGTCTTGTCCGCGATCGCCGCCTCCGACCCGCGCACCAGGGCAGCGGCCAGGTCCGGGGTGACCCGGCCCGCGACCAGCGCGACCCGCGTCGCGGCATAGGACCGCAGCGTGCGGGCGCCGGAGACGACGCTGCCGGCCTTGCCCGCTGCCATGCCGGTGCGCTGGGTCAGGAACGCCGTCGTCGACCCGAACCCCTGTGCCGCGAGAACCCCTGAGGCGTCCAGGCGGTCCACCGCGACGGTCCCCAGGGCGTGGGCGGCGTCGCGGACCGAGAACAGCTCCGCCGTCAGCTCCGGCAGACCCGCCAGACCGACACCCGCGACCGCACCCGAACCGGCCAGCGCCGACGCCTCGCTCAGCAGACCCCGCGCACCCGCGACCAGGCGCGCGAACTCCACCGCCGGATCGACGAAGGTGGCCTGGGACATGACCCCATCATGGCCACCACCTCCGACAATGCACCGACCACCGACAGGCGATATCCACAGCAACCACAACCGATTCCAGCCGCACGCCGACTTGGTAGTGGGAACTCGCGCCCCGCTGCGACTTCCCACTACCAAATCGGCGGGGGTCTCGGGCTGGGGGTCCGAGCGCGTCCCCAGCGACGCGATCCGGCCCCCGACGGGCGCACGGCCGGGGAGGGTCAGAGGCCGAGCAGGCTGCGCAGGTGGCGTGGCGGCGGCGATCCGTGCGCGAGCACGGCGTCGTGCACCTGCCGGTCGGTCCAGCCCGGGTTGGCCGCATTCAGGTCGGCCACGAGGTCGGCCACCGCGGTCCAGCCCACGTAGTACGTCGACAGCTGGGTCGAGGTGAGCAGCGCGCGGCGCCACTTGCCCGCGGCCTCGCCCTCCTCCTGGTGACCGCGCACCTGCATGAGCCGCATCGCCTCGTCCTCGGTCATGCCGCGGGTGTGGACGCGCACGTCGAGGATCGCGTTGATCGTCATGCGCAGCTGCATCTTCAGCTGCTGCAGCCGGATCGCGAGGGCACCCCTCTCGCCGTGGCCGGCGTCGTACCCGCGCTCGGCCATGAGCTGCTCGGCGTACACCGCCCAGCCCTCGACGAACGTGCCGCTCATGAACGTGGTGCGCACGCGGCTCGGAGTGCTGCAGCGGCGCGAGTGCGCGAGCTGCAGCACGTGGCCCGGCATGGCCTCGTGGACGGTGAGGTTGTGCAGCATGCTCGCGTTGTACTCGCGGTAGAACGAGGCGACCCGGGCGCCGTCCCAGCCCGTCGGCGTCGGGGCCACGGCGAAGAACGTCGGGAGCGCGCGCGGCTCGAGCGGGCCCGGCGCGTCGCAGTACGCGACGGCCACGCCCCGGTGGATCTCGGGCATCTCGACGATCTCGACCGCGTCGTCGTGCACCGTCACCAGGTCGTGCTCGCGCACGAACGCGGTCGTGGTGCCGAGCGCCGCGACGCACAGCGGCAGCACGGTCGTGTCGTCGACCGGGCCCTCGGCCGCGACGGCGTCGAGCGCGCGGCGCACGAGCGCGCCCGCGTCGTCCGGCGGCGGCGCGGGCTCACCGAGGTACTCGGCAGCCGCCCGCGCGATCTCGCCCTCGATCCGCACGAGGTCGGTCTCCGCGCGGTGCAGGACGTCGTCGGGCGTGAGGTCGGCGTCGAGCGTGGCCCAGAGCTTGGCGGCGTACTTCTCCGGCCCGAGCCGCGGGTCGCGCGCGGCCACCCCGGACTCGAGCCGGTCGCGGAGCCACCCGAGGTGGGCCTCGAGCGCGCCGGCCGCGGCGTCGCGCACGGGCTCGACCAGTGACCGCAGACCGGGAGCCGAGGCGAGCGCGTCCTCGAGCGGGCCGCGCAGCAGCCCGAGCGTGCCCTCGAACTGCCCGAGCGCGGTCTCCACGTGGACCTGCGGCATCTCGCCCAGGACGTCGCGCGCCACCGCCAGGTGCTCCGGCACGGCGCCGAGCCGACCGGCCACCGACTCGAGCCGCTCCTCCACCGGCGCGAAGTCGCGCGACAGCAGCAGGTGCAGCGCCGACCCGGGGTTGGCCACGAGCGGGTTCCAGGTGCTCTCGCGGATCGTCTCGAGGCTCAGCTTCTCGGCGGCGAGGCGGGCGCGCAGGATCTCGAGGTCGACGGCGGCCGCCTGGCCGAGCGCGAGGTCGTCGATCTGGTCGACGCCTGCCAGGTCCTCGTCGATGCGGGCCAGCGTCTCGCCGACGCCGTCTTCGCTGAGGTCGGCCAGCCGGTCGTCGAAGCGGTGGTCGCCGAGGGCGGTCGCGGTCTCGGGGCTGCGCGCGAGCAGCCCGTCGATGACGTGGTCGGCCAGCGCGGCGAACGTCTGCTCGACGTCACCGGATCGGTCCCCGAGCTCCCAGTCGGTCATGCCCCGACCGTAGCCGCGATCGCGCAGCCGCGGGGCCGCGGCGTCAGGCGTGCGGGCCCTCGGCGGCGCGGACGCGGGCCCGGTAGCCGCGCGTGGCCTCGCGCAGCGCCTGCTCGGCGTCCACACCGTCGGCGCGGGCCTGCGCCACGAGCGCCAGCAGCAGGTCGCCGTACGCCGCCTCCGCGGTCGGGCGCCCGGCGGACAGCGAGGCCACCGCCGAGGCGGCAGCAGCGGCTGCATCAGGCTCGGCAGGGACCACCGGGACCTGCTTCGCCCGCGACATCAGCTTGGCGGCGAGCACGAGTGCGGGCAGCGCCTGCGGCACGCCGTCGGTGACCGACTCGCGACCCTTCTCAGCAGCCTTCAGCGCCGCCCAGTTGGCCTCGACCTCGGCCGCGGTGGACGCGTCGACGTCGGCGAACACGTGCGGGTGGCGCGACACGAGCTTGTCGACGATGCCTGCCGCGACGTCGTCGATCGACCACGGCGCGGCGTGCTCCTCGGCGATGCGTGCGTGGAACACCACCTGGAGCAGGAGGTCGCCGAGCTCCTCGCGGAGCGCGGCGTCGTCCGAGGTCTCGATCGCCTCGACCGTCTCGTAGGCCTCCTCGACCAGGTACTCGACGAGGGAGTGGTGGGTCTGCTCGGCGTCCCACGGGCAGCCGCCCGGAGAGCGCAGCCGGTCCATGACCGCGACGAGGTCGAGCAGCCGCTCCCCCGGGCGGGAGCCCACAGCAGCAGCGTCCGTCACGACCGCGCGCCGGTCACTCGGTGGGCGCGAGGTTCGGCAGCACCGAGAGGTCGTCGGGCACCGGCGTGAGCGAGATGCTCTCGGCGTCCCACACGCCGAAGCGCGGGGAGACCTCCGCGCCGAGCTCGGCCGCGAGGTCGACGAGGTACTCGTTGACGGGCGCGGTCGCCGGGTCTGCCGGCTTGAGCTTCTCGGCCAGCGCCTGCAGGACCAGGAAGTCGTAGACGACCTCGGACGTCGCGCTCGGCGGCGCCTGCTGCTGGGCGGCGAGCGTGACGTCGAGCAGGGTCTGGCTGCCGTTGAACTGGTTCTCGAGGGCGGTGCGGATCGACGTGTCGATCTGGCCCTGCGTCACCGTGATGCCCTCGCGGGCGGCGGCCTCGAGCAGGAGCAGGTGACGCGTGAGCCGGTTGACGTTGGTGGACACGACGGTGCCCTCGTCGAACGAGGCCCCCACGGCGGCGAAGTCCTTCGGGTAGGCCGCATAGACGTCGCGCACCTCCTCCGTCAGCTCCGCGATCTCCGCGTCGTCGACGGACGTGCCGCCCACCACGAGCGCCTTGCCGGCCAGGCTGTTGCCGCAGGCAGTCAGGAGGACGGCGAGGACGGCCGCACCGGCCGCTCGGGTCAGGGTGCGGCGTCGGGTGGCGGTGCTCACGGTGTTCCTCTCGTCTGGCTCGGCTGGGGCAGGACGGCGTCGAGGAGCTCGCCGAGCCACTGCAGCAGTGCGGTGTCGCGGACCGGCTGGCCACCCACGCGGGCGGTCATCGGGCGCGGCACCAGGATCGTACGTGTCGCGGGCTTCACCAGGCTTCCCGGGTAGAGCCGCGCCAGGCGCATCGCGCCCGACTCCGGCAGTTCGACGGGGGTGAGCCGCAGGAAGTTCCCCTGCGCGACGACCTCGCCGACACCGGCGGCGCGGGCACGGATGCGGAACCGTGCCACGGCCAGCAGGTTGGCCACCGGCTCCGGGAACTGGCCGTAGCGGTCGGTGAGCTCCTCGGCGACCCCGGCGATGTCCTCCTCCGTGGTGGCCGCCGCGAGCCGTTTGTACGCCTCGAGCCGCAGCCGCTCCTCGCGCACGTAGTCGTGCGGCACGTGCGCGTCGACGGGGATCTCGACCTTGACGTCCAGCACGTCCTCGACCGCGCCGTCCGGGCCCTGGCGGTACTCCGCGACCGCCTCGCCCACGAGCCGCACGTAGAGGTCGAAGCCGACGTCGGCGATGTGGCCGCTCTGCTCGCCGCCGAGCAGGTTGCCCGCGCCGCGGATCTCGAGATCCTTCATCGCGACCGCCATGCCGGATCCGAGGTCGGTGTTGGCGGCGATGGTCGCGAGCCGGTCGTGCGCGGTCTCGGTGAGCGGCTTCTCCGGCGGGTACAGGAAGTAGGCGTAGCCGCGCTCCCGGCTGCGCCCGACGCGCCCGCGGATCTGGTGCAGCTGCGACAGGCCGAAGAGGTCGGCGCGGTCGACGATGAGCGTGTTGGCGTTGGGGATGTCGAGGCCGCTCTCCACGATCGTGGTCGAGACGAGTACGTCGAACTGCTTCTCCCAGAAGTCCACGATCACCTGCTCGAGCACGTGCTCGTTCATCTGGCCGTGCGCGGTGCGCACCCGGGCCTCGGGCACGAGCTCGCCGATCTTCTTGGCCACCCGCTCGATCGACTCGACCCTGTTGTGCACGAAGAACACCTGGCCGTCGCGCAGCAGCTCGCGCCGGATCGCGGCCGCCACCTGCTTGTCGTCGTACGCCCCGACGTAGGTCAGCACCGGGTGCCGCTCCTCGGGCGGCGTCTGGATGGTCGACATCTCGCGGATGCCGGTGACGGCCATCTCGAGCGTGCGCGGGATCGGCGTCGCCGACATCGTGAGGAAGTCGACGTTGGTGCGCAGCGCCTTCAGGTGCTCCTTGTGCTCGACGCCGAACCGCTGCTCCTCGTCGACGATCACGAGGCCGAGGTCCTTGAACCGTGCCTCGGCGCTGAAGAGCTTGTGCGTGCCGATCACGACGTCGATCGAGCCGTCGGACATCCCCTCGAGGACGGCCTTGGCCTCCTTGTCGGTCTGGAACCGCGAGAGCGCCGCGACCTTGACCGGGAAGGCGGCGTACCGCTCGGAGAAGGTCGACATGTGCTGCTGCACGAGCAGCGTGGTGGGCACGAGCAGCGCGACCTGCTTGCCGTCCTGCACCGCCTTGAACGCGGCACGGACGGCGATCTCGGTCTTGCCGTAGCCGACGTCGCCGCAGATGAGGCGGTCCATGGGGACGAGGTTCTCCATGTCGCCCTTGACCTCGTCGATGGCCGAGAGCTGGTCGGGCGTCTCGTTGTACGGGAACGCGTCCTCGAGCTCGCGCTGCCAGACGGTGTCGGCCGAGAACGCGAAGCCCTTGCTCGCCATGCGGGCGGCGTACAGGCGGATGAGCTCTCCGGCGATCTGGCGGACCGCCTTGCGCGCCTTGGCCTTGGTCTTGGTCCAGTCGGCGCCGCCGAGCCGGTGCAGGCTGGGCGACTCCCCGCCGACGTACCGCGTGACCTGGTCGAGCTGATCGGTGGGCACGTAGAGCCGGTCGCCCGGCTGGCCGCGCTTGGCCGGGGCGTACTCGACGACCAGGTACTCGCGCGCCGCACCGGCGACCGTTCGCTGCACCATCTCGACGTAGCGGCCGACGCCGTGCTGCTCGTGCACGACGTAGTCGCCCGCCTTGAGCTGGAGCGGGTCGATGGTCTGGCGGCGGCGGGCGGGCAGCCGGCGTACGTCGCGGGTCGTGGACCGCTGCCCGACCAGGTCGGTCTCGGTCACCACCGCGAGCCTCTGGGCCGCCGAGGCGAAGCCGTGCTCGAGACCGCCGGTCGTCACGGTGAGCACCGACGGCTCCGGTGCCGCGACGAGATCCTCGACGAGGCGCGCCGCCATGCCCTCGGCGCGCGCGGACTCAGCGATGCGCTCGGCCGTGCCGTGCCCGGCGGTGACCACGACGACGGCCCAGCCGTCGGCGAGCTGCCCGCGGGCATCCTGCAGCGCTCGCTCGGTCTCGCCGCGGTACGCCTCGGCCGGCTTCACCTCGACGGTGACGCGGTCGACGTCGTCCGGGTCGAGCCCGTCGTCGACCACGCCGCCGAACGGCGACACCGACCACCACGGCACTCCGCGGCCGACCGCCGCGGTGCGCACGTCGGCGACCGTGCGGTACGCCGCTGCCTGGAGGTCGATGGGCGTCACGTTGCCCGCCGCCGCGTTGTGCCACGAGGCCTCGAGGAACTCCTGGCTCGTGGCCACGAGGTCGTGCGCGCGGGTGCGCACGCGCTCGGGGTCGCACACGACGACGAGCGACCCCTCGGGCAGCAGCTCGACCAGCAGCTCCATGCCGTCGGCGAGCACCGGGGCGAGCGCCTCCATGCCCTCGACTCCGGTGCCGTCCGCGAGCTTGTCGAGCATCTCGACGAGCTCGGGGTGCGTCTCGGCGAGGGCCCGCGCCCGGGCGCGGACGTCGTCGGTCAGGAGCAGCTCGCGGCAGGGCGGTGCCCACAGCCCGTGGGCGGCGACCTCGAGCGATCGCTGGTCGGCCACCTTGAACCAGCGGACCTCCTCGACCGTGTCGCCCCAGAACTCGAGGCGCACCGGGTGCTCCTCGGTGGGAGGGAAGACGTCGACGATGCCGCCGCGCACGGCGAACTGACCGCGCTTGTCGACCAGGTCGGTCCGCGTGTACGCCGCTGCCGCGAGCCGGCGTACGAGCTCGTCCATCGGCAGCTCGTCGCCCGCCTGGACCGCCACGGGCTCGAGGTCGCCGAGGCCTCGCACCACCGGCTGCAGCACCGCGCGGATGGGCGCCACGAGCACCTGGACCGGACCCGCCGACGCGTCGTCGGCGCTGGGGTGCGCGAGCCGGCGCAGGACGCCGAGGCGCCGCCCGACCGTGTCGGACGACGGCGACAGCCGCTCGTGCGGCAGCGTCTCCCAGGCCGGGAACTCCGCCACCGCGTGCTCGGGCAGCAGGCTCTCGAGCGACGTGACGAGGTCCTCGGCCTCCCGGGCGGTCGCCGTGACGGCGAGCACGGGGCGCCCCGCGCCGGCGGCCGAGCCGACCGCGGCCACGAGCAGCGGGTAGAACGGCGCGGGCGCGGTCACCTCGAGGTGCTCGGTGGCCTGCGCGCTTCCGGTCAGGCGGGCGCGCCGGGCCACCTCGGCGACGGCGGGGTCCTCGAGCATGACCTCGAGCAGGCCGCCGAGCGGGGCGGAGGTGTCGGACATGGTTCCTTCCCTGCGCACGCCCGTAAGCCCCGCTCCTCGGCGAGGGCGGGGTGGTCGCGTGCGCGACACCTCGACCCTACGTGCCCGCGGGGACACCGGCGACCCTCCCCGCCGGTCGGTGCCGCCGTGCAGGATGCCCGTGTGACCGAGACGACGCCGCCCGCCGCCGCCCCCGACTGCTCGTTCAAGGACCTCTGCCTCGATGCCGTGGACTCCGAGGTCCTCGCGTCGTTCTGGGGCCGCCTGCTCGCGCGCACGGTGCAGAGCACGAACGACGGCGGGTACGCCGTCCTTCCGGCCGGCCCGCACGGCGAGCACATGTGGGTGGATCCGGTGCCCGAGCCGCGCGCGGTGAAGACCCGCGTGCACCTCGACCTCCGCCTGTCAGCGGCCGATCCGACGCCCCTCCTCGAGGCGGGCGCGCGGCTGGTGAGCGAGCCCGCGGGCGACCAGCACTGGTGGGTGCTCGCCGACCCGGACGGCAACCTCTTCTGCGCCATGCCCCCTGCGCCGCCGGAGTGGGGTGCTCCGACGGTGGAGGTGCCCACCCCCTTCGAGCTCGTGGTCGATGCGGTCGACGCGGGCGCGGTGGCGCAGTGGTGGGCGGCGCGGACGGGCGGCACGGCCCAGACGCGCGACGGGGCGCCGTACTGGTGGATCCAGGGCGCGACCGGATTCCCCTTCTACGCCTGGGTGTTCAACGAGGTGCCCGAGACCAAGACCGTGAAGAACCGCATGCACTGGGACGTCGAGCTGCCCGACGGGGTCGCCACTCCGGAGGCGCTGGTCGACGCCGGCGCCACTGTGCTGCGCACCCCCGACGACGAGATCGGCTGGTGGGTGCTCGCGGACCCGGAGGGCAACGAGTTCTGCGTGTTCCTCCACCCGGCCGCCGGCGCCTAGGAGTCGTCGGCGTCGTCCTCCGCCCGTCGCGGCGTGGGCACGACCACGAGCTCGAGCACCTCCACGGGCAACCGCGACCACGCGTCCGCGTACATCCGGGTCAGTGCGTCCATGCCTGCGACGCTAGGCGGACGTTCGGGGAGCCGACGTCGGGGACGATCCCCCACGGCACCCTGACCCGACCCCCACCAGCGTCAGCGGGGCGGAGTACCTGGCTCGTCGACGGCGTACCACTCACGGCCGAACCAGCGTCGGACCCTGCTCGTGCCGAAGTGGGACTTCTCGGCCATGAGGTCGGTCGACGGGCCGATGAGGTCGCCGTGCGGGGTCACGCCCTTCTGGAAGTACACGTCGACCATCGCGATCTGCTGGTGCCCGAACTCCATGTAGCAGATGCCGTGACCGTCGTACTCCGCCGCGTCGCCGCCGCGGACCCGGGCGATGATGGCGCTGGCCACGATGTCGGCCTGCCCCTCGGCGAACACTCCGGCCTTCGGCGTGCCGACGCTCGTCACGTCGCCCACGGCGTAGACGTCGGGGTACCGCGTCTCGAGGGTGAGCGCGTCGACCGGGATCCACCCGTCCTCGGTGAGTCCGGCCTCGACCACGACGGCCGGAGCGCGGTGCACCGGGACGCCGAGGAACAGGTCGTACGGCAGCTCGGTGCCGTCCGACAGCAGTGCGACCTTGCGCTCCGGATCGAGCGCGGTGACCAGGGTGCCGCCACGGAAGGCGATCCCGCGCTCGGCGAAGGTCTCGAGGATCGTCGTGGAGGCCTGCGGCGACGGCGGGATCGGCACGGGCAGCGGGAGCACGAGCTCCACCGACGACACCTCGAGCAGCCCTCGCGCCTCGAGGAGGTCGTGCACCATCAGCGTGGTCTCGCTCGGGGCGGGCGGGCACTTGAACGGGGTGGACGTCACGCCCACCACGACACGGCCGCCCTCGAACGTCCGCAAGACGTCGGCGACCGCGAACGCCCCCGCCACCGTGTAGAACTCGTGCCCGCCCTCGAGGAGGCCGGGAGTCAGCTCGGGGTGCAGGTCTGCCCCGAGCGCGACCACGAGGACGTCACCGACCAGCTCGCCCACGGTGGTCGTGACGCGCCGGGCCACCGGGTCGATCCCGGTCACCTCCGCCTGGACGAAGGTCACGCCCGGCTTCGCGATGTCGGCGAAGCGGTGCACCACGTGCTCGGGACTCACCCGCCCGAACATCACATCGAGCTTGGAGAACCCGAAGACGAAGCCGTCGCCCTTGTCGACCAGCACGACGTCGACGGCGTCGCCGAGCTCCTCGGACAGACGACTGGCGAGCTCGAGGCCACCGAACCCGGCGCCGAGGATGAGGATCTGCACGACGGGAACGTAGAGGAGGACGAGCCCCCGGCGCAGCCGAACACGCCCGGGCCGCCAGGGGCGTCAGGGGCGTCAGCCGACGACGACGAGCCGCTGGGCGCGCAACGACATCACGAGCGCGATGATCCAGCCGATGATCGTCCAGCCGAGCAGGAGGTTGACCCAGAAGACGCCCCAGTGCTTCACGTCGCGGACGGCCGCCACGGCCCACGGGGCCATGTAGCCCGCAGTCAGGATCGCGACGACGACGGCCACCACCTTGGTCAGGGTCCAGGACTTGTCGCGGGGCTCGACGCGCACGGTGCTCATGCCGACGATCGTAACGACGGACGCCGCACCCGCCTCCTGGCAGGCCCGGCGTCACGTCCGGTGGTACGCGGCTCAGGCGCTCGCGGCCACCACACCCTGGTTCTGCAGGCGGCGAGCCGCCTCTTCGTCGCCGAACCGTGCTGCACGACGCAGCCACTCGGCGGCGCGCTCGTTCTGACCGCGGCTCTCGAGCAGCAGCGCGATGCGCATCATCGACGTCGTGTCGTTGAGCATCGCCGCGCGGCCGTACCACTCCTCAGCCGTCTTCAGGTCGTCTCGGTCGCTGGAGAGATCACCGAGGGCACGCATCGAGAGTGCGTGGTTGTGGTCCTCCGCCGCCTCGGTCCAGGCCTGGGCGGCACCGCGCAGGTCGCCCGCGGACGCCAGCGACGTGCCGCGGGAGAACAGCGACTCGCCGCTCGCGTTCGAGGCAGGCGCCGGGGCCTCGCCCTCGGCAGCGACCGGGCTGATCGGGGCCGCCGCCACCTGCTGCTGGAAGTAGATCTCGTCCGGGAAGGCCACCGCGCGACCCTCGGCCACGATGATCTCGTGGGTGGCCCGGCCGTGCTCGGCCACCGCCGGCACGTCCCAGTCGGGGTTCGTCACCGAGATCGACCAGAGCAGGATCGCGCCGCGGAGGTCGTCCGGAAGCGACTTCAGCATCTCGTCGAGCCGGTCGAGCGCCACGAGCGGCCGCGCCACCGGGTGGTCGTGCCCCCGCGCGGCGTCGGCGAACAGGTCCGCGCCCTGACGGGCGAGGTCGACCGAGCTGCCGTCGCGCCACGTGGCCCAGGCACCGGCCGTGCGGACCGCGCCCACCTCGGCGCCGGGGTAGCCGGCCATGGCGCTCGGCCAGTGCCAGGCGCACGCCCAGGCGGCACCCGCGGATGTCTGCCACACGACGTCGGACGACGTGGAGCACGGGCCGTCACGATCGACGGCGGCACACGTCGGGCGACCGACCTCGAGGACTGCGGCGACGGCGGCGAAGGCCAGGTCGCGCGGGTCCGGCTCGGGCTCGGGCTCCGGCTCGGGCTCCGGCTCAGGCTCGGCCGCGGGCTCCGCGGCCACGACGTCTGCTGCCTCGGGCTCCGCGGCCGCGGACTCCTCGGCGACGACCTCGTCGGCCAGCTCCTGCTCGGGCTCGTCGACGGGCGCAGCCGGCTCCTCGACGGGCTCGGCGGCCTCGGGCACGCCGAGTGCCTCGGGGGCCTCGACCTCGGCCGCCTCGGCGGGGAACACCGTCTCGGCCGGCATCGCGAACGGGTCGTCGTGCGGAACGGGCTCGTCCTGGGCGGCGGGCTCGTCGGCCACAGCTGCGGCCGCGGCAGCGGCAGCGGCGAGGAGCTCGGCGTCGGCCAGCTGCTCCGGCTCGGCCTGCTCGTCGGGCACGTCGACCGGGGCGGCCTCCTCGGCGACGGCGTCCGGAGCGGCGAGCTCCGGCATGACCAGGCCCTCGGGGAGGTCGAACGCCGCCGGCTCCTGCTCGGGCTCCGGCTCCAGCGTGGGGACGGCGTCGGCGGGCTCGAGCACCGGGACGGCGTCGGCGGGCGGCTCGAGGAGGGCCGCCTCCGCGAGGACGGGCTCGACCGCGACGTCCTCCTGCGCGACCGGCTGCGGCTCCGCGACGACCCCGGCGAGCCGGGAGATCATTCCCGGAAGCGGATCGTGCGCCGCGTCGTCGGACAATGGCAGGGTCAGGCGCCACTCGGGGAGGCCCTCGACGACGTCGCCGCCGCCCTCGACCAGCCGGAACACGCGCAAGTCGCGCACGGCTTCGCCGTACACCTCGCGCAGCGCCGCGGCGACGTCCTCGCCGTCGGCGAGCACCAGGCGCACGCGCGCCGAGTCGATGCAGATGCGCTCGTGCACGGCGTAGGTGTCGCCGCCCGCAACGATCGTGGGGAGCTCGCGCTCGGGTGTCTCGGTCCAGTGCTCAGCACCGACCATGCGGACGCGCCGCATCCCGCTCTCGAGTGCCATCAAGGCCTCCGGCCCAGTACGACCCGTGCCGTCCACGAGTGTCATGAGGGAGGGTCGACCCTGGTGGAGGCGGTCTTGATGGGCGGACCGGGGGACGCGCGCCGCCGCCGCCGTGCGCGGACGAGCGTGACGACCACCCGTTCGGAGCAGCCGGGCGGCAGCGGCGACGAGGTCGCCCGGACGGCGGTGACGCTGCGTCGCCGGTGCCGCCGTCGGTCGCGGTCAGCGGGACAGGTAGCCGAGCAGGTCCTGGCGCGTGACGACACCCGCGGGGAGGCCGTCCTCGACCACGATCGCGGCGTCCGCCGACTCCAGCGCAGCGATGGCCGCGGCGACGGGCTCGCCGGCGCCGATCATCGGCAGCGAGGCGCTCATGTGCTTCTCGACGGGGTCGGCGAGCTCGGCGCGGCCCGCGAACAGCGCGTCGAGCAGGTCGCGCTCGACGACGGAGCCGACGACCTCGGCGGCCTTGACCGGCGGCTCGGCGCGAACGACCGGCATCTGCGACACGGCGTA
Organism: Longivirga aurantiaca; assembly: GCF_042660085.1. NCBI lineage: Bacteria > Bacillati > Actinomycetota > Actinomycetes > Sporichthyales > Sporichthyaceae > Longivirga > Longivirga aurantiaca. The sequence continues at coordinate 480,742 of NZ_JBHSTI010000002.1, read as the reverse complement.
GTGGCGCAGGATGTCGATGGCCTCGCGCACAGTCTCCTGCGGGTGCGTGTGCACGAGCTGCGGGAGCTCGGCGCTCTTGGAGTGCAGGACGTCGCCGACGCTGCGGTCGGTCGAGGTCGACAGGAAGCCGTAGTCGGCCATCCACTCGTCGTTGAACACCTTGGACAGGTAGCCGCGGCCGCCGTCGGGCAGCAGCACGACGATGACGTCGTCCTTGCCCGACCGCTCGGCCACCTCGAGCGCGGCCTGCACCGCCATGCCGCAGGAGCCGCCCACGAGCAGGCCCTCCTCGCGGGCGAGGCGGCGCGTGACGAGGAACGAGTCACGGTCGGACACCGCCACGATCTCGTCGCAGACGTCCTGGTCGTACGCCGTGGGCCAGAAGTCCTCGCCCACGCCCTCGACGAGGTAGGGGCGCCCGGTGCCGCCGGAGTAGACCGAGCCGACGGGGTCGGCGCCGATCACCTTCACCGTGCCCCCGCTGACCTCCTTGAGGTAGCGGCCCGTGCCGCTGATGGTGCCCCCGGTGCCGACGCCCGCGACGAAGTGCGTGATGCGGCCGTCGGTCTGCGCCCAGAGCTCGGGGCCGGTCGTCTCGTAGTGCGAGCGCGGGTTGTTCGGGTTGGAGTACTGGTCGGGCTTCCAGGCGCCGGGGATCTCGCGCACGAGCCGGTCGGACACCGAGTAGTAGGAGCGCGGGTCCTCCGGGTCGACCGCGGTCGGGCAGACGACGACCTCCGCGCCGTACGCCTTGAGCACGTTCTGCTTGTCCTGGCTCACCTTGTCGGGGCACACGAACACGCACCGGTAGCCCTTGGTCTGCGCCACCAGCGCGAGCCCGACGCCGGTGTTGCCGCTGGTGGGCTCCACGATCGTCCCGCCGGGGCGGAGCTCGCCGCTCTGCTCGGCGGCCTCGATCATCCGGGTCGCGATGCGGTCCTTCACCGAGCCGCCGGGGTTGAGGTACTCCACCTTGGCCAGCACCAGGGGCGCGTCCGGGCCGAGGTGGGCGGTGACGGAGCGGAGCCGCACGAGGGGCGTGTTGCCGATGAGGTCGACGACGCTGTCGGAGTACTGCATGGGCCGACCCTAACTGTGACGCGATACGTGGTCCCACCTGTCGGACCCGTGGGCGATCATGGGTGCATGGCCCGTGGCGTCCCCTCCCTGCCGATCCGCGATGAGCGGGTGCGGCGGATCGCGGTCGCCGCGGCGAAGGGCGGCGGCGGGCTCCTCGGGGTCGGCACGGCCCTCGCCGGAGCGGGCATCGGTGCGCTCGTGCTGCAGGCGCGGCGGGCCCGGAGGGAGATCGGCCCCCGCACCACCGTCCCGCCGTACGCCGACGGCCGCTACCTGCCGCCCGGCGAGGAGGTCGCCCGCGGCACCTCGCTGCGCTTCGCCGTCCTCGGCGACTCGGGGGCGGCCGGCCTCGGTGCCGACGACGCCGCGACCACGCCCGGCGGCGCCCTCGCCAGCGATCTCGCCGCCGCCTCGGGGCGGGCCGTGCTGCTCACGAACGTCGCGGTCGTCGGCGCCCGCAGCGCCGACCTCGCCGCCCAGGTCGACCGTGTCCTCGCGGTGCGCCCGCACGTCGCGGTGATCATGATCGGCGCGAACGACGTCACGCACTCGGTGCGGCCGCAGCGCTCTGCGCGGCTGCTGGCCGACGCCGTCCGGCGCCTGCGCGAGGCAGGCACCGAGGTCGTCGTGGGCACCTGCCCCGACCTCGGGACCGTCCGGCCCCTCGGCGCGCTCCTGCGGCGGTACGCGCGGCGCACGAGCCGCGAGCTCGCCGCCGCCCAGAAGATCGTGGTCCGGCAGGAGGGCGGACGCCCGGTGCCGCTCGGCGAGCTGCTCGGGACGCTGTTCGACCACGCCCCCGAGATCTACTTCTCCGCCGACCGGTTCCACCCCTCGGCCCTCGGCTACCAGGCCTGCGCCGAGGCGATGCTGCCCGAGGTGCTGCGCGCCGTCGGCCTGCTGTCCCAGGAGGACGGCGGCCTCCCCGCCCTGCCGGCGGCCCCGACCAGCTGACAGGCGTCAGAGCCGGCGGCGCAGGTCCAGCAGGTCGTCCGCCAGGCCGGCGAGGAGCGACGCGTCCCCCGAGGCTGCGGCCAGGACGTCCCGTCCGCACACCGCGACCTGGTCGCCGACCGCGGCGTCGGCCATCCGGGGCAGCGTCCGCGCGGGTCCGCCCTCGAGCTCGGCGGCGATGTCGGCGAGCCTCTGGGCCGTCGCGCGGGCGGCGTCGGCCCGGGTCGCCTCGGGCTCGAACGGAGCCCCGAGCCGGGCGAGGGAGAGCGAGCGCAGCCGGTCGACCGTGCGCGCGAGCTGGTCGGCGAAGCGGTCCGCAGGGGTGTCGGCGACGGGGTCGGTCCCGCCCGGTCCAGGGTGCGCCACGCGTCGAGCCTAGGCCGGGCCCAGGCGTGGCCCGGACCACGCCCCCAATCGCGCGGAAGTCTTGCGTCGGAGGTGGTGACCAGGTCTACGGTGAAGCCCAGACGAAGCCCTGAGGCGAAGGAGACGCGCCATGATCCGTCACTCCGAGGAGACCCACCAGCAGCTCGTCCAGCGCCTCCCCTCCGCGACCGGCCGTGACGTCAAGGACTGGATGCGCTCGCTCGAGGACGGGCCTGCGTTCTCCCGGTTCGAGGAGAAGGTCAACTGGCTCCGCGACGAGCACGGCCTGTCCCACGGCTTCGCGACGGCGATCGTCCACGAGGCCGACATGGTCCGGGCGCACCGCAAGCTCGGCTGAGAGCAGCCCCGACACGACGAGAGCCCCGCACCGACGACGGTGCGGGGTTCTCGTGCAGTGAGGGAGCGAACTCAGCCGGCGGTGGCGTCGTGCACGGCGCGCCCGCCCAGCAGGGTCAGCAGGACGGGCACCGTCGGGATGTCGTGCGGGTCCATCGTGAGCAGGTCGCCGGCGACCACGCAGATGTCGGCGACCTTGCCCACCTCGAGCGACCCCTTCCAGCTCTCCGCGAAGTCCTGCCAGGCCGGAGCTGCGGTGTACGTGCGCAGAGCCTCGAGGACGCCGATGCGCTCGTCAGGGCCGCTGACCCGACCGCTGGCCTTGGACTCGCGCAGGACCATGGTCGAGACGCCCTGCCGCCAGTCGGGGAACGTCACCGGAGCGTCGGAGCCGCTGGTGACGGTGACGCCGGCATCGAGCGCGGTCCGGTAGGGGAACTCGTACGCCGCGCGCTCGGGCCCGACGAACTCTTCCTCGAGGTCGGCGATCGTCCACTTGATGGTGGGATTCATGTTGACGCCGAACCCGTGCTCGCGGCTCACCCGCAGGCTGTGCGGCGTCATGAAGTCGCCGTGGATGACGTAGTGGCGAGGGTCCGGCCGCGGGTGGCGGCGGGCCGCCTCGGCGAACGCGTCCACCACGGCGTCGATCCCGCGGTCGCCGGTGATGTGCACGCCCAGCTGGTAACCGAGCGAGTGGGCGTGCACGATCATCGCGCGCAGCGTCTCCTCGCGCTCCTCGTCCGACTCGCCGCCGACGGTGAGCCCTCCGCATCCGCCGCCCACGAAGGGCTCGTGCATCCACGACGTCCGGTTGGGCGGGATCCCGTCGGCCATCACCTTCACGCCGACGACGTTCACCATCCGCGGATCGCGGTACGCCGGGAGCTGGAGGGTGCTCAGGTTCTCGGTGAACTCCTCGACGGAGCGCGACATCTTCACCGCGAGGATCAGCACGGTGACGCGCGCATCGAGCTGGCCGTCCGCCTCGAGGTCGCGATACACCTCCAGCCCGCCCTCGGCCATGCCGCCACCGGCGTCGCCCGGCCCGATGCCCGGCTCGGTCAGGCTCGTGATCCCCAGCGCGTTCATGGTCGCGACCGCCGAACGCACCGCGTCGCGTCTCATCTGGTGGGTCGGCGTCGGCAGCAGGTCGCGGATCGCGTAGCGGGCGCCCTCGGTCAGGTAGCCGCTCGGCGACCCGTCGGGGTCCCGCGCGATCGTGGCGCCCGTGGGCGCGACGGTCGAGGGGCCGTAGCCGGCGAGCCCGAGCGCGCGGCTGTTGACCCACGCCGTGTGGTACGAGAAGTCCTGCAGGTACACGGGGTTCTGCGGGCTGACCCTGTCGAGATCGTGCCTGCTCGGCAGCCGGCCCGGCTCGGCCACGCACTCGGCGAGGAAACCCGGGTCCCAGCCGCTGCCCACGATCCACTCGCCCGGCAGACGGGACCGGGCCGCCTCGCGGACGGCCTCGGCGACGTCGGCGATCGACCGAACGGTGGGGTACGACAGATCGAGGTTGAAGGGCGGCCGGTCGAGCCCGAACGCGAGGGCATGGCAGTGCGCGTCGTTGATGCCGGGGAGGACCGTCGCGCCAGGGAGGTCGAGGACGCGGGTCCGGGGCCCGATCAGCGGCGCCACATCGGCGTCACCGCCGACCGCGGAGATCACGCCGTCCGTCACCGCCACGGCTGTGCCGGGAGTGTTGCGCTCGTCCATGGTCAGCACGCGTGCAGCGCGCAGGACGAGGTCTGCGTGGTGGGTCACGGCGCGTCCTCACGGTCGGGCTGGTGGCTCCCCCGACCGTACGACCGTCGGCCCGCAGCAGCGGTTCCCGGCGCGCAGACGCGCCGGGAGCCGCTGCCGTGGTCGGTGGCGCAGGCCGCCGACAAGGCCCTCGAGGGTCGAGGCCAGGACCGCGCGCTCGCGCGTGGCGCTCCGCGTCTGCTCCTCGACCGCGGCGGCGGCGACGTCGGCTGACGCGACGGACGAGGCGACCTCGGCGAGCGTGCCGAGCGCGATGAGCCGCGAGCGGATGGGGGCAGCGACGCAGGAAGTCGATGATGCAAGGTCCACGCCCGGGGTACGTGAGCAGGCGGCAGAGTCGTGCTGGTCGGCTTCCCGATCGGTCGGCGCTCCCCGCACCTGAGCGGAAGCGGCGGTCGGCTCTGAGCGGAATCTCCCTCCCGTGGGGTCCGAACACCCGATCTCGACTTCTTCCTTTGAGGCCTGAGCGGCTACGATCTGACCCAGACGGGGTGCACGACCCCGGCTGCACCGGCCCCCACAGATGGAGTTGACGTGGCCAACCAGATGCTCGCCGAGGTCCAGAAGGCGCTGCAGGACACCACCCCGCAGGCCGAGGAGCGCCTCGCCCTCCCCGACGTCCTCGTCACGACCGCCGCCTGCCTCGGTATCGCCGTGGTCGCCGCCGTCCCGGGCTGGATCTACCTGTCCGGCAGCTTCGCGCTGTACCTCGCCCTGATCATCGGCCTGATGTTCTTCGGCATCTACGTCGCGCGCCGCTCGCCGGTCAGCGCGCCGCTGGCGCTGGTCTACAGCGCCGCGCTCGGCCTCATGATGGGCGCCTTCTCGCACATGGCCGTGGGCCAGGGCGGCAACGTCGCGCTCATCACCCAGGCGATCATCGGCACCTTCGCCGGCGTCATCGGCATGCTCGCCGTGTACTCCACCTCGTGGGGCAAGAAGGCCTCGCGCGCCTACAAGCTCTTCGCGGGCCTCGCGATCGGCTACCTCGTGCTCGGCCTCGCCAACATCGTCGCCGTGCTCTTCGGCGTCGGCGGCGGCTGGGGCTTCTACGGCGTGAGCGGGATCGGCCTCGTGCTCTGCGCCCTCGGCGTGGCGCTCGCCGCGTGGTCCCTGCTCATCGACATCGGCCGTGCCGACCAGGCCATCCAGGGCGGTGCGCCGCGCAACTGGTCGTGGTCGCTCGGCATGTCGCTGGCGTCCTCGATCGTCTGGCTCTACATGGAGCTGCTGCGCTTCCTGTCGATCGCCAACCGCTAGTCGTTCCGCACGAAGGCCGCGTCCACCCCGGTGGGCGCGGCCTTCGTCGTACGGCGGGGGGCCTGCCCGGAGCGCTCGGGGGCGGATCGGCGCACGGCGGTCAGCTCGGGCGGCGGTGCAGCACCTCGGCGGGCACCCTGCCCACCGGGTCGCGGAACGCGCTGCGCGGCAGCGGCCGCGCCTCCCCGGAAAGCCAGGTCGAGTGCCCGACACCGTCGAGGCCGGCCTGCTTCTGCATCGCGGTCGTGAACTCGACGTATCCGTGGCGCTGGGACTTGTCCTGGCTGGTGAACCAGCGCACGAGCACGCTGTCGCCCTCGTCGGCCACCACGACGACCGGTCGGACCTTCGAGGTCGCGCCGCGGTCCTCGTCGTTCGGCATCTCAGCCCACAGCACCTCGCCGGCCTGCAGCCGCGCGGCACCGCCCGACCCGCGCAGCAGGTCGGCGACGAGCAGCACCACGCCGGCGACCGCTCCGGGTGCAGCGAGGATCCACGCCAGGACGACCTTCAACCACGGCGCCCGGCCGGGCTGCAGCCGGTCGAGCTGCGCGAACACGACGAGCGACCCGAACGCCAGCAGCACCGCGCCGACGATCACCAGGAGCGCACGGCCCGCACCGGGCGAGGTCAGCAGCACCCAGCCGATGGCGAGCACCGGCACCAGCACGGCGAGGCCGAACAGTGCGAGCGCCGCCTCACGGTACGTACGCCGACGCCGCGTGCCGTGCGGGTAGTACCGCCCCCGCGCCGCCGCCCACAACGCCCCGAGGCGCACCCTGATCGATCCCACGCCCGCGAACCTATCCAGATGAAGGCGACCTTCATCCAATAGAGCCGAACAATTCCGGCCTTCATGGACGCAGAACGCCGCTGCGGCCGGCGGCCGCGTGGAGAAGGCGCACGCAGGGCACGGCGTTCCCGGCGGTGGCGGCCGCTGCGGCCCGCCCGGCAGACTGTGCACAGCGCACAGCGCACAGCGCACTGCCCGGGCGCCGGCCCGCGGCTGACGACGCACCACGGTCCGCGCCCCGCCTCACCGCGGGTCGCCCCACCCCGCTCGAGAGGCGCACCATGCCCGAGGCCGTCATCGTCTCCGTCGCCCGCTCCCCGATCGGCCGCGCCGTGAAGGGCAGCCTCGCCGGCCTCCGCCCCGACGACATGGCTGCGCAGATGGTGCTGGCCGCGCTCGCCCAAGTGCCGGAGCTCGATCCGGCCACCCTCGACGACGTCATGCTCGGCTGCGGCCAGCCCGCGGGCGAGGCGGGCTACAACCTGGCCCGCGTCACCGCGCTGCTCGCTGGCCTCGACATCCCCGGCACGACGGTGAACCGCTACTGCGCCTCGAGCCTGCAGACCACGCGCATGGCGTTCCACGCCATCAAGGCCGGGGAGGGCGACGCCTTCCTCTCGGTCGGCGTCGAGGCGGTGAGCCGCTACGCGCACGGCGCCAGCGACGGCTCGCCCGGCACGAGGAACGCGCGCTTCGCCGAGGCCGGGGACCGCACGGCCGCGCGCTCGGCGGGAGGAGCCGAGGTCTGGACCGACCCGGCGCTCGACGGCGGCCTGCCCGACGTCTACATCGCGATGGGTCAGACCGCGGAGAACGTCGCGCAGATCCGCGGCGTGAGCAGGCTCGCCCAGGACGAGTTCGGGGTGCGCAGCCAGAACCTGGCCGAGGCCGCGATCGCCAACGGCTTCTGGGCGACGGACATCGTGCCGCTCGAGCTGCCCGACGGCTCGATGGTCTCGACCGACGACGGGCCCCGCCCGGGTGTGACGCTCGAGAAGGTCTCCACTCTCGCACCGGTCTTCCGGCCGGACGGCACGGTGACGGCCGGCAACTGCTGCCCGTTGAACGACGGCGCCGCGGCGGTCGTGATCATGTCCGACGTACGAGCAGCCGAGCTCGGAATCGCACCGCTCGCACGCATCGTCTCCACCGGGGTCAGCGCGCTGTCGCCCGAGATCATGGGCCTCGGCCCGGTCGAGGCGACCCGTCAGGCGCTCGCCCGCGCGGGCATGACGATCGACGACGTCGACCTCGTCGAGATCAACGAGGCGTTCGCCGCCCAGGTGCTCGCCTCCGCCTGGGAGCTCGGGATCGACGTCGACCGCCTCAACGTCAACGGCGGTGCCATCGCCGTCGGGCATCCCTTCGGCATGACGGGCGCGCGCATCACGAGCACGCTGCTCAACTCGCTGCGCTTCCACGACAAGCAGATCGGCCTCGAGACGATGTGCGTCGGCGGCGGCCAGGGCATGGCGATGGTGGTCGAGCGGCTGTCCTGACAGCAGGACACCCCGATCAATGCCGCAGCTGAGCTGTCGCCCCGACGCGGTACGTCGCTGCGCCCCACCGTGCGATCGCGGACGTCGAACGTGTCTGCGAGGGCGCCGGCCGCGGCCTGCGGCCGAGGCGCGGCGGAGCTCGCGCCCGGCAGGGGCCGTCTCGGCTAGCTAGTCGGGCGCCCGACGGCGGGCGGGCACGTGCAGCCTTCGGCCGAGGGTGGCCGGGGACGCTGGCGGGGCGCGGCGCGCGGGGGTTCCTCCCGAGCCCTGCCGGGTAGGTGGCTCAGAGTGCGGCGCTATGCGCCGAGCATGTAAGCGGAGTGATCGCGAGGGGCGGAAGAGCGCCGCCCTCGCTCAACACACTCAATCGGCTCGGCAGTACGAGCAAGCTCGTACTGCTCTCGCCTCAATCGCGTGTGCCCCCGGCAGGGCTCGAACCTGCACTGGTCCCGGTTTAAGCGGGATGCCTCTGCCAGTTGGGCTACGGGGGCGCGCGCACCAGTCTGCCGCGTGCCGCGGCGTCCGGGGGCTAGAGGTAGGTCTTGCGCGGGAAGACGGCGTGCGGGCCGACGACGCGGTCGAGGAACACGAACCCGTCGAGGTGGTCGAGCTCGTGCTGCAGGGCGCGGGCCTCGAACGCGTCGGTCTCGACGACGACCTCCTCGCCGGAGCCGGGCAGCCAGCCGCGGACGGCGATGCGCGAGGCCCGCTTCACGTCACCGGTGAAGTCCGGCACCGACATGCATCCCTCGCGCGACTTCTCGTTGCGCGACGACGACTCGACCCGTGCGTTCACGAGCACGTACTCGCCGTGGTGGATACGTGCCTTCGGGTGCTGCGAGACGTCGAGAGAGAAGACCCGCCACCCCACGCCCACCTGGTTGGCAGCGAGGCCGACGCAGCCCGGCGAGACGCGCTGCGTCGCGAGCAGGTCGGCGGCGAGCTGCGCCACGGCCGGATCGGTCGGGTCGACGTCGATGCACGGGGTCGAGAGCACGTCGGCCGGCACCGTTACCACGGGCAGCACCTGCCCGGAAGGCAACGGCGGCATGACGATCCGCCCGTCCACGATCCCCACGAGATGCCTACAGCTCGTCGACGTCGGCGGCGTGCAGCGTGGCGCGTACGCCGAGGTCCGCGGCCACCGCGTCGATCCGCGCCGTCAGCGCCGTGACGTCGACGTCGGCGGGCAGCGCCACCTCGGCGACGAGCACGTAGAGGCCCGTGCCGAGCCGCGTCGTGAGGTCGGTGATGTTGCCGCCGGCCTCGGCGACCACGCCGGTGATCCCGGAGACGATGCCCGGACGGTCTGCGCCGTGCACCGACAGGAGCCAGGCGCTGCCCTCGACGGCCGCGGCGTCGGCGTCCGGCACCGGGAGCACGGAGACGACGAGGCCCTCGGCGGTGAGGTGCTCGAGCCGTGCCGCGACGTCCCCGGCCGATGCCTCGACCGACACGACGAGGGTCCAGGCGAAGTGGCCGCGCAGCAGCGTCATCGAGGAGTCCTCGAGGTTGCCGCCGAGCGCGGCGAGCGCGCCGGTGACCTCGGCGATGATGCCGGGGCGGTCGTGCCCGAGGACCGTGACGGCGAGACTGCGAGTCATGCCGTCAGCCTAGGCAGCCGAGACCGCGCCGCTGCCGCCACCCCTGCCCTGAGACTGATCAATCCGTCGCTTCCCGCACCGGGAAACAACGGATTGATCATCGCGAGCGGGCGGGTCAGCCGGCGCGCTTGCGGCTCTCGTGCTGCACGAGCGAGGAGCTGTTGCGCAGCTGCTCGTGCGTGCCCCACAGGCTGGTGACGTCCCGCTTGAACAGGAACGCGATCGTCCAGTCGGCGATGACCGACACCTTGCGGCGCGTCGTCGGCACCTTGCTCATGTGGTAGGTCCGGTGCAGGAACCAGGCCGGGAATCCCTTGATCTGGATGCCCTTCACCTGCGCGACGCCCTTGTAGAGGCCGAGCGAGGCGACCGAGCCGTTGTGCTTGTGCTTGTAGTCGGCGGGCTCGAAGCCGCGCATCACCGCGATGACGTTGTCGGCCAGCACCTTCGCCTGGCGCACCGCGTGCTGCGCCGACGGCGAGCAGAACGTCCCGGGGTTGGTCAGGTCGGGTACGGCGGTGCAGTCGCCGGCGCCCCACGCGTCCTCCACGCCGACCACGCGCAGGTCGGTGGCGCACACGAGGCGGCCTCGGTCGTCGAGCGGGAGGTCGGTGGCCTCGAGCAGCGGGTGGGCCTTCACGCCGGCGGTCCACACCACGGTGTCCGACAGCATCTGGGCGCCGTCGGACAGGATCACGTGCCCCTCGACGGTCGACTCGAGCCGCGTCTCGAGCCGGATCTCGAGGCCGCGCTCGCGCAGCTGCTCGACGGTCCAGCGACCCATCTCCTCGCCCACCTCGGGGAGGATCCGGTTCGTGGCCTCGACCAGCACGAAGCGCAGGTCGGCGGGAGTGACGTTGCGCAGGTAGCGCGTGGCGTAGCGGGCGAGGTCCTCGATCTCGGCGATCGCCTCGACGCCGGCGTACCCGCCGCCGACGAAGACGAAGGTGAGGTTCCGCTCGCGGATCGCGGGATCGGTCGCCGTCTCGGCGATGTCGAGGCACTCGAGCACGTGGTTGCGCAGGGCGATGGCCTCCTCGACGTTCTTGAACCCGATCGCCCAGTCGGCCAGCCCCGGGATGGGGAGCACCCGCGGCACCGCGCCGACGGCCATCACGAGCACGTCGTACGGCAGCTCGTACGCCTCGCCCTCGAGCGGCTCGATCACCGCGACCTTGCGGGCGTGCTCGACCGACTGCACGGAGCCGGTGATGATCTCGGCGTCCGGCAGCGTCTGGCGCAGCGGGACGACGGTGTGCCGCGGCTGGATCGAGCCGGCGCCCGCCTCGGGCAGGAACGGCTGGTAGGTCATGTACGAGCGCGGGTCGACGACGGTGACGACGGCCTCGCCGCGCTGCAGCTTCGAGCCGAGGCGCAGCGCCGTGTAGAGGCCGACGTACCCTCCGCCGACAATGAGGATGCGCGGGACCGTGCTGGTCGTGTCGTTGGTGCTCATGCGTCCAGGTTAGGGCGACCTCACCAGGCCCGCACCGCCGCAAGTCCAGCAATCCCAATGCGAATCGTTCGCATCAGGCTGTGACCTGCGACGACGTGGGCCTGAGCGATTCGGTGTGTGCCGGACGTCTCACCGTGCGGTCAGGCCTCGAGCGATGCCTCGACCGCAGCGACCACCTCGGCGGCGTCCGGCTTGGTGATCGGCGCGAACCTGGCGACGACCTCGCCGTCGCGCGAGACGAGCCACTTCTCGAAGTTCCAGCGGACGTCGCCGGTGTGGCCCTCGGCGTCCGCGGCGGCCGTCAGCTGGGCGAACAGCGGGTGCCTGCCCTCGCCGTTGACCTCGACCTTGTCGGTGAGGGGGAACGTGACGCCGTAGGTCATCGAGCAGAACTCGGCGATCTCCTCGTTGCTGCCCGGCTCCTGCCCGAGGAACTGGTTGCACGGGGCACCGAGCACCGTCAGCCCACGCGGCCCGTACGTGCGCGCGAGCTCCTCGAGCGCGGCGTACTGCGGCGTGAGGCCGCACCGGCTCGCCACGTTGACCACGAGGACCGGCCCGTCGCCGGCCACCTCGCCGAGGGTCGTGGCGGAGCCGTCGAGCAGGGTCAGCGGGATCGGTCGCACGTCGGTCATGCCCCCACCCTCACCACGGGTCGTTGAACGCGCAACGCCACGGGCCGTGGCGCACGCCACAGCTCAGCCGAGCAGTGCGCGGTACGCGGGCGAGCCGAGGAACGCGGTGAGGAAGTGCTCGCCGCTCTCGGTGAGCGGCAGCGCTTGGATCTCGTCGGGCGTCACGAACACGATCGCGAGCCCCTCCCCCAGCACGACGTCGGCGTCGGTCGCCGCGGTCGGGGCGACGTAGAGGTGGTAGTCGGCCATCGACCCGTCCGACCACGCGAACGCCTCGGACCGCCAGAGCGCGAGCTCCCCGGAGGCGGGCGCCAAGCCCGTCTCCTCGAGCAGCTCGCGGTACGCCGCCTGCTCGGGCGACTCGCCGGCCTCGACCGCACCGCCGACCATCCCCCACTGCAGCGGCGCGCGCGGCGCGTGCTCGTCCCGGTGCTGCAGCAGCACCCGGCCCTCGGCGTCCACGAGCAGCACCGCGGCGTACGTCGGCCGGCGCACGCCGAGATCGAGGCGCATCCACACGGTGGCGTCCGCGTTGTCGTTGTAGCGCCCGACCTCGGCGTACCCGGCAGCCAGGTAGAGGCGGCGGGCGTCGTGGAGCTCGCGCTTGCTGTCGAGCACCACCGACCCCAGGCCGAGGTGCCGCGTCTCCTCGTGCAGCCGTTCGAGCAGCGCCCTCCCGGCCCCCTGCCCGCGCAGCAACGGCGAGACCCACATGCGCTTGATCTCCGCGACGTCGCCGTACGCGTCGGTCTGGATCGTCCGCAGCCCCGCGCATCCGAGCACGGCGCCGTCGTCGGAGACCACGAGCAGGAACGTGCCACCGGGTGCGCGGTAGTCGTCGAGACGCGGGTCGCTGATGGTGGGCGACGACGCGCCGAGCAGCGAGTCGAGCTCGGCCGAGTACGCCGCGACCGCGGCGACCGCAGCCGGGTCGGAGGGGTCGCGCGCCTCGATGCGCCAGCCGCTCATGCCCCGGGCTCGGCCAGCGCCCAGGCGATGCCGTCGAGGATGTCGTGCTCGGAGACGAGCACCTCGGGCACTCCGGTGCGGTGCATGATCCGGCGCAGCACGAGGACGCCGGCGTTGATGACATCGACGCGGCCGGGGTGCATGACGCCGATCGCCGAGCGCTCGTCGTGGCCGAGCGCGAGCAGCCGCTCCGACACGGCGTCCACGTCCGCCGCGCTGATCCGCGATCCGTGGATGAGCGCCGAGTCGTACTCGGGAAGGTCGAGCGCGATGCCGGCGGCGGTGGTGACCGAGCCTGCGAGCCCGACCAGCGTGCGCACCTCGGAGAGCGGAACCGCCTCTGCTGCAAAGGATATCGCCGCATCGACGTCGGCGACGATACCGGCCACCTCGGCAGGGGTCGGCGGATCGTGCCGCACGTGGCGCTCGGTCATCCGCACGCATCCGATGTCGACGCTGCGCGCCGCCACCGGCACGCTCGTGCCGAGGACGAACTCGGTCGAGCCGCCGCCGATGTCGACCACGAGGTACGGCGGCTCCGCGCCGACCAGCCCGCGCGTCGCGCCGGTGAACGACAGCGCAGCCTCCTCGTCGCCCGAGATCACCTCGGGCTCGACGCCGATCCGCGCGAGCACGCCGGCGACGAAGTCCGCGCGGTTGCTCGCGTCGCGCGAGGCCGACGTGGCCACGAACCGCACGCGGATCGCGCCGTACGACGTGATCAGGGCCCCGTAGGTCTCGCACGCCGCGAACGTGCGCGCGAGCGCTCCCTCGGACAGTCGACCGGTGGCGTCGACCCCTTCGCCGAGCCGCACGATCTCCATGCGGCGGTCGACATCGACGAGCGTTCCCGCCTCGAGGTCGACGTCGGCGACGAGCAGCCGGATGGCGTTGGTGCCGCAGTCGATCGCGGCGACGCGCACCGCGCTCACGCGGTCTCGTCCCGCGTGCACGGGCCGGACGCACCCCAGTCGGGCAGGAGGGCGAGGGCCTCGTCGCCGAAGGGGTTCACGCCGGGCCCGGCGGCGAGGGAGTGGCCCACCAGCACGTGCAGGCACTTCACCCGGGACGGCATGCCGCCGGCGGTGATGCCCGCGATCTCCTCGACGTGCGCGATCTCCTCGCGGGCCGCGAGGTAGGCCTCGTGCGCCGCGGAGTACGCAGCCGCGAGGCCGGGGTCGTCGGCGAGGCGGTCCTGCATCGCGCGCATCGTGCCGCCGGCCTCGAGGGTGCCGATCAGGCCGGCCGCGCGCGGGCAGGTGAGGTAGTACATCGTCGGGAACGGGGTGCCGTCGGGCAGCCGCGGCTCGGTCTCCACCACGTCCGGGTCGCCGCACGAGCAGCGGTGGGCCACCCGGCGCACGCCGCGCGGCTCGCGCCCGAGCTGGCGGGCGATGGCGGCGAGGTCGTCGGGGGACGGCGCGTCGGTCATGGGGCAAGCCTTCCAGAGCCGCGAGCAGGCGGCAGTGACGGGCGCGTCAGCGCGACGCGGCACCGGCTGCCTGGTCGGCGGACTGCACCGACGACCACAGCGTGGCGTACCACGGGTTCGCGGGGGCCTTCGCGCCCGCCTTCGCCGGCGCCGGCGCCTCCTCGGGGTCGAGGACGACGTAGCCGACCTCGCCGGGGAGCACGTAGTGCAGCCGCTCGCGGATGAGCGAGGTGACGTACGCCGGGTCCTTCAGCCGCTCCTCGCGCAGGACGAGCTCGGCCACGCGGGCCGACGCAGCCTGGTTCGCGGCGCGCAGCGCGTTGATCTCCGCGCGCTGGGCGACGAGCTCGCGCAGCGGCACGGCGAGGGTGAGCACGAGCATGCCGAGGATGGCGGCGAGGACGACGGCGCGCCCGGTGAGGGTCGGGCGGTCGCGCACGGCGGTCGCGACCGACCGGACGCGACCTCGTGCGGACGGGGACGTCGCAGCCCCGCGGCGCGCCGCCTGGCGCTCCGCGGCACGCTGCGACGGCCCCGTCATGCGTACGAGTGTGCCGCGATCAGCCGTGGAAACGCGGGAAGGCGCCGCGACCGGCGTAGCGCGCCGCGTCGTCGAGCTCCTCCTCGATGCGCAGCAGCTGGTTGTACTTCGCCACGCGCTCCGAACGGGCCGGGGCACCGGTCTTGATCTGGCCGGCGTCCACCGCGACCGCGAGGTCGGCGATGGTGACGTCCTCGGTCTCGCCCGAGCGGTGGCTCATCATGCAGCGGTAGCCGGCACGGTGGGCCATGGTGACGGCGTCCAGCGTCTCGGTGAGCGTGCCGATCTGGTTGACCTTCACGAGCAGCGCGTTGGCGGTGTCGGACGCGATGCCGCGGGCGAGCCGCTCGGGGTTGGTGACGAACAGGTCGTCGCCGACGATCTGGACCTGGGAGCCGATCGCGTCGGTGAGGGTCTTCCAGCCGTCCCAGTCGTCCTCGTTCAGCGGGTCCTCGATCGAGACGAGCGGGTAGTCAGCGACGAGCTGCGTGTAGTACGCCGACATCTCCTCGGCGGTCTTGGTCGCACCCTCGAACGTGTAGACGCCGTCGTTGTAGAACTCGCTGGCCGCGACGTCGAGCGCGAGCGCGATGTCCGTGCCGAGCGTGTAGCCGGCGATGTCGACGGCCTTGGCGATGAGGTCGAGCGCGGTGCGGTTGCTCGGCAGGTTGGGGGCGAAGCCGCCCTCGTCGCCGAGGCCGGTCGCGAGGCCCTCCTTCTTCAGCACCGACTTGAGCGCGTGGTAGACCTCCGCGCCCATCCGCAGCGCCTCGCGGAACGACTCGGCGCCGATCGGCGCGATCATGAACTCCTGGATGTCGACGTCGGAGTCGGCGTGCGACCCGCCGTTCATGATGTTCATCATCGGGACAGGCAGGGTGTGCGCGTTCGGGCCGCCGATGTAGCGGAAGAGCGGCAGGCCGGCGGAGTCCGAGGCGGCCTTCGCGACAGCGAGCGAGACGCCGAGGATCGCGTTGGCGCCGAGGCGCTCCTTGTTGGGGGTGCCGTCGAGGTCGATCATCACCTGGTCGATGAGGCGCTGCTCGGTGGCGTCGAACCCGAGGATCTCGGGGGCGATCTCGTCCTCGACCGCGAGGACTGCCTTCTCCACGCCCTTGCCGCCGTAGCGGTCGCCGCCGTCACGGAGCTCGACGGCCTCGAAGGCGCCGGTCGAGGCGCCGGAGGGGACTGCTGCGCGGGCGACGGTGCCGTCGTCCAGGCCGACCTCCACCTCGACGGTGGGGTTGCCGCGGGAGTCGAGGATCTCGCGGGCGATGACGGCGTCGATGCTGGCCACAGGTAGCTCCAGGGTGTCGCTGTGCTCCGCAGCGGCGCTGCGGACGGGCTCGTCTGCCGCAGCCGTCCACGGCCTCGGCGACGTTGCCAGGAGGCGCCACGGGTGCGGCGGCCGGACGCTCACCGAGCACGGTGCTGGCTGCACGGTCACGAACCGGTCACCCCGACCCTATCGGCCCGAGCCCGCCAGCCGGACCACCACCGCTCACGCCCCGATGTCTCGCCCGCCACTCCCCGTACGTGCCGGATACGGCTGCCCCCGGCCCACGGCGGGGCAACCGGGCTCCCCCATCGACGCGGCGTCGAGCCCGTCCGCCGTGCGCCCGGCGCGGGGAAGGGGCACCCTGGGAGCACCATGTCCGAGACCTTCGAGCGCCCCCGCACCGGGATCCGCAGCGGCTTCACCCCGATGGAGTCGCTCGACCAGGCGACGCCGGACCCGGGCTTCTTCGGCCCCGACAGCGTCTCCTGGCGCGTGCACCACGACCCCGCGAACGTCGTCGGCGGCATCCGGGCGCTGATCCTGCAGGCGCTGCACCCGGACGTCATGCGCTCGTTCCACGACATCACCTCCACCCGCGAGGACCCCTGGGGCCGGCTCGCGCGGACCGGCGCCTACGTCAACGCCATCACGTACGGCACCCGGGCCGAGGCCGAGAAGACCGCCACCCGCGTGCGTTTCGTCCACCGCAAGCTGGGTCTCGACCGGCCCGACTGGCTGCTGTGGGTGCACTGCGGCGCGGTCGACTCCTGGCTCGTGGGTCACCGTCGCTCCGGCGCACCCTTGACCGACGCAGAGGCCGACCAGTACGTGCTCGAGCAGGTCGAGGCCGCGCGCCTCGTCGGCTGCGACCTCGACACCGTGCCGGCCTCGGTCGCCGAGCTGTCGGCGTACTTCGAGCGGATGAAGCCGCAGCTCGAGGTGACGCCGGAGACGCGCGAGTCGGTGCGCGACCTGATCTGGCCGCCGATGGCGCCGCGCGTGCAGCTGCTGACCCCGGCCCGCCCGGCGTGGACGACGCTCGCGCTCACCGGGTTCGGCCTCATGCCGCGCTGGTCGCGCCGGATGTTCGCGCTGCCCGGCCTGCCGACCACCGATCTGTCGGCGTCGCTCACCGCGCGGGCGCTGCGTACTGCGCTGCTCGCGGTGCCCGAGGCACGGCGCACCAACCCGCACCTCGCCGCCGCACGCATCCGCCTCGACCTGGCGGACGCTCCCGCCGCCTGACCCGCAGCACGTTCCCCGCGCCCTCCACCATCGACCCGAGGGGTCACCCGAGCGCGGTCAGGGGGCGGTGGCCGGGACGGTGAGGGTGAAGACGCAGCCGGTGGGGGTGTTGGCGGCGGTGACGGAGCCGTCGAGGGCGTCGGCCAGGCCTCGTACGACGGCGAGCCCGAGCCCCGCGCCGCTCGTGGCCCCCGGGGTGCGCGCGACCGTGCCGCGCCACCCGGCCTCGAACACACGCGGCAGGTCGTCCGCGGGGATGCCGCCGCACGTGTCGACGACGCGCAGCGCCGTGACCGCGCCGTCCGACGCCGCCTCGATCCGCACCGAACCGCCCGACGGCGTGTAGCGCACGGCGTTCACCACGAGGTTGGTCAGCGCGCGCGAGAGCGCCGCCTCGTCGACGTACGCCGTCACCGCGTCGTCGCACGTGCCGGACACGGCCACGCCGCGCTCGCGGGCCAGAGGCTCGGCACCGGCCAGCGTGTCCGACACCAGGTCGCGCAGCGGCAGCAGCGACCGCGACAGCTCGAGCTGGCCCGACTGCAGCCGCGACAGCGCGAGCAGGTCGTCGACCATCGCCGCGAGCCGGTCGACCTCCTCGCGGATCCTCCGGTGGTACGCCGACGGATCGGGCGCCACGCCGTCCTCGAGCGCCTCGGTCATCGCGCGGATGCCGGCCAGCGGCGTGCGGAGGTCGTGCGAGACCCACGCGACCATCTCGCGCCGACGCGCCTCGACCTCGGCCTCCATCGCCCGCGCGGCGGCCTCGCGCTCGATCTCGCGCTGCAGGCCCATCGTGCGCCGCGCGAGCACCACGCCGACCACGAGCGCGACCGGCACGACCGCGAGCAGGACGGTCCAGACGACCGCGAGGTCTGCGCCCTCGAGCACCATCGAGCGCGCGCCCGCCAGCACGCCCGCCGCGACCGCGAGCACCACGATCACGGGTGTCAGCACCGCCGCCCAGCGGGGCGACCGACGGGCGAGCAGGAGAACCCCCAGCACGCCCAGCACTCCCACGACGGCAGCGGCGAGCGCAGCCTGCGCGGCCAGCGCGAAGTCGAGCGTCACTCCTCCGGGCCCCCGTAGGTCTGCGCGAGCGCCTCACCGGCGGAGGACGCAGCAGGGTCCCAGCGGTAGCCGACGCCCCACACCGTGACGAGGCGGGTCGGCGTCGCGGGATCAGCCTCGACCTTCTCGCGCAGCCGGCGCACGTGCACGGTCACGGTCGAGAGGTCGCCGAAGTCCCAGCCCCACACGTCGCGCAGCAGGTCCTCGCGCGACATCGCCCGGCCGGGGTTCGCGAGCAGGTGCGACAGCAGGTCGAACTCGCGCGTCGTGAGCGCGAGCGGTGCGCCGCCCTGGGTGGCGGCGCGTGCGGCGGTGTCGACGCGCAGATCGCCGTCCACGAGCACCGGATCGGCCTCGGCCGCAGTCCGCGGCTCCGTGCGGCGCAGCACCGAGCGCACGCGCAGGGCGAGCTCGCGCGGGCTGAACGGCTTCACCACGTAGTCGTCCGCGCCCACCTCGAGGCCCGCGATGCGGTCCTCCTCCTCGCCGCGCGCGGTGAGCATGACCACCGGGAGGGAGGGGTTCGCCGCACGCAGCCTGCGGCACACCTCGAGCCCGTCGATCCCGGGCAGCATGAGGTCGAGCACGACGAGGTCGGGCGGTGCCTGCTCGGCGATCGCGAGAGCGGCGAGGCCATCTGCCGCGTGCGCGGCCTCGAACCCGTCGCGTCGGAGGTAGCCGAGGACGACCTCGGCCACGGTGAGGTCGTCGTCGACGACAAGGACGCGAGGCACCTGCGCAGCGTACGGACCGCGGATGCGCCGCGACAGCGGCCCGGAGCACGACGTCATCGGTCCGTAAGCGCTCGAGGGACCTCCCGGGTGCGCGGATGAGTTCCACTGGTAACACTTCGACCGAGGAGAAGCCGATGACTTCGCACACCGCACGAGCCCTGCCCGCTCTGATCGCCGTCGGGCTGCTGCTCGGCGCCTGCGGCACGACCACCTCCGGGGGCTCGGCGGCACCGGCGTCGACAGCCGGTTCGGCCTCCTCCTCCACCGCTCCGGCGACGTCCGGCTCACCGTCGGCGTCGGCCACGACGCCCGCGGCCGAGGCTCGCGACGGCTACGTGACGTACGCCGACTACACGGCCGACAAGGAGGCGTTCTCCTCCGGACCGGTGGTGCTGTTCTTCCACGCCGACTGGTGCCCCAAGTGCCGCGAGACCGACTCCAACCTCACGGCCGATCCCGCGTCGCTGCCGGACGGGCTCACCGTGGTGAAGCTCGACTTCGACAGCGAGACGGCACTGCGCCAGCAGTACGGCGTGACCGTGCAGCACACCTTCGTCCAGGTCGACGCCTCCGGCGCGAAGATCGGCGCCTGGACGGGCACCTACACCGGCGGCGAGATCGCCGGGAAGGTCGCCTGACCGTGGATCCTGTCGTCCTCCTGGGGGCGCTCGCGGCAGGCGTCCTCACGACCCTCGCCCCGTGCGTGCTCCCCCTGCTGCCCGTCATCGTGGGCGGCTCGGTCGCTCCGACGACCGGTGCGGATCACGCCGCGGGATCTGTCGCTGTGAGGCAACGCGTCTCCCCGGGCACACGGCGCGCGCTGGTGGTGGCCGGATCGCTCGCCGTGTCGGTGCTGGCGTTCACCCTGCTGCTGCGCGCGACGACCGCACTGCTGGGCATCCCGCCCGAGGTGTGGTCCTGGCTCTCGGGCGGCATCCTCGTCGCCCTCGGCGCGGCCATGCTGTTCCCCACGGCCTGGGACAGGGTGTCCGGTCGGCTCGGGCTCCAGGGGCGCAGCACCGCGCGCCTCGCCGCGGCCGCCGATCGTGACGGCACCGCAGGCGCCGTCCTCACGGGTGCGGCACTCGGTCCGGTCTTCACGTCGTGCTCGCCGCTCTACGCGTACGTCCTCGTCACGGTCCTGCCCGCCTCGCCCGTCGACGGCCTCGTGCTGCTGACGATCTACGTCGTCGGCCTCGCGGGCACGCTTCTGGTCGTCGCCCTCGCGGGCCAGCGGGTCATCGCCAGGCTCGGCTGGGCGGCCGACCCGCACGGCAGGTTCCGGCGCGGGCTCGGGCTGGTCTTCATCCTCGTCGGGGTCGCCGTCGCACTCGGCTGGGACCGCGACCTGCAGGCCTGGATCCTCGAGCACTCCCCCATCCAGCCGTGGAACCTCGACTCCGGCTTCCTCCCGGAGGGGTCCGCATGAGCGAGGTCCAGGCCGAGGCCAGGCGCGACCCGGCGCGGCTCACGCTGGCGGGCGGCGCCTCCGCGCTCGCCGGTCTCGGCGCCGCCGAGGTGGCCGGGCTGATCCTGCCGGGCGCTCCCAGCCCCACGGCGGCGTTCGCCGACCGCATCATCGAGAACACGCCCGACGGCCTGCGCGAGACGCTTATCGGCGCGGTCGGCACGGCCGACAAGCCGCTGCTCGTGCTCGGCATCGTCCTCGGTGTCGTGATCGTGGGCGCGCTCGTCGGCTGGTTCGCGAAGCCGGAGCGGGTGCCGTGGGTCTTCGCCGCCGGCGGGCTCGTCACGTGGCTGCTCTGCTTCACAGGCAATGTGCAGGACGCCGTCACCCTCGCGATCGCCCTCGCCGTCGGCGTGGGGGTCGGCGCCCTCGCCTGGACACGCCTCGTGCTGAGCCCGACCCGCCCCACGATGCGATCCACTCCTGCGGGAGCGCTCGACCGCCGCGCGTTCCTGCAGCTCGCCGCCGTGCTGGCGGCTGCTGGCGCCGTCGGCGTCGGCATAGCAGCGGCAGCGCGGCGAGGGAGCGCGGCGGCGGTCGACACCGTGCGCGCCGCGATCGGGCTGCCGAAGCCCACCGATCCCGCGAAGCCGCTGCCTGCCGGCGTCGACCCGGCGGTGCCCGGCCTCGCACCCGCCGTCACACCGAACGCGGATTTCTACCAGATCGACACCGCGCTCGTGACGCCCGCGGTGGACGTCGAGAGCTGGTCGCTCACCGTCGACGGGCGCGTCGCCACGCCCCTCACGCTGTCGTACGCCGACCTGCTCGCGCTGCCGAGCATCGAGCGGCACGTGACTCTCACCTGCGTCAGCAACGAGGTCGGCGGTGACCTCGTCGGCAACGCGAGGTGGCAGGGCGTGCGGCTCAGCGACGTCCTCGCCACGGTGGGCGTGCGGCCCGACGCCGACGCGCTCGTGGGCGAGTCGGTCGACGGATTCACCGCCGGCTTCCCGCTGTCGGTCCTCGACGACGGCCGCGACGCGATGATCGCCTACGCCATGAACGGCGAGCCGCTGCCCGTGAAGCACGGGTTCCCCGCGCGGCTCGTCGTCCCCGGGCTCTACGGCTACGTCTCGGCGACCAAGTGGCTCAGCGCTATCCGGCTGACGACGCTGCAGGAGACGGTGCCCTTCTGGCTGGCTCGTGGCTGGTCGGCCGACGGGACGATCGAGCTGTCGTCGCGGATCGACGTGCCTCGCAACCGCACGCTGATCACGGGCGGCACGGTCGCGGTCGGCGGTCGGGCCTGGCACCAGCACCGCGGGATCGAGGCCGTTCAGGTGCGCGTCGACGGCGGTGCGTGGGAGGACGCCGTCCTCGCCTCCGACGTCGGCGACGACTCGTGGCGGCTGTGGTCGTGGCAGTGGCCCGCGACCCCGGGCCCGCACACCCTCGAGTGCCGCGCGCGGAGCAGCGACGGCACCTGGCAGACCGAAGCGGAGCGTCCCATCTTCCCGGGCGCGTCAGCCGGCCTGCACGAGATCACCGTCGAGGTCGGCGGCCCCGCCTGACCCACCGAACTGCCAGAAAACCCTTGCGGTTTCTGGCACATCGGTGCGTGAGGCGTCAGCCCCAGGTACGCCGGAGCAGCGAGTTGAACGCCGCCGCCTCGGTGAGCTGCGGGTTGTGGCCGGACGCGTCGAACTGCGTGATCGGCACGCCGAGCCGCTCGGCCACCTCGCGCGCGGTCTCCCGGAAGGCAGCCGCGGCGCGCAGCCGCTTGGGATCGGTTGCGGCGCGGGCGTTCTCGGGCGGCCAGGCACCGGACGCCACGACAGTGGGGCCGCTCACCCGTCGTACGCCGTCCCAGTCGACCGGGGGGTCGAGCGGCATCGCCTCGACCCGCGTTGCCTCGGCGGCGATGCGGTCGAGGTCGCTCCAGCCGTTGACCGTGATCGACACCAGGCGCGGGTGCAGGCCGAGGACGAGGTCGGCCCAGTCGGCGAAGAACTCCGCGCCGTCCTGGTGCGGCGCCCGCTCGGCGAGGCCCCAGAGGTCGGCGGTGAGCGACTGGGCCTCGGGATGGTCGCTGATCCCGTACATCGGCGGCTCGACGACGACGAGCGACCGCACGAGGTCGGGCCGCTGCCCTGCGGCCATCAGCGCGACCACGCCGCCGTACGAGTGCCCGAGCACGTGCGCACCGCCGAGCTGCTCGAGAAGCGCGAGCAGGTCCGGTACGTCGACGGGCCACCCGACCGCGCCCTGATGCGGAGAGGCGCCGTACCCGCGACGGTCGACGACATGCAGGCGATAGGTGTCGGCGAGCACATACTGCTCGGCGAAGGTCTGCGCCCCCCAGCCCAGGGCGCCGTGCAGCAGGACCACGGGCGCGCCCTCGCCGACGACGTCGATGCTCAGCCCGTCCACGGCACGCATCATCGCGGGTGCCGCGGTCACGCG
Source organism: Longivirga aurantiaca (assembly GCF_042660085.1). NCBI lineage: Bacteria > Bacillati > Actinomycetota > Actinomycetes > Sporichthyales > Sporichthyaceae > Longivirga > Longivirga aurantiaca. The sequence goes on along the minus strand of NZ_JBHSTI010000002.1, from coordinate 457,826 downwards.
GACGCACGGGTCAGATGTCGATGCCCAGGAGCACGATCGCAGCCAGGGCGCCGGCGACCCACGCGACGGACAGCAGCTGCTCCCACGGCTGGTGGGTGCGCGCCATCAGCCAGAGCACCCCGACGACCAGGACCCCGCACAGGGTGAGCGTGACGGCGACCGGGTAGTCGACGAGCGCGATCCCGATGGGCAGCAGCACGCTCGCCGTCGGCACCGCCAGCCAGGCAGCGGTTGCGAGCCCTGTCGGCCAGCGCCGCAGCGACCAGACCGTCACCCAGCGGACCGCGATGAGCCAGGCTGCCAGGACGACGACGTTCGCGGTCAGCAGCGCCGTCTCGGTGGGAGTGCCTCCACCCACCAGTACGGCCCCGACACGACGCACGACCTGGAACAGGGCTGCGTACGCCGCGAAGGCGACGTTGAGGAGCACGAGGCCCCCGCCGACCACCGCCGCGACGTGGCCGATGACCCGCACGGCCGGGTGGGGGTGGTGGAGGACCGGACCGGAGCTGACGGTGCTCATGACGCACCTCCTCGCGAGGCGGGTCCGTGCGTCCGGCGTCCCGGATGCTCCCGTCCCACCTCCAGCCTGCTCCCGCCGTACGCCGGAGTCGCGCCGGCGACAGCTGCTCGGCGGCAGATCGATCCGGTTTGGGCAGCCTGCCGGTGCCTTGCTACCCTCTCCTCACCGCAAGGGGCTGTAGCGCAGCTGGTAGCGCACCTCGTTCGCATCGAGGGGGTCAGGGGTTCGAGTCCCCTCAGCTCCACCATGGATCAGGCTCCGTCCCACGCTCGTCGGGTCGGAGCCTGATCCCTTCTCAGCTGAGGGGACCCACCGATTGGGTAGTGGAATCTCGGCGCAGGTGACGAGATTCCACTACCGAATCGGCGACGGCCGACCTGCTGGGGAGGCAGGCCGGCCGTCGGTGCCCGGGGAGAGCGGGCGGGAGAGGACCACGTCAGGGGACGAGGCGGGTCGAGCGGGCGTGCGTCAGGCGGCCGAGCTGGCCGTGGCCGACGACGAGGTGGTGCTGTTCGGCGTGAGGGTGCTGGAACCGCCGTCGCCGTCGGGGCCGTGACCGCCGCGGCCGCCGCGCTCGGGCAGGCCCTCGGTCTCGACCATGGTCGTCACGCGGGTCTGCAGGTCGGCCAGCTTGGCGTCCACCTCGGCCTGCGTGTGCTCGCCGGCGGCGACCTCCTCGGCGAAGTGGGCCTTGGCCTCGGCGATGATCGCGTCGATGACGGTCTGCTCCGAGACGCCGTTGGCCTCGGCGACGGCCGCGACGGACTTGCCCGCCTCGAGCTCGGTGCGCAGCTCGTCCTCGGTGATCCCGATCGCGGTCGCAGCAGCGGTCAGGCCGCCGAAGCCGCCGCCGTGACCACCGCGGCCCCCGTGCCCGCCCCCGGCGGGCATCTTCGAGGCCAGGGTCTCGGCGACCTTGTCGGCCTGCTCCTGGGTGATGGTGCCGTCCGAGACGAGGCCGGCGAGCTCGGACGCGATCCGCGCCTGGATGTCGGCGGTGCGGTCGGCGTCGGTGCTGCCGTCGACCGACGGTGTGGAGGAGCCGGCGGAGCTCGAGGCGCTCGGGCTCGGCGACGTGGTGGAGGCCATGGCCGGGAGGGCGCTGGCTCCGAGGGCGATACCGCCGGCGACGGCGGTGGAGGCAAGGACGAGCGTCAGCTTCTTGTTCATGTGAGTCGTTCTCCTGAGGTCGGGAGGGCTCGTCGCCCTCGACGTCCCCTACGTTCCCGACCCGACCTGTGAGAGGCACCCCCGTCACCCTGGGACGACGCTGAGAGACCCCTCTGCCGGGCAGGCGGCCGTTCTCAGGAAGCGCGCGTCAGCCGTTGGCGGCGCGGCGGTAGCCGTCGCCCGGCAGGTCGACGCCGGTGCGCGGGTCCTCGAGCAGCGCGTCGAGGTCCTCCTGCGACGCCAGCTGCTCGAACGTGTCGTCGTCGTGCACGTAGCGGTCGGCGTACGCCGCAGGCTCGCGCGCGGGCTGCTCGAGCTGGCCCTCGCGCGGCTTGGTGATCTCGAAGGTCTCCACGCGCATCTCGCCGTCGCCGACCGGCTCGGCGGCGAGGGTGCTGCGCGCCTGCTCGACCATCGCGGCACCGGTCCAGGCGCCGGGGTGGGTGAGGTCGATGACGCGCGGCATCTTCGTGGCGCGGGGGGCGGTGACGTACGTCGGCAGCGTGGTGGGGACGGCGTGCCACGCGTCGTCGGTGCCGGTGGCGGCCACGGCGTCGTACGCGGAGTCGGCGACGAGCTCGCCGCGACGGTCCGACATGGGGGCCGGGTCCATCGCGCGTCCGCCCCGACGCGCCGCGGTGCTGCCGGTGGCGTAGTGGGCGTCAGCGGCACGGGCCGCCTCGGCGAGGGCCGCGCGGCGCTCGCGGCGCGCGCGCATCTCGGCCGCGTGCGTCACCTGCCGACGGGCGACGACGAGGAAGCCCAGGACGAGCACGAGCGGCGCGGCGGCCGCGACGAGCGGGATCAGACCGAAGGCGCCGAGGAGCAGCGTGACGGTCAGCAGACCGAGGAGGACGTACAGCGTCCGGCGCCGGCGCGAGGCGGCCTGGCTGGACGCGCTCTGCTCGGCGCGCGGCCCGGTGACGACCACCTGGGTCTCCCGCACCTTGGCCGAGCGGCCGGGCATGAGGACCTCGCGCTGCGCGGGCGCGGCGTCGGCCTCACCGCGCGAGCGGCGCAGGGTGCCCATGGCCCGGGCGAACCGGTCGGCCGACTTCGACTCCCGGCTCGCGTCGTGCTGCTTCAGCCACATCGGCACGAGCACCAGGGCCCACATGCCGGCGATGACGAGATAGATCCACGATCCACCGAGGACGCCGGATCCGCTCTGCACGAACCCGAGGCTACGGTCACGGCACGGTAACCCCGTGGATCACACGCGTCACTGAGGGTGCGTGTCGCGGACACCGCTGAGCGGTGAGCGGCCACACGGATGACGATGTGCGTCAGGCCCAGCCGTTCGCAGCCTTCCAGCGCGCGAGCAGACCCTCCGGAACCTCTTCTGCCGTCAGGGAGAACGACAGGTGGTCGCGCCAGTCGCCGTCGATGTGGAGGTACGCCGGACGCAGCCCCTCCGGCCGGAACCCCAGCTTCTCCACGACGCGGCGCGAGGCGACGTTCTCCGGTCGGATGTTGATCTCGACGCGGTGCAGGCCGATCGCGAAGCAATGGTCGCTCGCCATCGCGACGGCGGTCGGCATGATCCCGCGGCCCGCGACCCTCTGGTCGACCCAGTAGCCGATGTGGGCGCCGCGCAGCGAGCCCCAGGCGATGCCCCCGACGGTGAGCTGGCCGACGAGCGCGCCCCCGAACTCGACGACGAACGGCATCGACCGGCCCTGACGGGCCTCGGTCTGCAGGCGCCGCACCATCGCGCCGTACGTCGGGGGCGCCTCCGACACCGGGTCCGGGCTCGTGGCCTCCCACGGCCGCAGCCACTCGGCGTTGCGGGCGCGCACCTCGCGCCACTCGCGGGCGTCCCGCAGGCGCAGCGGCCGCAGCACGACGTCGCCATCCCGCAGGACGACGGGCCAGCCGACGGTCATGCCGCGCCGTCGTCCGTCCGGGGGTGGTCGCCACCCCGGATCTGCTCCACGGCGTGCACGAGCAGCTCCGACAGGACGGCCATGCCGTCCTTCACGCCACCCTTCGAGCCGGGCAGGTTGACGATGAGGGTCTCCCCGGCGAGGCCGGCCCGGCCGCGGGACAGCGCCGCAGTGGGCACGCCCTTGGCGACGCCGGCAGCGCGGATGGCCTCGGCGATGCCCGGGGCCTCGCGCGTGATGACGCGGGCGGTGTGCTCGGGCGTGACGTCGTTCGGCGTCAGCCCGGTGCCGCCGGTGGTGAGGACCACGTCGAAGCGGTCGTGCACGGCGCCGAGGAGCACGCTCTCGATCTCCGGGCCGTCGGGCACCACGGTCGGGCCGGCGACGTCGAACCCGAGCGCCTCGAGCCCCGCGACCAGCACCGGGCCGGACACGTCCTCGTAGACGCCGGCTGCGGCGCGGGTCGAGATCGTGATGACGAGCGCGCGCATCAGGCCTCGAGCCCCTCGCGGCGCCAGACCCCGGTCTTGCCGCCGAGCTTCTCCTCGACGCGGATGTCGGTGATCGTCGCCGACGGGTCGAGCGCCTTGACCATGTCGACGAGGGCGAGCGCCGCGACGGATACGCAGGTGAGCGCCTCCATCTCCACCCCCGTGCGGTCGGCGGTGCGGACCTCGGCGCGGATGGCGACGTGGTCGTCGTGCACGTCGAGGTCGACGACGACCCCGTGGATCGCGATCGGGTGGCACAGCGGCACGAGGTCGGGGGTGCGCTTGGCCGCCTGGATGCCGGCGATGCGCGCGACACCGAGCGCGTCGCCCTTGGGCACGGTGCTGTCGCGCAGGGCGCGGACGACGTCGTCGGACACCAGCACGCGGCCGGTGGCGACGGCGGAGCGGACGCTCACCGCCTTGCCGCTGACGTCGACCATGCGCGCGGCACCGGTCTCGTCGACGTGCGTCAGTCCGTGGTCGGCAGTCATGTCAGGCCTCGTCGAGGCGCAGGACGGCGAGCGCGGTGCCCGGCTTCACCTCGGTGACGTCCTCGGGGACGACGACGAGGCAGTTGGCCTGCGCCATGGCACCGAGCATGTGCGAGCCCTGACCGCCGGCGGGGCGCACGACGTAGCGGCCCTCCTCGACCGACAGGTGGCCACGGGCGAACTGGCGCTTGCCCTGCGGCGACATCAGGGTCTCCGTGAGCACCGCGCGGACGACCGGCCGGTAGATGCGCTGGTGGCCGAGCATGCGGCGCAGCACCGGCCGCACGAACACCTCGAAGGAGACGTACGCCGACACCGGGTTGCCGGGCAGCGTGAAGATCGGGGTCTGCTCGGGGCCGAGGAAGCCGTGGCCCTGCGGCATGCCGGGCTGCATCGCGACCTTGGTGAACTCGACCGTGCCGAGGCGCGAGAGCACGGCCTTCACCGTGTCGTACGCGCCGGCGCTCACGCCGCCCGTCGTCACGATCATGTCCGCGCGGACGAGCTGGTCCTCGATGGTCGACAGCAGCAGCGGCGCGTCGTCGGGCACCGGGCCGACGCGGTAGGCGATGGCACCGGCCTCCTGCACGGCGGCGGCGATCGTGTAGCCGTTCGAGTCGGTGATGAGGCCGGGCTGCAGCGGGGTGCCCGGCTCGACCAGCTCGCTGCCCGTCGACAGGATCACCACGCGCGGCGCCGGGTGCACCGAGACGCGGCCGCGGCCGACGGCGGCGAGCAGCGCGATCTCGCGCGGGCCGAGCACGGTGCCGGACGTCGCCACGACATCGCCGAGCGAGACGTCGTCGCCGCGCGAGCGCACGTGCGCCCCGTGCGCCACGTCGCGCATGATCGTGACCTCGGGCATGCCGCCGTCGGTCCACTCGACCGGGACGACGGCCTCGGCGCCCTCGGGCATCGGGGCACCGGTCATGATCCGGATCGCGGTGCCCTCGGTGACGGGCACGCTCGCGCGGTAGCCGGCCGGGACGTCGTCGACGACGCGCAGCACGACGGGCTTGCCGTCGCTCGCGGCCTTGACGTCCTCGACGCGCACGGCGTAGCCGTCCATCGCGGAGTTGTCGAACGGCGGCAGCGGCCAGGGCGCGGTGACGTCCTCGGCGAGCACGCAGCCGCGCGCGTCGAGCAGGGTGTGGTCCAACGGGGACAGGGGCACGACCCCTGCCAGGACCCGCTGGAGATGCTCTTCGACGCTGCGCACCCCCCGACCCTACGGCGCAGAGGGGATCATGACCTCGTGACGTTGCCGGGAGACCCCTCGCCGACCTCCGCCCCCGACCCCGCCGGCGGCCGGGCGGCGTACGACGCGGACGCCAAGAAGGTCCTGCGCCGACGGCTGCGCACGGCCCGGGCGGCGCGGTCGGCGACGGACCGCGAGCAGGTGGCGTCCGGCCTGGCAGTCCGGGTCGGGACGGTCCCCGAGGTGACGGCGCTGGTCGCCGCGGGTGGTGGCGTGGTGGCGGCGTACGCCTCGCTCGGCGACGAGCCGGGCACCGGCGCGCTGCGGGCGCTCCTCGCTCTGTCCGGCGTACGGGTGCTGCTGCCCGTGATCCGCGACGACGGCCGCCTCGACTGGGGCTGGGACTCCGACGACCTCGTGCCGCGTGCGCACAGGCTCGCGATCCCCGAGCCTGCTGCCGACCCCGCGCTCGGCACGGGCGCCGCCGGCCTCGCCGCGTCGGGATGCTCGGTGGTGCTGGTGCCCGCGCTGGCGGTCGGTCACGACGGCTGCCGGCTCGGCCAGGGCGGCGGCTTCTACGACCGGCTCCTCGCCGACGTGCCCGAGCACCTGGACGGCGGCCCGCTGCTCGTCGCCGTCGTCCACGACGACGAGGTGCTCGACTCCGTCCCGCACGAGCCCCACGACCGTCCCGTCGACGCCGTCCTCACGCCGACCACCTACCGGCGCTTCTCCGGATGAAGGTGCCCCAGGCCGCCTGAGAGGCGCTCAGGCCTCCCCGCTGTGCGCGGCTAGGTGGCTCGCCGGGCGGCGTCGCGGGCGAGGTGCCCCGCCGAGATCTCCGATGCGAGCGCCCGGCCGTCCGGGCTGCCGGTGACGGCGGCGAGGAAGTCCTCGGCCTGGATGCGCAGCAGTCGCACGGGCGTGAGCGCCGTGATCGTGGCCGTGCGCGGCACGTCCTGCAGCAGCGCGATCTCGCCGAACCACCCCGGAGCCGTCAGCGGCTCGGGGCTGGTGACGCCGCCGACCTGCACGGCGAGCGAGCCCTCGTCCACGATGAAGAAGTCCCGACCGGGCTCGCCCTCGGTGACCACGACCGTGCCCTCGGGCACCTCGCGCCAGGTGACCGTCTTCGCGAGCCGCTCGAGCTCGTACGGCGGCAGCACGCCGAGGAACGGCACCGAGCGCAGCAGCTCCATCTCGACCGGGCGGTAGACCGCGCGCGCGTCGAGCGAGCGGATGAACGCTGCGCACACGAAGGCGCACGCGACGATGCCGATGCCGAGCGGGATGAACGCGCCACGGGCGGAGATGAGGGCGACCAGCACCGGCGCGAGAGCGGAGCCGAGCGCCAGCCCGAGCAGCGAGGTGCTCTCCTGGACGGCGAAGACGCGTGCGATGACCGAGTCGTCCGTCGAGCGCTGCAGCAGCGTGCGCCCCGCGACCATCAGCAGCTGGCCGGCGAGGCCGCCGATGGCGAGCACCGCCATCGCCGGGGGCAGCGCGGTGAACAGGGCCACGGCGCCGAGCCCCGCCCCGAGGAGCACGCCGCTGACCAGGATGACCGGCGTCAGCTCGCGACGGCGCACGAACGACGCGGCGATCGCGGCCCCGACGAAGGCGCCGATCCCGGCCGCGCCGATGAGCAGGCCCGAGCCGGAGTGGCCGAGGCCCAGCACGTCCTCGGAGTAGGCGACGCCGAGCACGTCCATCGCGCCGATGAAGACGAAGAACGTCGTCAGCACCACCATGAGCGCGATCGCGCCCCGGTCGCCTCGCAGCGCGGCGAAGCCCGCGAACGCCTCGCGCAGCGGGCTCTCGTCGTCGCCGCCGTGGTGCGGCGGCGCGGACGACGCGAGCCCGAGCCCCAGCACGAGCACGGTGGCGAGCGCCGCTGCGACGGTGCAGGACGCGACCACCGACCAGGTGCCGAGCGCCTGGGTGCCCACGCCGGCGAGGATCGGGCCGGCGAACAGCGCGAGCCCCTCGGCCATCGACGACAGCGAGATCGAGGAGACGAGGTCGTCCGGGCCGACGGCCATGGACGGCAGCACGGCGTAGTGCAGCGGGCGTGCGACCGCGATCGCGGTGACCGACGTACCGGCTGCCAGGGTCACGACCCAGATGTCGGCCTCGGCGGCGAGCGCCGCGAGGGTCCAGGCACAGGTGGCGGTGACGCCGAGGTACGCCAGGCTGAGCGCGCGCCCGCGCGGGAGGCGCTCGGCGATGCCGGCCAGCAGTGGGGCGATGACCGCGGAGGGCACGAGCTGCGCGACGGCGACGACGCCGGCCATCACCGCCCCGCCCTCGGCGAAGGCGTACAGGATGATGCCGATCCACATCGCCATCTCGACGAGGCAGTAGAGCGCATAGCCGACGAGCACGCGTCGGACGCCCGTGCGCGCCTGCATGGCGCGCAGCGTCACCGGCAGCGCCACGACCCCGACCACCTCGCTCCTCACGACCCCATGTCGTGGTGGTGAAGATAGGGGGTGGTGGTTTCGCGCGCGTGACGTATCCCTGGCTCGCTAGGGCCACTGCCCGTCGCCCGGCGTCTCGTCGAGGTCGCCGTCGGCGGTGCACGCGTCGTCGGTGTAGGCGTCGGGCATGCGCGGGTAGACCTCGCGCCAGTACGTCTCGGCCAGGGCCTGCCCCTCCGCGGCGGTGGCACCCAGCTGCTGCGCTACCCATGCGTCCCGCTGCATCGCGGCGCACTCGGCATCGGCCTCCCGGAGCCGGCCGGCCAGGTGCATCGCCTCGTGGGTGAGCACGTGCACGGCGATCACCTGGTCGAGCGGCGGGTCGGACCGTTCGGTGCCCGAGGAGTTGCGGTAGGCGGCGAGGCGTCCGCACGTCTCGTACGACACCATCGCGGGCCCCGTCGGCACGCCGTCCTCGTCCCAGTCGACGTGGCCGAGCTCGGCACCGGCGTACGTGAAGGTCTCACCCAGTCGCTGGCAGTGGACGCCGTCGGTGCCGGGGGCCAGCGCCCGGGCGACCGCGCTGAAGCGGTGCTCGGCGTCGACCCACTGCCGCTCGGTGACGCCGAGGACGACCAGCGGCACCGCGATCAGCCCGAGGCCGATCCACGGGACCGTGCGGAGGAGGATCCCGCGCACGAGCAGCCAGCCGGCCCACGCGGACAGGCCGACCACCACGAGCGTGCGGATCCCCACCGTTCTGCCTTCGACGCCGGTGCCAGCCTCCTTGACCCCGCAGGCCGAGCCTCAGTGCGGGTCGGGCGGCGCGCTCGCGAGCGTGCCGACCACGGCGAAACCGAGCGACTCGTACAGCGCGAGCGCGTCCGGCGCCGCCGAGAGGAGCACGGTGCCGACACCGAGGGCGGACGCCTCCGTGACGAGCACGCGGACGAGGGCGGCACCGATGCCGCGGCGCCGGTGCTCGGGCAGCACCGCCACACCGACGATCTCCGCGGTGCTGTCGATCGGCTGCAGCGTGGCCACCCCCACCACCGACCCGTCCGCCGCCTGCGCCACCGCGGTCACGTTGAGACCGCGCTCGATGCGGCTGCGGATGTGGTCGTGCTCCTCGACGTACGGCGAGCCGAACGCCGTCGCCACCACCTGCGAGGCGGCGGGCACGAGCTCGTCGTCCGCGGCGAGGAGGCGCACCGAGACTCCGGGGGACGGGGCCGCGGTCAGCGGCTCGGCTCGACGCACCAGCAGCGGCGCGGCCTCGACCGCCAATCCGTACGCCGTCACCGCGGCGTCCATCGACGGCACGCGCTCGCGCACCCACTCGAACGCGACCGGCGCGCCGTTCTGCTCGAGCAGCGCGGCCGCCGCCGCGACGTCCTCCCCCGTCACGGCGGCCGGCGCCGACAGGTCGAGCTCGGCGCGCGGGCGCGCGTAGTACGGCCACGGCCGGCGGCTCAGCAGCACGCGCATCGGCCCGACGTCGACGCGGTCGGTCGAGTCGCGCACCGTGGCGTCGAGGAACGCGTCGACCCGAGCCAGGACCTCGTCGTCCACGCCCCGGGTCCGGTCAGCCGGCGGGGGTGAGGGTGAGAGTGTCGGTCGCTGCGGCTTCCACGGCGGGCTTGGTGAAGGGGAAGGGGAAGGTGTCGCCGGCGGCCCAGGCGTCGAGCTGGTCGACGTAGTTCGGGTGGTAGGCGTGACCACTGGCACCCGTGAGGTTGACCCAGGTCGACCGGTCGAGATCCGACATGTCGAGCACCATCCGCATCGACGGCACCCAGTCGACCGTGTACTCCGGCAGCGTCCAGCCGGTCGCGTTCACGATCGACTCGCCGCCGGAGGTCTCGACCGGACCGCGGTTGAACAGCATCTCGATGGGCGTGATGCCGCTCGTGCCGAAGGTCTGGTTCTCCACGAGCAGCGTGTGCAGCGCCCCCCAGCGCCAGCCCTGCGGGTCGCCGCCCTGCAGCCCTGCGAGCTCGGTCTGCGCCTCCTGCAGCGCCGTGCGCACGGCGTCGTCGCGCGACTCCTGCACGTCCGGCGTCCGCGTGTCGTCCCACCACGCGTCGTCCGGGCTGTCCCAGAGGTCGCGCACCGCGGTGAACCAGCGGTCGCCGCCGCCGATGATCTCGTCCTCCGGGAGCTCGTCCATGAAGACGTCGGTGAGCAGGTTCTTCCAGAACACGTTGAAGTACGCCGCCGGCGCGGAGTCCGCGGGCTGCGTGAAGTCCCAGTCGTTCAGCAGCGCCACGCCGTCCACGCCCTCGACGTTCAGCGCCTTGATCTTGGGCACGAGGAACGCCGCGTTCTCGTTCCACGCGTCGAACTGGATCTCGCGCATGCGGTCGGCGGTCATCTTCTGGCCGTCGGACGTCGCGAGCTTCACGAGGTCGACGATGCGCTGGCTGCGCGCGCCGTACGACCAGTCGTCGGTGAGGAAGAACGGGTACGACTCGTACACCGACGCCTGGTTGGCGGTGACCACCCAGCCGTCGTCCGGGTTCTTGACGTTCGGCAGCGCCTCGAACGGGATGTAGCCCGTCCAGGTCTGCTTCGGGTCCCAGCCGTGCGCGGGGTACTTGCCGTCGTAGCCCGACCGGATCGGGATCTTGCCCGGCGTCTGGTAGCCGATCGTGCCGTCGACCGAGGCGAAGATGAGGTTCTGCGCGGGCACCTCGAAGATCGAGGCGGCGGATCGGAAGTCCTCCCACGTCTGGGCGCGGTTGAGCCGGTCGATCGCGTCGGCCGTGCGCCCGGGCTCGAGCGCCGTCCAGCGCAGCGCGACGGCGTACCCGTCGCCCTTCGGCGGCGCGACGATCCCGGCGGGTGCATCGGCGCCGACCGTGCGCAGCTCCTCGGACGCGTCCGAGAGCAGCGGGCCGTGCTCGGTCTCGCGGACGGTGATGACCACGTCGTCACCGCCGGCCACCTTGATCGTCTCCTGGCGGGTGGTCATCTGCTTGCGCTCGTTGCCGACGAGGTAGGTGTCGCCCTCGACCTTCTCGAGGTAGAGGTCGGTCACGTCCGGCCCGAGGTTGGTGAAGCCCCAGCCGACGGTCTGGTTGTGACCGATGACGATGCCGGGGAGGCCGGAGAAGCTGTAGCCCGCCATGTCGTACGGGCACTCGGCCGACACCGTCGTGCAGTGCAGCCCGATCTGGTACCAGATGCTCGGCATCATCGGGCCGAGGTGGGGGTCGTTGGCGAGCAGCGGCAGGCCCGTCTCGGTCTTCTCGCCGCTGATCACCCACGAGTTCGAGCCGATGCCGGGGCCGTCCGGGCCGAGCATGTCGGTGATGGCCTCGGATGCCGCACCCGTCGCCCGGAGCACGTCCACGGCGTCCGGCGGCACTGCGGGCGCGAGTCCCGCGGCGGTGGCGATGTCGCGGGGAGCGTTCTGGTCCCAGACGCCGTCGACGACCGCGCCCTGGGTCACGATCGGGCGGTGCTGGAGGTAGGGGTACGGCGGGAACAGCTGTGCGGTCCGCTTCTCGCCCACCGTCGCGCTGATGATCGAGCGGCTGATCTCCTCCTGCATGTTGCCGCGCAGGTCCCAGGCCATCGCCTTGAGCCAGGCGATGGAGTCGACCGGGCTCCAGGGCTCGATCACGTAGCCGGAGTTCTGCAGCCCGAGCACGGCGTACTCCAGCGAGGCCGTCGCACCGGAGTGGTCCGCCAGCCACGCGTTGACGCCGGCGGAGTAGGAGTCGAGGTTGCGGCGCGTCTCGGGCGAGAGCAGGGCGAGCTCGCGCTCGGCGACCCTGCGCCACCCGAGGGTGCGCAGGTAGGTGTCGGTCTCGACCTGGCTCTTGCCGAACAGCTCCGAGAGCCGGCCCGCCGTGATGTGGCGGCGGAAGTCCATCTCCCAGAAGCGGTCCTGGGCGTGCACGTAGCCTTGCGCGAACATGAGGTCCTCGGCCGACGCCGCGTAGATCTGCGGGATGCCGCGCTCGTCGCGCAGCACCGTCACCTCGGACTTCAGCCCCTTGAGCGCGAGCTCTCCCGACACCTGGGGGAAGGACCGCCGCACCGTCCAGGCCCCGAAGGTCGCCGCGGCGACGACGAGCACGAGCAGGACGATGCCGATGATCCCGAGGACCTTGCCGAGTCTGCGCACGGTGGCAGGGTAGAGGTGAACGGGTGCTAACCGGAGGTCAGCGACACGACCGTGACGTATGAGATCGCCGCCACCGCCACGCACCCGGCCACCGAGAGCGCGGCGTAGACCAGCGAGCGGACCAGCCGCTGGCCCCCGGGGACGCTGCCCGGTGCCACCGCGAGGTCGAGCACCTGGGCCGCGTAGCCGCCGAAGGTGGTGAGCGCGCCGCAGAAGCCGATGCCCACCAGCGCCACCACGGGCGTCGAGCCTGACGTGCCGGCCGCTGCCACCACCACGCCGAGAAGCGCCGAGCCTGCGACGTTCACGACGAACGTCCCCCACGGGTAGGCCCCGGCCAGACGGCGCTCGACGAGGAAGCGCACCGGGGCGCCGACAGCAGAACCCAGTGCGACGAGGAGGAGGGCCAGCGGCGTCACAGGTCCTCGTCCTCCCGCAGGTCGACCGGGGCGGGGCCGGCCACGGCCGCACCCATCCGGCGACCCACCAGCACGGCGAGCACCCCGAGCACCACGCTCGACCCGGCGTACGCCGCCGCGGTCGCGGGACGGCCCTCGCCCGCCAGCCTGACCGCCTCGAGCGAGAACGTCGAGAACGTCGTGAAGCCCCCGAGCACGCCGCTCGCCAGGAACGGCCGGGCGAGCCGGGCGCGGGACGGCTGCGTCACGGCCCACGCGCTGCGCCGGGCGTCGACCACGTCGAGCAGGATCCCGAGCAGCAGGCAGCCGAGCAGGTTGACCACGAAGGTGGCCCACGGCCAGGCGGCAGGGTCGTCGTGCGGCACGGCGACCGACACGGCGTACCGCGCCAGCGCGCCGAGCACTCCCCCGAGCGCGACGGCGGCGACCTCGTCCGGCCTCGCGAGGGCCGTGCGGGTCGCCGTGGTCACGTGCGGAGTCTAGGGAGCGGCGCCGCCCTGCTCAGGCGTCGCGGCGCAGGAACGCCACAACCTCGAGGATCAGGAACGCCACGACCCAGACGGAGAAGATGCCCAGCGCCGCCCACCCCACGGCGAGCACGTTCTCGCCTGTCGGGTCGGTGGCCGCCGACCAACGCGACGCGGTCGACCACGGCAGAATCCTGGCCAGCCACTCGGCCCGCTCGAAGAGCACGAACTGCAGGATGTTCTCGACGATGAGCCCGCTGATGATCGGGACGGCGATTCCGACCGCGGTCTGGCGCACGATGCCCGCGAGGGCGAACGACGCCAGCGACCACAGCACGACGAACACGATGCCCCGCAGGAAGTACGTCGAGTCCACCGGCGTGACGCCATCCGGCGGGCTCGGGTATCCACGGAGGACGACGCCGAGGTAGCTGCCGAGGTACGACAGGAGCCCGATGGCCACCGCGGCCAGCACCACCACGGCGAGCTTCGCCGTGAGGATGCGGGCACGCTGCGGGAATGCCGTCAGCGTGAGCCGGATGATGCCGAAGCGATACTCCTGACCGATCGCCTGAGACGCGATCACGGACGCGACGACCGCGGTGAGGGTCAACGGGAAGCCGAAGGCGCCGTACCAGTCGCCGGCCTCCTCGCCGACCACGTTGCCGAACTCGTCGTACATCGTGCTCGGTGCTGCGATGAGCCAGCCCAGCCCGGTCGAGATCACGAGGGCGAAGGCGAGCGCGAGCTTGGTGGAGCGGATGGTCGTGAGGCGCATCCACTCGTAGCGCAGGGCGGCGATCATGCCGCACCCCCACCGGTCTGGAACTGCTGCTCGCCCGTGGTGAGCTCGAGGAAGGCCTCCTCGAGGCTGGCCGTGCGCCGCGTGAGCTCGCGCACCGAGAGGCCGGCTCGGAACGCTGCCTCACCGATCCGGTCGGTGTCCGATGTCGCGACCGCGAGACCGTCCTCCCCCTCCGGCACCGCTGTCAGGCCTTCGGCTGCGAGGGCAGCGGCAAGGGCAGCCGGGTCGGAGACGCGCACGAGGACGTCGTTGCGCGTGCTGCGGGCGACGAACGAGTCGAGCGACTCGTCCGCGATGAGCCGTCCCTTCGCGATGACCACCAGGTGCTCGGCCATCTGCTGCATCTCCGAGAGCAGGTGGCTCGAGACGAACACGACCTTGCCCTGGGCCGCGTACGCGCGCAGGAAGTCGCGCAGCCACTGGATCGACTGCGGGTCCAGCCCGTTCGCCGGCTCGTCGAGGAGCAGGACGTCGGGCTCGGCGAGGATCGCGCCGGCGAGGCCGAGCCGCTGCGCCATGCCGAGGGAGAAGCCCGACGGGCGCTTGTCGGCGACCTCGGCGAGGCCGACCAGGCGCAGCACGTCGTCGACGCGGGACGTCGGCACCGAGGCCTCGGTCGCGAGCATCCTCAGGTGGTTGCGAGCGGTGCGCGACGGGTGGAAGAACCGGGCGTCGAGGTGCGCGCCCACCGTCCGCGTGACGGGGACCCGTTCGGAGAGCCGACCGCCGTCCCACAGTGTCTGCCCGTCGCCCGAGTCGAGCCCGAGCATCAGGCGCATCGTCGTGGACTTGCCCGCGCCGTTCGGACCGAGGAAGCCGGTCACCGACCCTGGCTCGAGCGTGAAGCTGAGATCGTCCACGGCCCGTACCGCGCCGTAGTTCTTGCCCAGGCCGAGTGCCTCGACCGCCATCGCTGTCCCCTCTCCCGCCGGCCGGTGCCGACGGTGCGCGTCTCGTCCATCGTGGCGGATCGCCCGGTCCGGCAAGGTGTCCCCTGCCGGTCGGGCGATCCGCAGCCGACGCTAGGTGCCCGCAGCAGGCCCTGGCCTCAGGGCCCGACCCCCGACCGACCCTGAGCCGCACCGGCACCCCGCCCAGGCCCCTGACCTGCTGTGACGGCCGTCACGGGTGACGTTCACCTCGCTGACACGGGGTCAGAACACGGAGTTCACGGACCGATGAAAGCGTTGTCATGGACAGAGCGCAGGACCCGGAGAACCCGGGTCGCGCTCCTGACGGACGCAGCTCACGAGGCCGCGTCCCCGAGACGAGAGGAGGTGACCGCACATGGGAACCCTCACCGACCTGCGCCGGAGCCTGGCTCCGGAGGACGTCGCCGAGACGATCGCGCTCTGGGATCAGATGCGCGCCGCGGCCATCAGCGAAGCCGACCGCCAGGAGATCGACGAGATCTTCTCCCGGCAGGTCCCCTGACCGGGGACCTGCCGCAGCGGGCCCAGCGCCCGTGACCCCGACGCCTCGCGCGAACCTCTGCGCGGGGCGTCGTCGCGTCCGGACCGCTCAGCCCTTGAGGCCGCTGCTCGCGACGTTCTCGACGAAGGAGCGCTGCGCCAGCAGGAACACCGTGATCGGCGGGAGCATCGCGATCATCACGCCGGCGAGGACGAGGTTGGCGTTGTCCGCCGCTCGGCCGCCGAGGGTCGACAGGGCGACCGCCAGCACGTTGTTGTCGAGGTTTCCGCTGTCGAGGATGATCAGCGGCCAGATGAACGAGTTCCACGCATAGAGGAACGAGAACGTCGACAGCGTCGCGATGGCCGGGATCGACAGCGGCACGAAGATCTGCCACAGGATGCGCCATCGCGAGGCGCCGTCGATGACCGCCGCCTCCTCGAGCTCCTTCGGGATCCCGACGAAGAACTGGCGCATCAAGAACGTGCCGTACGCCGTGAACACGAACGGGATCACGAGGCTCACGAGGTCGTTCACCCAGCCGATCGTCACCATGAGGCGGTAGAGCGGGATCAGCAGGACGACGAACGGGATCATGATCGATCCGAGGTAGAACAGGAACAGCTTGTCGCGGCCCGCGAACTTGATCCGGGCGAACGCGTAGCCGCCCATGATGCTCGTGAGCACCTGGCCGACCACGACGAGGATCGTGATGAGGACCGTGTTGGTCAGTGCGCGATCGAGCGAGCTGAGCTCGAGCACCTCGGTGTAGTTCTCGGTCCGCCACTGCACGCTCTCCGCGGGAACGGCGTTGGTGGACGGCGCGTAGACCGGTGGTGCGTTCGGGTTCGCGGGGTCGACGTACTCGTTCACGATGCGGGTGCGCTCGAAGTAGACCTCGACCGGCTCACCGCCCGGGGGCGTGTACGTGAAGACCTCGCGGGTCTCGCCGCCGACCTCGACGGTCTGACCGGTCGGCGTGACGTTCTCCTCGGTCGTGAACACGACCGTCTCGTTCGTCGCCACGCTTCGGTACTCGTTGGCGCTCTTGCCGCCCGCGACCTGGGCCAGCTCCTGCGAGGTGTCGCCCACGGTCACCGTGAAGACGGGGTACTCCACGCCGTCGATCTGGGTCGTGGTCGGCTGGTACGGCAGGAGTCGCGGCGGATAGGTGTTGATGTCCTCCGCGGTCTTGAACGAGCCGAGGAATGCCAGCAGGAACGGGATGAGGACGATGAGGCCCGCGACGCCGAGGATCAGATAGACAGATCCCCGCGCCGACTTCTCCTTGAAGCCCCGCGCCTTGCGCCGGGTCGACGTACCGGACATCAGGAGCCCTCCACTTCTGCGCGCTGACGGCGGAACTGGGCCAGCGTGAAGATGAAGATGAAGATGAACAGCACCCAGGCCACCGCGGACGCCAGTCCGAACGCGTTCTGCTGGAAGCCGAGCTGGTACAGGTACACGACCGGTGTGAGCGTCGCGTTGTTCGGGAAGCCCACCGGGTTCGGCTGGTTCAGCGCGTAGACGATGTCGAACAGCTGCAGACAGAGGATCACGGTCGTGGCGGTCACGAAGAACGTCGTGGACCGAAGCGACGGGAGCGTCACGTTGCGGAAGCGCTGCCACGCGTTCGCGCCGTCGAGCTCGGCGGCCTCGTAGAGCTCCTTGCTGATCGACTGCAGGCCCGCGGAGAAGAGCACGGTGTTGAAGCCGAACTGGGCCCACGAGAAGACGATCACGACGGTGATCAGCGCGATGGAGGGCATCCACCAGTAGTCCGGGAGGCCGAACGGCGCCGACGGGTCGGACAGCCAGCCGATCTCGACCTGTTCAGGGAGCGGGTCGCCCGGAAGGACGCTGTTGACCCACTGGCCCCAGGTGCCGAGCACCCAGTTGATCGTGCCGCTCTGCGCGTTGAAGAGCCGCTTCCAGATCAGCGTGACGCCGATGACGCCGGCGACGCTGGGCACGAAGAAGACCGCGCGGAAGAGCTTCACGCCCGGGTAGTTCGTGTGGATGAGCACCGCGAGGATCAGAGCGCTCACGACCGAGAGCGGGACCGCCAGGATCATGAACCAGAAGATGTTCGTGAGCGACTTGTGGAACAGCGGGTCCGTGACGGTCGTCGCATAGTTCTCGAGCCCGATGAACGTCGGGGACGTGAGCCCGTCCCAGCGGAAGAACGAGATCACGAGCGAGAACGCGAGCGGGAAGGCGAAGAACGCCAGGAAGCCGACGAGGTTCGGCGAGAGGTAGAGCCAGCCGACCATGCGGTCCGCCTGCTTGGCAGTGGCGCTGAAGTGCAGCGCCGCCTCCTGCGACCACATGATCCGGGCGGCGAGGATGCTGCCGACGGTGACCAGGAGGTAGGCGGTCGCCTGCACCGGCGAGGCCTTGGCGTTGTCGAGGATGAACGTGATGCCGGCCGGGATGTCGATGACGATGAGCCACCACACCGCTCCCACGGCTGCGGCGAGCAGGCCGAGACGGCCGAGCCACATCGCGGCGGCGGCAGCAGCGGTGCCTTCGCCCACCCGCTTCTCGATCCGGCGGGCGATGACCCACCACGCGATGCCGACGCCGACGATGACGAGCTGCCAGAAGGCGGCCTGGAACGCTCCAGCGAACAGGTCGAGGCCCTCGTAGAGGCCGAGCACCTCCGCCAGGAGAGCCACCGCGCCGAGGATCGTGGCGTACAGGAGGGTGAAGGAGACGCCCCGGGCGACATGGCGGCCGCGGGCGATGAGCAGCACCGCGAGCAGGTTGCCCACCAGGCCGAGGACGCCGATGGCAGCGACGGCGCTGCGGGGCAGCGACTCGAGCTTCCAGGCGCCGTTGGCGATGTTGAGCAGGATGAAGGCGCACCCGAGGGCGAGCAGCAGGTGCCAGGCCTGGACGAGACGGAGTCGCACCGCGAAGCCGCTGGGCTCCACCGGTGGCTCGGGTACCGCGGTGGTGGTGTCCACCGCGGGAGGTGCGGCTGTGCTCATGGGACGTCCCTGAGTCGTGGGTGCGTACGGGTGCGCGAGGTGGAGGGGCCTGGGGCGCCGGGAGGCGCCGTCGGCACACCCTCGAACGGGGCGTTCCGGTCCCGGGCGACGAGGGGCGCTGGGACGGTGGACGTGCGCGGCGTCGCGGGGGCGGGTCGGGTGACCCGCCCCCGCGAGCCGGTCGTGCGGGTGCTACTCGAAGGCGCCCGCGTCCACGGTGGCCTTGCACACCGACGAGGCGTACTCGTCGATCGTGATCTGGCCGTTCATGAGCGCGTTGATCTTGTCGTTGCTGGCCTTGTCGAACGCGGGCCAGTTGCCCTTCCAGAGCGGGCCCTCGGCGACCGGGTCGTTGGTGATCCCGTCGACGAACGCCTGGTTGTTGGTGGGCGGCGTGAAGGTGAGGAACTTGGCGATCACGTCGTCACCCTTGCGGGACGGGATGTTCGCGCCGAGCTCGGAGATCTGGCCCTGGACCTCGGCCGAGGTGAGCTCCTGGACGAGCTTCACCGCTGCCGCGGGGTTGGCGGTCTTCGCGTTGATCACGTACGCGCCCCAGAACTGCCAGTTCTTGCCGGGAGCAGCGCCCGTGGGCAGCGGCGCGACGTCCCAGTTGAAGTCCTTGATCTCACGGCTGCCGGGGGTGGCCCAGCGACCGTTCATGAACATGCCGACCGTGCCGCCCTTGAAGGGGGGCTCGCCGTCCTCACCGAACTTGACGGTGCTGCCGGAGTCGTAGAGGTCCTTGAAGAACTTCATGCCCGCGACCGACTCGGCCGAGTCGAGGTTGCACTTCGTGCGGTCCTCGCTGAAGAACGAGCCACCGGCCGAGTTGATGAAGTAGCCGTAGTTGGCCCACCACGAGTTGGCGGCGAAGCCCTTGACGCCCTTGCCGCCGTCAGCGGTGATCTTGTCCGCGACCTCGGCGAACTTGTCCCAGGTCCACTCGCCGTTCTTCGCGAGCTCGATCGGGTTCTCGGCCCCAGCCTTGTCGATGAGGTCGAGGTTGAGGTACAGCGCGAACGTCGAGACGTCGCGCGGGATGCCCCAGAGGAAGCCATCGGCGGGCTGGCCCGACGCCGGGTCGACCGTCAGCGAGGCGATCGGGCCCTCGTAGAAGTCGGTCGGGTTGAGACCGGCCGTGGCCGCCTCGTCGGCGAAGTTGAGGATCAGGCCGGCCTTCGCGAAGTCCGCGATGTCGGTGCCGGGGATCCAGAACACGTCGGGGGCGGTGCCCGCGCCGAGCTCGGTCTTGAGCTTGTCCTGGTAGGGCGAGCCCTCGGAGTTGCCGGCCTCGTAGGTCAGGTTGAGCCCGACACCCTTGGCGGTGATGGCGTCCGAGATGCCCTTGTAGACGTCGGCCTCGGCCTGGTTGTCAGGCCGGGTGCGCCAACGCAGGTCGACGGCTGCGACCGACTCGCTGGCCGATGCGGTCGGCGACGCGCTGCCGCTCGAACCGCCGTCGTTGCTCGTGCTCGCGCAGGCGCTCAGAAGCAGCGCCGTACCGAGCGGCAGGATCACCAGTGACTTGCGAATCCGCATGCGCACTCCTCGTTGTACTTTCCGTGTCGTCGTCCGCACGCGGCCGACGTCTCCCCCCGCGTGCCGGGCGGCACGTGGGTGTGGTGCAGGTGGGGCGGCTGCTCACGAGCGGCGCCGCCCCCGGTCATCCGACGACGTCTACCGACAGCCCGGCGGATCGGATGTTCGCCACCACGTCGGGGTCCGCCCCAGCGTCGGTGACGAGGTGATCGACGTCGGCGAGGTCGCACACGCGCGCCACCTCGACCTCGCCGAGCTTGGTGCCGTCGGCGACGACGACCGAGCGGCGTGTGGCTGCGACCATCGCGCGCTTGATCTCGCCCTCGGCGACGTTGCGGTTGGTGACGCCCCCGCGCACGTCCACGCCGTTGCAGCCGATGAACGCGAGGTGCGCGGACAGCCGCTCGAGCAGGAGCGTGGCGTAGGGGTTCACGAGCGAGTGCTGCAGCGGGCGCACCGTGCCGCCGGCGACGATGATCGAGATGCGCCCGGCGACGGCTGCGGGCTCGAGCAGCAGCGCGATGTTGAGGGCGTTGGTCACCACGGTGACGTCGCTCAGATCGGGGCGGTCGCGCAGCGCCGCGGCGATCGCGGTGGTGGTCGACCCGACGTCGAGGAGGACGACGTCGCCGTGCGACACCATCGCGGCGCAGCGCTGGCCGATGGCCGACTTCTGCCGGGCCGCGACGGCGGCCGCGGTCTCGAGCGGCTGCTCGGCGACGCCCGCGCCGCTCGCGACCGCTCCCCCGCGCACGCGGCGCACGAGGCCCGCGGACTCCAGCGCTGTGAGGTCCGAGCGGACGGTGACGGTCGAGACACCGAAGCGGTCGGCGAGGTCGGTGACGCGCAGGAAGCCCTCGTTCTCCACCAGCGCAGCAGTGCGGGCCTGCCGCAGCTCGGCGGGCACGCCCTGCTCCTCGCGCGCCGGGACGGCGCTGAGGGCGGCGGACGTGGTCGGGGTCACATGCCGACCTTCACTTGTTTTCGATCCTTTTGCAAGAGGTTCGAAAGAAGTCCGTAACGAACCGTTATGAAGACGAGACAACGCTGTGCTGCGGTCGAGCGCCCTCGAGCGGCAGGACATCGAAGGTCACCGTGGCTGCGACCCACGGGAGCCACGCACGGGTGTCAGGCAGCGTCCCGATGACGCCAGGTGAGCAGGACTCTGCATCCGGACGCAGCGTCTCGACTCCGCGGGTGCGCGGCCCGAACGAGTCGGAGCAGGCCAGGAGCGTGAAGCCGCACTCAGCGCCCTGCTCGCCCCGACCCCCGCCTGACCCACGCCGTCCCCGCCGCTGCGCCGCGGACGCGCCACCCGGCAGCGCCGCGGGTAGCGTCGGAAGCGGACCACGGCACCCGTGACCACGCCCGGGCGATCAGTGCACGACTGCCAGGAGGACCCATGAATACCCCCACCGCCGACGAGGTCCGGGCCGCCGTCCGCGAGCACTACGGCCGCGCCGCCGAGCAGTCGCAGTCCTGCGGCTGCGCAACCACGTCCACCTGCTGCGACAGCACCCCGGCCACCGCCCCGTTCGGCGCCGCCCTCTACGACGTGAGCGAACGCTCCGAGCTCCCCGAAGCCGCCGTGCTCGCCTCCCTCGGCTGCGGCAACCCCACCGCGCTCGCCGAGCTCAGCCCCGGCGAGGTCGTCCTCGACCTCGGCTCCGGCGGAGGCATCGACGTGCTGCTCTCAGCGCGCCGAGTCGGACCGACCGGCAAGGCCTATGGCCTGGACATGACCCCCGAGATGCACGAGCTCGCCGTGCACAACCAGGCCGTGTCCGGCGTGTCCAACGCCGAGTTCCTCACCGGCACGATCGAGGACATCCCGCTCCCCGACGAATCGGTCGACGTGATCATCTCCAACTGCGTCGTGAACCTGTCCCCCGACAAGCCTGCGGTACTGCGCGAGGCGTTCCGCGTGCTCCGCCCAGGCGGGCGCCTGGCGATCTCCGACGTCGTGCTCCGCCGACCGCTCTCGGCCGAGGACGCCGCCCTGATGGACCTGTGGGTCAGCTGCATCTCCGGCGCGATGCTCGAGGAGGACATGCGCGCAGGGCTGGTCTCCGCCGGGTTCGTCGACGTGGACATCGAACCGGTCCGCATCTACACCGGCGCCGATCTCGAGTCCATGGCCGGGGGCTGGCGCTCTGACCAGCCCGACGCTGAGATCCGTACGCGGGCCCGGGACGAGCTCGACGGGGTCGCCATGAGCGCGTTCATCCGGGCCACGCGCCCGACCTGAGCCGGCTGCCCAGCACCCGGACCTGTGCTCGTCGGGGGTCCGCACTCACGCGGACCGCCATCTCCGATCCTGTGCGCCCACCTCTCACGCTGCCGTGCTTCGCGCCGCCCGCTGGGGCTGGCGGAAAGCCGAATGGCGCCCCCGCTCAGGCCCCCACGGCACAATCGGTTCGCGACCTGGCAACCGACCGAGGCCCGGAGGCGAGTGGTCAACCCCCGCGGGATTTGGCATCATTGGCACTCGACGCCTGCGAGTGCCAACGGCCCGGCAGGCGTCGCGCGACATCGCGGGACGACCCGTCCCGCGAGCCCGGCCCGAGGAGAGCACCGTGCCCACCTACCAGTACTCGTGCACCGCCTGTGGCGAGCCGCTGGAGGTCGTGCAGAAGTTCACCGACGACGCCCTCACCGAGTGCCCTGCGTGCGGCGGCCCGCTGCGCAAGCTCTACAACGCCGTCGGCATCGTGTTCAAGGGCTCGGGCTTCTACCGCACCGACAGCCGCTCGGGCTCGTCCTCGACCGTCCCGGCGGGCGGCTCCACGAGCGGCACGTCGGACTCCGGCTCCTCCTCGCCCGCCCCCGCTGCGCCGTCGACCCCGGCGACCCCGTCGACGGGATCCACCTCCGGCGGCACCTCGGGGTCCGCAGCCTGATCCGGGCGCAGGCGCGCCGGCGCCTGTGGACGAGCCCGGCGGGCTCGCCCCTGGCCTCCCTACCGTCGCCGGGTGCGTCCTTCCCCCGCCCCGTCCGTCCCCGGCCGCCCACCCGCGTGGCGACGCCGGCTGCACCGCCATCGTGGCCCGGTCCTCGCGCTGCTCGTCGGCCTGCTCGTCTGGTCGCTGACCTCGATCCTGCGCCCGGCCCCACCGGAGGTCGTCCCTGTGCTCGTCGCCGCCCGCGACCTCCCGCCCGGCACGACCCTTCGCGCCGACGACCTCGCCACCGTCGCCCTGCCGGTGGCAGCGCGACCCGACGACGCACCGTCCGACCCGTCGTCGCTGCTGGGGGGCCAGGTCGTCGTCCCGCTGCTCGCGGGCGACCCGGTCCTCGCCCGGCACCTCCTCACCGCGGGCCTGCTCGCCGGGTACGGGCCGGACGTCGTCGCGACGCCGCTGCGCCTCGCCGACAGCGCCGCGCTCGCGGTGCTGCGCCCGGGGGACGTCGTGGACGTCATCGCCGCGGTGTCGGGGTCGACCGCCTCGGGAACCGCGGGCCAGGCGTCGGTCGTCGCCGCACGGGTGCGGGTGCTCCTGACGAGCGCGACCGGGGCGGGCGAGTCCGACGGCGGGTTCCTCGCGATGCCGGCGTCGATCGACGGGTCGTCGGTCGTGCTGGCCACCACGTCGTCGCAGAGCCTCGCCATCGCACGCGCTGCGGTCGGATCGCGACTGAGCGTGGTGCTCCGTGCCGGATGACCTGACGGCGGTACGCCGTGCCGTCAGCCTTCGCTAGGGTCGCTCGTCGTACGGGGCGGACTGGTGGAGGGACACATCATGGTCAAGGGATTCCGCGACTTCCTCATGCGGGGCAACGTCGTCGATCTCGCGGTAGCCGTCGTCATCGGCGCGGCGTTCGGCGCAGTGATCAAGGCGTTCACGGACGGGCTGCTCAACCCGCTGATCGCCGCGATCTTCGGCAAGCCGAGCCTGAACGAGGTCGGCACGTTCACGATCAACGGCGCGGTGTTCAGCATCGGCCTGGTGCTCACGGCGCTCATCAACTTCGTGATCATCGCGGCGGCGATCTACTTCTTCGTGATCGTGCCGATCAACGCGATCAAGGCGCGCAGCGCCAAGGAGGAAGAGGCGGAGACCGCGGAGGAGATCGTGCTCCTGCGCGAGATCCGCGACTCCCTCAAGCAGCAGGGCTGACCGACCGCACGACCACCGGAACCGCCGTACCGCGGGGCTCAGTCCCCGTGGTGCGGCGGTTTCTCGTCGAGGTAGCGGCGCAGGGCCGCGGCGTTGTCACCGGGCGCCGGGGCGCCCGCCGACCAGCCGTCGTCGAGGTCGTCGCTCGTCTGCTCGGGCACGAGGTCGACGTCGTCGAGCACGAGCCGCGGTTGCGCCGTGGGGTCGGGCGTCGGCTCGGTCATGCACCCATGGTCGCACCCGGCTCAGCCGAGGACGACCGCCTGGTACTGCTCGAGGTAGCGCGACTCCTCCTGCGGCGTCAGCACCCGCCAGGTGTGCGCCTGGGCGAGGTCGGCGTCGCTCGGGAAGATCGCGGGGTTGTCGACCTGCGTGGGGTCGACCTTCTCCATCGCCTCGCGCGCCCCCAGCACCGGTGAGAGGTACTGCACGTAGGCCGCGAGCTTCGCTGCCGCCACGGGGTCGTAGTAGTAGTCGATGAGCTTCTCCGCGTTGCGGTGGTGCGTCGCACCCGCGGGGATGAAGAAGACGTCGCTGTAGAAGCCGCCGCCCTCCTCGGGCATGTAGAACTCCACGTCCGGGTTCTCGAGCTGGATCTGCAGCACGTCGCCGGAGTAGCCGATGGAGGCCACGAGGTCGCCGTTGGTGAGGTCGGCGCCGTAGTCGTTGCCCGCGACGCGGCGGAACTGACCGCGGTCGAACGCTGCCTGCAGATCGGCGATCGCCTGGTCGAAGTCGGCGTCGGTGAAGCTCTCGGTCTGCTTGCCGTCGGCCATGAGGAAGAACCCCATGGTGTCCTCCATCTCCGAGGAGATGGCGACCTTCCCCCGGAACTCGTCGGTGAGCAGCTCGCTGAACGACTTCAGCTCACGGCCCGCGAGCTGCTTGTTGTAGCCGATGCCGATCAGTCCGTTGAGGAACGGCAGGGTGAACCCGCGGCCCGGGTCCCACGCCGTGTCCGCGAGCGACGGGATCACGTTGACGGTGTTGGGCATCGCGGCGCGGTCGAGCGGCTCGATGTAGCCGTTGCGCAGGAAGCGGGCCGCGGTGACGTCGGTGAGGACGGCGAGGTCGCGGTCGATGCCGCGACCCTCCTTGAGGATGGGCGACTTCTTGGCCCAGAACTCCTCGTTGTCGTTGATGTCCTCGCTGTACTCGACCTCGATGCCCGTCGCTGCGGTGAAGTCCGTCAGCGTCGTCGTGCCCTCGTCGCCCGGTTCGACGACGTCGATGTAGTACGGCCAGTTCGACCAGCGCACGAGCGGGTCGGCGTCCGAGGAGTCGGCACCGGTGAACGACGCCGAGGGTGCACCACCGGTGGTGGCGGACGGGGTCGCGGTGTCGCCGGAGCGGACGCCGCACGCGGCGAGAGCCAGGCCGGCCCCGAGCCCGATGCCGCTCGACAGCATCGAACGACGGGTGATCACAGGCCGGTTGGTCGCCAACGGCGGTCCCTCCTCGAGGACGCAGCGAAGTGGAGGAGCAACCGTAACCGTTGCTCGGGCGACGTCGTTCAACCGGGGCGCCGCGCACGTCGCAGCGCGGCAACGCACGCGGACGGTGCGACGATGGAACGCGGGCGATCCCGGGCCGCGCCGGCCACGACCTGGAGGACGAAGCGGTGAGCACGACGGACGAGCTGGGCGCCAAGGACCCGGCTGAACGGCGCCGCCGCATCCTCGCCGCCGCGGTCGAGGTGCTGGGCGAACGCGGCTTCGCAGGAACCCGCGTGGCCGACATCGCCACCGTCGCCGGCACCTCGCCCGCCCTCATCGTCTACCACTTCGGCTCGCTGGACGGCGTGCTCGCCGAGGCGGTGCGTTCGGTGGAGGACGACTTCTTCGACGACTACGAGAGGCTCGTACCGCCGGGCGCCGACGCAGTGGAACGGCTGAGGCTGACGGGCGTGATCGGTGCGGACACCGGGCCGGCCGTCGGCAACTGGGTGCTCTGGATGGAGATCTGGGTCCGCGCGCTCCGCGACGACAGGACGCGCGAGATGCGCCAGGCCATGGACGCGCGCTGGCGGGCACACATCCGCGGTGTGATCGAGGACGGCGTCGCCGAGGGCTCCTTCACCTGCCATGACCCGGAGGCCTCGGCCGTGCGGCTCGTCGCCGTGCTCGACGGCCTGGCTGTGCAGGTGTCGCTCGGGGACCCGTCGGTCACCGAGGACCGGATGGTGGGGCTCTGGCTCGACGCCGCGGCCGAGGAGGTCCACCTCCCCCGCGAGCGCCTCGACGCCTGACCCGTGGCGGACAATGGCGTCGTGACCGTGTCCGCCGACCCGCGCCTCGTGCCGCTCGCCGAGGACGACTGGCGTGCGCGTGCCGCCGCTCACGCCGAGCGGGTCGACTCCTGGACCGCGCCGAGGCTCGAGCGCGCGCAGCGCGGCGAGAAGCACCCCGTCGACGACTTCCTCTTCACCTACTACCCGACGCGCCCGGGGCAGCTGCGCCGGTGGCACCCCGGGCTCGGCATCGCGCTCCTCGGCGGGGGCGAGCTCGGGAGCGATGCGGCCTACACGACGGTCGAGATCGACGGCGCCCCGGCAGCCACCGTCGATCCGCGGCACTTCGCGCGCCGACGCGACGGCCTCGCCTGGGTCGAGGGCCTCGTGCGGTCGAGCGCAGACCGCCCGGCGCGGCTCGGCTGCTTCGGGCTGCACGAGTGGGCGATGGTCTACGGCCTCGAGCAGGAGGAGGTGCGGCACGAGTCGTGGGCGCTGCGGCTCACGCCCGACGAGATCCGCGACGTCGTCGACGACAACGGTCTGCGCTGCACGCACTTCGACGCGTTCCGCTTCTTCACGCCGGACGCCGTCCCGCTGAACGAGCTCGCGCCCACGCGCGAGACGCAGCCCGGCCTCGACCAGCCGGGCTGCCTGCACGCGACGATGGATCTCTACAAGTGGGCTGCGAAGTACGACGCCCTCGTCGGCAGCGACCTCGTCGCCGACTGCTTCGCGCTGGCCCGTGAGGCGCGGCGGCTCGACATGGAGGCCGCGCCGTACGACCTTGCTGCGCTCGGCTACGCGCCGGTGCGGGTCGAGACACCCGAAGGCCGTGCGGAGTACGTACGTCGTCAGCGCGAGCTGATGGACCTGAGCGCACCGCTGCGCAGCCGGCTGGCCAGGGCGCTCGCGTCGGGGCTGGCCGCGGTCGACGCCACCGCTTGACCCCGACCCGCCGCCCGCCCAGCCAGGGCTGCGGCAGGATGTCGCCGTGCTCCACCTCCGCCTGCACGTCCCTGAGGACCGCTCGCGCGACGCCGTGCGCCTGCTCTCCGGCGACTCCGCCGTGACGCACCTGGCGGTGTACCCAGGTGCGGCGCGCCAGCCCCACGGCGACGTGATCGAGTGCGACGTCGCACGCGAGGGCGCGAGCCTCGTCATCGAGTCGCTACGCGACCTCGGGATCGAGCACGACGGGGCGATCGTCGCGAGCACTCCCGACCTCGTGCTGTCGGACTCGGCTGTCGCAGCGGAGGAGGCGGCGCCGGGACTCCCCGGCGATGCGGTCGTGTGGGAGCAGGTCGAGGCCCGCACGAGCGAGGAGGTCTCGCTCACCATCACGTTCCTCGTCTACCTGTCGGTGGCCACGATGCTCGCCGCTGTGGGCGTGCTGCTCGACAGCCCGATCCTCATCGTGGGCGCGATGGTGGTGGGCCCTGAGTTCGGCCCGCTCGCTGCGATCTGCGTGGCGATCGTGCAGAAGCGGTGGGATGTCATGCGCAGGTCGCTGAAGGCGCTCCTCGTCGGCTTCCCGGTCGCGATGCTGGTGACGGTCGCGTTCACCTGGGGCCTCGAGCTGCTCGGTCTCGCCGACGCGTCGATGCTCACCGCCGACCGACCGCTCACGTCGTTCATCTGGCGGCCCGACGCCCTCTCGTTCGTCATCGCGTTCCTCGCGGGCATCGCGGGGATGCTCTCGCTGACCACGACCAAGTCCGGCGCCCTCGTCGGAGTGCTGATCTCGGTCACCACCGTGCCTGCGGCGGCGAACGCGGCGGCCGCGGTGGCTCTCGGCGTGTGGGCCGAGGCGTCCGGGTCGGTCGCCCAGCTCGCCCTGAACCTGTCGGCCATCGTCGTCGCCGGGATCCTCACGCTCTACACCCAGCGGTGGTGGTGGACGCGCCGCGAGATGCGCCAGACCCGTGACCGCGGGGCGATGGGCGTCGCGGAGGCCGCCCGCCGCTCGGCCCGCCGAGAGGACTGACCGGCGCCTGGTGGTTTGATCGCCGCATGACCAGCCCCGCGCCGTCCGTCCTCGCCGCCCTCGAGTCGCTCGGCCTCGACTACCGGGTGCTCGTGCACACCGCACCCGTGCGCTCGCTGGCCGAGGCCGCCGCCGCGCGAGGCGTGGACGTGGTGGACGTAGTCAAGACCCTCGTCGTACGACGCGGGGACGGCGACTACCTGTTCGTGCTGGTGCCCGGCGGCCGCTCCATCTCGTGGCCGAAGCTGCGCGCCCTGCTCGGCGTCTCGCGGCTGTCGATGCCGCCGGCCGAGGAGGCCTTCGAGGCGACCGGGTTCGTGCGCGGCACGATCACCCCGCTCGGATCAAGCACGGCATGGCCGGTCGTCGCCGACGTCGTCCTGGCCTCGCGCGGCGAGATCACGCTGGGGTCGGGGTCGCACGAGGTGGCGATCGCCGTGCAGGCGCTGCCGCTCATCGAGGCCACCGCCGCGGTCGTGGCGGACGTGACCGAGCCCGAGTAGCCGGGCGGCCGCGTCAGCGGCCGCTGGTGCTCGGCGCGCGCGTCTGCTGGGGCGGAGTGCTGGGTCGGCCGTCCGGGCCCACGGTCTGGGCGGTGGGCTTGCGCGTGCTCCCGGGCGGAGTGGTCGCAGCGTTGGTCCGCCCCGGGGCCGCGGTGGGCTTGGTGGTGGCTCCCGGGTTTGACGTGGGCTTGCCGGGTGCAGCGGTCGGCTTGCCCGGCGACTTCGTGGCGAGGATGGGCGCGCAGTACTCCTCGATCGTCTGGTCGTTGGCCGAGGCGGCCTCCGAGAGCACCTTGAAGGCGACCGACTCGCCGCTCTGGTCGTCCGGGCCGTTGTCGGCGAACGCGATGCAGAGGCCGAGGAGCGCCTTCGCGTCGAGCGTGGCGGCGGGGCCGGAGCCGTTGCTGCTCGGGGTGTCGGTGAACTCCGACTGCCCGCGCGACGACGTCCCGTCGGCCGACCCCTCGGTGCCGTCGGTCCCGTCAGAGCTGGAGTCCGGGCCGAGGGGCGTGGGCGCGGGGGCGCCGAGCACCTCGTGCGCGATCCGCTGCAGGTTCTCGGGCAGTGCGCCCGAGAAGGCCGCGGCGGCGGTGCCCGTGAGGAGGACGGCGCCCATGACGCCGAGGACGGAACCCACGGCGACAAGAGCGGGCCGGCGATTGACCGAGCGGAGCGGGACGACGACCCCGGCGGACTGCGCGTGCGCGGCGACCATCGCGGCCACCGCGGTGTCGGCGTGCGCCAGCTCGTCCTCGGTGCCCGGCGCGCTCAAGGCCCCGAACAG
This sequence comes from Longivirga aurantiaca, assembly GCF_042660085.1. NCBI lineage: Bacteria > Bacillati > Actinomycetota > Actinomycetes > Sporichthyales > Sporichthyaceae > Longivirga > Longivirga aurantiaca. The sequence continues at coordinate 428,251 of NZ_JBHSTI010000002.1, read as the reverse complement.
CTCGGAGAGATCCATCGAAGCCTCCAGCTCCTGCGGCTCATCCCCTGAACCGTCCGGGGGGAGAACGCCGTATGTGCTCATGGCGTTACGCTCCGAAGTCCACGTTCGGTGAGCTCTCGCTCCAGGCGTCGCAGCCCCCGGTGGACGAGGACGCGCACGGCTCCGGGCGTACGTCCCATGACCTCGGCGATCTCCGCGTGGTCCATGCCCACGACCACGCGCAGCATCACGGCCTCGCCCTGATCGCGCGGCAAGGTGCGGATGAGGGCGAGAGCGTGCGTGGTCGCGTCCTTCTCGAGGACCAGCTCTGCGACATCCGGCACCGATGGGCCGGCGTCCGGGACGTCGTCGAAGGAGGCACCGGGCCGGCGGGTCTCGTAGCGGATGCGGTCGATGAGCTTGCGCCGCGCGATGGCGAACACCCACGAGCGGAAGGCCTTCTCGGGCCCGACGAACGCGCTGACACCGCGCGCGACCTCGATCCAGGCCTCGGACGCCGAGTCCTCGGCCAGCTCCCAGTGCAGCGAGCGGAGGTAGCGCAGCAAGGCGGGGTGCAGGTCGCGGTAGAGCGCGTCGAAGGCTCGCTCGTCGCCGGCTGCGGCTCCCGCCAGCACCCCCGCGAAGCGCTCCTCGAGCACCCTGACGCTCCGTCCTGTTCCCGACCCCGGGCCTCTGCCGGGGCATCACAGCACACCACACCACAGGCGGGGCCGGGGAGCACCGGCCGGGAGACACCGCCGGTCGAGCGGCGTACCGTCGAAGGAGTGGGGACGTCCGGGGTGTTCCGGACCGCCGCGCAGGCCGCGACGGCGCTCTCGCTCGCGCTCGTCCTCTCGTCGTGCGGCTCGCCCGCCCCCGGGCCCAGCGGATCGACGTCGCCGTCGCCGTCGCCGTCGCCGAGCGTGAGCACGACCACCCCTGTCCCCGAGCCGACGCCGACGCTTCCGGGTGCCGCGACGACGCCGGTGTCGCGGCCGCCGGGCGACGACGGGTTCGGCCTGCTCACCTCCGTCCGGCTCGCGGGCCATCCCGGCTACGACCGGTTCGTGCTCGAGTTCCGTGACGCGGTCCCCGGCTACCAGGTCTCGTACATCTCCGGGTCGCCCACCGCCGACCCGTCCGGCGACCTCGTCGAGGTGGAGGGGAGCGCGGTCCTCTGGATCAGGCTCGAGCCGTCCTCGGGCTGGGACCTCGTCGGCGCGCCGGACGAGCCGACGTACACCGGCCCCGACCGCGTCACGGGCGACACCGTGCGGGTGACCGAGGCGGTGCGCACCGGCGACTTCGAGGCGGTGCTCAGCTGGGTGCTCGGCGTCGACGGCGAGGCGCCGTTCGTCGTGACCGAGCTGTCCGGCCCGCCGCGGCTGGTCGTGGACGTCGCGACCGCAGGCTGACCGCTCAGCGGGAGACGTGCAGGAGGACGTCGGCGAGGCTCGAGCACACCGGAGCCTGCGGGTCCACGTCCACGAACTCGGACCTCGGCGCGTGCACGCCCACGAAGCGGACCCCGGCATCGCGCGCGGCCGCGGCGTCCCACGACGAGTCGCCCACCATCACGGCGGTCGCGGCGTCCTCGCCGAGGAGCTCGAGCGCCGTACGCAGACCGTCACCGCTGGGCTTGGGCCGTACGACGGGGTCGCGCCCGACCACGACGTCGATCGCCATGCCGTGCCTCGCGAGCACCGCGGCCGCGACGTCGGGCGGCAGCAGCGTGACGACGGCGGTCGGTCGGTCGGCAGTGACCTCGACGAACTGCGTGGCCCCGGGCATGGTGACCGACCGGTCGACTGCCGCATGCTCGTGCACCGCGATGGCGCGGTCGACCGCGGTCCAGAGCTCGCCGGCGGGGAGGTCGCCGAGGATCGCCATGCAGGCACGCGTCGCCGACGTCCATCCGGTGTCGAGACCGAGGTCGACGGGATGCTCGCCCACGAGCTGCACGACGTCGGCTCAGGCTGCGTCGTAGTCGGTGAACAGCTGGACGTTGACGAGGGTGCGGTCGAGGTCGAGGAGGAGGGCGCCGGCCATGGCGGGAGGCTAGCCCTTCGGCCACCTCATGCCGAGAGTGATCGGACCCGGGCAGCCAGCGCGGGGTCGACGTGGACGTGCGCCTCGAGCCAGGCCACCGTGGCGAGGGTCGACTCGGGGGGCCGGTCGCAGCCCTGCGCCATCCGGCCGAGCAGAAGCAGGCCGACGGTAGAGCCCGGGCGGCGAGGCGCACCGACGACCGCCCTCCGTGTCCCTAGCATCGGGGCAACGGGAACCACGCAGGCCGGAGGAGTGACTGTGAACCTCGAGAAAGTGATCTTCGGGTTCTTCGTGCTCCTCGCCGCGACGCTCAACTTCGGCTTCTTCATCGGGGACATCGACGACCCGTCGGTGCACAACCGGTACGAGCTCTTCGCCGCGGTGATCGTCAACTTGATCGCCACCGTGCTCAAGTTCGGCGACCGCACCCAGATCGGTGCGGTCCACCTCGCGACGAGCCTGGTCGCCGACCTCCAGCTCATCGCGGCAGCCGTCGTCCTGGTCTACGCCAACAACGTAAGCCCCGAGGGCATCACCCCCGAGGCGATGGCGAGCGTCGTCTCGCTCTCCGCAGGCGCCCTGCTGGCCAACCTGGTCTCGGTCGTGCTGCTCGTCGTCGAGACCGTCTCCTACCGACGTCGGTAGGCCGGGCCATGTCGTGGCTGGAACAGGCTCCGAGCAACGCACGCGTGCGCGAGGCCGTCGGACCCCAGTCGTCCGAGGCGATGTTCCTCGTCCTTCGCCGGATGCGGACCCCGTTCATCGTCCTCATCACGATCTTCTCCATCAGCGTCCTCGGGTTGACGCTGATACCGGGGACGTCCGAGGACGGCCCATGGCGGATGGGCTTCTTCGACGCGTTCTACTTCATGAGCTACACGGCCACCACGATCGGGTACGGCGAGATCCCGCAGCCCTTCAACGACGCGCAGCGGATGTGGGTGACCCTGTCGATCTACCTCACGGTCGTGGGGTGGGCGTACGCGATCGGTTCGCTGCTGTCCCTGCTCCAGGCCCGCCCGTTCAAGCAGGCCATCGCCGCGCAGAGGTTCCGTCGAGCGGTCACCCGGATGCGCGAGCCCTTCTGGTTGATGGCCGGCCACGGGCAGACCGGTGAGCTGCTCGGCACCTGGCTCGATGAGCTGGGCCGCCGGTTCGTCGTGGTCGACCACCGCGAGGAGGCGGTCGACGACCTCGACCTCGGGTCGTACGGATCCGACGTACCGGCCATCGTGGCCGACGCGCGCAATCCCCAGATGCTGGTGCAGGCCGGCCTCAAGCACCCCAGCTGCGCAGGGGTCCTGGCGCTGACCGACGACGACGAGGCGAACCTCGCGATCACGATGGCCGCGACGGTGCTGCGGCCGGACCTGCCGGTGATCGCGCGGAGCTCGTCGTCGGCGATCACGGCGCGCATGCGGGCCTTCGGCAACCCCACGGTGATCGACCCGTTCGACAGGTTCGGCGACCACTTCACCGTCGCTCTGCGCGCCCCCGCCTCGGAGCAGCTGTCGAACTGGCTCACCCGCGCCCCCGGCGCTCCGCTGCCCGAGGCGCACGCGACCGTCGAGCCGGGCCTCTGGATCATCTACGGCTACGGCCGTTTCGGACGTGAGATGACCCGCGACCTGCGCCGCCAGGAGCTCGAGGTCATGGTGATCGACGCCGGCACCGGACTCACCGACGACCCCGAGGGCGCCGACGACGTCATCGTCGGAGACGGAACGAGCCGAGACATCCTCGAGCGCGCCGGCATCGGCCGCGCCGTCGGATTCGTCGCCGGTACGGACAACGACATCACGAACCTCTCGCTCGTGGCAGCCGCCCGTAAGTCCAACCCGACGATGTACGTCGTGGCCCGGCAGAACCAGCCGTCGAACACCGAGCTGTTCGAGGCGATGCGCATCGACCTGCTGCTCGTCCCCACGACCGTGGTGGCTCAGGAGGCGCTCGCCCACATCGGGGCTCCGATGCTGTGGCACTTCCTGGAGTCGACGGCGCACCTCGGCCAGGCCTGGGCGTCCGCGCTGCTGGACCGGCTGCTCGAGCGCTGCGGCTTCGGTTCCCCGGAGCTGTGGGAGGTCGCCGTGAACGCCACCGAGGCACCTGCCGTGGAACGTCGGATGGCGCACCACCACGTGCTGCTCGGCGATCTACTGCGCGACCCGCTCGACCGCGACACGACGCTCGACGTGGTCTGCCTCATGGTCGACAGCTACCTCGGGACCACGCTTGCCCCACCCGACGACCACCGGTTGCATGCCGGCGACCGGCTATTGCTGGCCGGCAGGCCCGCCGCGAGGCGGTCGATGGAGTCGACGCTGCTGGTCGACGCGTCGGCGGCTTACTGCTTGTCCGACGAGCCGGCAGCCTCGAGCTGGGTCTGGCGGGCGCTCACCAGGGAGAAGGACTGACCGAGCCCGGCTACGGCTCGAGGACCGCGCCTGCCTTGAGGAGGGCGCGCGCGACCTCGTCGTGGTTCTGCATCAGGGCACTGTCGAGCGCGGTGTCGCCCAGCTTGTTGACCCGGGAGTGGTCGGCGCCGCGGTCGAGGAGCACCTGCACGGTGTCGAGGTGGCCCTGGTGCGACGCGACGATGAGCAGGGTGTCGCCGTTCGGGCTCGTGAAGTCGACCGGCACGCCGGCGTCGAGGTACTTCACCAGCTCGGCGGTGCGGCCTTCGCGCGCGGTCTCGAAGACGCGCAGCGCGATCGTGATGATGTCGTCCGGGCCTGTCATGCACTGACCGTACCCAGTGCCGGTGACGGCGCTGTCACGTGGGCGTGACCGCCTCGAGCAGCTCGAACCCGTGGCGGTCGACGCTCGCCGACGTGCCGGAGAGGATCACCACGCCGGTGCCCGCCGCGCGGTCGAGGCCCCACCACGAGGCGAAGCCCCCGGTCTGGCCGTTGTGCCAGGTGATGTCGCGGCCCTTGCGGCTGAGGATCATCCAGGCGGCGCCGATGCGCACGGCCGGGCCGGCGAACTGCTCGACCGGGTCGAGCGCTTCGAGGCCCGGTGCTGACCGGTTGAGCAGAGCCTCGGTGAGCGCGGTGAGATCGCCCGCGGTGGAACGGATCGCGCCAGCCGGGGCGAGCGCCTCACCGACCCAGGAGTCGCGGGCACGTCCGCTGCGCGTTCGGCCACGGATCGCGTTCACCCGCAGGTCGTCCACCGTCTCGGTGACGTACGTGCCAGCCAGGCCGAGCGGCGCGGTGAGCCGGTCGCGCAGGAGCTCGGGGTACGTCGTACCTCCTGCTGCGGCCACGGCATGGCCGAGCAGCTCGAAGCCGAGGTTGGAGTAGGAGTGCCGTCCGACCTGGCCGACCGGGGTGCGCTGCGCCTGCTCGAGCAGCTGCCCGAGGGTCTCGCCGTACGGGTTGGTGCCCCGGGTCCACAGCTCGAGCGTCTTGGTGATCGTCTGCGAGCCCTTCGGCAGGCGGGGCAGGCCGCTCGCGTGGGTCGCCAGCGACCCGAGCGTGACGCGCGCAGCGTCGCAGTCGGGCAGCGGCAGGACGTCGCCGAGCAGCGTGGTCGGCTGCACGATCCCCCGCTCGAGGGCGTCGGAGTAGAGCAGGCCGGTGATGGCCTTGGACAGCGACCCGATCTCGAACTCCGACTCGAGCGGTGCTCCGTACGACGCGACCGTCGTACCGGCCGGCGTGACGACGGCGACGGCCGCGACAGGGTGCGTGGAGCGCAGCAGGTCGCGCAGGCCCTGGGCGAGGACCTCGTCGCCGAAGAGCCGTACCTGAGCCATGGGCCGACCCTAAGCGGCCGTGAGGTCGTGACCATCTCTCACTGCCCCGGCAGGATCCGTCGCCGCGGGGCCGGGCGGGCGCCTTCGGCGCGGGGCAGCGTCGAGCTCCTCCCGAATCAGAGGAGGGGGCACCTCCAGACGGCGGCCTTCGGCCGAGTGGAAGTCGGTGCCCCCGGCAGGATTCGAACCTGCGACACACGGTTTAGGAAACCGATGCTCTATCCCCTGAGCTACGAGGGCGTAGGCAAGACCCTGGAGACAACCCCGCAGGGCTCTGACCAGGAACTTTGCTGGGTAGGTACGTAGTTTAGGGCCTCACAGCAGTGAGGCTGCACGCTGGTCATCGTCGCGTTTCACGTCGCCTGACACGGCCATGCCGGCGCAGGACCGCCCTCCAGCCGGGAGAACCGAGCCTCCACCCATCCCGGGGCGGTTCGCTGCGCTCATCCGCCCGCGCTCCCCACCGCCGCGCCCTCCCGGCGCGTGTCGAGCGTTCGGCGCACCCAGCGCACCACCTCGTCCACGCCCCACACGACCACCGCGAACAGCGGGAGCACAGCCACCTGCTCGACGGGGGGTGCGGCCATGCCGAGGACGTCGCTCACGCCCGGGACCAGCACGACGAGCGCGGCGAACGCGAGCTCGAAGGCGATGCCCCAGAGCAGCAGGCGGTTGGACAGCACCCCGATCGACCACAGCGAGGCGCGGTCGGTGCGCGCGGCGAAGGCCGTGCCCACCTGGCAGGCGACGATCCCGAGGAAGGTCATCGTCGTGGCCTGGAGGTAGACGTCGTGCAGAGGCGCTCCGACGCTGACGTCGGCGCCCGGGCTCCAGCCGCCGGCGAGCAAGGTCCAGAAGAAGGCGCCAGTGACGAGGACGGCGCTCACCCCACCCAGGAGCAGCCACCCGCGCAGCAGCAGCGCGCCACGGATGAGCTTCTCGCCGCTGGGCCGCGGCGGCTGGTGCATGAGGCCCGGCTCGGCCTGCTCCCGGCCGAGAGCCAGGGCCGGCAGCGTCTCGGTGCCGATGTCGATGCAGAGGATCTGCAGCACCGTGATCGGCAGCGGCACGCGCCCGCCCGACAGCGCGAACACCAGGAAGGGCACGACCTCCGGAGTGGCGTGGGCGAAGATGTAGAGCACGAACTTGCGGACGTTGTCGTAGACGCGACGGCCCGACTCGACCGCCTGCGCGATCGTGTTGAAGTTGTCGTCGGTGAGCACCATCGTGGCCGCCTCGCGGGCCACGTCGGTCCCGCTCCGGCCCATGGCGACGCCGATGTCCGCACGACGCAGCGCGGGCGCGTCGTTGACGCCGTCGCCCGTCATCGCGACGACGTGACCGCCCGACTGCAGCGACTCGGCCACGCGCATCTTCATCTCCGGCGACGAGCGAGCGATGACCATCTCGCGGCCGCCGGCGAGGAGGGCGTCGAACTCGTCGTCGGTGAGGGCGTCGAGCTCGGAGGCGTTCACGGGGAGGAGGTCCGGGCCGCCGATGCCCACCTCGCGTGCCACCTCGCCCGCGGTGAGCCGGTGGTCTCCGGTGAGCACGATGACGCGGATCCCCGCGGTGTGGCAGCGATCCACGGCGGTCCGCACCTCGGGGCGCGCAGGGTCGAGCAGCGCGACGAAGCCGGTGAGCACCAGGCCCCGCTCGGCGTCGTCCCGCTCCTGCGGCACGTCGCCGCCGTCGAGCTCGCGGTAGCCGGCGGCGATGAGGCGCAGACCGCGTGCCGCGTACCGCTGGGTCGCCGCCAGGACGAGCTCGCGCCGCGCATCGTCGAGCGGCACCTCGGTGCCGTGGTCGTCGAGCAGCGCGGCGCTGCGCGCGAGCACCTCCTCCGGCGCTCCCTTGGTGTGCACGACGGTGCGGGAGCCGACGTCGTCGACGGTGGTCATGAGCCTGCGGCCGGGGTCGAAGTGGAACATCGCCCGCCGGGCGGCCTCGCGCGGCCGCGGGTCGACGTCGGCGCCGATCACGCGGGCAGCGGCGAGGAGCGCGACCTCGGTGGGGTCGCCCGTGCCGGCCGGACCTGCGTCGGGTCGCGCCGGATCGTCCGGCGCGAGCTCGGCGGTGTTGCAGGACGCGAGCACCTCGGCGAGCCGGCGCAGCGGCGCGAACTCGGCGTCGGCCATGGGGGCGCCGCCGAGCCACTGCTCGCCGGACGTGGTCCACACGAGCACCGCGTGCATGCGGTTCTCGGTCAAGGTGCCGGTCTTGTCGGTGCAGATGACGCTCGTGGCGCCGAGGGTCTCGACCGCGGAGAGCCGCTTGACGAGCGCCCCCTTGCGCGCCAGCTCGCGGACGGCCACGGCGAGCGCGAGCGTGATCGTGGGGAGCAGCCCCTCGGGGACGTTCGCGACGATGAGGCCGATCGCGAACGAGGCCGAGTCGGCAAGCGAGAGCCCCGCCATCAGCGCGCCGATCGGGATGAACGCCAGGCCGACGCCGACGCTGACCAGCGCGATGAGCCACGCCACCTTGCGGACCTGGGTCTCGAGCGGGCTCGGCTCGCGCACCACGCGCTGGGTCAGTGCAGCGATACGGCCGAGCTCGGTGTGCATGCCGGTGCGGCTCACCAGCGCTACGGCGTCGCCGCCCGTGCACGACGTCCCGCTGAACACGAGCGACGCGGCCTCCATCAGCGGCACGCCGCTGTCGGGTGCAGCCGCCGTGCGGTAGGCAGGCAGCGACTCGCCGTTGATGGTGGACATGTCCACCTCGAGCGCGCCCTCGACCAGTCGTGCGTCGGCGCAGACGCGGTCGCCCTCGGTCAGCTCGATCACGTCGCCGGGCACCAGCTCGCGCGCCGGAATCTCGCGCCGACGCCCGTCGCGACGCACCACCGCCTTCTGCGGGAGGTACGCCGACAGCGCCTCGACCGCGCGCTCGCCCTGCCGCTCCTGGACGAAGGCGAACCCGGCGTTGAGCCAGATGACGAGGACGACGGCGATCGCGAGCACCGGGGTGCGGATCGCCCACGCGAGGGCGGCGGCCACCCACAGCAGCAGCGCGAGCGGATGGATGAGCTGGTCGAGCAGGTCGCGCCAGGGGCTGCGCCTGGCGGCGCGCCGCAGCTCATTGGGCCCGTACGTCGCGAGGCGTCGCGCGGCCTCCCGCTCGGAGAGCCCGCGCCGGCTGGAGCGCAGGTCACGGAACAGCAGGGCGAGCGGCTCGGTCGGCGCGAGGTGGCCCAGGGCGGCGCTCAGCTCGCGAGCCTGCTCAGGTGCGAGCTCTGCCCGCTCCCGAGCCTCGGCCTCACCGTTCTCCGCCATCGCTGCACCCCCGGCGGCCGGCACAGACGTCGCGGCGCCTGCTCCCAGGATCCGCCGTCCGCTCCCGCGATGCACGGCCGGAGCGCACGGGAACCGCAGGGCGACCCGGTCACCGTGGCCCTGGGCGACGTCGCGGGACGGGGCTGCCGGACGTTGCCGTCGTCCTGCCGCCATCCCTCGACCTCCGCCGTCCCTATGTCCTGGCGACCCGCGCCCGGACCGGTCAGACGCGGACGGCCCGTGACCCCGACGAGCGGAGCACGGGCCGTCGAGCGGGGAGCCCCGCGGGCGTCAGTAGGCGCGGGACGTGTCGGCGGCCGACGCACCGCCGAGGGTCTCGGCGAACTCATCGGCGGTCATCGGCTTGGAGAACATGGGGTAGTCGTAGGTGATGGCGTTCGTGTGCTCCTCGGCGCTCGTGGCCCCGACGCAGTCGGTGAGGGTGATGACCTCGAACCCCTTCTCGTACGCCGACCGCATGGTCGACTCGACGCAGCAGTTCGTCAGGAACCCGCTGAGCGCCACCGTCTCGATCCCCTTGCTGCGCAGGATGAAGTCGAGGTTGGTGCTGGCGAACGCGTCGAGCCCGCGCTTGCCCTCCAGCACGATGTCGCCCGGCTGGGGCGAGACCTCGCCGACGAAGTCCGCCCCCCAGCTGCCCTTGACGAAGGCGTTCGTGTCGACGACCCCCTTGAGGATCCCGTACGGGTTCCGGGTGATCTCGCCGTAGCCCTCGGCGAACTGGATGGGGGCGTGGATGATCGTGACCCCCGCGGCCCGGGCGGCGGCCACGGCGTCCTGGGTGTGGCCGATCATGCCCGTCGACTCCATCGAGTCCTTGACGGCGCCGTGCAGGGCGCCGCCCTCGCTGGCGAAGTCGTTCTGGTACTCCACGAGCACGACTGCGGTCTTGTGCGGGTCCATCGGTTCCTCCAGGTGGTCACGGGTCCGGCTGCTGGAGTGTGGCAGCGCGGGCGCGCGAGCGGGAGGGTTCGCGCCGGCCGTTCAGTCCCAGAACTGCTCGGCGACCTGATCGGCCCCGGTGGCCGGGCGCAGATGCTCGAGCGCGACGTCGTGGTGCTCGACGGCCAGGCGGGCGTGCAGCCGCTCGGATGCCGGAACCGCGAGGGACAAGCCGTCGTCGGTCGCGAGCAGCACCCGACCGTCGCCGCTGCCGATACCGGTGATCTCGTGCCACTGGTGGGACGTCAGGTCGAAGACGCTGTCGCCGACGGCGAACTCGGCGGGGAAGAGCGTCACGACGTCGGTGCGCATGAGGGTGGATCCTCCGTGTCCTCGCGAGGCGGCGACCCGGTCGGGCCGGTGGGAGCCCCGCTGCCTCGATCCTTCTCCCCCGCTCGGCGACGTCGACGGGCCCGGGTCCAGAAGCGTGACGGGGCAGACAGGCCGACCTGCGTGCATCGCCCTCGGACGCGTGCTCGTTTCCCCTCCGCGCGTGGAACGGGCAGCATGGGCAGCCCATGACGCCCACCCTCGCCGAGCTGATGCCCGAGCCTCCGGACGAGGACTCGCTGTACGCCGCGTTCAGCACCTGGACCGAGGCGCAGGGCATCGCGATGTACCCCGCGCAGCAGGACGCCGTCCTCGAGCTCGTCACCGGTGCCAACGTCATCCTCGCGACGCCCACCGGCAGCGGGAAGAGCCTCGTCGCGACCGCGGCGCACTTCATCGCGCTCGCAGGCGGGCGCCGCAGCTTCTACACCGCGCCGATCAAGGCGCTGGTGTCGGAGAAGTTCTTCGCGCTCTGCGACACGTTCGGCGCGGAGAACGTCGGCATGCTCACCGGCGACGCGAGCGTGAACCCGGAGGCGCCGATCATCTGCTGCACCGCCGAGGTGCTGGCCAACATGGCCCTGCGGCAGGGCCGGAACGCCGACGTCGGTCTCGTGATCATGGACGAGTTCCACTTCTACGCCGAGCCCGATCGCGGCTGGGCGTGGCAGGTGCCGCTGCTCGAGCTGCCGCAGGCGCAGTTCCTGCTGCTGTCGGCGACCCTCGGCGACGTCTCGTTCTTCACCCAGGACCTCACCGCGCGCACCGGCCGGCCGACCGCGCTCGTGAGCTCGGGCGAGCGGCCGGTGCCTCTCTACTACTCCTACGTCCTGACGCCGCTGCAAGAGACGATCGAGGAGCTGCTCGCGGGCGGCCAGGCCCCGATCTACGTCGTCCACTTCACGCAGGACTCCGCGCTCGAGCGCGCGCAGGCGCTCATGAGCATCAACGTCTGCACCCGCGAGGAGAAGGACAGGATCGCCGAGCTCATCGGCGATTTCCGCTTCACCGCGGGCTTCGGCCGCACGCTGTCGCGCCTCGTCCGCCACGGCATCGGCGTTCACCACGCGGGCATGCTGCCGAAGTACCGCCGCCTCGTGGAGACCCTCGCCCAGGCGGGTCTGCTGAAGATCATCTGCGGCACCGACACCCTCGGCGTCGGTATCAACGTGCCGATCCGCACGGTGGTCTTCACGGGCCTCAGCAAGTACGACGGCGTGCGCCAGCGGCACCTCAAGGTGCGCGAGTTCCACCAGATCGCAGGCCGTGCCGGACGTGCCGGGTTCGACGAGGCGGGCGGCGTCGTCGTCCAGGCGCCCGAGCACGTGATCGCGAACGAGAAGGCGCTCGCCAAGGCCGGCGACGATCCGCGCAAGCGCCGGCAGGTCGTGCGCAAGAAGCCGGCCGAGGGCTTCGTGTCGTGGGGCGAGCCGACGTACGACCGGCTCGTCGGCTCCGAGCCCGAGACGCTCACCTCGCAGTTCAGCGTCACGCACTCGACCCTGCTCAACGTGATCGCGCGCCCGGGCGACCCCGTCGAGGCGATGCGCAAGCTCCTGCTCGAGAACCACGACGACGAGCGCACCAAGCGCCAGCACGTGCGCCGCGCGATCGCGATCTACCGAGCGTTGCTCGCGGGCGGCGTGATCGAGCGGCTCGACGAGCCCGACGAGGACGGCCGCACGATCCGCCTCACCATCGACCTGCCCGACAACTTCGCCCTCAACCAGCCGCTGTCGCCCATGGCGCTCGGGGCGCTCGAGCTGCTGGACAAGGAGGCTCCGACGTACGCGCTCGACGTCGTCTCGGTGATCGAGTCGGTGCTCGACAACCCGCGCCAGGTGATCTACGCCCAGATCAACAAGGCGCGCGGCGAGGCCGTCGCGGCGATGAAGGCCGAGGGCATCGAGTACGAGGAGCGGATGGAGCTGCTGTCAGACGTCACGCACCCGAAGCCGCTCGCCGAGCTGCTCGACGCGGCGTACGAGATCTACAAGCGCGGCCACCCGTGGGTCGCCGACTACGAGCTGCGGCCGAAGTCGGTCGTGCGCGACATGTTCGAGCGCGCGATGAACTTCGTGGAGTACGTCGGCTACTACCAGCTCACGAGGTCCGAGGGCCTCGTGCTGCGCTACCTCGCCGACGCGTACCGCACGCTGAAGCGCACGGTGCCCGACGCCGCCCGCACCGAGGAGCTCGACGACATCGTCGAGTGGCTCGGCGAGCTCGTGCGCCAGGTCGACTCCAGCCTGCTCGACGAGTGGGAGCAGCTGCGCTCGGGCACGGACGACGACGGCGCCGGCATCGCGCCGACGCCGGCCGGGCCGCCGCGTGTCACCGCCAACACGCGCGCCTTCCGCGTGCTCGTGCGCAACGCGATGTTCCGCAGGGTCGAGCTGGCAGCGCGTCGCGACTGGTGGGCGCTCGGCGACCTCGACGCCGCCGACGGATGGGACGCCGACGCCTGGCGCGAGGCGCTCGAGCCGTACTTCGAGGAGCACACCGACATCGGCACCGGCCCGGACGCCCGCGGCCCGCAGCGGCTCATCGTGGAGGAGCAGCCCGGGCACTGGCTCGTGCGGCAGATCCTCGACGACCCTGCCGGCGACCACGACTGGGGCTTCTCCGCCGATGTCGACCTCGCGGCGTCGGACGAGGCGGGCGAGGCCGTCCTCACCCTCACCGACGTCGGCCAGCTCTGACCGACACGCGCCTGACCGAGGTCGCCTCACATACCGAAGTGCCAGAAAACCCTTGTGGTTTCTGGCACTTCGGTGGGTGAGACGGGTCCCTGTGCGGGTCACTCGCCCTGAGACGTCCGCTCCGTTGCGCCCCGCAGGTCGATGGTCGACGCCCGGCGTGCCTTCTCGTCGTAGAGCAGCACGTCGGCGCGCGCCATCGCGGCGTCGAGGTCCTCGTCGGGGTCCCAGTCGACGATTCCGGACGACCAGGGGAACGGGTGCGCCTCGCGCAGGCGCTCGACAGCCGACTCCGCAGCGCGCGCATCGGTGTTGGGCAGCACGACCAGGAACTCGTCGCCACCTGACCGGCCGAAGACGTCGCCGGCCCGCAGCTGCGCCGTCCACGCATCGACGAGAGCCACGAGCAGCTCGTCGCCGGCCGCGTGGCCGCGCGAGTCGTTGACCGCCTTGAACCCGTCGAGGTCGATCGCCACGACGGCGGTCGGGGTCCCCACCCGGACGGTGACGGAGTGGACCGCGTCGGCCTCGGCGACCAGGCCGCGGCGGTTGAGCGCGCCGGTCAGCGGGTCGTGCACAGCGGCCTCGGCCGCGACGTCGACGAGAGCACGCAGCTCGGCCATCAGGGCAGACACGACGAGCGGCACCACCACGATGGCCGTCCCCATGACCCACACGTAGAGCGCGCCCACGGTGACGTCGTTCAGGGCGACGCCGAGCACGAGACCGGCGAGGCCCGCGACGATCCCCACGGCGAGCCTGCGCGTGGGCACGAACGTCGCGGCGACAGCGAGGAGCATCAGCAGCACGACCCCGACGGCGACCACGCCCTCGGGCGTGGCACGCGTGGCCATCGCGACCGTGAGCAGCGCCGCGGCGACAGCCGTCGACGTCTCGAGCACCGCGCGCCGTCCGCCCGGCGGGAAGGCCAGGCACACGACGCCCAACGCTGCCAGGACTCCGGCGACCACGCGGTCGAAGACGACCGGCGCGCCAGGGGGACCCGCGATCGACCAGATGAGCGAGTCGACCGCGATGAGCATCAGCACGGCACCGAGCACCGCGCCCGGGCGACGCAGCAGCAGGCCGCGCTCCACCATCACGGAACCCACCTCCGCCCCACCCCGTGCGCCGACCCCGGATTCCACCATGGCACGTCGCACGGGCCCCTGCCGATCGTCCGACCGGTCCGCACCGGCGTGTCCGACCGAACTACCTCGAGGAAGGGCCGCGGGCGAGCGGCGTCGCCGAAGGCTCATGGCTCGGCACCCTGCGTCACCGGCGCCGGCCCTCGTCCGCGCGTGGCCGGGTCGTTCGCCGGCTCCTGCGCAGCCGGGCGGCGCGTACAGTCGAGGGCATGTCCGAACGCATGCTCGAGATCGCGCGCGACGCCGACGGGCGATTCCTCGCCACCGTCGACGAGCGCCGCGCACCTGTGGTCATCGACGACTGGGACGACGTACGCCGCCTGCGGAACAAGACCTACCTCGTCGACCACTGGTCCGACGACGACCTCGCCGCGTTCATCGCCCTGCACGGCCACCCGTTCGATCAGTGGTGGAGCGAGCTGTCCGCAGCATGCGCCGACGCGCTCGTCGCCAACCCAGGCGGGCAGGTTCCGTCCGAGCACCAGGACGAGGTGAAGCGCACCCTCAACCGTCAGCCGCGCCAGGCCGGTCTCGGCCTCGACGGCTCGTCCCTCTCCCCCGCGCTGCGCGCCTACGTCGAGGCCAAGTCCGCCTGACGCTCCGGGCTCAGCGGGCGGGCACGCCCCAGAGCACGGCCACCGACTCGCCCACGACGCGTACGGCGACCAGCGCGCCCAGCTCTGCCTGGCCGGCGCCGCCGAGGGGGACGCCCGTGCGGACCCGTGCCGGGAACGGCAGGCGCCCGTCGACGTCGACGAGCAGGTCGATCTCCGCGACCGGGTGGCGCCCGACGCGCAGGCAGGTGTCGACGACGCGGAGCACCGTCGCGCACCCGGACCTCGCCGACGCGTCGGTCGCAACGGCTGTGGCGGACTGCATCGCGACGCGCGCGGCCCGCATCGACCCGCGCCCAGACTGCGCCTGCGCCTTCGCCACAGGGTCGTGCTGGGCGCGGATCTCGTTCGCCTGCCGGTTGAGGGTGAGCAGGTCGTTGAGGAAGCCCATCAGACCGACACCGACCGGTAGAGGTTGCCGAAGTGCACGGCGAGCGGCATGTCGCCGCGCATGCGCTCGTTCCACTGGAACGACGCCGAGTCCCACGCCTGCTCGCGGATGCCGAGGCCGGCGGCGTACCCGACGAGGGAGGCACGGTCGACGCCGGCCGCGGCCACCTTCGCGATCCGCGCGTACATATCAATGCTGACGCCCTCGATCGGCACCAGGCGGAGGTCGGCGGGGTCGATCGCCGCGGCGGTCGGCATCCCCATCACCGGTGCGCTACCGGCCGTGACGGCGCCGTACCGCTGGGCAGCGGCCTGCAGCGGCTGCGCCTCCGCGATCATCTCCGGCGCTGCGGCGACGAATCCCTTGAGATCCTTCATCTGCTGGAACAGACCCATGACTGCACTTCCTCCGTCCGTGACGTGGCGGTCGCCGCGTGCCTGGGACGACTTCATCGCAGCCGGCGCACAAGGGCCTGAGTAGCACCCACTCGCTCCCGTACGCCGCCTTGCTGGGGAGAGCAGCGATACGCCTCCACCGCGGTGTTCCGCTCGACGCGGATCGGCCGGGTCGGACGCGGCTGCGAGCAGGGGCCTGACGACAAAGGAGGGCCGCCGGTCCACGACCGGCCGCCCTCCCTTGGTGCGGCGTTTCTTGCCGCGACGCCGTCCGAGCTAGTCGGTCTCGGCGGTGGGCCGCGATCCCCGTGCGTCGACGACCTCGACCGGCTCGTCGTGGTACGGCGACGTAGGAGTCTCCCAGTAGTGGTCGTCGAGACCCTTGAGCTCCTCGTGCTCCTCCACCCGGAGGCCGATCGTCTTCTCGAGGCCGACGATCACGATGAGGCCCGTAACGGCGGCGAACGCCACCGTGAGGACGACGCCCAGCGCCTGCATCCCGAGGCTGATCGTCGCGCCCTGAAAGACGTACTCGCCCTCGAGCCCGAAGAATCCGCCAGTCTTCATGCCGGCCCCGACCACGCCCGCGGCGAGCGCGCCGAAGATGCCGCCCCCGAGGGCCAGCGGCACGATCTTCTTGTCGTCGATGCGCAACCGGTGGAGCAGCTTGTAGGTGCCGAAGACGACGAACGTCCCGACGAACGACACCACGAAGGTCTGCCACGGCTTGGCGATGTCGAGGCACGCGCCGGCGCTGATGTAGCCGGCGGCCACACCGATCAGCGCGAAGAGCGGGTTCTTGGTGCGGTACGCGATCAGCGCACCCGCGAGCCCGCCGCCGATGTAGCTCACGAAGACGTTGAGCATGGCGATGCCGAACCCGCTGGTGGTCATCGAGATGCCGAAGTAGCCAAGATCACCGATCCAGTAGCCGCAGCCGAGGAAGGCGAACGGCGCAGCGAACATGAGCAGCGCGATGCCGAGCCCGGAGAACCCGAAGTTGTGCGGGATCGGACCCATCGTCCTGTCGTGAGGTGCGAAGGCTCCGAGCCGGGGACCGGCCCGCCAGGCCAGGATCAGCGCCCACACCCCGACGACGATGTACAGGGAGTAGACCCCGATGTAGTCGTGGAGTCCGTTGTTCGTCAACGGGCTCAGCGACCCCCACGTGAAGTAGAGCGCGATGGGGATCACCAGACCGCCGGCGATGGCCCCCATCACGTACATCGGCGCAGCCTTGACGCGCTCGAGGCCCGCGGAGTGGATCAGCACGGCCCCGACTGCGGCATAGGCCATGAAGAAGGCCATGAAGATCTGGAAGACGTCGGCCTCAGGCGCCACGGCGGGGTCGAGCTGCTGGGAGAACGTCTGGGCGTTCGTCCCGAGCGCCCACCAGTCCTTGATGGCCGAGGAGATCGGGTTCGGGACCCCGAACGCTTCGTAGAACTGCACCTGCCAGATCGCATAGCCGATGAGCCACATGCACCCGGCGCCGATTAGGGCCACGACGATCTTCTGCACCCAGTTGTCGAGGGTGTTCTTGCGGCGGACCAGCCCCCCGTCGATCAGGCCCACCGCTCCCACGATGAGGATCAGGCACACGGTGGCGACTCCGTAGAAGAAGTCGAGCAGGAACAGGTGATCAGTCACCTGGTCCGGGAAGAACGGGGCTTCCATAGGGGCTCCTCGCGGTCTGGCCCGGATCTTCGTCCGGACGCCGAGCGCTGCCTTCCGATGTGCGGTGCAGCGAGTGGAACCGATTATGATGAACAGGTCCAGTACGTCAATACCTTCAGCATTTTCAAGAGGAAATGCTGTCGTACTGATAGTAGAAACGTAACAAGCTTGCGAGAAACCACACGCGGGACTAGAACGTGCGGGCGTTCCAGCGCACCCTCATGAACCAGCAGGTCGGCGGGAGGGCCGCACGCGCTCCGCGACGCCGGGGCCCGCGACCGCGAAGCCGACGTCCTAGCCGGCCCGAGCCGCGAGCGCCGTGATCCGCGCGCCCACCGAGTCTGGGCGGGCACGCACCGCCGTCCGGCGATCGGCGTCTGCGCGCCAGGCCTCGCCGCCACCCCCGCGCAGCCGTGCCAGGTGCTGGCTCGGCACTCCGAACAGCGCAGCCAGCCGGAGCAGGCTCCGGGCCGAGGGTCGGCCAGCGCCGGACTCCCACTTGCCGACGGTGCGCGGATCGACCCCGACGCATCGGCCGAGCTGGGCGCGCGACAGGCCTGACGACTCGCGCAGATCCCGTAGGACCGCGGGGAGATCCCCGGGCCCGCACCTCGTCACGTCGGGCCGCGTCGGCTCCTTGACACCCAGAGCCGAGCAGAGGCTCTCGACGTCCCATCGCAGGGCCCGCGCGAGGGGTGCATGCCAGGACCTGCCCGGACGTGCCCCCGCCTCCCACGCGGAGATGGTGGTCTGGCTGGCTCCCAGGTGACGGCCCAGCTGACGTTGGGTGATCCCGAGCTGCTGCCGCCTCGCCGCCAGCGCCGAGACAGGCGGTGCCGGGGCGGTGCGAAGCGGTCGGCGCAGCTCCGGGAGATTCGGCCACAGGTCCTGGCCGACGAGAGCGCTCAGGCCGTCGATGACAACCACCGGGACTGGACGAGCACCCCGCACCCAGTCCCGCAAGGCCGCATCGCTCACTCCCAGAACGCAGGCCGCAGCCTGCTCGTCGACACCACGAGCGGCCAGGAGCAGCGCCAAGCCCGGCAGCCTGCCGGCGAACTGCCGGCGGTGCGGGCGGTAGGCCTCGAACAGTGAGACCGCCGTCTGCGGAGGCATGCCGAGCGCCTGCGCGATCCGCAGCACGTCAAGACGATGCGGTGTGCGTTCGCCGCTCTCCCATCGGGACAGCGTCGCCTGGCCGATCGAGAGCCGTCGCGCCAGCTCTGCCTGGCTGATGCCCCGGTCGAGGCGGGCCAGCACCAGCGGGGTGGCGTCGCTGCTCTCGGTGCTGGACGCACGGCGAATCGGATCGGGGCCGGCAGCTGCGCGCAGCACCGCCCGGTCCACCGACCACAGCGCCGCCAGCCGGGCCAGGACCTGGGGGGAGGGAACCGTCCCACGCTCCCAGCGGCCCACCGCGCCGGAGGACACCCCCAGCAGACCCGCTGCGGCACTCTGGGTGAGCCCCTCGTTCGCGCGCCATGAGGCGAGCAACGACGCCAGGCTGGCGCATCCGTCCTCTGCCGCGGCATCGACGCGCCACCGGCGCGCGGCGGTCGGCAGTGCGGCGGACGCCGGTACGCCGAGGCGACGGCCCAGCAGGAGCCGCGCGGCATCGGGGATCTCCTCCGTCCCCGACTCCCACGCGAGGTACTCCGCGGTGCTCGCGCCGAGACTGCGAGCGGCGTCGTGCGGAGCCCAGCCGCGACCGAGGCGCCAGGCACGGAGGACGTCGACCGGCTCCCGGCCGAGGACGCCATCCGCAGGCGGCGTCGGAGTCAACTCCCCGCACCCCGCAGCAGAGGCAGCACGTCGGCGCTGAACTGCTTCAGGAACCGACGCTGGTCGTGCCCCGGCGCATGGATGACGAGGTCCTGGAACCCCAGGTCGAGGTACGGCTTGATGCGAGCCGCCACCTCTTCGGGATCGTTCGACACGATGAAGCGGGTGTGCGCGTTGGCGATGTTGGCGTCCGCGACCCGCTCCATCTCCAGCGGATCCTCGATGCCCGTCTTCTGCTCGCTCGAGAGCGAGAGCGCAGCCCAGAACCCGCACGCTTCGTATGCGTAGTCCAGATCATGGTCGTACGAGACCTTGACCTCGATCATCCGCCGGATGTCGCTGACGTCGCGCCCAGCCTCGGTCGCACCGGCAGCGACGTTCTCCAGCAACGTCTCGTACAGCTCGGGGGCCTTGCCGCTCGTGCAGATGAAGCCGTCACCCGTCCGACCGGCGAGCTTGGCTGCCAGCGGTCCGGATGCCGCGAAGAACACCGGGATCGGCGTCTCCGGCCGGTCGTACACCGTGGCCTTCTCCGTGCGGTAGTACTCGCCTTCGAAGTCCACCCGCTCCTCCGACCACAACCGCCGCATGAGCTCGACCGCCTCGGCCATGCGCAGCCGCCTCTCCTTGGGCGCCGGGAACTCCGCACCCGTCGCCGGCACCTCGTTCATCGCCTCGCCCGTCCCGATCCCGAGGAAGATGCGACCCGGTGCGAGCGAGTTCAACGTCGCGAACGACTGGGCGACGATCGAGGGGTGGTACCGGAGCATCGGCGTCATCACGCTCGTGCCGAGGGCGACGCGACTCGTCGCCTGGGTCATCGCGCCGAGCCACGGGATCACCGCCGGCGAGTGACCGCCGTTGTGCCGCCACGGCTGGAAGTGGTCCGACACCCCCACCACGTCGAAGCCCGACTCCTCCGCCACCACGGAGACCTGGAGCAGCTCCCTCGGGTCGAACTGCTCGGCAGAGGCCTTGTACCCGATGCGGATCGTCATGCGGTGCTCCTCGAGGTCTCGTGGACGGTCGCCGCCTGCCCGCGCCCCGTCGTCGCGACGGGACCGAGGGCCGGATACGAATACCGTAATCGTTTCGACCTCTATGCTAGAGTCGATTCACGCTGTCTTTCAAGCCGTAGCGGCCTAGTCGGGCAGGAAAGCACGAAACGATTACTCTCGGAGGTACGGTGGACGAGCACAGGGTCCTCGAGCAGTTCATCGACGCCTGGGCCAGGCGCGACGTGGACGCGCTCATGGAGCTCATGACCGAGACCTGCGTCTTCCGCTCCTCGATCGGCCCCGAGCCCGGGACGACGTTCACCGGCGCTGCGGCCGTGCGCGGGGCCTACGCCAGACTGCTCGACCCCGCGAACCCTCCGGCAGGCACCACCGAGCAGCTGGAGATCACCACCGGCGACAGCTTCGGCGTCGTCCGGTGGACCGCGCGCGACTCGGCCCCGGACGGCCGTCCCGTCATCACGAGAGCCGTCGACGTGTTCGAGTTCGAAGGAGACCGCATCGCGGTCAAGGACACCTACCGCAAGGTGCTGGGCGACGCCCCCTGATCGATCACCTCAGCGGGTAGCGCCGCCGGAGGCGGAGGGCTCATCGTGGCCCGCGACCATGGAGTCGACCCTCGACCAGAACGCGTCTGCGTCCACCTCGGTCACCATCGTCACTGACCTGCGAACCGGCGCGGAGTCCGGATGGATCACCAGCTTCCCGCGCAGGCTGTCGTCGAGTGCGACGCTCGCATGGACGGTCTCCGACCGTGTCACGATGGCTGGATCCAGCGCCACCGCCATCGCGAGGGGATCGGGGAGGTCGGCGCTGCCGCGCAGGCCGCGGTCGCTGTACCAGCGCACCGCCCCGCGCGTGACGGCGATGGCGAAGTCGGCGCGCGGTGACGCCAGCGAATGCCAACGATCGAGCCGGTCGCTCGAGAGTCCGGTGAAGTCCCGCGCGGCGTCACAGCCGATGAAGGTCAACGGGATCCCGGAATCCAGCACGAGGGCGGCGGCCTCAGGGTCGCACCAGAGGTTGTACTCCGCCTGCTGCGTGATGTTGCCCCGGCCGAGGGTGCCGGCCATGCAGTAGATGGCCCGGTACTTCCCTAGACATGCCGGGTCGCGCTCGAGGGCTCTGGCGAGGTTCGTGAAGGGACCGAGCGTCACGAGGGTGACGGCGCCGGGGTCACGGGTGGGGATGTCGACGAGGACGTCGACCGCGTCCGGGTCACGCGGCACCCGCCGAGGAGCGGGGAGCTGCGAGTCGCCCATCCCGTCAGGACCGTGAACGTGCTGGGCAGTCTGGAGCGGGCGGGCGAGCGGTCGCGTCTCACCGACGTAGACCGGGACGTCGACGCCCCAGAACTCGAGAGCGGACAGGGCGTTCCTGCTGCCGAGCTCCACGGGGACGTTGCCGGCGACGATCGTGACCGCCTCGATAGTCACGTCTGCCGCTGACGCGAGCATCAGCGCGACGGCGTCGTCGCTCGCCGTGTCGGTGTCGATCACGAGCCTCATCGCGGGGGTCACCCCGGTCGGACGGCGCGACGACGGCGCAGCCCCAGAGCCATGGCTGGGAACAGTCGGGCCCGCGCTGGCGACGCAGTGGCGGCACCACGCACGGCCAGGAGGGCCAGTCCCAGGCCGGGCATGGCCGGACGGACGGCCACGAGGGGAGGGTGGCTGCTGCGACCTACGTGGCGAGCTGCATCCGCCGGGTCAGTAGACATGGTTGTGGCCTCGGAAGACCGCGCTCACCGATCCGCACGTGAAGATCTGCACCATCGACTCGGCGAGCACGTCGGCGCACGAGATGATCTCGACGTTCGGCGGAACGCCGGGCGGTGCGGCGATCGTGTCGGTCACGAAGAACCGCTCGACGCCCGACGAGGCGATGTTCTCGTACGCCTTGCCGCTGAAGACCCCGTGCGTGGCAACCACATGGACGCGGTTGGCCCCCGCACCGAGCACCGCGTCTGCCGCCGCCCGGATGGTGCCGGCAGTGTCGATGATGTCGTCGACCACGATCGCGGTCTTGCCTTCGACGTCTCCGATGACGTAACCGATCTCGGCCTGCTGCTGGGCCGGCCGCTGCTTGTCCAGGATGGCGAAGCCTGCACCCACCATGGTCGCGAACGCCCGTGCATGCTTGCCGCGACCAGCATCCGGGGCGACCACCACGAGGTCGTCCTGGAGCTGCAGCTGCAGGATGTGGTCGCTGAGCGCCAACGAGGCAGTCATGTGATCCACCGGGATCTGGAACATCCCCTGGATCTGTGGTGCGTGCAGATCCATCGTCAGCACGCGGTCGGCGCCTGAGGCTTCCAGGATCCGCGCCATCAGGCGGGCGCTGATCGGTTCGCGGGCTGCGCTCTTCTTGTCCTGGCGCGAGTAGCCGAACCATGGGACGACCGCGGTCACCCTGTGCGCGCTGGCACCCTTCGCTGCATCGATCATCACGAGCAGCTCTGCCAGAGCATCGTTCGTCCCGATGCCCGACTCGGCGTTCGCGCTCAGCGACTGGATGAGGAAGACGTCCGAGCCGCGGATCGACTCCTCGTATCGGCAGTAGACCTCCCCGCCGGAGAACGAGCGCAGCGTCACGGGGCTGAGACCGACACCGAGACGGACCCCGATCTCCTCCGCCAGCCGGGGGTTCGACCGCCCTCCGAAGATCTTCATGTCGCGGTGCGCGACGGGGATCCGGTGGCCGGGTGGGAGCAGCGTGGCGCTGCTGGTCGGGCTCATGGCTGGGGGGGCTCCTCGGCCTCGTCCCCCAGCAGCGAACGCCCGAGGGCGTACGCGCTCGCGAGGTCCGGGCCTTCGTAGGTGACGTGCGCGAAGGGCAGCAAGGAGCTGCTCGCATTGACGGCGATGCTGTTGGGGAACCGCTGGAAGAGCGGAACATCGGAGGACGAGTCCCCGTACACGACGCACCGGTCCGCGCCGAGCCGCAGCTCTGCGAGGAGGTCGGCCACGACGGTCACCTTGGTCTCGGGGACGTACACCCGTTCTGGGAGAACCGGTTCCCCGATCTCGACTCCGGCGCCGTAGGCGTAGTCGAGGCCCCATGCCTGCAGCCGCCGCACGAAGAAGTGCGGCGACAGGGAGACGACGGCGCTGCGCTCACCACGGCTGCGGATGTCCGCGAGCACCTCGCGAAGACCCTCGATCCACCCCGCCTTGGCGAAGGTCTCGTCGACATCCTCGTGAGTGAGCTCGGACCACAGCGGGATCAGCAGGTCGTAGAACTCCACGTGACCGATCTCGCCGCGGCCCCACGCGTCCTCCATCTCCTCCACCGAGGAGAGGTAGCCGGCACGGGCTGAGAGATCCAAGCACGCGGAGCCGGCCAGCAGGGTGCCGTCCATGTCGAAGACGTGGAGCGCGCGCGCCTGCTGGCCGGTTCCGTCGTCAGTCATCCGCTAGCTGCTCACTTCGCCCGGTTGAACGATTCGCGCATCTTCGCGACGATGTCCAGGTAGTACGACTCCGGCACGGGCTGCTCGCTCCGCTCGATGAGCTCGGTGAAGTCCCACTTCTTGAGCAGCTGCCCGTTGCGGAACACCGGCTTGAGCAGGTTCTCCTCCGGCGCGACGCTGTCGCGCAGGACGGTGGCGCACTCGCCGTCCTTGTGGACCAGAGCCAGACGCCCCTTCTTCGAGACCTTGAACTCCGACCCCGTGGGCGACTTGGCGATGTCCCGCCACTCGCCGTTGATCCGGACGGAGCTCGCCTTCTGGCCGAAGTTCATCGTGTCACGGTTGTGGTGCTGGAGCAGGCCCCCACCCATGCCGAACACGGCGTTCTCGGTCGAGAGGCCGCGGCGCTCCATCTCCATGTAGACCTCGGGCAGCGAGTAGAAGGTGACACCGTCACCCTGCACGACGCGCACGAAGTTCGGGAGGACCTTGTAGCCCTTGCTGTTCGTGGTGTAGCCGAAGATGTCCATCAGCCACTCGGTGGTGTCCGACGTGACCTGGACGACGTCGCCCGAGTCGGGACGGATGCCCACGAGCCCGGGGAAGTTCTCCACCATCTCCTTGAGCTCGCCGCCGATGATGTGCTTGACCGCGTGCTCGTGGTCATAGGTGTCGGTGAGCAGAAGGACGACGCCGTTGTCCTTGTACGTCTCGAGCATGTTCTTCATGGCCGCGGCCTCGTGCTCCTGACCCCAGGCGCAGAATCCTGCGTGCTCGGAGTTGGGACCGGAGTTCGAGACCTTCTGCGCGTTGTAGTACTTCTTCGCGGCGAGGATGCCGGGGACGGTGTCGCTCTGGTCGAAGTTCACCAGGTGGGCGAGACCGCCCAGCGACGCCGACTGCTGCGAGCTCACTCCACGTGCGCCGTAGTCGTGGAGCATGTAGCGCAGCAGCTGCGGGTTGTCCGACGTCTTGTCCAGGGCCTCGCGAATGACCTGCTTGGACAGCCACGAGATCGAGCCGATGGTCGTCGGGTACCACACCGCACGGAGCAGGGCGGTCTCGAAGAAGCTCGTCACCCAGAAGTACTTGGGGTCGGTGTTGATGAGCTGCACGAGAACGTTGCGGGGCGGCAGGACCGTGCCCTCGGGCACCGCCTCGATCTCGACGGGCAGGAAGCCGCCGTGGTCGTTGAGGATGCCCATCCAGTTGTCACGGTTGAAGTGCATACCCTGCTCGCGGACGATGAACTCCGCCTCGTCGATGTCCTCGAGGGTGATCGGGTGCATCAAGTACTCGCGGATGAAGGCCTGCAGGCCGACGAACATCGTCGACGGGAACTCTCCACCCCGGGACTCGATGTAGCTCGACACGTACTCGGTGCCCGGCGGGTACAGCGAGTAGTGACAGTGCTTGTAGTTGTCCGTGTTGATGATGATGTTGTCGAACGCAGAACTCCGGCCCATGGGGAGGGCACCTCCTTGTTGAGTCGTTTCTATTTCGACTCAGAGTGCGGAATCGCCTACAGCGAAGGGGGTTAGAGCAGCAGTGGCCCTGAAGCACTGGGGCAACTATTAACGGTTCTAGTCGACGCGTCAAGACCCTGCGCGCTACGTTTGGGTAAATTGGGGCGATGCCGCCGACACCGCGGCGCGTCCGAGCACGCGAGCGCTCGTCGGATGCGACCGTCGCGGTGCACGGGAGGTGTGCGCTAGGCCCGGGGGGGCTGCACCGAGTCGCGGACCATGAGCTCGACGGGGAGCGGCTCGTAGTCGGGGGGCGACATGTCGGGGTTCTCGAGGAGCGAGAACAGCAGCTCGGCGGCCCGAGCACCCATGTCGTGCGCCGGCTGTCGCACGGTGGTGAGGCGCGGCGTGAGAGAGCGCGCGAACGGCACGTCGTCGAACCCGACCACGCTGACGTCCTCGGGCACGCGGAGGGACTGCGAGCGGAGGTACTCGATGGCGCCGACGGCCATCAGGTCGTTGGCGCACACGAGCGCGGTGATGCGGTCGGAGCCCGCGGAGCGTGCCATGAGCAGCCGAGCGGCGTCGAAGCCGGACTCCTGGCGGTAGTCGCCGACCTCCAGCGGGATCGAGTCCGGCTCGATGCCGCCCGACGCAAACGCCTCCCGGTAGCCGGCAAGCCTCTGGTGCGAGGACCACAACGTCGAGGGGCCGCCGATGATGCCGACCCGGCGGTGACCCATGGACAGCACATGCGCGGCCACGGCACGCGCACCCGAGCGGTTGTCGGACACGACTGCGGGGAGGCCGAAGCCGGGGAGCAGCTCGTCCACGAGCACGACGGGCCCGAGCTCGGTCAGCTCCATGAGCGACCGCGGCACGGCCGATGCGCCGGACAGGAAGATGCACCCCGAGAGCCGCTGGCTGCGCAGGAGCCGGGTGGTCGTCGGCTCGCTCGAACTGGTTCCCGCGACCTCGGGGGCGCACAGGACGACCAGGGCATCGCGTTCCGAGGAGTACCGCTCCACTCCCTCGGCGATCATGGCGAAGTAGGGGTTGGTCAGGTCCGGGACGATCAGCCCCACCGTCGGCGCGCTGCGCTGCCGCAGACCGCGCGCCGCCTCGTTGGGCGTGTAGCTGAGCATCTTGACGGCCTCGAGCACCCGCTCGCGGCGCTCCTGGCTGACCGGGCCGGTCCCGTTCAGGACGTAGGAGACCGTGCTCACCGAGACGGATGCATGCCGAGCCACATCCTTCATGGTGGGCCTGGTCCTGCTCTCGGCCACGGTGAGCCTTCCGACGTGAGGCGCTCTTAGGACTTGCCGGCCGTCCAGGTCAGCAACGCCTCCCACAGGGGGCGGTACCCGGACCATTCGAGGAACTCCGGTGGCGCCCAGTGAGGTGCGAGGTCCGACGTGAAGACGGCCGAGCGGCCCGACTCTACCTGTCCCAGAACGACCAGCGGGTCATCACCTACCCGCGCCACGACGTCGGTTCCCGGGTTCGGGGTCATGCGGTTGTAGCCCAGCAGGTCGGGCCAGGGCGTGGGTGCTGCGGAGAGCAGCGGGTGGGCGAGGTCGTCGAACGACGGCGTCACACCCTGCGGCTTCTCCACGCGATCGTCGGTCGGCATGAGGGTGCACGGAAGCACGTCAGCCAGCGGCGACATCCCGTAGCGACCCTTGCCGTCGATGCCCGTGAACGTGAGGTAGCCGCCGACCATGACGAGCCCTCCGCCTGCGCGGACGTAGTCGGCCAGGAGCTCGAGCCGGTTCACAGCCCTCTCCGACCTGAGGAACGTCTCGTCGCAGAGCAGGAAGGTGTTCGACCCGACGTCGCTCACCACGACCACGTCGAAAGCCTGGAGCTCCTCCATCGTGGTGGGGAAGCGCGACGAGACCTCGTGCGCACGGATGTACGTCACGTCGAACCCGCTCGCGTCCAGCGCATCGAGGAAGACGCCGGCGCCTTCCTCGTAGGACGTGTTGTGGAACTGGTCGAAGCCCTTCATGTGGATCGTGTGCTTGATCCAGGACTCTCCGACGACCAGGACCCGAAGCCCCGTTGCCATGCTCACACCAGCCGATCGCCGATGTGGGCGGGCAGGCTCCGCCGTTCGGGCGTGTCCGACACCGTCGTCTCGCGCGAGTCCCACCCGATGAGCTTGTCGACGACGAGCTCGTAGTAGACGCGACCGGCGAACTCGCCGAACTCGAAGTAGCGGTGGGCGTAGGGGTGGCCCTCGTAGAAGTACTTGTCGAACATGAGGGCCTCGAGCTCGCCGTGGGCGTTCTCGTCGTTGACGGCCTCGAGCCGGCCCAGGATCCGGACGCCCGCGACGGTCACGAACTCGTCGCCGGAGTCGACCAGCGCCGAGACGGGGCGGCCCGACGTGCCGTTCTTGCCGTGACGGCCGCCGGCGTCGAGCGGCAGGAAGATGCGCTGATCGCGCACGACGAACCAGAGCGGAGTCAGGTAGAGGGAGCCGTCGTCGTTGACGGTCGCGACGCGGATCGTCGTGGCACGCGCCAGGTAGGCCCAGCGCTTGGCCCCCTTCAACGGGTTGGTCGTGCTGGCAGTGATCGCCATCGGGGTCAGCTCCTCTGCGCGCGCAGCGTCGCGCTGTAGTCGGGGACCTCGACGAGGCCGTTGCGGTTGGACGGCCCGCTGGTCCAGTAGAACTTCATGCCACCGGTGTCCTCGAGCTCGTAGATGTAGCCGGCCGGCAGGAAGATGTGCTCGCCCGCCGTCGCCTCGAGGTAGATGACGCGCCCGTCGGCGTCCTCGACCCGCAGGCGCACCTTGCCCTCGAGGACGAAGTGCGACTCGTCGAAGCCCCACTGCTCCCAGCGATAGGTCTTGTGACCGGGCTCGGCGTAGCAGATGCCGTGCCGGAAGTAGCGGGCGTCCTCGCCCTCGGCCGAGATGAAGATGTTGGTGTAGATCCCGTCGTTGAACTTCAGCCGCGGCGCGGCATCCATCTGCTCGGGCGTGGTGACCCGCGGGTACCTCTGCGCCATCGGCGCATCGGGGTCGTACTGGCTCATGGCGGTCTCCTGATCGCTCGGCGCGGACGATGCCCGCAGCTCACCTGGCACGGGTCAGAGTAGATACGTTTATAGTATGCGTGCGGCGACGTGTCAACCGCGTCCGCTGAACGCGGCGATGGCATCGAAGGTCGGCATGCCCCCACGAGCGCCGGCGCGCGTCACCGAGAGGCTCGCCGCAGCCACCGCGAAGGCCACGGCCTCCCTCAGGTCGTCGCCCGCGGCCACCCGCGCGGCGAGGACGCCGTTGAACGTGTCCCCCGCACCGGTCGTGTCGACCGCGCTCACGGAGCGGGCGGGGACCACCACCACCGGCTCCCCCGGCTGCACCACCGCCACGCCCTCCGATCCGAGCGTGACCACGACGGACGCTGCGGCACGCTCGGCCAGCTCGCTCCACCGCTCTTCGCGACGTCCTCCCGTGCTGCCGCCGATCAGCTCGAGGAGCAGGTCCGCCTCGGACTCGTTCGGCGTGATCACGGTGGCACCACTGATGCAGCGGGCGACTGCGGCGATCACGGGCGCCGGGTTCAGGATCACCGGCACGCCAGCACGCGACGCCGCATCGACGGCGGCGATGACCGCGCCCGGGGTGATCTCGGTGCTGACCAGGACGCACCCGGCCGCGTGGAGCCGGCCCTCGAGCGCGCGTGCGACGTACTCGGGCGTGAGGTCCGCGTTGGCACCGAGGCCCACGGCGATCTGGTTCTCGGCCTGGGCGTCGACCACGATCAGCGCCACCCCGGTGGCGGAGTCGTCCAGGCTGGCGACGCCACCGATGTCCACTCCCTCGGCTGCCAGCTCGCGCAGCGTGGACCGGCCCTGGTCATCGGCGCCGACAGCGCCGATGAGCTGGGTGCGAGCCCCGGCACGCGCCGCGGCCACCGCGGCATTGGCGCCCTTACCCCCGCCGTGCCAGGTGACATGCGGCCCGACCACCGTCTCTCCGGGAGCAGGCAGCCGCGGCGCCCGTACGACGGCGTCGACGTTGAGCGCGCCGACCACGACCACAGTTGATGCCGGATGCTGGTCGACCACAACGCTCCCTTTGTAGATACGTTTCATCAACCGTAGTCGCTCGCCGCGCGGGACCGCAATGGCCCTCGGATCAGCCGGTTCCCGGATCCCGCTGCGGGTGACGGGTCTCGACCAGATGGCGCATCCCGGTGCGCGTGTCCGCCACCAGCGAGTGGGTCACGGGCACGCCGAGCTCGGACCGCACGCCGCGAAGGAGCGACCCGTCGGTGACTCCGGTCGCCACGAAGACGACGTCGTCCCCAGCCACGAGGTCCCTCGCCGACAGGACCCGACCGCTCTCGTAGCCACGATCGCCCATCCACGCGCGCTCCGCGTCCGACTGCGGCCAGAGCCGGCCCTGGAAGATGCCTCCGAAGCACCGAACCGCCGCAGCGGCGAGGACACCTTCCGGCGAGCCGCCGGAACCGAGCATGAGGTCGACGCCGCTCCCGGCGTCGACCGCGGCGATCGCGGCCGCTACGTCGCCGTCCGGGAGGAGGCGGACGCGTGCACCGGTCGCACGGATCTCGGTGACGAGGTCGTCGTGCCGCGGTCGGTCCAGGACGGCGACGCAGATGCCGTCGGGATCGCGACCCAGCACCTCGGCGAGGCGAAACACGTTCTCCCGCACGGGAAGGCGTAGGTCGAGGATGCCGGCGGCAGCAGGGCCGGCCGCCAGCTTCTCCATGTAGAAGACCGAGGACGCGTCGAACATCGCGCCGCGCTCCGCGACCGCGAGAGCCGAGATCGCGTTGCCCAGCCCCAGCGCGGCGAGGCGGGTGCCGTCGATCGGGTCGACAGCGACGTCGCAGGCTGCCCCGTCGCCGGAGCCGACCCGCTCGCCGGTGAAGAGCATGGGGGCGTCGTCCTTCTCGCCCTCGCCGATGACGACGGTGCCGTCGATCCTGATCCCGGCGAGGGCTCGGCGCATCGCGCTGACCGCTGCACCGTCGACGGCGTTCTTGTCCCCGCGACCGACCCACGGGGAGGCGGCCAGCGCCGCGGCCTGGGTCGAGGCGGCGAGGTCGACGCCGGCGCCGACGGCCAGGCCGTCGGTGTCGGTCTGCTCCTGGGTCGATGCCGTCATAGAAACCTCTCCAGTCCTCGCCGTTGCGCGTTATCGCGCACTTGTTGCGCGAACTGCATCATTCCGACACCCTTCTCGTCAAGGCATTGCGCGAAAACGGGATACTGGGCCCCGGACCCCGCCCCGAGGAGGCCACGTGAGCACCGCTGCCCGACGCGACGCGATCGTCGAGCGCGCAGTCCGGGACGGATACGTCGAAGCGCACACGCTCGCCCTCGAGCTGGGGGTGAACGCGTCGACCATCCGCCGCGACCTCGATGTGCTGGAGCGCGCCGGCCACGTCCGTCGAACGCACGGAGGTGCCCGGCTCCTCGCGGACGGGACGGGGGACATCCCCTACGCGCGCAAGCAGACGGCCAACCTCGCGGCGAAGACCGAGATCGCCGAGGCCGCTGCCGCGCTGGTCTCCGACGGCGAGGCCGTCATCCTCGACAGCGGATCCACCACCTACCAGGTCGCGGTGGCCTTGCGCGGGAAACCCTTGACCATCATCACGAACGACCTGCGCATCGCGAAGTTCGTGGCGACCGATCCTGCCGCGCGGCTGCTGGTGACCGGAGGCGAGCTGCTCGGAACGGTGTTCACGCTCGTCGGAGGAAAGGCGGCGTCGTTCCTCTCCGAGCTGCGCGCCGACTGGACGTTCCTCGGAGCCGACGCCGTGTCGCTCGACGGAGGCATCACCAACACGAACACGATCGAGGTCCCCATCAAGCGGGCCATGATCGCCGCGGCGCAGCATCCGATCGCGCTGGCCGACTCCTCGAAGATCGACCGCCGGGTCCTGGCTCGGGTCGCGGGGCTGGACGAGGTCGAGGCCGTGCTGACCGACACCTCGGTCGACGCCGACGCGGTCGCCCGCTACCGGCCGCACCTGCGGGTGGCTCGCGCGTAGGTGGACCCCCCACTTGACCACCCGGGTCGGGCGTGCCTAGGGTTGGAAACGTTTATAGCGCGCACGTCGGGTCCGACGCAGCGCCGCCGCCGGTGAAGGGACGTCGACCATGTCGAACGCCACGAAGTTCTACATCGATGGAGCATGGGTCGACCCCAGCTCGTCACGCACCCTCGAGGTGATCGATCCCAGCACCGAGAGGTCGATCGCCACGGTCGCGCTGGCCGATCAGGCCGACGTCGACCGCGCCGTCGCTGCGGCCAAGCGTGCGTTCGAGTCGTTCTCGCAGACCTCGGTCGCCGACCGCATCGCGCTGCTGGAGCGCATCCTCGTCGAGTACCAGAAGCGAGCCGGCGATCTGGCCGAGGCGCTGATGTCCGAGATGGGATCTCCGCGAGGCCTCGCCGAGAACGCCCATGTCCCGTGCGGCACAGGGCAGTTCGCCGTGGCGCTCGATGCGTTGCGGACCTTCGAGTTCGAGGAGAAGGTCGGCACCTCCTCGGTGGTCTACGAGCCGATCGGCGTCGTCGGCCTCATCACCCCCTGGAACTGGCCGATGCTGCTCATCGCCTCGAAGGTCGCACCGGCCCTCGCGGCTGGCTGCACGATGGTGCTGAAGCCCTCGGAGCTCGCCCCTCTCAACGCCGTCATCTTCGCCGAGATCCTGGACGCTGCAGGCGTTCCGGCCGGTGTCTTCAACCTCGTGAACGGTGACGGCCCTGGTGCAGGCGTCGCGCTGTCGAGCCACCCGGACGTCGACATGGTGTCGTTCACCGGATCGACGCGGGCAGGCATCGAGGTGGCCAAGAACGCCGCACCGACGGTCAAGCGCGTGCACCAGGAGCTCGGCGGGAAGTCCGCCAACATCCTGCTCGACGACGCCGACCTCGCCGTCGCCATCCCGCGCGACCTGCGGGACGTCTACGCCAACTCGGGCCAGTCCTGCAACGCAGGGTCGCGCTTCCTCGTGCCCTCCGACCGGCTCGCGGACGCGATCAAGATCGCGGCCGAGGCCGCGGACGCCACCGTCGTGGGCGAGCCGGAGGCCCCCGACACCCAGCTCGGGCCGCTCGTGTCCCAGGCGGGCTACGACAAGGTGCAGCGCCTGATCCAGTCCGCGATCGACGAGGGCGCGACCGTCGTCGCCGGAGGCCTCGGCCGTCCGTCCGGGCTCGAGCACGGCTACTTCGTGCGGCCCACGGTCATCGCCGGTGTCACCAACGACATGGCGATCGCCAAGGAGGAGATCTTCGGGCCGGTCATCACCATCTCGACGTACGACGGGGAGGACGACGCCGTCGCCAAGGCCAACGACACCGTCTACGGCCTGTCGGGCTTCGTCTCCTCCGCAGACACCGAGCGCGCCCGTCGGGTGGCGCGGCGGCTGCGCACGGGGATGGTGCACATCAACGGTGCAGGGCTCGACTTCAACGCACCGTTCGGCGGGTACAAGCAGTCCGGCAACGGCCGGGAGTACGCCGTGTTCGGCATCCGGGAGTTCCTGGAGGCCAAGGCGGTGTTCGGCGACAACGCCTAGGCCCGGCGTACGCATGCTGAGCCCGGAGGGGCACGGACCGCATCCCGCGGTGCTGCTGGTGCCGGTCAAGGCTCTCGCCCTGGCGAAGTCGCGGCTTCGGGGTGCGCACCTCGATCACGACGGGTTGGTGCTGGCGATCGTCCACGACACCGTGTCGGCCGCCATGGCTGCCGATCAGGTGGTGCACACGGTCGTGGTGTCCGACGATGCCCGCGTCGTCGGACTGGCCGAGCACGTCGGGGCCGGCGCGTGCTCCCCGGCGACGGGGAGCCTGAACGGCGACCTGCGGGTCGCAGCCGACCTGGCCCGCCGACGGTTCGCCCGGGCCACGATCGCCGCGCTCCCCGCCGACCTGCCCGCGCTGCGGACCCACGAGCTCGAGGCGGCCATCCGCGCCGCCCGGGGGCGGCGAGGCTTCGTTCCCGATCGCGAGGGCTCGGGGACGACCTTGCTCCTGTCCGGGCACGGCCTCCCCTTGGATCCCAGGTACGGGCCTGCCTCGGGCACCCGGCACGCAGCGAGTGGCGCACGCCGTCTCGTCGGGCCCTGGGCGTCGCTCGCGTACGACGTGGACACCCCGACGGATCTCGCAGGGGCCGCTGCGCTGGGGCTCGGAGGACGAACCGGGGCGCTCATGAGCAAGCATAGGAATCCACGCACCACCCCTCCCCACCCCATGAGAGCGAGCGCAGGACATGACGACGCACGGTCGGCGTGAGTCCATCGGCCCGGACGACGTGCACCCGAACCTGATCGGTGGGGCGTGGGTCGAGGGCACCGACGTGAACACGAACGTGAACCCGTCGGACACCTCCGACGTGGTCGGTCGCTATGCGCTCGCCGACGCAGTGCAGGCGCGGGAGGCGTTCGCCGCGGCCCGCGCGGCCGCGTCCGGTTGGGCCGAGGCCTCACCCCTGGTGCGGTTCGAGATCCTCGACAACGCCGGCAGCGAGATCATCCGCCGCAAGGACGAGCTCGGCGACCTGCTCGCCCGCGAGGAGGGCAAGACCCTGCCCGAGGCCGTCGGCGAGGTGGTGCGCGCCGCGCACATCCTCAAGTTCCACGCCGGTCAGGCACTGCGCCCGGCGGGCCAGCTGCTCGACTCGATCCGCCCAGGTGTCGAGGTGGCCGTCACACGCGAGCCCGTCGGCGTCGTCTCGATCATCACACCGTGGAACTTCCCCATCGCGATCCCCGCGTGGAAGATCGCGCCCGCCCTCGCCTACGGCAACACCGTGGTGTTCAAGCCGGCCGAGCTCGTGCCCGGCAGCGCGTGGGAGCTCGTCCACATCCTGCACGGCGCGGGCCTGCCCGACGGCGTCCTCAACCTCGTGATGGGACGCGGCCGCGACATCGGCGACATCCTCACCAGCAGCGCCGACGCCGTGTCCTTCACCGGCTCGGTGCAGACCGGCGAGCGCGTGCTCGCCTCCGCGCAGGGATCGCGCGCCCGCGTCCAGCTCGAGATGGGCGGCAAGAACCCGCTCGTCGTCCTGGACGACGCCGACCTCGGCATCGCCGTCGAGTGCGCCCTGCAGGGCGCCTACGGCTCCACCGGGCAGCGCTGCACGGCGTCGTCGCGCTTCGTGGTCACGGCCGGCATCCACGACCTGTTCGTCGAGCGCCTCACCGAGCGCATGCTCGCCCTGCAGGTCGGCGACGCCCGCGCCACCGGCACCCAGATGGGCCCGGTGGTCGACTCCTCCCAGCTCGCGCAGGACGAGCGGTACGTCGGCATCGCACGCGACGAGTCGGGCACGGTCATCGGCGGCCGCCGCCTCGAGCGCCCGACCGACGGCTTCTACCTCGAGCCCGCGCTCGTCGTCGGGACCAGGCCCGAGGACACCATCAACCGCGACGAGGTCTTCGGCCCCGTCGCCTCCGTCGTGCAGGTCGCGTCGTACGACGAGGCGCTCGCCGTCGCGAACGGCACGGAGTTCGGCCTCACCGCCGGCATCGTCACCACGTCCCTGGCTGCGGCCACCGACTTCCGCCGCCGGTCCACCGCAGGCATGGTGATGGTCAACGTCCCCACCGCGGGCGTCGACTTCCACGTCCCCTTCGGCGGACGCCAGGGGTCGTCGTACGGGCCGCGCGAGCAGGGCGAGCAGGCCCGCGAGTTCTTCACCACGGTCAAGACCTCCTACATCGCGGCAGGCCGACCCAGCTGAGACGACCGGTCCGAGGCCCGTCTCGACGGGCGGGATCGACGGTTTGGCCCTTTCATGGTCGGCATGGTGCTTCTGGTGGTGCTGGGCCTCACGATGATCGGCCTGCTGGGTGTGCTCATGGTGGCCATGACCCGGCACCTGCTCGCCCACCCCGACGACGCCGTCCACACGCACGGCGCCGGCTCGTGGAGCGACGGCATGCCCGCCGCCGGCGCGGGCACCTCGGTGCCGGACTCCCCCGCCCTGCTGCTGACCGGCGCCACACCCGCGCGCACCGGTGGCGACGTGCCTCTGGACGACATGCCCGCCGAGGTCGTGGCCGAAGCCGCCCGCCGGGCGCGCGAGAGCAGCTGACGGTTGCGCGACCGGTCAGCCTGCGCGGAGACGGTCCAGCACCTCGGCGGCGATGGGGTCGAGACCCTCGCCGCCGGCGTCCATCCACTCGGTCAGGTGCGCGCGCATCGACGGCGCCCAGAAGTCGCGCAGATGCGTCTCGACCATCGCGACGGCCGCGTCGTGCGGCTTGTGGTGGGCGTTGCTCGCGATCTGGTTGGCCATCCGGAGCAGGCTCGCGACCTGGGTCGGGTCGGCGTTCACTGACGGGCCGGCCTCGCTCATGACCGCCCTGCCACGGACCGGTGCTCGGAGTGCATCTCGTCGTCCGTCACCGGCGTGCGCGAGGTCGGTGCCAGCTCGACGGCCGTCACCTTGTACTCGGGGCAGTTGGTCGCCCAGTCGCTGTACTCGGTGGTGACCACGTTCGCGCCGCTGCCCGGGAAGTGGAACGTCGTGTAGACGACTCCCTGCGGCACGCGGTCGGTCACCCTCGCGCGCAGCACCGTCTCGCCCACGCGGCTCGTGATCGTGACGGCCTGGCCGGTGGCGATGCCGCGGGTCTCGGCGTCGTGCGGGTGCACCTCGACGACGTCCTCGCTGTGCCAGCGGACGTTCTCGGTACGCCGCGTCTGCGCGCCCACGTTGTACTGCGACAGGATCCGGCCGGTCGTGAGGATCAGCGGGAACTTCCGGTTGGTGCGCTCGTCGGTCGGCACGTACGGCGTCTCCACGAAGTGGCCCTTGCCGCGCACGAACCCGTCGACGTGCATGATCGGCGTGCCGTGCGGAGCGGCGTCGTTGCACGGCCACTGCACGCTGCCCTCGGCGTCGAGCCGATCGAACGAAACACCCGCGAAAGTCGGTGTGGTGGCTGCGATCTCGTCCATGATCTCGGCCGACTGCACGTACGACATCGGGTAGCCCATGGCGGTCGCGAGCTCGCAGGCGACCTCCCACTCCTGCTTGCCGGTCGCCGACGCCATCACCGGGCGCACCCGGTTGATCCGCCGCTCGGCGTTGGTGAACGTGCCGTCCTTCTCGAGGAACGAGGTGCCCGGCAGGAAGACATGGGCGAACTTCGCTGTCTCGTTGAGGAAGAGATCCTGCACCACGAGCAGCTCCAGCGACCCGAGCGCCGCCTTCACGTGCTGCACGTTGGGGTCGCTCTGCGCGATGTCCTCGCCCTGGATGAACATGCCGAGGTAGCGGCCGGCGATGGCGGCGTCGAGCATGTTGGGGATGCGCAGGCCCGGCTCGGGGTCGATCGCGCGGCCCCATACGGCCTCGAAGATCCCGCGCACGGCCGGGTCGCTCACGTGCCGGTAGCCGGGGAGCTCGTGCGGGAACGAGCCCATGTCGCACGAGCCCTGCACGTTGTTCTGCCCGCGCAGCGGGTTGACGCCCACGCCTGTGCGGCCGATGTTGCCCGTAGCCATCGCGAGGTTGGCCATGCCCATCACCATGGTCGAGCCCTGGCTGTGCTCGGTGACGCCGAGGCCGTAGTAGATCGCGGCGTTGCCCCCGGTCGCGAAGAGCCGTGCCGCGGCACGCACGTCGGCAGCGGGCACGCCGGTGACGGCCTCGAGCGCCTCCGGGCTGTTCTCGGGCTGCGCGATGAACGTCTCCCACTGCGCGAACGAGTCGTCCTCGCAGCGGGCGGCGACGAAGTCCCGGTCGACCAGGCCCTCGGTCACCACCACGTGCGCGATCGCGTTGACGATCGCGACGTTCGTGCCCGGCTGCAGCTGCAGGTGGTACGCCGCCTCCACGTGCGGGGACCGCACGAGGTCGATGCGCCTCGGGTCGATCACGATGAGCTTCGCCCCGGCACGCAGTCGCTTCTTCATCCGCGACGCGAACACCGGGTGCCCGTCGGTGGGGTTCGCGCCGATCACCACGATGACGTCGGAGTGCGCGACCGACTCGAAGTCCTGCGTCCCGGCCGAGGTGCCGAAGGTCTGCTTGAGCCCGTATCCCGTGGGCGAGTGGCAGACGCGGGCGCAGGTGTCGACGTTGTTGTTGCCGAACGCCGCCCGGATCATCTTCTGGACGACGTACACCTCCTCGTTGGTGCAGCGCGACGAGGTGATTCCGCCGATCGCGCCGACCCCGTGGTCGCGCTGGATCGCCAGAAACCGCTCGGCGGCGTAGGCGATCGCCTCGTCCCACGAGACGACGCGCCACTCGTCGGCGATCGAGCCCCGCACCATCGGCTCGAGCTGGCGGTCTCGGTGCGTGGCGTAGCCCCAGGCGAAGCGGCCCTTGACGCAGCTGTGGCCGGCGTTCGCGCCGCCGTCCTTGTCGGGAACCATGCGCACGAGCTGGTCGCCGCGCAGCTCGGCGACGAACGAGCAGCCGACGCCGCAGTAGGCGCACGTCGTCTTCACGCTGCGGGTCGGCGTGCCCAGGTCGATGACCGTCTTCTCCTGCAGTGTCGACGTCGGGCACGCCTGCACGCACGCGCCGCACGAGACGCACTCGCTCGACATGAACGGCTCGGCGGCGCTCGCCGACACCTTCGACGCGAACCCGCGCCCCTCGATCGTGAGGGCGAAGGTGCCCTGCGTCTCGCCGCAGGCGCGCACGCACCGCGAGCAGGCGATGCACTTGCTCGCGTCGAACGAGAAGTACGGGTTGCTGTCGTCGGTGGGGGCGTCGAGGTGGTTGGCGCCGTCCATGCCGTAGCGGACCTCGCGCAGACCGACGACGCCGGCCATGTCCTGCAGCTCGCAGTCACCGTTCGCCGGGCAGGTGAGGCAGTCGAGCGGGTGGTCGGAGATGTAGAGCTCCATGACCCCGCGGCGCAGCTTCTCGACCTTCGGCGTCTGCGTCTGCACGCGCATGCCCGGGGTGCAGGGCGTGGTGCACGACGCCGGGGTGCCGGGCCTGCCCTCGACCTCGACGAGGCAGAGGCGGCACGAGCCGAACGCGTCCAGCGAGTCGGTGGCGCAGAGCTTGGGGATCGCCACGCCGGCCTCGGCCGCTGCGCGCATGACCGACGTGCCGGGCGCGACGAAGACCGGGACGCCGTCAACGACGACGTCGACCGTGCGCTCGCCCGGGACGGCCGGGGTGCCGAGATCGATGATGCTCATCGCTGCCCACTCTCCCCCAGGGTGGGCGCCTCGACCAGCGGTTCGAGGCCGAGCTCGGCAGGGAAGTGCCGGATCACGCTGCGCACGGGGTTGGGCGTCAGCCCGCCCATCGCGCACAGCGAGCCGTCGGCCATGAGCTCGCAGAGGTCCTCGAGGACGGCCAGCTCGTCACGCCGCGACTCGGGCGGGCCGACGAGGATGCGGTCGATCACCTCGACCCCGCGCACCGCGCCGACGCGGCACGGTGTGCACTTGCCGCACGACTCCTCGGCGCAGAACTCCATCGCGAACCGGGCCTGCTGCCCCATGTCGGCGGTGTCGTCGAACACCACGACACCGCCGTGCCCGAGCATCGCGCCCGTGGCGGCGAGCTCCTCGTACCCCATCGCGACGTCGAGGCCGGATGCCGGCACGTACGCGCCGAGCGGCCCGCCCACCTGCACCGCCTTCACCGCGCGACCGGACGCCGTGCCGCCGCCGTAGCCCTCGACGAGGTCGCGCAGCGACAGCCCGAACGCCGTCTCGACGATGCCGCCCTGCGCGACGTTGCCGGCGAGCTGGAAGACCTGGGTGCCACGGGAGCGCCCGATCCCCAGAGACGCGTAGGCCCCGGCCCCCTGCGCCAGCACCATCGGCACGGTCGCGAGCGTGAGCACGTTGTTGATGACGGTCGGTCGGCCGAACAGCCCGGACAGCGCGGGCAGCGGCGGCTTCGCCCGCACCATGCCGCGCTTGCCCTCGATGCTGTCGAGCATCGCGGTCTCCTCGCCGCAGATGTAGGCGCCGGCGCCCACGCGCACCTGCAGGTCGAACGAGAAGCCGCTGCCGAGAACGTCGGCGCCCAGCCAGCCCGCGTCCGTCGCTGCCTCGATCGCACGGCGCATCACGCGGACGGCGTCCGGGTACTCCGACCGGATGTAGACGAAGCCCTCGCCCGCGCCGACGGCGTACGCCGCGATAGCCATGCCCTCGATGAGGGTGAAGGGATCGCCCTCCATGAGCATGCGGTCGGCGAAGGTGCCGCTGTCGCCCTCGTCGGCGTTGGCGACGACGAACTTCACCGTCGACCGGGCGTCGGCCACCGTGCGCCACTTGATGCCTGCGGGGAAGCCTGCGCCGCCACGGCCGCGCAGGCCGCTGTCGGTCACCGCGGCCACCACGTCGGAGGGAGCCATCGCCAGCGCCGCGCGCAGACCCGCGAGGCCCCCGTGCGCCTCGTAGTCCGACGCCGACAGCGGGTCGACCACGCCGACCCGTGCGAACGTGACGCGCTGCTGCCGGGCCAGCCAGTCGAGGGAGTCGGTGGGGCCGTGGCCCAGCGGATGGGTCGCCCCGTCGAGCATCCCGGCGTCGAGCAGGCCCGCGACGTCGGTTGCCGTCACGGGCCCGTAGGCGACCCGTCCCGACGGCGTCGACACCTCGACCAGCGGCTCGAGCCAGTGCAGCCCGCGCGATCCGTTGCGCACGATGCGCAGGTCGAGCCCGCGCAGCACAGCCTCGGACTCGAGCGCGACCACGACGGCATCAGCTCCGACGGCGCGGGCCGCGGAGTCGCCGGGCACGTAGACGGTGGTGGTCACGACGACACCAGCCCGTCGAACGTCGCGGCATCCACGCGGCCGACGCCTCGGCCGTCCACGAGGACGGCCGGCGCGACCGAGCAGAGCCCGAGGCAGAACACCTGGTCGAGGCTCACCCCGCCGTCCGGAGTCGTCCCCCCCATCGGGATGCCGAGGGACGACGTGGCGTGCTCGGCGAGCGACCGGCCGCCGACTGACTGGCAGGCCTCACCCCGGCACACCCCGACGCGGCGGCGCCCCGGGGGTGTCGTACGGAAGTCGGAGTAGAACGTGAGGACGCCGTGCACGTCGGCGCGCGACAGGTTCAGGGCCTTCGCGACGAGCGGCACCGCGGCGGGGTCGACGTAGCCGAACTCCTCCTGCAGCGCGTGCAGCACCGGCAGCAAGGGGCCGCGAACGCCGGAGTGCTCGGCGATCACGCGCGCAGCCGCCTCGGCCGACCACTGCGTCGTCATCGCCCAGCCTCCTGCACCGGCCGCCATGACCGGAGAGGCTCATCCTCCGGCGCAGTGACCCGAGGGGCAAGGATGTCGCGGCCGTGGCTGCGCGGTGGGATCAGGCGTCAGCGCTCACGACGCCGCCGCCCGGCAGCGCCACGTCGGCAACGGGCAGCGCCAGCATCTGGCCGGCGATCGCCGCGGCGCCGTCCACGCTCGTCGCGATCCAGGGTGAGAGTCGTCATGCGGGGTGCCTCCGTGCACCGATGCCGTGATGCGGGCCGGCCAGACCGGTCCTTGTCGCCCCATCGGCGGGCGGCGGCAGCACCTGAGGAGAACCTGGGACGGGTCTTCGACACCGGTCCCGGAACCTTCTCCGTAGCGACCGCTCCACCCGGCGAGCCGCAGGCGGCTCCCGCCGGGGATCACGGCGGCCGTAGCCTGCCTCTGCCCGACCCCGTCCGCCCCGGAGGATCCTGTGACCGCTCCTGCCCGACGCCCCGCGCGCGACCTCGCCCTCGTCGCCGTCTTCGCCGGCGTCATCGCAGCCCTCGGCCTGGTGCCCGCAGTGTTCGTCCCCGGGTTCCCTGCCCCGATCACGCTGCAGTCGATGGGCGTCGTGCTCGCGGGCGCCGTGCTCGGCGCGCGCCGTGGCTTCCTGTCGGTCGCGCTGTTCCTCGCCCTCGTGGCGATCGGGCTCCCCCTCCTCTCCGGAGGCCGCGGCGGCTTCGGCGTGTTCACCACGCCGTACGCCGGGTTCCTCTGGGCCTTCCCGTTCGCGGCCCTGGTCGTCGGACTGCTGACCGAGCGCCGCGGGGCGCCGTACCAGGTGCGCTACGGCATCCCCTTCAACGTCGTGGGCTCGCTCGTGCTCTACCTGGGCGGCTGGATCAGCCTGATGACCCTGGGCGGCAACGCACCGGCGGCCGCACTGGCGCTCCTCGCCATCTACATCCCCGGCGACCTCGTGAAGATGGTGGTGGCAGCGCTCGTCGCGCGCGGCGTGCACTCGGCGCTGCCCGACCTCCTCCCGCCGCGCCGGACAGCCGATGAACCCGTCGACGTCACGGCCTGACCGCGCACGGGACCTCCTCGCCGAGGCCGACCCGGTCGCGGCCTTCGTCACGGCGCACGAGGCCGGCGACGACGTGCTCCTGCGCACCTCGGGCACGTCGGGCACGCCCCGGATCGTGCGCCGCAGCACCTGGTCGTGGGTCGACTCGTTCGCGCCCGTCGAGTCCCTCACCGGTCTCGCGCGCACCTCGCGCGCCTGGATCCCGGCCCCTGTGACCGGCACGATGAACCTGTTCGCAGCGGTGCACGCGCGGTTCCTGGGCGCAGACGTCGTGGACGAGCCGCACGCGGCCACCCACTGGTTCCTGACCCCGTCGGCGCTGCACGACGTGCTCGACACCGGGGAACGCTTCGACGGCGTCCACGCGGTCGTCGCGGGCGACCGCCTCGGCATCGCGCTGCACGACAGGGCATCCGCCGCCGGCCTGCGGGTGAGCCACTACTACGGCGCGGCCGAGCTGTCGTTCGTCGCGTGGGGCACGCACGAGGACGACCTCACCGCCTTCCCCGGCGTCGAGCTCGAGGTGCGTGACGGCGTGGTGTGGGTGCGCTCGGCGTACGTCTCGTCGGGGTACGTCGACGGCGACGGACCCTTCCTGCAGGGCGCGGACCGGTTCGCGACGGTGGGCGACCGCGGCAGCCTCGCCGACGGACGGCTGCAGGTGCACGGGCGCGACGACGTGGTGCTCACCGGCGGTGCGACCGTGCACGTCGCCGACGTGGAAGGCTGCCTGCGGGCAGGTGCCACCGGGGCGCTCGCCGTCGTCGGGATCCCGCATCCCCGGCTGGGAGCAGTCGTGGCCGCCGCGCTCGAGCACAGGGACGACGTCGAACCGCTGCGCACCACGTCGCGCGCACAGCTCGCCGCGTCGCACCGGCCGCGCCGCTGGTTCGTGCTCACGCCGTTCCCGCTGACCGCGGCCGGCAAGGTCGACCGGGCAGCAGTGACAGCGCGCATCGCTGCGGGCGATGGCGTGGAGGTCGCGCCGT
Organism: Longivirga aurantiaca; assembly: GCF_042660085.1. Taxonomy (NCBI): domain Bacteria; kingdom Bacillati; phylum Actinomycetota; class Actinomycetes; order Sporichthyales; family Sporichthyaceae; genus Longivirga; species Longivirga aurantiaca. The sequence continues at coordinate 386,029 of NZ_JBHSTI010000002.1, read as the reverse complement.
GACCGGCCACCCGGTGATCGTCGGCGCGCTGCGGACCCCGATCGGCACCTCCGGCCGCTCCCTCGCCGAGGTGACCGCTGCCGACCTCGGAGCGACCGTGCTCCGCGGGCTGCGCCCGATGCTGGACGAGCACGGGCTCGAGCCCCACGAGGTCGTCCTCGGCAACTGCATGGGCCCGGGCGGCGACGTCGCCCGCGTGGCGACGCTGGCCGCCGGCTTCGAGGTCTCGGTGCCTGCGCTCACGGTCGACCGCCAGTGCGCGAGCGGGCTCGCGGCCATCGCCGTCGCGGCGTCGTCCCTGCGCGCCGACCGCGGCGCGGTGCTCGCAGGCGGCGTCGAGTCGGTGTCGACGGCACCCTGGCGGATGTGGCCGCCGCACGAGGGCGAGGAGCCTGTGCGCTACGAGCGCGCGCCCTTCGCACCGACCGCCGAGCTCGACCCCGACATGGGAGTCTCGAACGACCTCCTCGCCGCGGAGCACGGCATCACCCGCGGGCGTCAGGACGAGTACGCCGCGCGGTCGCACGCCCGGGCGGCCGCGGCGATCGCCTCGGGATCGTACGACGCAGAGCTCGTCGCCGTCGGCGACGTCCTGCACGACGACCGCCCCCGCCAGGGGCTCACCATCGAACGGCTTGCCCGGCTGCGGCCCGCGTTCCGCGAGGGCGGTACCGTGACGGCGGGCAACTCGTGCGGCATCAGCGACGGTGCCGCCGCGGTGGCGGTGGTAGACGCGGAAACCCATGAGGCGCTGGGGATCCCGGGCCTGCGCGTGCTGGCGGCTGCGACCGCGGGCGTCGACCCCCGACGCCCCGGCATCGGCCTCGTACCGGCGGTCGAGCGTGCCGTGATCGCGGCGGGCATCGGCTTCGACGACCTCGACGTCATCGAGATCAACGAGGCGTTCGCCGGGCAGGTGCTCGCCTGCTGCGACGCGCTCGGGCTCGACCCGGTGCGCGTCTGCGCCGAGGGCGGTGCGCTCGCGCTCGGGCACCCGTGGGGCGCATCCGGCGCGGTGCTCGTCGTCCGCCTCTTCAGCCAGCTGGTGCTGCGCGACGGCGGGCGGTACGGGCTCGCCGCGATCGCGGCCGGAGGCGGTCAGGGTGTCGCGATGGTGGTCGAGCGATGCCGGTGATCGAGCTGACCGGCGTGACGCACGCCTTCGGGACCGGCCCGGCCCGACGGACCGTGCTCGACGACGTCAGCGTGCGCCTGGCCGAGCAGCGCATCGGCGTCATCGGCGCGAACGGCTCGGGCAAGTCGACGTTCGCGCGTCTGCTCAACGGCCTCGTGCTGCCCGACCGCGGCAGCGTGACCGTCGACGGGCTGGATGCGAACAAGGACGGCAAGCAGGTCCGCCGGCGGGTGGGCTTCGTGTTCACCGATCCGGACGCGCAGATCGTGATGCCGACCGTGCAGGAGGACGTCGCCTTCGGGCTGAAGCGGCGCGGGCACTCAGCCGCCGAGGTGGCCGCGCTGGTCACGAAGGCTCTGGGCGACTTCGGGCTCGCCGAGCTCGCAGACTCCCCCGCCCACTCGCTCTCGGGCGGCGAGAAGCAGCTGCTCGCCCTCTGCTCGGTGCTCGTCACCGAGCCGTCGGTGCTCGTGCTCGACGAGCCGACGACGCTGCTCGACCTCCGCAACGCCCACCGCATCGGAGCCCTGCTCGAGTCGCTGCCGCAGCAGGTGGTGCTCGTGACCCACCACCTCGAGCTGCTGGCGGAGTACGACCGGGTCCTGGTCTTCGACGAGGGCCGGATCGTGTGCGACGGCTCCCCTGCTGCCGCGGTCGACTTCTACCGCCGGCTCCTGGCATGAGGGACCTCTCGCTCTACGTCCCCGGCGACTCCGTGCTGCACCGGACCCGCGCAGGGGTGAAGCTGCTGGTGCTGCTCGCGCTCTCCGTCCTCACCATCTGGCTGCACACGCCGTGGCAGATCGCGGCCGTCGGCGTCGTGGTGCTCGTCGGGTACGGGGTCGCTGGCTTCCCGCTGGCGCTGGTCTGGCGCCAGGTGCGGCCGATGCTGTGGGTGCTGCTGTTCATCGGCGGGTTCCAGGTGTGGGCGGCGGGCTGGTCCCGTGCCGCCGTCGTCGTCGGCACCGTGCTCGTGCTCGTCCTGGCCGCCGCCCTCGTGACGCTGACGACGCGGACGACCGCCATGGCCGACGCGGTGGTCACCGCGTGCGGGCCGTTGCGGCGTCTCGGCGTCGACCCCGACCGCGTCGGCCTCATGCTCGCGCTGGGGATGCGGTCGGTGCCCGTGGTCGTGGGGGCGGCGTACGACGTCCGCGACGCCCAGCGGGCGCGCGGGGTGGTGTTCGCGCCGCAGGCGTACACGGTCGCGCTCGTCGTCCGCTCGCTGCGGATGGCGACCGCCCTGGGCGATGCGCTCGTGGCCCGCGGCCTCGACGACTGAGACCCGAGAAGTCAACTGCCCCAACGGCAGCTAGCGTGAGCCTCCCGCTCGGCAGATGAGGGAGAGGCACCGCCCATGGACAGCTGGGACACCGAGGAACGACGGCTCCTGCGCGAGACGGTACGGCGCTTCAGCGAGCGCGAGGTGCTGCCGCACCTCGCGGAGTGGGAGGCGGCCGGATCGGTGCCGCGCGAGCTGCACCGGAAGACCGCCGAGGCGGGGCTGCTCGGCATCGGGTTCCCGGAGTCGGTCGGTGGCAGCGGCGGCACGCCGATCGACGCGTTCGTCGTGGCCGAGGAGCTGATCCTGTCGGGCGCGTCGTCCGGCCTCGTGGCCGCGCTGTTCACCCACGGCATCGGGCTCCCGCACCTCGTGACCGCGGGCGACCCGGCGTTGGTCGACCGCGTGGCGCGCCCGGTGCTCGCCGGCGAGCGCATCGTGTCGCTGGCGATCACGGAGCCGGACGGCGGCTCCGACGTGGCCGGCATCCGCACGCGGGCAGTCGTCGACGGCGACGACTACGTCGTGAGCGGCGCGAAGCTCTACATCACGTCCGGCACCCGCGCGGACTTCATCACGACCGCGGTCCGCACGGGCGGTGACGGCGCCGGCGGGATCTCCCTGCTCGTGATCGACAGCTCCGCACCCGGCGTCACCGTGTCGGCACCCCTCGCGAAGATGGGGTGGCTCTGCTCGGACACCGCCGGGATCACCTTCGACGAGGTGCGCGTGCCGCGCGCCAACCTCGTCGGCGCGGAAGGCACCGGCTTCCTGCAGATCGTCGGCCAGTTCGCGGCCGAGCGGCTGTCGATCGCCGTCCAGGCGTACGCCACCGCGCAGCGCTGCCTCGACCTCAGCATCGCGTGGACGCGCCAGCGGGAAACCTTCGGCCGTCCCCTCGCCAGCCGACAGGTGGTGGCGCACCGGCTGGCCGAGATGGCCCGCGACGTCGACGTCGCCCGCACGTACACCCGTGCCGTCACCGACGACTGGCTCGCCGGCGACGACGTCCTCATGCGCGTCGCGATGGCCAAGAACACCGCAGTCGCCGCCTGCGACCGCGTGGTCGACGCGGCCGTGCAGCTGCACGGCGGCATGGGCTACATGCGCGAGTGCGAGGTCGAGCGCCACTACCGCGACAGCCGGATCCTCGGCATCGGCGGCGGCACGACCGAGATCATGACCGAGATCGTCGCCAAGCTCCTGCTGGCCCGACTCGCCTGACGCGTGATGGGCGGCCTGGGGACCTCGCGGACCATCCCCCCTCCGCGCCACGCGCCCAAGAGACACGCACAGCGCGAAACGAGCGACAGCGGCGCCAATCGCCCAGGGCGTGTCCATGCTCAGGACCTCAGCCGCCCGCCTGCGAACCTCTCGGTACCGATGCAGGTCACGCTCGGGCCCGGTGAGCCCTCGGCCTCGAAGATGGCGTCGGCGAACGCGGCGGGTCTGGGTTGGACTAGCCAGGCAGGCGCCGGGTCGCCTCCGGAGGCAAGCAGAAGCCGAGATCGACGCAGAGGTCGTTCATCAGTAGTTGCCTGATCGTCGGCACGCGGCGATGATGCCGGTTGGCCACGAACCAAGCGAACGCGAACGGCACGTCGGGGCGCGATTTGGTAGTGGAAAGTCGGGGCAGAGCGCGAGATTCCACTACCGAATCGGCCATCCGCGGTGACGCCGACTGCCTGTTGCTTCTCGCGGTGCCACCCGTGCCTGGACATGCCGAAGGGACCGCTCCCTGTCGGGTGGTGCGGTCTCGGGGTGGTGCTGGTGGATCCCTCGCGCGCCGGCCCTTCTTCAGGGCCGGGTTCGGACGGGGCTGGGGTCGGGCGGTTCGACGGTGAGCCAGGTCGGGCAGCCCGGATCGATGCCGGGGTTCTTCACGATGGTCCAGCCGCCCTCGTGCACCGCGTGGTGGTGCTTCGCGCATAGCAGCGTGAGGTTGTCGAGGTCGGTCGCGCCGCCGTGCTCCCACTCGGTGATGTGGTGGGCCTCGCACCACCCGACCGCGATCCGGCAGCCGGGGAAGGCGCAGTGCCGGTCCCGCAGGTCCAGCGCCCGACGCAGGCGGGGCGGCACGGTGCGGTACCGGCGTCCCTCGTCCCAGACGTGGTGGCGGCGGCGCAGCAACCGCGCCGAGTCCGCGTTGAGCTCGCAGCCGCCGACGCCGTGCACGTGCCCGTGTCGCCCCCGGTGGGCAGCGCCGTGGCAGGGGACGCCGTCGTGGTGGTGCGCGTGCCGGTCCGCGACGGACCCGATGACGCCGAGCTCGGTCACCGACGCGTCGCACAGCATCCGCTTCACCGTCTCGGCGTTGACCAGCACCGGGGACGACATCCCGGGGACGGTCATCTCGCCCGGGAACCCCGCGTCGAGGTCGTCGACCGACGTGGTGATGGTGACGTGCGGTCGGACCCCGTGGGCGCGGCCGACCATGCCGCTGGTCAGCCACAGCTGCACGAGGTGGTTCAACGACAGGGCGTCCTGGTGCGCCGCGGCGATCCGGCGCCGGCGCTCGTCGACCGCGGCATCCCCGGTGGGCTGCTCCTCAGGGGTGAGCGAGCCCGACCGGAACTTCGCGTCGCGCATCCGGTCCAGCAGCACCTTGAGCGCCGCGCCGTCCTCCAGGGTCAACGCACCCTTGATCACGAACTGGTCCCCCACCCGGGTCACCGTCAAGAACTGCTGAGCCATCGCCTCCTCGGCCCGGCGGGCCGCGGCCTCCGGATCCAGGATCTCCTTGAGGACCGCGGCAGCGCCCACGACCTCCTCGACCGAGCCCTGCTCGGCGATGGGGAGGAGGTAGTCCTCGCAGAACGCCCGCCACTGCACCCGGTCGTCGGCGGTCCTGTCCGCGATCGCAGCCTCCGACCCGCGCACCAGGGCAGCGGCCAGGTCCGGGGTGACCCGGCCCGCGACCAGCGCGACGCGCGTCGCGGCGTACGACCGCAGCGTGCGGGCGCCGGAGACGACGCTGCTGGCCCTGCCGGGGGCCATGCCGGTGCGCTGGGTCAGGAACGCCGTCGTCGACCCGAACCCCGCCGACGCCAGCACCCCCGACGCGTCCAGGCGATCGACCGCAACCACGCCCAGGGCGTGGGCGGCGTCCCGGGCCGCGAACAGCTCCGCCGTCAGCTCCGGCAGACCCGCCAGCTGCACCTCAGACACGGCACCGGAACCGGCCAGCGCCGACGCCTCCGCAAGCAGGCCCCGCGCACCCGCGACCAGGCGCGCGAGCTCCACCGCCGGATCGACGATGGTGGCCTGCGACATGACCCCATCATGCCGACCACCTCCGACAATGCACCGACCACCGACAGGCGATATCCACAGCAACCACAGGCGAATCCGGCCGCACCCCGACTTGGTAGTGGAAAGTCGCGCCCTGCCGCGACTTTCCACTACCAAATCGGCGGGGGTCTCGGGCTGGAGGTCCGAACGCGTCCCCAGCGATGCGGTTCGACCCCCACCTGGTGCGATTTGCAGGAAATGCAGTTCGTGTATTAGCGTTCGCGGTGGGGAGTACTTCACCAAGAGCGTCTCGTCAGTACGGCGGCCCGTGTGCCGCCCGGGACGCCGCCCGGCTCGCCGGGTGAAGGAGACCAGGCCTGCGACGGCATTTCTTCCGGGATGCCGTACGACCTGGAGGTTTCTCCTGTGGACGTGTCCCTTCTCGCCTGGGGCGCCGTGCTCGTCGCGATTCTCGCGATGCTCGCCGTCGACCTCTTCCTGCACCGCGACGCCCACGAGATCCCCGTGCGCGAGGCCGCCACCTGGACAGGGATCTGGGTCGCGATCGGCGTCGTCGCCGGCGGCGTCATCTGGGCCGTGTACGGCGCGGAGTTCGGCCAGCAGTACTTCGCCGGGTACGTGATCGAGAAGTCGCTCGCCGTCGACAACGTGTTCGTCTGGGCGATCATCTTCAGCTACTTCGCCGTCCCGAGGCAGTACCAGCACCGCGTGCTCTTCCTCGGTGTCGTCGGCGCCCTCGTGTTCCGCGCGATCTTCATCGCCGCCGGCTCCGCCCTCATCGCGTCGTTCGCCTGGGTGCTGTACATCTTCGCGCTCTTCCTGGTCTGGACGGGCTGGAAGATGTGGCGCACGCGCGACGCGCACATCGACCCGTCGACGTCCAAGATCGTCGCGTGGTGGCGCCGGCGCGTGCCGTCGACCGACGAGTACCACGGCCAGAAGCTGTGGATCCGCAAGAACGGCAAGCGTCTCGCCACTCCGCTGCTGCTCGTGCTCGTGATGATCGAGGTCACCGACATCATCTTCGCGGTCGACTCGATCCCCGCGGTCTTCGCCGTGACGAGCGAGCCGTTCCTCGTCTTCGCCTCGAACGCCTTCGCGATCCTCGGCCTTCGGGCGATGTACTTCCTGCTCGCCGACCTCATGCACCGGTTCGTGTACCTGAAGGCCGGCCTGTCGTTCGTCCTCATCTGGGTCGGCATCAAGATGTTCCTGGTCGTGGACATCGTGAAGATCCCGACCTGGGTCTCGCTCGTGGTGGTCACGTCGATCATCACCGGCTCCATCGTCCTCAGCCTGCGCGCCACGCGCGGCCAGGACCCCCCCGCCGCCGAGATCGACGCCGCCCCTGTCGATCTCGCGGAAAGGTCGGCGGACGGGTCCGGGAGCCCGTCCGCCGACCACCCCGACGCAGTCGGCACCGCGCCCACCGCCGATCCGGCGGAATCGACCCCCCAGGGGCGCGGGTGACCTCCTCCTCCGCGTCGGGAGGTGACAGTCGACGGGCCGGGCGTATCGCCCGGCTCGTCGACTCGTCCCGCTTCAACCTCGCGATCGCTGCGGTCATCGTGGCGAACGCCGTCGTCCTCGGGCTCGAGACCTACCCGGAGGTCATGGACTCGTACGGCGGCGTGCTCGTGCTGCTCAACGAGCTCTTCTTCGTGGTCTTCGTCGTCGAGCTCGGCCTCCGCATCGCGTCGTACGGCCGCCGGCCACAGGACTTCCTGCGCAACGGCTGGAACGTCTTCGACCTCGTGGTGATCGGGGCTGTCCTGCTCCCGGGCGTGCGCGAGCAGGCCCAGCTGCTCCGGCTCCTGCGCCTCGCGCGGATCGTGCGCCTGGTGCGCTTCCTCCCCGACGCCCGCATGCTCGTGCTCACGGTCATCAAGTCGATCCCCGCCGTCGCGAGCATGGTGGTGCTCACGGTCCTGCTGCTGTTCGTCTACGGCATGATCGGCTGGTCGCTGTTCGGCGCGGCGCTCCCCGAGACGTGGGGGACCATCGGCCGGTCGATGCTCACGCTCTTCGTGCTGCTGACGCTCGAGAACTTCCCGACGTACCTCGCCGAGGCCGAGCCTGTCAGCATGTTCGCCATCCCGTTCTTCGTCTCGTACGTGCTGCTGGCGGCGTTCATCGTCTTCAACCTCCTCATCGGCGTCGTGATCAGCTCGATGGAGAAGGCGCGCGAGGAGGAGGACAAGCGCGAGCAGGCGGACGACGCCGAGATGCTCACCCGCCTCGCAGAGGTGCAGACCGCGCTCTCACGGCTCGAGCAGGACCTGCGCGGCCGCGGCCGCGATCCGGTGAAGGTCAGCCCTCGAGGTGACGCCGCAGACCGGTGAGCGTGCTCGTGACGAGGTCGCCGATGACCTTGCGCCGCAGGAACCCCGGGATGGGCAGGTTGTGGCTCACGGTCAGGTCGAAGGTCACGTCGCAGGCGTCCGCGCCGGCGGGCACCACGGTGTAGTGCGCCTCCTGCCCCGTCTGCAGCTTGCCCTGCACGAGGGTCCAGTCCATGCCGTCGGCACGGTGCGTGTACGCGAGCGTGTACTCGTCGGTGCCCACCGGCGTCGACGCCGCGAAGGCCGCGGTGATCGGCAGACCCTCGTCGTCGCGGGTGAGCACCTGCGCGGCCTTGATCTCGTGCACCCAGACGACCTGGCCCTCGACGGCGCGGATCGTGGCCAGCGCGTCCTGCGCCGGGGCCTCGATCCGGACGGTCTTCACGGCGTTGTCGGTCGCCACGGCGTCACGCTCCTCGGTGCGCTGCGGTGGAGATGGCCAGGAGGTCGTCGAGCTCGGCGTCGAAAGCGTCGACGAGCCGGTCGGCGTCCGGCACGACGGTCGCGTCGACCTTGAACCCGACGCGCACGGTCTGGTTGTAGCTGAAGATGCAGACGCCGACGGTCTGGTGGCCCGAGCCCGGCACCCACCCGAGGACGCCGGCGATGCGGCTGCCCGCGAGGTAGCGGTCCTGCAGCGGGCCCATCACGTTGGTCGTGACGCCGATCGCCTTGCTCGAGAAGAAGTCGACGAGCAGGTCCTCCACCTTGGGGTGCGTCAATCCGATCGCATTGATGAGGCCGAAGGTGATGAGCGCCTCGGGCGACTCCTTGATCCGGTCCATCCGCTGCTTGGCGGCCGTGAGCCGGTCGCGCGGCGACCTCTCGGCCAACGGCATCGGCAGCATGGCGAGGGCGAACTTGTTGCCGAGCTCGCGCGGCAGCGGCTTGTCGATCGGCCGCAGGTTCACCGGGACCATCGTGGTCAGGTCCTCGGGGACCCCACCCTCGTCGAGCACGTACGACGCCAGCGCGCCGGTCACTGCGGCCACGAGCACGTCGTTCACCGTGGCGCCGCTCGAGCGCCCGATGGCCTTGATCTGCGCGATGGGGTGCGGACGCGACCACACCGCCCGCTTGGCGAGCCCCGGCTGCCCGAGGAGCGGCCCGGGCGGGTTCGACCCGAGCAGCAGCTTGTCGGCGATGTGCGCCGTCTGCGACACCAGGGTGAACGCGTCGCGCACGACCGACGGTCGCACGAGCTTCGACGCCTCGTTGATCGCGTTCCGCGCCGTGCCGAGGCCGGGGACGGACAGCGTCCAGCCCGCGTTGGGCGGCGGCTCCGGGCTGACGTCCACGAGGTCTCCGTCCGGCTCCTCGTCGGTGAGCGACAGGAGCACCTGCGCGAGCGCGATGCCGTCCGCGATCGCGTGGTGGAACCTGCTCACCACCGCCGCGCCGCCGCCGTACCCCTCGATGATGTGTATCTGCCAGAGCGGGTGAGCACGGTCGAGGGGCACGTGCATCACCGACTCGACGAACGCCTTCAGCTCCGCCTCCCCCGCGGGCTCCGGCAGCACCGCCATGAACAGGTGCCGGTCGAGGTCGAACTCGGGGTCGTCCTCCCACTGCGGTGCGAGCAGCGGGAGGGTGTCCGGCGCGATCCGCTGGGAGAACACAGGGAACCGGTCGACGATCCGGCGCTGCACGACGGCTCGGAAGCGCTCGAGGTCGAGCGGCTCGTCGAGCCACATCACGGAGTCGATCACCATGAGGTTGGCGGGGCGGTCCATCCGCAGCCAGATGTTGTCGACGGCGCCGACCGTCCGCCGACCTGTCATCGCTGCACTCTCCCCGGCCGCCCGTCATCCTCTGCCGTGCCCGAGCGTACGTGCGCCCGGCGCACCAAGCGCGCCCAACGCCGCACCTCCCCACGCCCCGCTCGTCGGCCGGCCGAGCTGCCTCGTCCCTGGGGAGGGAGGACGGGCGGCTCGCACTGGAGACCGGGCCATCCGGGCCCTCGTCGGGAAGGCCTCAGGGCCGCTGCGAAAGGAGGAGGGGGAGGGGGAGGGTTCGCCCCGGGAATGGGAACGCCCTGCCCTTTCCGGGGAGGACCCGCCCCCTCCCCCGCTCCAGCGAGCACCGTCCCCGAGCCGCCCTCAGCGGTCCGGCTCACGCACGTGCAAGGCTCTCGGCGTGGACGATCTCCTGACCCCGCTGGACGCGGTGGCCGACGTCGCGTGGTCGGCCGTGGTGCTCGACGCCGCCACCGGACGGCTCCTCGCCGTCCGCCACCCGGACCGCGTGCTGCCGACAGCGAGCGTGGGCAAGCTGCTCCTGCTGCTCGAGACCGCACGCCGCCTGGCCGACGGCCGGCTCGACCCCTCCACGCCGCTGCGCCGCGGCCCGGCGGACTCCGTCGCGGACTCCGGCCTGTGGCAGCACCTGCGCACCGACGCGCTGCCGCTGGAGGACGTCGCGCTCCTCGTGGCGAGCGTCTCGGACAACCTGGCCACGAACGTCCTGCTGAGGCACGTCGGGCTCGATGCTGTCGCCGAGGTCGGGCCGTCGCTCGGCCTCGGGACGCTGCGCCTGCACGACCAGGTCCGCGACGTCCGCACCACCGACGACCCGCCCACGCTGTCGCAGGGGTGCGCCCTCGACCTGGCGCGGTTCGCGGCCCTGCTCGCCACCGAGGACTCGCTCGAGTGGGCGGTGCTGAGGCGCTGGCTGGCCTCGGGCGTCGACCTCTCGATGGTGCCCGGCGACCTCGGCCTCGACCCGCTCGCGCACGTCGAGGAGGACCGCGGGATCCGGCTGCTCGGCAAGACCGGCACCGACTCCGGGGTGCGCGCGGACGTCGGGATCGTCGCGTCCGGCGAGCTGGTGACGGCGTACGCCGTGGTCGCGTCCTGGACGCCGTCGGCCCACGACCCGAAGCGCGACGACGTGCTCGGCGCGATGCGTGCGGTCGGCAGGGCGATCGCGGCGCAGGGCTGAGCCTCAGGCGACCCCCGTGATCCGGTGCTCGCCCGAGTAGACGGTCATCCGGTCGCCGCGCACGAAGGCCGCCAGGGTGAGGCCGGCGTCGCGGGCGGCGTCGACCGCGAGCGACGTCGGCGCCGACACCGCGACGAGCACGGGGATGCCCGCCATCGCGGTCTTCTGCACCACCTCGAAGCCCGCACGTCCGCTCACCACGAGCACGTCGGCCACCACGCCGTCGAGCAGCCCGGCACCCACCGCCTTGTCGACGGCGTTGTGCCGTCCCACGTCCTCCCGGACGAGCAGCACCGAGCCGTCGGCCGTGGCGAGCGCGACGGCGTGCAGCCCGCCGGTCTTGCGGAACACGGTCTGCCGCTCGGACATCGCCTCGGGGAGCGAGAGCAGGACCTCGGCGCTGACGGCGACGTCGCGGCCGACGGGCGGCACCATCGCGAGGAGGTCGTCGATGTGGTCCCGACCGCACATGCCGCAGGCGCTCGACGGGTGCGACACCCGGCCGAGCCGTGCGCCGTCGATCCCCACGTCGTCGGCGATCACCAGCATCACGTCGTTGTCCGAGCGGATCATGTCGCCGGCGCAGTGCCGCACCTCGAGCACGTCCTCCCGGCGGCGCACGACGCCCTCGGCCACCGCCAGTCCGACGCCCAGCTCGCGGTCGTGACCCGGGGTGCGCATCGTCGAGCCGAGGAGGGCCGTGACGCCGCGATGGCGCAGGTGCACCTGCAACGGCTCCTCGACGACGACCCAGTCGGGTCTCGGCCCGGCGGCGGCGCCGCCCACCCGCAGCACGCGCACGCTCGCGGTGGCCCCCGTGCGGGCGCGGGGCTCGTCGCCGTGCCCGAGGTCGGCCGTGCTCACACCGCCACCTCCTGGTCGCCGCGATCGGTCCGCAGGCGGCGAGTCTAGGACTGCTGCCGCTCGGCCCAGGCCGCCGCGAGCGCCCGTGCCGTGGCCACCGCGTCGGCGACCGCAGCCGCGTCTCCGCCGTTGCGTGCGGCGGCGAAGCCGACGAGGTAGGTCGTGACCGGCGCCGCCGGGCGCAGCACGGCGCGGGCCGCGTCGCCGGCGAGGTCGAGGACGGTGTCGACCTCGGCCGTCATCTCGACACCGAGCGCAGCAGCCAGCTCGCGGGTCCAGTCGTCCAGCACGGTGTGCTCCTTCACTCGGGGTGACGCTCCCTCACCCGGGCGAGGTCGTCCGGGGTGTCGATGTCCTCCACGTCGGTCCGCGGCAGGTCCACCACGCGGAGCAGGTCGACGAGGTCGCCGAAACGGTGGTCCTGGACGCCGTCCAGCACCAGCAGCGCGTCGAGCGACCGGCGCACGGCGGAGGTCCGGTAGGCCGCCGCCAGCCACTGCCGGCGGCCGTCCGGGTCGACGGCGACGACCGCCTCGGCGGTCGCATCGCCGGCGAGCGCGGCGAGCAGTGCGGCCGGCAGCGCCGCGGCCTCGACCAGGTCGGCGGCCAGCACCACCACGAGGTCGGTGTCCACGAGCGGCAGCGCCGCGGCGAGCGCCGCGAGCGGACCGCCGAGGGGAGGGTCCTCGCGCACGCGTACGGCGTTGGGCGGCAGCTCGGCGTCCTCGGGGGTCGGCGGCCCCACGAGCACCACCACCGTCGCGTCGGACACCGCCGCCACGACGCGCGCGCGCAGCGTCCGGCCGGCGATGCGCAACCCGGGCTTGTCGACCCCGCCCATGCGTCGGCTGCGGCCGCCGTCGAGCACGACGGCCGCGTACGCAGTCCGGGCGGGCACGACCCCACGCTACGCGCGAGCACCGCTGCAGAGCCTGGAGTCGGTGGTTCCCGCTGCGGCGCCGGCCGTCGGCCCCGGCGTCGGCCGACTTGAGCGGCCGAACGGTGATTCTTGGTGTTCACCCCTATGGAGCAACGGCGTTCAGTCGCTCGGCCGATGGTCCGATGCCTTGACCATGACACGCACGCGGCACCTCCGCCGATCGGCAGCCCTCGCCACGGCCACGGCGCTGTTCGTGCTCACCGGCACCACGGTCGCCGCCTTCGCCGGCCAGGACGACGCGGTCGTCGCCTCGACCGGCGGCCCGGTCACCGCCGCCGCCGTCGTCTCCCCGGCCGCCTCCCTCGTCCACTCCGCGGTCGCAGCCGGCCTGGCGCAGACCGCCGAGCAGGCAGCAGCGGACGAGGCGGCAGCCAGGGCAGCGGCCGCGAAGAAGGCAGCCGCCGCGAAGGCCGCCGCAGCCAAGGCTGCTGCAGCTGCGAAGAAGGCAGCCGCCGAGAAGAAGGCCACGGCAGCCCGGGCCGCCGCATCGGCGCCTAAGACGATCTACATCAAGGGCTACGTCAACGCCCCCGGGTCGCAGGCCGCCATCGACAAGTGCCAGCTCGTCCTCTGGTCCAGCAGCCCGCTGTGGCTCGCCGCGCACAACTACTGCGGCTACCAGTGGCTCGCCTTCGTGAAGACCGGCACGACCGTGGTCGTCACCTCCGGCGTCGCGCAGGGCACGTACCGGGTCTACGACCACATGCGCCTCGGCCGCCAGAGCGGGGCCATGCCGAGCACCAACGCCGACCTGGTCCTGCAGACCTGCGTCGGCGAGGGCACCGGCCTCAGCCTCCTGCGCCGCGTCTGATCCCAGCCTCGTCCCGATCACCGGACCCGTCGCCCTCCACCGGGGCGGCGGGCCGTCGTCTGCGGCGGTGTCCGATCTCGGCACAAACCCTGCCCCGCGGCGTGGGCTCGGGGCTAGGTTCTGAGGCGTGGCTCTCACCGTCACACCGACCGTGACCCGCAGCGCGTACGACCGGGCCGTCGACGCACTGGTGGGGCAGTACCGCGCGCTCCCGGCCGGGGCGCCCGTGCGGCTGGCCAAGACCACGTCCAACCTCTTCCGCGCCCGATCGGCGACCGGCACGCCGGGGCTCGACGTCGCGGCCTTCCGCGGAGTGCTGGAGGTCGACGTCGAGGCGCGCACGGCCGATGTCCTCGGCATGACGACGTACGAGGAGCTGGTGGCGGCGACCCTGCCGCACGGCCTCGTGCCGCTGTGCGTGCCGCAGCTGCGCACGATCACGCTCGGCGGCGCGGTCACCGGGCTCGGGATCGAGAGCGCGTCGTGGCGCAACGGCTGCCCGCACGAGTCGGTGCTCGACCTCGACGTGCTCACCGGCGACGGGCGCGTCGTGACCGCGACCCTCGACAACGAGCACTCCGCGCTGTTCCACGGCTTCCCGAACTCGTACGGCTCGCTCGGCTACGCGCTGCGCCTGCGGATCGAGCTCGAGCCCGTCACGCCGTTCATGGCGCTGCGGCACGTGCCCTGCGGCGACGCCGCATCGCTCGCGACGGCCATCTCCGACATCACGGCGTCCGGCTCGTACGACGGCACCAGGGTCGACTACGTCGACGGCACGGTGTTCTCGGCGACCGAGTCGTACCTGACGCTGGCGACGTACGCCGAGACCGCGAGCCGCGCCCCGAGCGACTACACCGGCGAGCACATCTACTACCGCTCGATCCAGCAGCGCCGCACCGATCTGCTGACCACGCACGACTACCTGTGGCGCTGGGACACCGACTGGTTCTGGTGCTCCCGGGCGTTCGGGGTGCAGAAGCCCCTCGTGCGCCGCCTGTGGCCCACGTCCAAGCTGCGTTCGGACGTCTACTGGAAGCTCGTGGCGCTCGACCGGCGTACGTCGTTCTCCGCGCGGCTCGACTCCGCGCGGCGTCGCCCCGCGCGCGAGCAGGTGGTGCAGGACGTCGAGGTGCCGGTCGGGGCGCTGTCGGAGTTCCTCGACTTCTTCCACCGCGAGGTGGGCATCGAGCCGGTGTGGGTGTGTCCGCTGCGCCAGCGCGATCCCGGTGCGACGTGGTCGCTCTACGAGCTCGACCCGTCGGTCACGTATGTCAACGTCGGCTTCTGGTCGACCGTTCCGCTTCCCGAGGGCGTCACGCCGGCCGAGGGCCGGGTCAACCGGCGGATCGAGCGGGTCGTCACCGAGCTGGGCGGGAAGAAGTCGCTCTACTCGACGGCGTTCTACCCGCCCGAGGAGTTTGCGCGGATCTACGGCGGGGACGCCTACTCCGGGCTCCGCGCGACGTACGACCCGGGAGGCAGGCTCCCGGACATGTGGACCAAGACCGTGGGTCGGGGCTAGATCGCGCGAAGGAGCGCGGGCGAAGGGGCGAGCGATGGCGATGAAGCTGGCAGACATGGTGTCGCTGGTGGTGGGGGACGACGTCGACGTCGCGCTGACGGCGTACGACGGCAGCAGGCACGGACCGATCGACTGCGACGTGCGCCTGGACATCCGATCGCCGCGCGCGGTGGCGCTCCTCATGTCGGCCCCAGGACAGCTCGGCCTCGCCCGCGCATACGTCGCCGGCGAGCTCGAGGTGCACGGCGACCTGTTCACGGCGCTCGACCGGCTGGCCCGGCTCGGTGTGACGGAGCCGACCGGCTCCGAGAAGCTGCGGCTGTACCGCGCGCTCGCTCCCTTCGCGCTCCGCCGCGAGCCGCCGCCGCCGGAGGAGGTGCGGCTCGGGGGGTCGCGGCACTCCAAGCGGCGCGACGCCGACGCCATCAGCCACCACTACGACGTGAGCAACACGTTCTACCGATGGGTGCTCGGCCCGTCGATGGCCTACACGTGCGCCGTCTACCCGAAGGCCGACGCGACGCTCGAGGAGGCGCAGGAGGAGAAGTTCGACCTCGTCTGCCGCAAGCTCGGGCTGCAGCGCGGCGACCGGCTGCTCGACGTGGGCTGCGGATGGGGCGGCCTCGTGCGGCATGCCACGAAGCACTACGGCGTCAAGGCGATCGGCGTCACGCTGTCCGAGCAGCAGGCGCAGTGGGCGCGCGAGGCGATCCAGGCCGACGGCCTCGGGCACCTCGCCGAGGTGCGGCACCAGGACTACCGCGACGTGCCGGAGACCGGCTTCGACGCGATCTCCTCGATCGGGCTCACCGAGCACATCGGCCTTGCCCACTACCCGGCGTACTTCGGCTTCCTGAGGTCACGGCTCAACCCGACCGGCCGGCTGCTCAACCACTGCATCACGCGCACCGACACGGGCTCGCGGACGCACTACAAGAACGGCTTCATCAACCGGTACGTGTTCCCGGACGGCGAGGTCGTGCCCATCGGGCGCATCGTGTCGGCCATGGAGGACCAGGGGTTCGAGGTGCGGCACGAGGAGAACCTGCGCGAGCACTACGCATTGACCCTCGCCGACTGGCTCCGGAACCTCGAGGAGCATTGGGACGAGGCGGTCGCCGAGGTAGGGATGGGCAAGGCCCGGGTGTGGAAGCTGTACCTCGCGGCGTCGCAGATGGGCTTCCACCGCAACATGATCCAGCTGCACCAGGTGCTCGCCGTGGCACCCGACCAGCACGGCTTCGCCGACGTACCCCTGCGCCTCGCCCTCGACCGCGGCTGAAAGCTCCGAATCAGCCGAGGATGCCGGGTCCGGCGTTGTCGAGACCGCCGTCGGCGGTGATCGTCGTGCCGGTGATGTAGTCGCCGGCGGGCGAGGCGAGGAAGCCGACCAGCGCGGCCACCTCGTCGGCGCTCTGCATGCGCGGCAGCGGCACGATGCTCGAGAGCACCGAGGTGTCGATGCCGTACTTCGCGATCGCGTCGGTGTGCACGAAGCCCGGGGCGATCGCCACGACACGGACGCCGCGCGGACCCCACTCGACCGAGAGGGTGCGGGTGAGCGACTCCACCGCCGCGCGCGCGGCCGAGGAGTGCGCCATCCCCGGCGTGCCCCGGTGCGGGGACATCGTGATGCTGATGACCTTGCCGTAGCCGTTCGGCAGCATCGAGCGCTCGGCCACACGGGCCGTCATGTACCACGTGGCATCGAGGTTGAGCCGCGTCACCGCGCGGAACCCCTTGTGCGACAACGACTCTGCCGGAGACACGAACTGGCCCCCCGCGTTGTTCAGCAGGATGTCGATGCGTCCGAGGTCGGCGAGGACGGCGTCGAGCACGACGTCGACCTGCTCGGGCTCGCGGACGTCGCAGACCGCGGTGCTCATCGGCTCGGGGTGCCCGGCCGCCGTCGAGAGCGCCACCGTCTCGTCGAGCTTGTCGGCCGTGCGCCCCACCACGCAGACGCGCGCGCCCATCCGGGCGAGGAGCAGGGCGCTCGCTCGTCCGATGCCGCTGCCACCGCCGGTGACGAGGGCCGTCCGGCCGGAGAGGGAGCCGTCGGCGAGGACGGCGAGGGACTCGGGGCTCTGGGGAACGGTCACGTCGAGAAGGCTAGAGGTCCGGGCGCGAACGTGCGGCCGAGCACGCCTGACGCCACGAGGAGCCCCGCGCGGATCCCGCCGTCCAGTGCCACCGCGCCGACCAGCGCCTGCACCTCGTCGGCCATCGCCCGTCGGTCGGTCCGGTCGTCGTGGCGGCGCTCGAGCCGCAGGTCGTGGGCCAGGCGGGACACGGTCGCGTTCGACGTCGCACCCCTGCGCTCCTCGCTCAGCACCGCCTCGCTGGCCTCGGGCTCCTCGACGTACTGGGCGGTCGACATCGCGGCCTCGATGACCGAGTCGCCCACGACCGCGAGGCGACGGCGGGTGGGCCCGGGCTCCGCAGCGGCGCCGAACCACACCGGCTCGACCGGCTCGTGCCCGAGCTGCCGCGACGCCGCCTCGTACCGCTCGGCCCGCGCCGCCACCGGCAGGTCGACGCGGCGAGGGAGCCCGTCGAGCGCTGGTCGCACGACGAGGTCGTACGCCGCTGTGGCCGCATCCTCGATACCGCGGTCGGCCCAGATCGCGCCGATCGCAGCCTCGATGCGGTCGGCGAGCCGGTGCCGCGACGCCTGGAACGTGCGGACGCGAGGCAGCCCCCGGCGCGCAGCGACGCGCCCGAGGGCATGGTCGGAGACCATCGCCTGCTGCTCGCCGTTGATCAGCGCCAGCGAGGGCTCGTCCCACGGCTCGAGCCGCACGAGCTCGCTCACCACCACCGCGTCGAGGATCGAGTCGCCGACGTACTCGAGGCGCTGGAACAGGTGGCCGCGCGGGTCGATGAGCGACCGCACGAGGTCCTCCCGGCCGAGCCGGAACCCGAGGGCGTGGTCGAGCTGGGCCACGTCGTCAGCAGCAAGCCCGTGCAGCGCGTCCCGCCAGGTCGTCACAGGCGACCATGCTGGCGCATGAACGCGTCAATGCGCCGCACCCCCTGCCCGGACAGGACGAAGGCGGCCCGCACGGGGGATGGCAGGCCGCCTTCGTCGATCAGGGGGAGGGTCAGGCGCGGACGCGCGCGACCTTCCAGGACGAGGTCCAGATGCGCTCCAGCATCACACGCTTCCCGGGGTACGGCGAGTGCCAGATGTAGCCGTTCCCCGCGTAGATCGCCACGTGGTAGATCCGGCCGCTCGTGCTGTAGAAGAACACGAGGTCGCCCTTGACTGCCGTGCTCCGCGGGATCGGCGTCGCTGCGGCGTACTGGTCGCGCGAGACGCGCGGCAGCGAGATACCGAGGCGCGAGTACACGTAGCGCGTGTAGCCGGAGCAGTCGAAGCCGACGGCGGGGCTCGTGCCGCCAGCGACGTACGGGACGCCGGCGAAGCGGGCGGCGGTCTGGGCCACGGCCTTGCCGCGCACGACCGGGTCGGCCTTGGCCGCCGCGCTCAGGGTGACGTACCCGGTCCGCGAGACCGGCAGGGAGAACGACGCGGGGGCAGTGGTGCTCACCGCGGTGGTCGAGGTCGAGAGGCTGCTGGTCGTCAAGGTCGAGGTGACCACCGAGGTGCCGGTGATCGTCGAGGTCGACGTACCGGTGTCGTCGGCCACGGCCGCCGAGGCGGACGCGGTGAACGCGGGCAGCAACGTGATCGCCAGGGCAGCCGAGACGGCCGCGCCCAGGCGTGCGCGAGCAGACGCCATGAGTCCTCCACGACGCCTGCGAGGTGAGCTGTCGGGTTCGGGTCGTGGATTGACCCGGCCGGTCCGGGGACCGGCTTCACCCCGAGGGCTCGCCGTGCGGCGAGGCCCGGAAATCCTGGGTCCCCCGCTCCTGCCAGCGAGGTCATGACCGTGGGTGGCTGGCAGGACTCGGCGTCCACCCTCGGCGCCCGTCGGGTGACGGGCCGTGACGAACCTAGGCCACAGCCACCCCCGATGTCACGGGTTCATCACGGAAAGGCCACCGATCGGGTGTCAACGACTGGTCCCGATGCAGCACGAAACGGGACATACCGGGATGCGTGGGACGGCTCAGAGCTCGTAGGCCAGGCGGTCCTTGCCGGCCTCCTTGGCCCGGCTCAGGGCCGAGTCCGCGCGCCCGAGCAGCGAGTCGACGTCGTCCACGATCCGCAGGCCGGTGAGGCCGAACGACGCCGTCCGGTAGAGCGGCTCGTCGCCCGGGGTGAGCGCCGTCGTGGCGACCACCACGCGCAGCCGCTCCACGAGCACGAGCGCGCCCTCGAGGTCGGTGTCGGGCAGCAGGAGGCAGAACTCGTCCCCGCCGAAGCGGGCGACGACGTCCTCAGCACGCATGGCGCCGCGCAGGACAGCGCCGATCGAGGCCAGGACGATCTCGCCGGTGAGGTGGCCGTGCAGCGTGTTGACGCTCTTCATGCCGTCGAGGTCGACCATCACCGCGACGAGCGGCCGGGCCTGGCGGCGGGCGCGGGCGATCTCGGCCGCGGCGCACCGCCGGAACGACTCGTACGTGAGCAGGCCGGTCTTGTAGTCGGTGCCCGCGAGCAGCAGCTGCTCCTGCGCCCGGAGCATCTGGACGACCAGCCAGGCGAGCGGGACCAGCAGCACCGCGGTGACGGGCGAGACGGCGAGCAGCGCGACGACCAGCAGGCCGAGCGCCACTCCGGGCGAGTCGCGTCGGACGAGCTCCGCACCGAGGCCCGGGATCTCGTCGCCGAGTCCGTCGCCCTCGTCGAGGTGGCGCCGGTGCACCACGGCCTCGGTCGCGAGGTACGCCGCCCCCGCCGCGAGGAGCCCGGCGACGCGGACGGTGTCGACGAGGAGGCCGGCCTCGTCCAGCATGAACGTCGCGAGCTCGTACGCCAGCATCGCGACCGACATGGCGGTGACGCGGATGGCGGTGTTCAGGGTGAGCCGACGCCGGTCCGGCCGCCAGGCCGAGGCCAGCGCGACCACCGGGAACCACAGCGGAGGAAGCAGCAGCACGGCCCCGATCAGCGCGGCGCCGGTGGCGTCGAAGACGACCGTGCGCTCCCCGCGCGAGCGGCCGAGACGCGCCCGCACGCGGTTGCCCGCGACCGCCAGCAGGACGAGCACCGGCACCAGCCACCGGTGGTCGTTCTGCGTCCACGCCTCGCGCGACGGGTCGTTCAGCACCACGACGGCCACCCAGGCGAGGGCCGTGATCGCCGCGAGCTCCAGCGCCGCCCGGCGTGATCGGGCCCGACCGGCACTCCACTGCGGGGCGGGCGCCACCGCATCCGTCAGGTCGACCGTGGCTGCTCGTGCCCTCTCGTGCTCGTGGAACATCCCCGCTCCCTTCCCACGGCCCGGACCTGCCCGGGCACGGGCGAAGCAGACCAGGGCGGACGCCGGCCCCGCGTCCGGCTGGCGTCCGAAAACCGGTAGGCGGAACGGCCCATCCGGAGCAGCGCCCGGTGACGCATCGTGACCGGATCGGGCCCGAACCGGACCGGTCATCCCCCGAACGGCCCAGCCCGGGGTGTGGCAGCGGGCGTCGGCGGCCGGGGGCTGCGCCGTACGGGTGGCGGCCCCGACGCTCCGACGCCCGCCCGACGGAGGTCGGGCGGGCGTCGCTGGGAGGCGCGGCGGGGCTGCTAGCCCTTGGTGACGAAGACGTGCGACGCCGTCGCCGAGTCGAGCTCGGCGTACTCGCCGGCACTGCCCACGAGGACCCCGCCCGGGGACGACACGACCTTCACGGTCGCGGCCGGCACGACACCCGCGCGGTGCAGCGAGGCCATGAGGGCGGCGTCGTTCTGGATCGGCTCGCCGATGCGCGCGACCGTGACGCGGGTCGAGCTCTCGCCCACCACCTTGTCGAGGGTCATGAGGCCGGAGAGGTCGGAGGCGGCGGCGTCGCGGTCGAGCTCCTCGAGCCCCGGGATCGGGTTGCCGTACGGCGACACGGTCGGGTTCTTGAGCAGCTCGAGGATGCGGCGCTCGACGCGCTCGCTCATCACGTGCTCCCAACGGCAGGCCTCGGCGTGCACGTCCTCCCAGTCGAGGCCGATGACCTCGACGAGCAGGCACTCCGCGAGGCGGTGCTTGCGCATGACGCGGGTCGCCATCGCGCGGCCGGCGTCGCTCAGCTCGAGGTGGCGGTCACCCTCGACGGAGAGCAGGCCGTCGCGCTCCATGCGCGCCACGGTCTGCGAGACCGTCGGGCCGGACTGGCCGAGCCGCTCGGCGATGCGCGCCCGCAGCGGGACGATGCCCTCTTCCTCGAGCTCGAAGATGGTGCGGAGATACATCTCCGTGGTGTCGATGAGGTCGCTCACGGCCGGCTGAGTCCTTCGCTGGTGGTGCCCGGGCAGATCAACTCGTCGCCCATCTTGTCCTACTGCCCGTCGGGTCGCAGCGTTCCCTCACCTAACCCCGAGTCGTCCTGGTCACGTCCCGACCTGCGCCCGGCTCGCGGCGCACCTAGCCTCGGCAGCATGCCGAGCGTCCTGTGGTTCCGACGAGACCTGCGCCGGCACGACAACCCGGCGCTGCTCGCGGCCCTCGAGGCGGCGCGCACCGACGGCGACGACGAGGTCGTGGCGCTGTTCGTGCTCGACCGCACCCTGTGGGACCCGGCCGGCGCCGTGCGCCGCGCCTGCCTCGTGCGGTCGTTGAACGCGCTGGACGAGTCGCTGGACGGCCGGCTGGTGGTGCGCCACGGCGACCCGCTCGACGTCGTGCCCGAGGTCGCCGCCGCGGCAGGGGCCCGCACCGTGCACGTCGCCGCCGACTTCGCGCCGTACGGCGTCCGGCGGGACGCCTCGGTCGCGTCGGCCCTCGCCGGCGCCGGTCGCGAGCTGGTCGCCACCGGGTCGCCGTACGCCGTGGCACCGGGGCGGGTGCGCAAGGGCGACGGCACGCCCTACCGCGTCTACACCCCGTTCTTCCGTGCCTGGCTCGCGCACGGGTGGCGCGCGCCCGCGCCCGACCCCGAGCGCTGGCCGGCCTGGCGACGGGACGGCACGGGCCCGCTCGCGACCGACGGGATCCCCGACGAGCCCGACCTCGGCATCACCGTTCTGCCGCCGTCCGGGGAGGAGGCCGCGCACGACCGCTGGGAGGCCTTCCGGGCGGACGGGCTCGCGTCGTACGCCGACCTCCGCGACCGGGCCGACCTCGCGGGGACATCGGGCCTGTCGACGCACCTCAAGTGGGGCGAGATCCACCCGCGCACCCTGCTCGCGGACCTCGACGACTCGCGGGGGCACGAGGTGTTCCGCAAGGAGATCGCCTGGCGCGAGTTCTACGCGGACGTCCTCTGCACCGCGCCCGAGTCCGCCCGCACGTGGCTCGACCCGAGGTTCGCGCGGATGCAGCACGACTCCGGGCCGCTCGCCGACGAGCGATTCCTGGCCTGGACCGAGGGCCGCACCGGCTACCCGTTCGTCGACGCCGGCATGCGCCAGCTGCTCGCCGAGGGCTGGATGCACAACCGCGTGCGCATGGTCGTGGCGAGCTTCCTGGTCAAGGACCTGCACGTGCCGTGGCAGCGCGGCGCCCGCTGGTTCCTGCAGCACCTGCGCGACGGCGACCTCGCGAGCAACCAGCAGGGGTGGCAGTGGGTCGCGGGCAGCGGCACCGACGCCTCGCCCTACTTCCGCATCTTCAACCCGGTCACGCAGGGCCTGCGCTTCGACCCCGATGGCGACTACGTGCGCCGCTACGTGCCCGAGCTGCGGGGCCTCGCCGGGAAGGACGCGCACGAGCCGTGGGACGCGCCGCTCCTCGCGCCCGACTACCCGCCGCGGATCGTCGAGCACGCCGAGGAGCGCGAGGAGTCGCTGCGCCGGTACGCCGCGCTCAAGGAGGAGTAGCCGCGGCGCGTGCGGCGTGGATGCCGAGGAACCCCCTGACGTGGGACGATGCCGGGCGACGACGAGTCCGGGGAGGTGCCATGGCTGCCAGCAGCACACGCGCACCCCTGACCTGCGCCGTCGTCGCCCAGAAGGGCGGGGTCGGCAAGACCACGACCCTGCTCGGCCTGGCCGGCGCGGCCTGGGAGCGCGGTCTCCGGGTGCTGGTGGTCGACCTCGACCCGCAGGCCAACGCGACCGCCGCGCTCGATCCCGCGTCCACGGCGTACACGACCAACGACGTGCTGGCCGACGCCCGGCCCGGCGTGGCCGCCGACGCGATCGTGCCGTCGTCCTGGGGCGCGGGCGTCGACGTGCTGCCCTCCGAGCGCGCGCTGGAGCACCGCGCCGTGCCCGAGGGCCGTGACTCGGCGCTGCGGCTGCGGATCGCCCTCGAGGGCGTGGTCGACCGGTACGACGTCGTGCTCGTCGACTGCCCGCCGTCGCTCGGCGAGCTCACCCGCAACGCGCTCGCCGCCGTACGGCTCGCGCTCGTCGTGACCGAGCCGTCGTTCTTCGCCCTGCCCGGTGCCGCGGCGGCGCTCGAGGCGATCGAGGTGGTGCGCGGCTCGAACAACCTCGTGCTGCGTGCCGCCGGGGTCGTCGTCAACCGCGCGCGGCCGCAGACGAGCGAGCACGCGTACCGCCTCGCCGAGCTCGCCGAGCACTACCCGACGCTGCTCCTGCCGGTGACGGTGCCCGACCGGACGGCGCTGCAGCAGGCCCAGGGCGCGTGCGTGCCGGTGCAGGCCTGGCGGTCCTCCGGCGCCCGCGAGGCGGCGGACGCGTTCGACGACCTGCTCGACCTGCTGCTGGCCGAGGCGGGGCGCGGCGTGGCCGAGCTCGGGCACCTGCCCACGACCCTCACCTCGACAGGGACGGACTCCTCATGACCAACCCCACCCCCCGCCCGGCGCTGCGCAAGGCCGAGGACGCCGACGTCCACCCCGCGGCACCGCAGCCCGTGCGCCGCCCGCGCACGCCCCGCACCGCCGAGCCGGCCACGGCAGAGACCCCTGCTCCTGCGAAGCGCGCCCCGGCGAAGGCCGCCGGAGCAGGTGCGGCGCCCGCCTCGGCCGCTGCCAGGTCCGCGAAGGCCACCAAGCCGACACCCGTACCGGCCGAGCCGGACCCGAGCGCTGCGGCCGCCGAGATCGCGGCCGAGCCGGCCGTCCCCGCGACGCCGAAGAAGTCCAAGCGCTACCAGACCCCGCCGGCGGTTCCTGTGAAGAACAAGCGCAAGCGCACCGGGTTCTCCGGCACCACCTCGGACCATCTGCGCCGTACCGACGCCCCGGCTGCGGCAGCGGCGGAGAACGCCGACAAGGCGGCCAAGAAGCGCGCCAAGGCCGACGCCGCCCTCCTGACCGGCTCGCTCGCCACGGTCAAGGTGAAGCTGCCGAAGAAGCTCGCCAAGGCCGCCGAGAAGGAGGCCGCACGCCGCGGCCTCGACCTCGACGCCGTCACCGCCGAGCTCCTCCACACCTGGCTCACCCACCGCCCCTGAGGGCCCGATCCCACCCGCTCAGGACAGATCGCGCCCTTGACGGGCGCGCTCCGTCCTCTCTCTGTGGGCCCTGAGGGTCGATTCTCTGTGGGCCCTGAGGGTCGATCACGGCAGTTGGACTGCGCTTTCTGACCCGAGACCGTCCCGCAGAGCGGATCCGACGGCGTCAGGGCACGGGGTTCTCGGCGTCGTACGCCAGGAACCCGGGGTACTTCGCGACGAGCGCCGCGGTGATGGCGATGCACGCGACACCGCCGCTCACCACCGAGAACTGCTCGCCCGCCAGGGCGGCGACAGCACCGGACTCGACGTCGCCGAGCCGCGGACCACCGGCGACCACGACGGTGAACACGCCCTGCAGGCGTCCGCGGAACTCGTCCGGCGTCGCCGACTGCAGCATGGTCGACCGGAACACCGCGCTCACGTTGTCGGCGGCTCCGGCCAGCGCGAGCATGAGCGCCGCGAGCGGCAGCCAGCTGACGAGCCCGAACACCGCGATCGCGAGACCCCAGGCGAACACCGACAGCACGATCGCGAGCCCGTGCCGCCGCACCCGCCCGAGCGGACCGGACAGCACGCCGGAGACGAGCGCACCGGCGGCGGGCGCGGCGTACAGGATGCCTGCCGCCGTCGCGGCCATCTTCGGGTCGTCGGCGTACATCGCCGCCGCGATCGCCGGGAAGAGGGCGCGCGGCATGCCGAACACCATCGCCGCGATGTCGACGTAGAACGACATCTGCAGGTTGTGCTTGCCGCGCAGGAAGCGCAGGCCCTCGCCCACCGCGGCCCAGCCGGTACGCCGGTCCTCCGCAGCCGCCTCGGGAGGCACGGGGCGCAGCCGCCACATCGCGTAGACGACGCCGGTGAACAGCACGAGGTCGGCGGCGTACGCCCACGCGACACCGCCGGTGGCTGCGATGACGAACCCGCCGACGAGCGGCCCGACGGTGAAGCCGAGGCCCCACGCGAGCATGCCGAGCGCGTTCGCGGCCGGCAGCATCTCGGGCGCGATCAGCCGCGGGATGATCGCCTGGCGTGCGGGGTTCCCGATCGCGAAGAACGCCGACTGGATCGCGACGACGGCGTACAGCACGGCGACCGATCCGAGGCCGAGCGCCGACTGCGCGACCAGGATGCCGGCGCAGCCCATGAGGCCGAGCGCGGCGACGAGCCCGAGCGTGCGGCGGTCGTGCGTGTCGGACATCGCGCCGCCGTAGAGGCCGAAGCCGATGAGCGGCACGAGCTGGAACAGGCCGACGAGCCCGACGGCCAACGACGACTGCGTGAGCGCGTAGACCTGGATGCCGACCGCGACCGCCGTCATCTGCTGCCCGATGTTGCTGACGCCGTGCGCGAGGATGATCCGCCGGTAGTCGGCCGATGCCCGCAGGGGCGAGAGATCGGCGAAGAGGCGGGCCACGAGCGCCGACCCTACGTGCCGCCGGACCAGCGGGCTCCCCGGCGTACGACGTGATCTCGACGTCGAAGATCACGAGCAAGGGTCAGAAGGTGCAGTCGAACTGCCGTGATCGGCCCTCAGGGCGGAGAAGTGCAGTGGGTCAGGGGCTGAGGCGTTCGGTGCGCCAGGCGGTGGGGTCGTCGAGGGCGGACGGCGCGGACTCGTCGAGGCGCACGAAGCGCAGGCGGTCGTGCAGGCGCGAGGGCCGGCCCTGCCAGAACTCGACCGACACCGGGCGTACGACGTACCCGCCCCACGCGTCAGGCAGCGGCACGTCCGAGGCCGACCCCGTGTCGGGGAACACCGCCGAGAGCTCGGCGTACCGCGCCTTGAGCACGTCGCGCGAGGCGATCACGGTCGACTGCGCCGACGCCCAGGCACCGAGGCGGGAGCCGTACGGCCGCGACGAGAAGTACGCCTGCGCCTCCTCGCGCGACACCTGCTCGACCTCGCCGACCACGACCACCTGCCGCGTGAGCGCGTACCAGGGGAACACCAGCGAGGCGCGCGGGTTGGCGGCGAGCGCCCGCCCCTTCTGCGACTGGTGGTTGGAGTAGAAGACGAAGCCGCGCGGGTCCGCTGCCTTGAGCAGCACGGTGCGACCGCTCGGCACTCCGTCGGCGTCCGACGTCGCGAGCACCATGGCGTTCGGCTCGACCACCTCCGCGGCGACGGCGTCGGCCAGCCACCGGGCGAACTGCTCCCCCGGGGTCGGCGCGAGGTCGCCCTCGACGAGCCGCCCCTGGTCGTAGTGCAGCCGCATCCCCGCGAGGTCGTGCTGCGGCCCGGCCGCGAAGTCGCTCACGGCCCCATCCTCCCGCGCCCCGCCTCGGCCCGCGCGGTACGCCGTACCTGCGGCACCGCGCCGCACGTCACACAGCCCGGATGCCACGGATCCAGCCCTCCGCTCCCGCCGCGGACCCCCGTTTGCCAGGATGGGCAGCGTCGGCGGGGATCCCACCGGGTCCCGGCGCCGTCGGAGGTGACACCTCCTCGGCCGCTCCCACAGGAGCGGCCAGCACACCGGCGTGCCCCTCGCGCGCCACGACGAACGGGAGCACGCGCATGTCGGACTTCGTCCCCGGGCTCGAGGGCGTCATCGCCTTCGAGACCGAGATCGCCGAGCCGGACAAGGAAGGCAGCGCGCTGCGCTACCGCGGCGTCGACATCGAGGATCTCGTCGGCCGCGTCTCGTACGGCAATGTCTGGGGCCTGCTGGTCGACAACGAGTTCAACCCCGGCCTCCCGCCGGCCGAGCCGTTCCCGATCCCGGTCCACTCCGGTGACGTGCGCGTCGACGTCCAGTCGGCGCTCGCGATGCTCGCCCCGGCGTGGGGCCTCGAGCCGCTGCTCGACATCGACGACGACAAGGCCCGCGACGAGCTCGCCCGCGCCTCGGTCATGGCGATGTCGTTCGTCGCGCAGAGCGCACGCGGCATCGGCAAGCCGATGGTGCCGCAGTCGCGCATCGACGAGGCCGAGACCGTCGTCGAGCGCATGCTCATCCGCTGGCGCGGCGAGCCCGACCCCAAGCACGTGCAGGCGGTCGACGCCTACTTCGTCTCCGCGGCCGAGCACGGCATGAACGCCTCGACCTTCACCGCCCGCGTCATCGCCTCCACCGGCGCCGACGTCGCGGCAGCCCTGTCGGGGGCGGTCGGCGCCATGTCGGGCCCGCTGCACGGCGGTGCACCCGCCCGCGTGCTCACCATGATCGAGGGCGTCGAGCAGGACGGCGACGCCCGCCACTACGTGCGCGGCGTCCTCGACAAGGGCGACCGCCTCATGGGCTTCGGCCACCGCGTCTACCGCGCCGAGGACCCGCGCGCCCGCGTGCTGCGCCGTACGGCGCGCGAGCTCGACGCCCCGCGCTACGAGGTCGCCGTGGCCCTCGAGCAGGCCGCGCTCGCCGAGCTGCGCGAGCGCCGGCCCGACCGCGTGCTCGAGACCAACGTGGAGTTCTGGGCCGCGATCGTCCTGGACTTCGCCCAGGTGCCCGCGCACATGTTCACCTCGATGTTCACCTGCGCCCGCCTCGCGGGCTGGAGCGCGCACATCCTCGAGCAGAAGCGCACCGGCCGCCTGATCCGCCCGAGCGCGAGGTACGTCGGCCCCGCGCCCCGCAAGCCCGAGTCGGTGCCCGGCTGGGACGCCGAGATGGTCGCCCCGAGCGGCTACCACCCGACCGCCTGAGCGCAGCAGCCACCACGAGGCCCGGACCGTCACGGTCCGGGCCTCGCTGCTCGTGGGACGTGGTCGGCGTCTCACGGGCTGGAACCCGGCGACGGGCGCCGACCCAGCCTTCCTACGCTTGGCGTACCGCCGCGCACCGCACTGCGCGGGCGCCGCACCCGAGACGAAGGCCTCACCGTGACCGAGACCCCGCAGATCACGATCCCCGCCGACCTCCTCCCGCTCGACGGCCGCTTCGGCGCTGGCCCGAGCAAGGTGCGCCCGGAGCAGGTGGCCGCGCTCGCCGCGATCGCGCCCTCGTACCTCGGCACCTCGCACCGGCAGAAGGCCGTGAAGTCCCAGGTCGGCCGCCTGCGCGCGGGCCTCGCCGACCTGTTCTCCCTCCCCGAGGGCTACGAGGTCGTGCTGGGCAACGGCGGCTCGACCGCGTTCTGGGAGGTCGCGGCCTTCGGCCTCGTGCGCGACCGCGCGCAGTTCCTCACGTTCGGCGAGTTCGGCTCGAAGTTCGCCTCCGCCGTGAAGGACGCACCCTTCCTCGGCGAGCCCACCGTCGTCACGTCCGACCCCGGCAGCGCACCGAGCTTCTCCGCCGAGGCCGGCGTCGACGTGTACGCCACCCCGCACAACGAGACCTCGACCGGTGTCGCGATCACACCCACCCGCGTCGCAGGTGCGGACGCCGACGCGCTCATGCTCTTCGACGCGACCTCCGGCGCCGGCGGCCTCGCCGTCGACCAGGCCGAGTCCGACGTCTACTACTTCGCCCCGCAGAAGTGCTTCGCCTCCGACGGCGGCCTCTGGATCGCGCTCATGTCGCCGAAGGCGGTCGAGCGCGCCGCCGAGATCAAGGCGAGCGGCCGCTACATCCCGGCGTTCCTCGACCTGCAGACCGCGATCGACAACAGCCGCCTCGACCAGACGTACAACACCCCGGCGCTCGCCACGATCCTGCTCATGGCCGAGCAGGTCGACTGGTTCAACGCCAACGGGGGCCTCGCGTGGACCGTCGCGCGCACCAAGGAGTCGAGCGACGCGCTCTACGATTGGGCCGAGGCGTCGGCCTACGCCACGCCCTACGTCACCGACCCGGCGCTGCGCTCGCAGGTCATCGGCACGATCGACTTCGACGACTCGATCGACGCCACCGCCGTTGCGAAGGTGCTGCGCGCCAACGGCATCGTCGACACCGAGCCCTACCGCAAGCTCGGCCGCAACCAGCTGCGCGTCGCGATGTTCCCGTCGGTCGACCCCGAGGACGTGCGTCGCCTCACGAGGTCGATCGACCACGTGGTGACCGCCCTCTCGTGACCACCCCTCCGCTCAGCCTGGTCGATCCGTCGCTTCCCGCCCCAGGAAGCAGCGGCTTGATCAGTGTCAGCGCGGGGGCGTACGGCGGGCGGCGGCATGACTGAGGTGGCCTCGACGGCGCGGCGCGACATCGTGCGCGACCGCCCGACGTGGCTGTCGTACCTCAACATCGGGCTGTTCGGGTACTTCCTCTACGCGTTCGGCCCGACCGTCGCGCTGCTGCGCGACGAGCAGGGCTACACCCGCTCGGTGGCATCGCTGCACGGCACGGCGATGGCCGTGGGATCGGTCGTCGTCGGCCTCACCGCGACCCGCTTCGTGCGGTGGATGGGCCGCGGCGCGATGCTGCGGCTCGGCTCGGCCCTCATGGCCGGCGGCATCCTGATCTACACGGGCTTCGACCCGCTGCCGCTCACGCTGCTCGGGATCTTCCTCGCGGCCTGCGGCGGCACGTTCGCGATGGTGGGCGTCAACGCGTTCCTGCCGGCGCACCACGTCGCCGCCTCCGCGCGCGCGATGAGCGAGGCGCACGGGCTCGGCGCCACGATGGGGCTCCTCGGTCCGCTCGCTGTCGGCGGCGGCGTATGGCTCGGCTGGGGCTGGCGCCCGGGCCTGATCGTCACCTGCCTGGGGCTCGCGGTGCTCGAGCTCCTGCGCGGACGCCGCCTCTCGGACTTCGACACCGAGCTCGACCACCACGCCGCGGCACCGTCATCGACGGTGCGCGCTCCCCTGCCCCGGCTCTACTGGTACGCGTTCGTCGTCTTCGCGCTGTGCGCGGGCACCGAGTTCTCGCTCATGCTCTGGGGCAGCGACCTCCTGCGCGACCGCGCCGGCCTCGGCGAGGCCGCCGCAGCGGCCTCTATCGTCACCATCGTCGGCGGCATGGCGATCGGCCGGGTCGGCGGCAGCGTCGTCGTCGGCCGGTTCGAGCCCGACCGCGTGCTCATCGGCACGATGGCGCTGTCGATCCTCGGGTTCGCCATCGCCTGGCTCTCGAGCTCGCCGGTGCCGATGCTCGTCGGCTTCGCGATCACCGGTCTCGGGCTCGGCCTCCAGTCGCCGCTGGCCATCAGCCGCGCGGTGCTGGCGTCCGGCGGTCAGGTCGACCGTGGTGCGGGGCTCTCGTCCGTGGCGGCCGGGGCGGCGAGCGGCATCGCACCGTTCGCGCTCGCGGCCGTCGCTGACGCCATCGGCGTCCACCTCGCGTTCCTCATCGTGCCGGCGCTGCTGGCCACGGGCATCGCCCTCGTGGCGATCGGGCGAGTGCCTGTCGGAGGCATCCCCGCGCAGGCCGCTAGCTGATACGGAACGTCGCGAGCTGCTCGGGAGTGCACGCCATTCCGGTCCTGCCGCCGGGCAGCTCGACGCGCTCGCCCGTGGCCACGGGCTCGTAGGGGCTTCCCACCCGGAGGATGCAGCTGCCCTCGTCCGAGGAGGCCCCGTTCTCGTCGTTCGTGTAGGTGCCGAACATCAGGATGCTCACGTAGGTATACCGGTCGCCGACCCAGCCGGGCAGGTCGCCGTTGCTCATCTCGGCGTCGAGCACGACGTACGACGTCGGTGAGCCCAGCCGCATCTTCGGCGTGGTCACCGTGATCGAGCGGCCCTGCTCGTAGTAGCGCAGCTCGAGGCCCACGACCTCGGACATCACCACGGCGTCAGCGGGCGCCTGCCCGTACCCCACCGCCTGCATCTGCGTGAAGGCCGTCATCGACTGCGCCTGCAGCACGGCCATGAACGTGCTGTCGCGCTCGGAGGTCACCGCGCGCCGGTAGGTGTACGCCGACGCCAGGAGGCCGAGCGCCAGCGCGGCCACCACGGCCACTGCGATCGACCGGCCACGTCGTGGTCGCACCGCGGCTGAGCGCGGAACGGTGGTCGGTGCCTCGACGTCGACGCTCATGGCGAATCCCCCATCGGACGTAACGGCCGTGCGCCCAGGATGCCCGACCGGCCGCCGCACGGGTGGCCGAACGCGTCAGTCGATCATCCCGGCGAAGGGGCCCTCAGGCTCGGTGTCGTCGGGCTCGAACGGCTCGTCCGAGTCGAGCTCGTACTGGTCGGCCCGGTCCGAGCGCAGCACGGCGAGCAGCACGGCACCGCCGGCGAAGAGGTTGCCGAGCCAGAACGCGATCTGCCCGAGCATCGACTGGAGGATCAGCCACGTCGTGTCCCCGGACTCCATGCTGAGCTGCGGACGCCCCACCCACTGGATCGCGATGGCCACGGCGTACGCCGCGACCGCAGCCCACACGAACCGCCACTGGTACCTGCTCACCGCTCCCCCTCACCGGCCCGACGAGCCGTTCGTGCCCAGCATGGCGCAGCGCATGCCCTCGGGCGTGGAGGTCAGTGCCTCATCCGGCGGGACGCCACGACGACGCCGGCGCCCGCCAGCAGGACCGCGAACGCCGCGAGGCCGAGCCGCAGCGCGCCCGGTCCGTCGTCAGACGGCCCGGCGGGCGACGAGGTCGATGTCGGCGACGGATCGGCGGAGGACGAGGAACCGGACGGCGTGGGCGATGCTGCCGCCTCGACCGGGACGCGCAGCAACCGGTCGTCGCCCTCGGAGGCCGCCACGAGCGCGCTGCCGTCGCGGGTGAACGAGACCGCCTCGCCCTGCGGCTGGTCGGGCAGAGCCACGGGCGTCCCGGCCTTCAACGATGCGGCGCTCACCGGCGCGTCGAAGAGCTTGGCCGCGAAGTAGTCGCGGATCACGAAGCGCGAGCCGTCCGGCGCCATCGCGGCGTCGGTGACGAGCCCGCCCACCTCGCCGACGCGCTTCGCCGTCGCCACGCCGGACGTCGACAGCGGCACGCGGTAGACCGCGCCGCGCGCGAGCTGCTTGGTGACGACCCAGACCTCGGCGCTGGTCGGCGACACCAGGATCGCCTCGGCGTTGTGCGGCTGGTCGGGGTAGCTGAAGCGGTACGTCGTCGCCCGCACCTGCTGGTCGACCAGCCTGCTGGGCTCGAGGATCGCGTGCAGCCGCACCTCGGGCCACGAGTCGCGGTTGTCGCCGATGTCGGCCAGCCACAGCACCTTCCGGCCCTGCGGGTCGACCCCCGTGCCGATCGCCTCGAGGTCGCGCGCATCGATGTTCGACACCCGCACGCGGGCCAGAACGTCGCAGGTCGTGCCGTCGAGCGCATAGACGTACGGCCCGTTGCCCGAGTCGGCGTGCACCCACCACACGCCGTCGTGCTTCGCCGACCACGTGATGCCGCTGATCTCCGCGAGCCGCTCGTCGGTGATCCGGCAGACGACGTCGGCGTCGTCCGCCGCGTACGCCGGAGCCGCAGCGGTGGCCAGCACGGTGACAAGCAGCGCGAGCAGCACCCGGGATGCCGTGCGGCGCACGAGGATCAGGCCTTGGCCCGGGCGCGAGCCTCGACCAGCTGCGGCTCGATGCGCGTCGCGAGCGCGGGCTGCACAGCCCACTCGTCGACGAGACGGTCGTAGTCGGAGAGGTCGGTCGCCGTGGCCGGGGCGCCCGTGCGCACGGCGCGCAGCAGGAGGTTGCGCGGGGTGTGCTGGTCGCTCACGAACTCGACCGTCTCGACGCGGTAGCCGACGATCCGCAGCAGAGACGCCCGGATGCCGTCGGTCAGCACGTCGACGAACCGCTCGCGCAGCAGGCCGTAGCGCGTGAGCAGGCCGAACGGTGACGGGGTCGACGCGCGGGTCACCTGGGTCTGCAGGTCGTGGTGGCAGCACGGCGCGGCCAGCACCACCGGCGACTCCCACCGCACAGCGCGGGCGAGCGCGTCGTCGGTGGCGGTGTCGCACGCGTGCAGCGCGACGACGACGTCCGCGCGCGGGTCGTCGGAGGCGTCCGCGATGGTCGCGGCCTCGAAGGTGAGCCCGTCGCTCCAGCCGAGGCGGGCGGCGAGCGAGGAGTTGCGCTCGGCGAACGACTCGCGGACGTCGACCCCGTGCACGACCACGGGGATGCCCCGCACCTTCGCCAGCCACACGAAGGCCCCGATGGTGAGGTAGGCGTTGCCGCAGCCGAGATCAACGACGCGCCAGGGGCTCTCGGGCGTCGGCTCGCGCAGGGCTCGTGCGACGCGGGCGTCCTCGACCGCGCTGTCGAGCAGCCGCACGAACTGCTCGACCTGGCGGTACTTGTCCTGCTTGGTCGGCTTGAGGCGGCCGAGGGAGTCGGCGACGCCGACCGCCATGAGGTAGGCCTTGACGTCGGGGTGCTCGACGTCGAGCAGCCGGGGCTTGGCGCGGTCGTGCGCGACCGGGACGTCCTCGACCGCGTCGACCCGCGGTGCGCGGTGCACCTGCGCGTCGCCCTTCTTGGTGATGCGCACCTGCATCACGTCGGTGGCCGTCTCGAGGTGCCAGTTGCCGAAGCCCTGGTCGAGCAGCGCGTCGACCGCTGCGGGCGCGGTGTCGGCGTCGTGGTTGGCGGTGTGCGCCTGACGCTCGTCGTACGTCACCACCTGCAGCCGGCGTCCGGCCTTGAGGTCGACCGGCCGCAGCTCGGCGCGCTTCCACTCCAGCGGCACACCGCGACGCCGGCCCGCCGCGACCGCGCGCACGAGCCGGGAGTCGTCGAGCAGGAGCGCGCGCACCTCCGCGCGCACGTCGGGCCAGGGGGCCGCCACCTACGACGTCGCCATCAGGAGACGCTCGCGCAGCAGGCGGATCGCCGTCTCGTCTCCGGTGGTCGCGATCCCATGCTCCCCCGGCCTCCCCCACAGGTAGAGCAGCAGGCCGGACGCCGGGCCTGCCACCAGCGCGTCGGCCTCGCCCGCGCCGCCGACCACCTCGACGCTGGTCTCGTTGAGCGTGACCGTCCATGAGTGGTCGTCGGCCGCCACCAGCACCCGCTGCCCTGTCGCCCCGGGCTGCGGGACGTCGTCCCACGGCCAGCGCAGCCAGCCGAGCAGCTCGTCGACACCGTCGGCCGCGAGATCCTCCGGCACGTCGCCGGCGCCGTCGGGCCCGTCGGTGGCCGACTCGGCGTCCCAGCGGTGCACAGTGGTCTCCTGCGCCATCCGCCGGTGCCAGAAGCCGACGGTCTGCTCCGACGGCCACCAGGCGAAGGTCGGCTCGTCGGCGTCGCGCGCCGACAGGATCTCGCGGAGCTCGACGTACGTCGTGCGGATCTCGTCCCGCACGTCGACGCCCTCGGGGACGACGCCCCAGCCGCCCTCGGACCGGTCGCCCGGGTTCGCGTCGGTGCGCAGCGTCTCGAGCTTGTGGCGATAGACCCCCAGCACGTGCGAGAGCAGCGCCGCGACGTCCCATCCGGGGCAGCCGGGGACCTCGGCGCCGAGGTCGGTCGACGCCTCGAGCATCGCCTCGAAGTCGGCGTCGAGATGGGCGAGGTACTCGTCGGTGCCGAGGCGGGTGCTGTCGAGGCTGGGCTGCGTGGTCACCCCCTGATCCTGCCACTGCCCGCCGACGCCGGTCCCCGGCGATAGCGGTGACTCCGGCGCACGGCGCCGCCTAGGGTGAGCGCGTGATCCGCCGACCGAACGGTGCCGAGGGCGCGATGCCCGCCGGCGCACTCGTGGTCGTCTCCCTCGTGCTGGCCGCACTGGCCGGCCTCGCCATCGGCGCTGTGTGGGGGCTCGCGGGCGGGTCCTCACCCTCGGCGTCACCGTCCCGCACCTCGACGCCCACGACGAGCACGAGCGCGCCGGCCCCGACCAGCGACTCGTCGGCCTCGGTGAAGCCGACACCCACCACCTCGTCCGCGGCGCCCACGGCGACCGGATCCGTGCCCCCGGCACCTGCCACCACGACGACCTCCGCCGACGGGTGGCGGCTCGGCTCCTGGCGGATCACCAACACCGCCGGTGCGATCGGTGTCGACACCACGGCGCGCAACACCTCGACCGGCACGCGCAGCGCCGACCTGATCCTCTACATCTACGTGGACGGCGAGCACATCGCCACGACCACCGCGCGGGTGACCGACGTGCCGGCAGGAGAGACCGTGCCGGTGCAGTTCACGAGCACGGACGCCTGGAAGCCGGGCCAGAAGGTGCTGCTGCTCCAGGTGGGCTGACGGGTCAGCGGTTGAGCACGGCTGCGGCCACGACGAGCGCGATCGACAGGGCCAGGACGCCGAGCGTCACCATGCGTCGCGTCCGGGGGTCCACGACGGTCAGCCTACGTGCCGCGCGGAGGTAGCCTGCACCCGTGGAGGACACCCCGACCGACGCCGACACCACCCCTGAGGTGGCACCCCTCGACGTCGACGGCGTGGGGGCCGTGGCCGTGGGCACCGCGGCCTGGGCGGTGGGGCTGGTGCTCTGCCTCGTCCTCCGCGGACCGCTCGCCGACGCCGGCAACGGCTGGTGGACCTGGGTCTGCCTCACAGGCGCGGTGCTCGGCCTGGCCGGGCTCTGGTACGTACGCCGCCGGCGCGACGCCTACCGACGCGCAGCGACGCCCGCCACGCCCGACGCCTAGCGGCTAGAGGTCGTCCGGGTCGAGGTCGAGCACGTCCTCGAGCGTCTCCGCCTGCGCGTCGTCCTCGAGATCGTCGTCCTCGTCGTCGTGCGCGTCGACCAGCGACTCGGGGTCGGCGATCTCGTGCACCGCCTCGAGGTCGTCGTCGTCGAGCGCGATGTCGGCGACGTCCTCCCCCGTCGCCTCGTCGTCGAGCAGCACGACGTCTGCCCCGCCATCGCCGTCCTCGATGACGACCTGCGAGGTGACCACCTCGTCCTCGGTCGCGTCGGCGACCATCGCGCGTGCGTGCACCTCGACGAAGCCGTAGTCGTCGACGACGATCTCGGTGACCGGGATCCCGGTGCCCTCGATCTCGCGCACGCTGGAGTGCGCGCCGCAGCCGTACTCCAGCGAGACGACCGAGCCGTCCGCACCGAAGGGGTTGGCGCACACGCCGAACGCCTGACCGACGAGCCCGCCGATGGGCATCAGGAATCCGCAGCTCGTGCAGGACGCGGGCGCGCCCTTGGCCATGGCCGACGCGGGGCCGTGGTCGCCCTCGTACCAGCGCTCGACGGCGAGATCGCGGCCGAGCACGGAGAGCACGCGCTCACGGCCGAGGCCGAGCTCCCACTGCTCGGGGCGCAGGACGACGCCGGGGTACGTCGGGTCGTCGAGCTCCTCGAGGAAGTCCGCGCCGGTGTAGCCCGGCTCGAGGCGAGGGTCGTCCGGGGCAGTGGGGTGCAGGTCGCCGGGGCCGAGGTCGCCCGGGCGCACCCTCTCGTTCCACGGCACCCAGGGCGGGGGAAGCAGCGCGCCGTCTCCGGGCAGCAGCACGACCTCGGACACGGTGGCGGTCTCCGCGCCGGGCACGCGCACGACGGTGACCGACCAGTGCCAGCCGGCGTAGGCGGTGTTGAGGCAGGCGAACCGGTGGGTGGCGATGTCGGGGTCGGCATCTGCGACGACGCCCACGTGCTCGCCGACCTGCGCGGCCGGGGCGACCTCGAGCGCCGCTGCGCGGGCGAGGTCGACGGCGGCTGCGTTGCCGAGCACGGCGGCTGCGTTGCCAAGATCCAGGGAGGTCACGGGGCCATCCTCGCCCACGGGGCCCTCCGAGTGCCACGCGGCCCTCTCCGGCGGCCCCGCCCGCCCGCAGCGAGGCCGCCGTCCCTCGCGGGTGACGGCGGCCTCGTCTCGCTCCGGGGCGTACGGCTACGCGTCGATGTCGTCGGCGACCTTGCGCAGCATCATCGCGATCTGCCGCGAGTGCTTGTCGTCGGGGTAGCGGCCACGGCGCAGCGAGTTCGAGGTGCCGTCGAGGAGCTTGATGAGGTCCTCGAGGATCACGGCCATGTCCTCGGCGGGCTTGCGAGCAGCCTTGGCCACGCTGGGCGGGGCGTCGAGGAGCCGGATCGACAGGGCCTGCGGGCCGCGCTTGCCGTCGGCGATGCCGAACTCGACCCGCGACCCCGGCTTGAGCGCCTCGAGACCGGCGGGCAGCGCCGAGGCGTGCACGAAGACCTCGTCGCCCTCCTCGGTGGCGAGGAAGCCGAAGCCCTTCTCACTGTCGTACCACTTGACCTTGCCGGTCGGCACCGCACTCACGTCCCGTCTGTCGTCAGGAGGCCCCCCGGGCCTCGATGGCGTCCGCTCAGGCTATCGGCCAGCCCGCCACCACCCCAACCGAGAACCGGGCTGCGGGCGGTACGGCGGGTCAGCGGGCGTGCCAGGCGGCCAGCAGCTCGGCCTCGCGCTCACGGGTCATGCCGGGGTCCGATCCGGTCGTGGGCCCTGCGCGCAGGTGGTCGAGCACCTCGACGGCGCTCTGGCGCACCGACCGGTTCTTCATGCCCGCGGCGACCGAGGCGGCCGGGCTCGCGGCGTTCGCGAGGATCCACGGGTCGCCGCCGCCCCAGAGCGGGATCGTGGCGTCGGACTCGCCCTGCTCGAGCAGCCAGGCCTGGTCGACCCACGTGATGGTGGTGCCCGACGGCGCGACCACGGCGAGCACGTCGGCCAGCATGTCGCCGAACGTGTACGGCGGCTGCGGCGTCACCGCGTGGAACGTGCCGGCGACGTCCTTCTCGAGGAGGTCGACCACGAACCGCCCGAGGTCGCGCGCGTCGACCACCTGCAGCGGGTCGCCGGGGTTGCCCGGCCCGAGCACCTCGCCGCCCTCGGACAGCCGGCGCACCCAGTGCGTGAAGCGCTGCGTGTGGTCCCACGGCCCGACGACGTACGTCGGACGCACGACGGTGGCGCGGTCGCCGAGCAGCTCGCGCGCCACCTCCTCGCAGGCCACCTTGAGCGGCCCGTACGTCGAGTCGGTCACGACGTCGACGTCGTCTCCCGCGGCGAGGACGGTGGGCGACGACTCGTCGAACGCCGGGCCCGCGGGCTCGGCGTACACCGAGGTCGAGGAGATGAGCAGGTAGCGCCCGGCGCGCTCGCCGAGGGTGTCGACGACGTGGCGCACCTGGCGCGGGAAGTAGGCGCAGATGTCGGCCGTCGCGTCGAACGTGCGGCCGTCGAGCGCGCCGAGGTCGCCGTCGCGGTCGGCGAGGACGTGCTCGGCACCGGGGAACAGATCGGTGGCGGTGCGGTGGACGAGCGTGACCTCGTGGCCGCGCCGCAGCGCCGCCTCGACGACGTGCCTGCCGACGAACCGGGTGCCGCCGATCACGAGCAGCCTCATGCCGTCTCCTCCGCAGGCGCATCGGCGCCGTCGAGCCAGGCGCGCCACCAGGGCACGAAGGTGGTCAGGTCGTCGAGCACGACGTCCGCACCCGCGGCTGCGAGCTCGGACGCCGACGTGGGGCCCGTCGCGACCGCGATCGCGACCGCTCCGGCCCCGAGGGCGCCGCGGACGTCACCGGGGTGGTCGCCGACGTAGGCCTCGGCCGCGAACTCGCGCAGCGACTCGGACTTGCCTTCGGCGAAGCGCTCGCCGACGACCTCGGCGACGAGGTGGTCGAGATCGACCGACTGCAGCACCGCCCGGACATGCGTGTCCTTCTTCGCGCTGACGACGAGGAT
Organism: Longivirga aurantiaca; assembly: GCF_042660085.1. NCBI lineage: Bacteria > Bacillati > Actinomycetota > Actinomycetes > Sporichthyales > Sporichthyaceae > Longivirga > Longivirga aurantiaca. Next base: position 347,106 of record NZ_JBHSTI010000002.1, on the reverse strand, counting down.
CGAGAACCCGTCGGCCACGACCGTCTCGAGCGACTCGCGCGCCCCCGGGAGGACGTCGTGCATGGCGAGGCCGTGGCTCAGGTAGCGCGCGCGGTAGACCTCGAGGGCCTCGGCGTACGGGATCTCGGGGACGAGCTGCGGGAAGACGAGGTCGAGCGGGAGGCCGAGGGTCGCGCGCAGCCATCCCTCGTCGATGGGCACGTCCCAGCGCCTGCCGACGGCCGCGACGCTGTCGACGATCGCCTCGGACGAGTCCACGATCGTCATGTCGAGGTCGAACCCGATCACGCGCACCCCGTGACCCTATGCGCCCCCGCCTCCCCCGTTTGCGATGAAGGGGCCCTTCGTTGCTCAGAGCGCAACGAAGTCACCCTTCATCGCCCGATCCGGATGGCGCCGATTTCGCCGGTTCGCTGGTTCGACCGGGACACGCGTAGGTTTGGGCGGATGACCACTCGACGGCCGGACGCTGCGGGAGGTGCGACGCCGCGTCGGCGCAGCGCCTCTGCCTCCGCGCGCCCGACAGCCGCCGGCGCCGCCCCGGACGCCGCCGCTCCGGCACCGCGCTCGCTCGCCGAGGACCTCCGTCAGCGCAGCGACGACTCCATCGCCGCGCTGCTGGCCGCCCGCCCCGACCTCGTGCACCCCGTCCCGGCCGATCTCGGCGCGCTGGCGACCCGCGCGACGACGGGCCCGTCCGCCGCCCGCGCGCTCGACCGCCTCGATGTCTTCGCGCTGCAGGTCACCACCGCGCTCGCCGCGCTCGGCGAGCCCGCCGACCTCCGCCAGCTACAGGAGGGCCTGCCCGACGTCGACCCCGCGCTCGTCGCCGGAGTGGTCGACCGGCTGCGCGTCCTCGCACTGCTCTGGGGGCGCGACCACGATCTGCACCTCGTCCGACCCGTCCGCGAGGCGCTCGGCACCTACCCCGCCGGCCTCGGACCCGCGATGGCCGAGGGACGCCGCGGTGTCGCGCCGTACGCCGACGACCCGGCTCTGGTCGAGCGCACGCTCACGGAGGCGCCGGACGGCGCGCGCGAGGCGCTCGAGCGCCTGCTCTGGACCTCGCCGGTCGGCCGCGTCGAGGGCGCGGACCGACCCGTGTCGGTCGAGTCGGCCCGCACTCCCGTCGAGTGGCTCCTCGCTCGGCACCTGCTCGAGCCGATCGCGGCCGACACCGTGATCGTGCCGCGCGAGGTGGCACTGCCCCTGCGCGGCGGCGTGCTCGTGCCTGACCTCGTGCCGCACCCGCCGTCGGTCGACCACACGGACCGCACGCCGAACCTCGTCGACCGCACGGCCGGCCAGCAGGCGTTCTCGTTCGTGCGCCTGGTCGAGGACCTCCTCGAGGCGTGGTCCACGGCGCCCCCCGCCGTCCTGCGCAGCGGCGGCCTCGCCGTCCGCGACCTCACGCGCACCGCCCTCGGCCTCGACGTCGACGAGGAAGGCGCCGCGCTCGTCATCGAGACCGCTTACGCCGCAGGGCTTCTCGCGGCGGACGGCGAGCTCGACGAGGTGTGGTGCCCCACGCCCGCCTACGACTCCTGGCTGACCCGCTCGACAGCGGAGCGCTGGACGCTGCTCGCCCAGACCTGGCTGCTGATGACCCGCACACCGGTCCTCGTGGCCGGGCGCGACGACGGCGGCGGGAGGGTCAACGCCCTGGCGCGCGACCTCGACCGCGCGCTCACGCCCGAGGCCCGCCGCGCCGTCCTCGACGAGCTCGTCGCCCTCGAGCCGGGGCAGTCGCCGTCGCACCACGCACTGCTCGAGCGCCTGCGCTGGCGCCGCCCTCGCCGTACGTCGCCCCTGTGGCAGGCGGTGGTCGAGGCGGTTCCCGAGGAGGCCGAGCGCCTCGGCATCACGGGCCTCGGGTCGCTGTCGACGCACGGTCGGATGCTGCTCACGTCCACCCTTCCGGACGAGGCGTCGAACGAGGCGCGCGCCGCGGCACGGATGCCGGGTCGCGCGTCGGTGCCCGCGGAGGTCGCGGCCGCCGTCGACGCCGTGCTGCCCGAGCCCCTCGACCACGTGCTGCTGCAGGCCGACCTCACCGCGGTCGCTCCCGGACCGCTCGAGGGCGCCCTGGCGCGCGAGATCGCGCTGATGGCCGACGTCGAGTCGACCGGCGGAGCCACCGTCTACCGGTTCACCGAGGCCACCATCCGTCGCGCCCTCGACGCCGGGCGCAGCGCCACCGACATCCTCGCGATGCTCTCGGCGCGATCGCGCACGCCCGTGCCGCAGCCGCTCGAGTACCTCGTCAACGACGCTGCGCGGCGCCACGGCGCCCTGCGCGTCGGCGTGGCCACGGCGTACCTCCGGTGCGACGACCCGGCCACCGTCACCGCAGCACTCGCCGACCGCAAGCTCGCCGCGCTGCGCCTCACGCGCGTCGCGGACACCGTCATCGTGTCGGCGTCCCCCATCGACCTCGTCCTCGAGCGTCTGCGCGAGGCCGGCTACGCACCGAGCGCCGAGAACGCGGAGGGCGCCGTCGTCGTACGCCGTCGTGACTCGCGCCGCACCCCCACGCGGCCGAGGCCGCCGCGGCTCTCGGGCGAGCCTCCGGCCCCGACCGAGGCCCTGCTGTCAGCCGCCGTCCGCGCACTGCGCGCCGGCGAGACCGCGGCCGCGCACCGCCCGCCGGCCATGCCCGAGTCCGGCGGCAGCGGACGGCTCCCTCGGTCGACGACGAGCGAGACGATGGCCGAGCTTCGGGGTGCCCTCGACCGTCAGAAGGCGATCTGGATCGGGTACGCCGACTCCACGGGCACCGCGACCGAGCGCGTGGTCGAGCCGTTGCGGCTCGACGGCGGCTTCCTCACGGCGTACGACCTGCGCACGGCGGAGGTGCGCACGTTCACGGTCGCGCGCATCACCGGCGTGGCTGCGGTCGCGGACAAGGCGCCCTGACGCTCAGCGCCAGGTCGAGGCGGTACGCCGGGCGACCGTGGTGGCCTGCTCCGCGCCGGGCTGCGCGAGATGGTCGCGCGCGGCGTCGCAGGCACGGAGCCGCTGCCCTTCAGCGGTGAGCCGGCGCACCTTCGCCCGCTCCGCCGCCCCGGGGGTCCGGTCGGCGTTCCTGGTCCTCTGGTCCTGGCGCATCGTGTACCTCCTGGAATGGCTCCAGGCTACGCCTCGCGCATACACGGATGCAGGTCGTGCATCGTCTATCGGACGAACGGGTGAGGAGCCAAAATCGCTGGGGGACGGGGGATCTCAGGCGAGCACGTGCCGAGCGACGGTCAGCTCCTCGAGCACCTCGGGCAACGGCGCGACTCCGAGCCCGGGGCCTGTCGGCACGTCGATCCGGCCGTCCACGAGCACGAACGGCTCCGTGACGTCGCGCGTGAAGAAGCGGTCGCTGCCGCTCGTGTCGCCCGGCAGGGTGAAGCCCGGGAGGGACGCGAGGGCGATGTTGGCTGCGCGGCCGATGCCCGTCTCCACCATCCCGCCGCACCACACCGGGACGCTGCGCGCGAGCGCGAGGTCGTGGATCGCCTTGGCCGAGAGATACCCGCCGACGCGGCCCGCCTTGATGTTCACGACCTCGCACGCGCCGTAGTCGATGAGGAACTCGGCGTTCTCCGCAGAGAGCACCGACTCGTCCAGGCACATGGGGGTCTGCATGCGCTCGGCCATGAGCTTGTGCCCCAGCACGTCGTCCTCGTGCAGCGGCTGCTCGATCAGGAGCAGCCCGAACTCGTCGAGCCCTGCCAGGTGCTCGATGTCGGCGCGGCCGTATGCCTGGTTGGCGTCGACCTGCAGCGGGACGTCCGGGTAGCGCTCACGGATCACCCGCGTGGGGACGACGTCCCAGCCGGGCTGGATCTTCAGCTTGATGCGCTGGTAGCCCTCGGCCACGTAGCCGTCGACCTCGGCCACGAGCGTGTCGATGGAGTCGTCCGCCGGGATGCCTACCGAGACGCCGCAGTCGACCTGGTCGCGGACGCTCCCGAGGTACGACGCGAACGACTGGCCCCGCATGCGCAGCGCGGCGTCGGCCACCGCCAGCTCGAGCGCGCCCTTGGCCATCGGGTGGCCGCGCACCGGGCCGAGCAGCGCGGGCACGTCCTCGAGCTCGAGGTCGACGCCGAGGAGCCGCGGGAGCAGGAACTCGCGCATGACCTCGATCGCGCCGTCGTTGTACTCGTGGCTGTACAGCGGGGCGGTCATCGCCACGCACTCGCCCCAGCCGGTGACGCCGTCGTCCGTGGTGAGCTCGACGAGGACGACGTCCTTGTGGAGTTCGACCATGAACGACGTGCGGAACGGCCGCACCAGCGGCAGCGCGGCCCGGTGGACCACCACCCTCTCGATCCTCATGCCCGTTCCTCCACCACGTAGAAGCCGTCCGTCGTGAGACCCACGACGTACGCCGCACCCGCGCCCACGGGAGCCAGGGCCTCGCGGACAGCGAGGCGCCACGCGCGGGCGAGGCCGCCGTCGCGGCGGCGGATGTCCACGATGTCACCGGGTAGCGCCACGAGGGTGGTCCGCACGGACGCCGGGATGACGCGCGGCTCGCCGTCGTCACCGACCACGAGCGCCTCGGCCGCGCCCGCCGCGAGGAGGTCGGCGCGCGTCCAGGCCGCTACGGCTCCTGAGAGAGCCTCGGCCACGCGGTCGGACGCGACGTCCCACTGGGCGAGGAGCCGGTCGCTGGGCTCGCCGGCGTTGAGCGCGTCGTCCATCCGCCCGTAGAAGTCCACGAGGTAGTCCACCGCGACAGCGCCGAGCTTCACCAGGTTGAGCCGCGCGTTGCGGCGTACCAGCGGGTCGAAGGTCCAGACCACGCGGTCGATGTCGTGCTCGAGCGCCCATGCCCGCTGGTGCAGCTTGAGCGCGGTGCCGACCCCACGGTCGGCGTTGCCGGGCGTGGCTGCGGCGATGTGCGAGTGCAGGTGGGTGTGCCAGCCGGCGTCCTCACGGGTGCGGCCGAGGAAGGCGAGGCAGGACCCCACCATGACACCGTCTGCGTAGGCACCCGACACGTACCCGCCGGCGTGCTCGATCGCGCGGATGAGGTTGCCGGTGATCTCGGTGGCGCCGGGGACCGTGGGCCACACGGCGTCCCACACCCCGCGGGCCTCGTTCAGCTCGGCCACGGTGCGGAGCGCGCGCACCTGCACCCGGCCGCGCGACGCGGCCAGGCGCGCGTCCTCCCAGGCCGCGCCCAGCCGCTCGCCGCTGACGATCCCGCTCACGGCACGTTCAGCTGCCAGGAGACGCCGTAGCGGTCCTGGATCCAGGAGAACCAGCGGCTGAAGCCATAGTCGCCCGGCGGCATGAGCATGCTGCCGCCGTCCACCAGGAGGTCGTGGGCGGCCGCGTGCTGCTCCTCGGAGTCGAGGTCGACGAACAGCGAGATGGACGGCGTGAAGGTGAAGTCGTGGACGACGAAGCTGTCGTAGCAGCGCACGGCGTGACCGCCGATCAGCGCCTCCGAGGCGGCGACGGATCCCTCGACGCCCGGGCCCTCCGCGCCGTAGCGCGTGATCGTCGTGACGCTCGACCCGGGGATTGCCCCGACCGCGAGGTCGAGCCAGGCCTCGGCGTCGCCCTGGAACATGAGGAAGGTGGAGATCCGCATCCCCGCAACCTAGCCGCACCCACCCGCTGACACTGATCAATCCGCTGCTTCCCGGGCCCGGGAGCAACGGATCGAGCAGGCTCAGCGAGGGGTGTTCGCTCCGGGCGTCACGCTGTGGTCTGCGCGTCTCGGCCGGGGTGGGAGAATCGACGGATGACCGACGGCCCGCTGATCGTGCAGAGCGACAAGACGCTGCTCCTCGAGATCGACCATGCGCTGTCGGCCGAGTGCCGTCACGCGATCGCGCCGTTCGCCGAGCTCGAGCGCGCCCCCGAGCACGTGCACACCTACCGCCTCACGCCGCTCGGCCTCTGGAACGCGCGCGCGGCCGGTCACGACGCCGAGGGCGTCGTCGACATCCTGCTGCGCTACTCGCGCTACCCCGTGCCGCACTCCCTGCTCGTCGACGTCGCCGACACCATGGGCCGCTACGGCCGCCTCCAGCTGCAGAACGACCCCGCCCACGGCCTGGTGCTGCACTCGAACGACCGGGCCGTGCTCGAGGAGGTGCTGCGCAGCAAGAAGGTCGAGCCGCTCGTCGGGGCGCGCATCGACCCCGACACCGTCGTCGTGCACCCGTCCGAGCGCGGGTCGCTCAAGCAGGTGCTGCTCAAGCTCGGCTGGCCGGCGGAGGACCTGGCCGGGTACGTCGACGGCGAGGCGCACCCGATGTCGCTCACCGAGGACGGCTGGACCCTGCGCGGCTACCAGCGCGAGGCCGCCGAGAACTTCCTGCACGGCGGCTCGGGCGTGGTCGTGCTCCCCTGCGGCGCGGGCAAGACGATCGTCGGCGCGGCCGCGATGGCGATGGCCGGCGCCACCACCCTGATCCTCGTCACCAACACCGTCTCGGCCCGCCAGTGGAAGTCCGAGCTGCTCAAGCGCACGACCCTCACCGAGTCCGAGATCGGCGAGTACTCCGGCACGGTCAAGGACATCCGGCCCGTGACCATCGCGACGTACCAGGTGATGACGACCCGGCGGAAGGGCGTCTACCAGCACCTCGAGCTCTTCGACGCCCGCGACTGGGGCCTCATCCTGTACGACGAGGTGCACCTGCTGCCGGCACCGATCTTCCGGTTCACCGCCGACATCCAGGCCCGCCGCCGGCTCGGCCTCACGGCCACCCTCGTGCGCGAGGACGGCCGAGAGGGCGACGTCTTCTCGCTCATCGGGCCCAAGCGGTACGACGCGCCCTGGAAGGACATCGAGGCGCAGGGCTACATCGCTCCCGCCGACTGCGTCGAGGTGCGCGTGACGCTCGACGAGCGCGAGCGCCTCGTCTACGCGACCGCCGAGCCCGAGGAGCGCTACCGCCTCGCGGCCTCGACCGACCGCAAGTTCCGCATCGTCCAGGCGCTGGTCGAGAAGCACGCCGAGGAGCACGTCCTCGTGATCGGCCAATACCTCGACCAGCTGCACGAGATGGGCGAGCGGCTCGATGCTCCCGTCATCACGGGCGAGACGCCGGTCAAGGAGCGCGAGCGCCTCTTCGACGCCTTCCGCTCCGGAGAGGTCCGCGTGCTCGTCGTCTCCAAGGTCGCCAACTTCTCGGTCGACCTGCCCGAGGCCGGCGTCGCCATCCAGATCTCCGGCTCGTTCGGCTCGCGGCAGGAGGAGGCCCAGCGCCTCGGCCGCGTGCTGCGCCCGAAGGCCGACGGCCGCACCGCGCGCTTCTACGCCGTCGTGGCGCGCGACACCGTTGACGCCGACTTCGCCGCGCACCGCCAGCGGTTCCTCGCCGAGCAGGGCTACGCCTACCGCATCGTCGACGCCGACGACGTCCTGCACGGCAGCATCGAGCCCGACGCGGTCTGACACGCGACTGTGGTCAGTGCTCCCCCGCGTGGTGGTCCTCGTGGGCGGCGCGGAGGTGCCGGCGCCACGGAGCGAAGGCCAGCGTCTCGTAGGTGACGAGCGCCAGCAGCACCGACATCAGCGTCACGAGGCTCACCCACGCGGGAACGGCCACACCGAGCGGCACGCAGGCGAGCAGCAGCAGCATGATCACCGTGCGCTGGAGGTTCCAGGAGCCCATGTTGCGCTTGCGGAAGAGCAGGTGGCCGAGCAGGTAGAGCGCGACGCCGCCGAAGAGCGCGAACGACGCCACGAGCTTGAGCTCGGAGTCGATGTCGACGAACGACTTCTTGAGGCCCAGGGCGAGCAGCACGATCCCGGCCACCATCGGCAGGTGGAAGTAGTTGAACGAGTCGCGCGCGAGCCTGTTGCGCTGCTCGACGTCGACGCTCGCGAGCCGGCGCTCGGCCGCGATGGCGACGACGTCGAAGTAGAGCCACCAGAGGCACGCCACCGAGGCGAACCCCACGAGCACCGCGATCATCGTGCGCACGTCGTACAGCTGGTCGCTGACGCCGACGCCGAGGGCCACCAGCGACTCGCCCAGCGCGATGATGATCACGAGGCCGTGCCGCTCGGCGAAGTGGTGGGGGCTGAGCTCCCACCCCTTCGTGCCCGCGACGAGCGGGGCCCCGACGTCGACCGCGATCGCGACCGCCCAGAGCAGGCCGCGCGGCCACCCGGGCGGGAGGAAGGCCGCGACGAGGATCAGCGCGGATCCGAGGAGCAGACCCGGCGCGAGCCGGGCCACGGCGGCACCGACGTCGGGCTTGTCCCGACCGATCACGCGGAAGAGCACCACGTGGGCGAGGCGCACGGCGAAGTACGTGACGCCGAACAGCAGCGCCTGGTCGCGCGAGCCCCCGGCGACGTCGCCGAGCTGGCCGAACGCTCCGGGGGCCGCGAGCGCGGTCAGGAACATCGCGCCCATCGCGGCGAGCATCACGATGCGCGCGACGCCGTCCTCGGCATCGGTCGTGGTGCCGATCCAGACGTACGCGACCCACGCCCACCACAGCACCGTGAGCACGGCCATCCCGCGCAGGAGCCCCAGCCAGGTGGGATCGGCCGCCATCAGCGCCGTCACCTGGGTGAGGGAGAAGACGAAGACCAGGTCGAAGAAGAGCTCGAGCGGGGTCACCCGCCGCTCGACCACCACCGGCTGCTCGCTCACGAGAGGGACGGTAGACGTCGTACGCCCCGGTGCACGCCGGAATCAGCCGTGGGCGAAGGACAGCCCGCGGATCTGCCCCCGGTTCGGTCGTGAAGTCACGACCGAACGTGTGGGGAAGCAACGACATCGGGGGCAAATCCCCGGGTGGGGCTAGCTGCCCTGGCCCATCGACCACAGGGTCCAGATCGCGGTGCGCAGGGAGCGGGGCTGCTCGAGCGTGTGCACGACGGCCGATGCGACGTCCTCGGCGGTGAGCCATTCGGCGAACCGCGGGTCGTCCTCGGTGCGACCCGCTCCGACGGCGAACTCGGTCGCCGTGCCGGCGGGGCAGATGAGGGTGACGCGCACGCCCCGCTCGCGCAGCTCGCGGTCGAGCGATCCGGCGAGACCCACCTGCGCGTGCTTCGTCCCGGCGTACACCGCCTCGTCCGGACCGCCGCGGAAGCCGGCGACGCTGGAGACGATCACGACGTCGCCGCCGTCGCCGGTGGCGAGGATCGCCGGGAGGGCTGCACGCACGGACCACACGGTCCCGGCGTAGTTCGTGTCCATCATGAACGCGAGGTCCTCGTCGGTCTGGTCGAGGATCCCGCCGTACATGCCGACGCCGGCGTTCGGCACCACCGAGTCGAGCCGGCCCCAGCGGTCGACGGCGGCAGCCACCAGGCGCGCGTTGTCCTCCGGCGAGCGCACGTCCATGACGACGCCGACGGCGTTGTCGGCGCCCAGCTCGGCGACGAGCTCGTCGAGCCTCTCCTGGCGACGACCGCCGAGCGCGACCTTGGCCCCCTTGGCCACGAGCTGGCGCGCCGTCTCCCGGCCGATGCCGGCGGTGGCCCCGGTGATGACGACGACGGTCCCGGTGAGATCACGGCTGGCGGGCATGGGTGCTCCTGGTGCGACGGGCCACGGGCCACGGGTGGGACCTCATCCCACCACGGACGAGCGCGCGGCACACGTCGCGCGACCGACTGCCGTGGCTAGGGTCGCGCCATGGCCGACATCCGTGTCCGTGCAGCGTCCCCGCGCGACGCCGAACGGATCGCCGCGGTCTACGCACCGCACGTGGAGGCGTCGTACGCGTCGTTCGAAGAGGTCGCGCCGGACGCCCGGGAGATGGCCGCGCGTATGGCAGCCGCCCCGCTCCTGCCATGGCTGGTCGCGGAGGACGCGGAGGAGCGCGTGCTCGGGTTCGCCTACGCAGCCCACCACCGCGTGCGCCGGGCCTACCGCTGGGCGTGCGACGTGTCGGTCTACCTGGACGCCGGCGCCACGGGCCGCGGGATCGGCACGGCGCTGTATGCCGAGCTGCTCCCGACGGTCGAGCGGCTCGGCTACGTGCAGTGCTTCGCTGGGATCGCGCTGCCGAACGACGCGAGCGTCGCGCTGCACCGTGCGCACGGGTTCGCGCAGTTCGGCGTCTATCGCGACGTCGGCTTCAAGCTCGGCGCCTGGCGCAGCGTCGCCTGGTTCCAGCGGACCCTGGCCGACCCGCCGTCCGACCCCGCCGAGCCGAAGGGCTGGGCGCCGGACGGCGGGTGAGTCAGGCGAGGTCGATGCGGTACTTCACGCCCAGGTGCCCGCCGTACTGCTCGGGCTCGACGAACTCCCCGAGCGACACTCCGCCGTTGGCCTCGATCACCCGCTGCGAGCCGATGTTGTCCGGCTGGGTCGTGATCTCGACGTACGGGAGCCCCTCCGTCCGGACGATGTCGAGCATCTGGCGCAGCGCCTCGGTCGCGTAGCCCCGGCGCTGCTTCCAGGGGACGACGCTGTAGCCGATGTGGCCGAGCACGTGCGGCGGGAGGTCGGGCGTGCCGGGCTGCCAGCGGGCGTTGATGGCGCCGCAGAACTCGCCGTCCCACAGCCAGCGCACCACGCCGGGGATGCGGGCCACCTCGGTGCCGTCGGGCAGCGTGATCGTCCGGCCGCCTCCGTCGCGCTCGTTGAACTGCGCCAGCGCGAGGTCGGGGTCGGCCGAGACCCGGGCGAGCTCGGCGCGCCAGTAGCCGGGGTCGGTCGTCGTCGGCGACCACTCCCGGCGCAGGGCGTCGAGGTAGCCGTCGAGGTAGGCGCGGTCCGGCGCGACGAGGTCCATCTGCCGATGCTCGCAGCGGGACGGTGTCCCGCGCGCGCGAGTTGCCTGTCACCCGTCCTGCCTCTCGTCCTGCTCAAGACGGCACGAACGGCCGGTGCCCGCGGTAGCCCGTTCGGAGCACCACGGGTTGCACCACCCGAACGGCTCACCAGCGTCGCGCGTGTCCGTTCGATGAACGGACTGTGATCAAGGAGGTGGCGGCCATGTGGACCGCGACTACGTACGACGGCACCCAGGCCGTCATGGACCTGCTCCGCAGCGGCGTCTCGCTGTCCCTGCTGCTCGACCTGGCCGAGCCGTCGGGTCCGCGCTCTGCCGAGCTCTACGTGGCCGAGCTGGTGGCCCTCTGATCGCATCTGACGAACGTCGACGGAGGCCCGGGGCACCTGCCCCGGGCCTTCGCGCGTCCGGAACCGGCAGCGCCGTCGTACCCGGGTAACGAGGGTGCGCTCCACGACGGGATCGCCACCCACCTACCGGGGCGGTCAGGTGCGGAACGGGCTCGCGGGGTAGGTGCCCAGCATCCGCACCGAGCTGGAGAAGAACGCGAGCTCCTCGAGCGCCAGGGCGAGCGGGCGGTCGTCGGGGTGGCCCTCGACGTCGGCGTAGAACTCCGTCGCGGTGAACGTGCCGTCGAGCTGGTAGCTCTCGAGCTTGGTCATGTTGACGCCGTTGGTGGCGAAACCTCCGAGCGCCTTGTAGAGGGCAGCGGGGACGTTGCGCACCCGGAAGACGAACGACGTCACGACGAGCGAGCCGTCGTGCTCGGGCACCTGCGGCTCCCGGGCGAGGACGACGAACCGCGTGGTGTTGGTGTGCTCGTCCTCGACGTCCTCGGCGAGGATCTCGAGCCCGTAGAGCGCGGCGGCGCGGTGCGGCGCAAGGGCGGCCACGGCCGGGTCGCCGAGCTCGGCGACGACGCGGGCGGCCCCGGCAGTGTCGTCGGCCACCACGGGGCGCCACCCGTGCTCGCGCACGAGCCTGCGGCACTGCCCGAGGGCGTGGATGTGGCTGCGCACGGTCGTGATCTGGTCGAGCCGGGTGCCGGGCACGGCCATGAGCTGGAAGTGGATCGGCATGAAGTACTCGCCGATGATCGACAGGCCCGACCCGGGCAGCAGGTGGTGGATGTCGGCCACCCGACCGGCGATCGAGTTCTCGATCGGGATCATCGCGAGGTCGGCCTCGCCGTTCACCACGGCGGCGAGGGCATCCTCGAAGGTGGCGTTCGGCAGCGTCGGGACGCCGGGGAAGACGGCCTCGCAGGCGGCGTCGGAGTTCGACCCCGGCTCGCCCTGGTACGAGATGCGGGCGCCGTCTGGCAGGGACGCGGAATCGCTGGACACGCCCCGGAGCGTAGTGCCCGGGCCGCACGCGCCCGGCACCGGATACGGCACTCATGATCACGAGTACGGGTCATCCGGTGCAGCTCAACTGCCGTGATCGACCCTAGGGGCGCAGAAGTGCGGCCGGAGACATGCGTACCGCCCGGGACCGTGGGGGCCCGGGCGGTACGAGGTCGTGCGTGGTGGTGCGGACGGACTAGAAGTCCATGCCGCCCATGTCGGGCGCGCCGCCGCCGGCCGGGGTCTTCTCCGGCTTGTCGGCGATGACGGCCTCGGTGGTGAGGAAGAGCGCCGCGATGGAGGCGGCGTTCTGCAGCGCCGAGCGCGTCACCTTGGCGGGGTCGATGATCCCGGCCTTGATGAGGTCGACGTACTCGCCGTTGGCGGCGTTGAGACCCCAGCCCGGCTCGAGGTTGCGCACCTTCTCCGCCACGACGCCGCCCTCGAGGCCGGCGTTGATCGCGATCTGCTTGAGCGGGGCCTCGACCGCGACGCGGACGATGTTCGCGCCGGTGGCCTCGTCACCCTCGAGCTCGAGCTTGGCGAAGGCCGCCACGCTCGCCTGGAGCAGGGCGACGCCGCCGCCGGCGACGATGCCCTCCTCGACGGCCGCCTTGGCGTTGCGCACGGCGTCCTCGATGCGGTGCTTGCGCTCCTTGAGCTCGACCTCGGTGGCCGCACCCGCCTTGATGACGGCCACGCCGCCGGCGAGCTTGGCGAGGCGCTCCTGGAGCTTCTCGCGGTCGTAGTCCGAGTCCGACTTCTCGATCTCGGCACGGATCTGGTTCACGCGGCCGGCGATCTGCTCCGAGTCGCCCGCACCCTCGACGATCGTGGTCTCGTCCTTGGTGACGACGACCTTGCGGGCCTTGCCGAGCAGCTCGAGGCCGACGGTGTCGAGCTTGAGGCCGACTTCCTCGGAGATGACCTGGCCGCCGGTGAGGATCGCGATGTCCTGCAGCATGGCCTTGCGACGGTCGCCGAAGCCGGGGGCCTTGACGGCGACCGAGCGGAAGGTGCCGCGGATCTTGTTGACGACGAGCGTCGACAGGGCCTCGCCCTCGACGTCCTCGGCGATGATGACGAGCGGCTTGCCCGACTGCATGACCTTCTCGAGGATCGGCAGGAGGTCCTTGACGCCCGAGATCTTGGAGTTGGCGATGAGGACGTAGGTGTCCTCGTACACGGCTTCCATGCGCTCGGCGTCGGTCACGAAGTAGCCGGAGATGTAGCCCTTGTCGAAGCGCATGCCCTCGGTGAGCTCGAGCTCGAGACCGAAGGTGTTGCTCTCCTCGACGGTGATGACGCCTTCCTTGCCGACCTTGTCCATCGCCTCGGCGATGATCTCGCCGATCATGGGGTCAGCGGCGGAGATGGACGCGGTCGCAGCGATCTGCTCCTTGGTCTCGACCTCCTTGGCCATCGAGAGGAGCTCGGCGCTCACGGCCTCGACGGCCTTCTCGATGCCGCGCTTGAGCGCCATCGGGTTGGCACCCGCGGCAACGTTGCGCAGGCCCTCGCGCACGAGCGCCTGGGCGAGAACGGTCGCGGTCGTCGTGCCGTCACCGGCGACGTCGTCGGTCTTCTTCGCGACCTCCTTGACCAGCTCGGCGCCGATCTTCTCGTACGGGTCGTCGAGCTCGATCTCCTTGGCGATGGAGACACCGTCGTTGGTGATCGTGGGGGCGCCCCACTTCTTCTCCAGGACGACGTTGCGGCCCTTCGGGCCGAGGGTCACCTTCACCGCGTCGGCGAGGGTGTTCATACCCCGCTCGAGCGCGCGACGGGCGGTCTCGTCGAACGCAATGATCTTCGCCATGTGGCTGCCGATCCCTTTCGCTTCAGGTTGGACGACCTCGTCGGTGCCCGCGACGGACGGACGGCCCGGGACGACGGTGGCGCCTGCCCGGCCCGACCTCACCCACGGAGGTCTCGCGTACCACCCGTGCCCGACCGTCGCGACAGCTCGGCTGTCACTCGGGTGGGTCGAGTGCTAACGCCATTGTTGGCACTCTCGGGGTCCGAGTGCAAGCCGCGACCGCCCTCCGGACCCCTGCCGGGAGGCACCCGGACGGCTCCCGCACATGCCGCGCGTCCCGGGTGCCAGCGGGACACAATGACCTCATGAGCACCAACGAGCGCGAGTACACGGGTCTCGGGCACGGGACCGAGGACGAGAAGTACGACGGCCCGGCGTACCCCGGGCGCGGCCAGGCGGGCGACGAGGTCGCCGACGCGCTCGAGGCCGACCTGACCGAGCAGTACGGCTCGGACGACCCCGCCGCCGCCTTCGCGCCGCACCGCGAGGGGCACCGCGAGGTCATCGTCGGGCGCCTGACCGAGGACCGCGACGCCCTCGACAGCGAGCACGACGACGTGACCGCGCACGACTCCGGCGAGGACGACGACCTCACCGCCGAGGAGGCTGCTCTCCACTACGTCGACCCGGAGTACGACCCGATCCCCGAGTAGGTCGCCACACGTCCCTCAGGAACGGGTACCCAGCCCTCCCCCGGGAGGGACCCCGGATCGCCCGACGGCACCGAGCGCGCGAGCGCCCGGTGCCGTCCTTCGTCGGAGCACAGACCGCGAGAGCCCCGCACCCGTCGCGCAGACGGATGCGGGGCTCTCGGCGTACGACGATCAGCCGCCGGCCACGGCGGGGATGATCGAGACCTTCGTGCCCGCGGGCGTCGGGGTGTCGAGGCCGCCGACGAAGCGGACGTCCTCGTCGTCGGCGTACACGTTGACGAACCGGCGCAGCTTGCCCTCGTCGTCGAGCACGCGGGCCTTGATGCCGGGCGCGGCGGCCTCGAGGGCGTCGAGCACCGATGTGAGGGTGTCCTCGGCCGGCTCGACGGTCACCTCGCTGGCGCCGTCGGTGTAGGTGCGCAGGATCGTCGGGATCCGGACCGACACGCTCATGGCACTGCCTTCTCTCGTTGCTCCGCGAGTTACTGCCCACATGGTCGCTGAAGCACTTCGCTCAACGACCGTTTGGGCAGTAGCTCGGGTCAGGTCAGGGGGTGGTGAGGACTCGGGTGACCTCGTCGACGTCGGCGTCGATCACGGCGGTGGGGCCGACGTGGCCGAGGACGGCGTCGAGGGTCTTGAGGCCGTCTCCGGTGTTGAGCAGCACGGTCTCTGCGGCCGGGTCGGCAGCGCCGGAGGCGAGCAGCTGGCGCAGCACGGCCACGGTCACACCGCCCGCGGTCTCGGCGAAGATGCCCTCGGTCTCGGCGAGCAGCCGGATGCCCTCGGTCACCTCCGCGTCGCTCACGTCGCCGATCGCGCCGCCGGAGCGGCGTACGGCGTCGAGCGCGTAGGGGCCGTCGGCCGGGTTGCCGATCGCGAGCGACTTGGCGATGGTGTTCGGCCGCTGCGGGCGCACGACGTCGTGGCCCTCGCGGAACGCCACCGAGACCGGCGAGCACCCCGTGGCCTGCGCACCGAAGACGCGGTACGGCGTGTCCGCTACGAGACCGAGCTGCACGAACTCGCGGAACGCCTTGTCCACCTTGGTGAGCAGCGACCCCGACGCGATCGGCGAGATGACCTGCTGCGGGAGGCGCCACCCGAGCTGCTCGGCGATCTCGTACCCGACCGTCTTCGAGCCCTCGGCGTAGTACGGGCGCAGGTTGACGTTGACGAAGCCCCAGTCCTCGGTGAGCGGGTCGCCGATGAGCTCGGAGCAGAGGCGGTTGACGTCGTCGTAGCTGCCGTTGACCGCGAGCAGCGTGCCGCCGTACGTCGCCGCCGTCACGACCTTGCCGTCCTCGAGGTCGGACGGGATGACCACGACCGACTTCTGGCCGCCGCGCGCCGCAGCCGCGGCCACGGCACCGGCGAGGTTGCCGGTGGAGGCGCACGCGATGGTGCCGAGGCCGAGGCGGCGGGCCGCGCTCTGCGCGACGGCGACGACGCGGTCCTTGAACGAGTGCGTCGGGTTGCCGCTGTCGTCCTTGACCCAGAGCGTGCCGGTCATCCCGAGCGCCCGCGCCAGGTTGTCGGCGCGCACGAGGCGCGTCATGCCGGGGTTCAGGTTGGGCTCGTCGCCGGCGTACGACGCGACCGGCAGCAGGCACGCGTAGCGCCACATGTTCTGCGGGCCGGACTCGATGCGCTCGCGCGTCACGTCGACGTAGTCGTAGCCGACCTCGAGCGGGCCGAAGCACTCGATGCAGGCGTACGCGGCACCGAGCGCATAGGAGGAGCCGCACTCACGACAGGTGAGGCGCGCGGCCGGACCGAAGTCGGGGGCGGCGGGGGGAGCGTCGTCGGCCGGCAGCTCGGACGCGGGGATGAACGACGTGGACATGGCGAGGCCTCTCTCCTCATCTTCCCTGCCTGACCGTTCGGCCGACAGGACGGAGTTGGCACCTTCTCCGGTCGGCCTCGCGCGACGTCTGCACGTCGCTCGGAGGTTGTCCGGGTGGTTGCCGGGGCTTCATCGGGCCGTATCCCTCTGCCCCTCTGGATGAGCGATGTTCTGTTGTGCCGGGCCGGAAGCCTCGACGGGAGGGAACACCCGGCCCGGGGGCCGACGTTCACTCCGTGCGCAAGACTGTACGGGAGTCCCGCCCCTCGGGACGACGCAGGTCCGGATCGTGAGACATCGCTGAGATGAAGGAGAGCCGTGCGCGAGGACGTCGCAGCCTGGTTCGAGCGTCGCACGACCACGGCCTCGGACTGGCCGGTCGACCTCCTCGCGACCGTGAAGGGCCCGACCACGGTGAGCGTCGTGCTCCCCGCGCTCAACGAGGAGCCCACGGTCGGCCGGATCGTCGAGATCGTGCACCGCTCGTTCGGGGCGGCCGCGCCCGAGCACCGACGCCTGGTCGACGAGCTCGTCGTGATCGACGGCGGCTCCAGCGACCGGACCGCCGAGATCGCCGCGGCGGCGGGTGCACGCGTCGTGCAGCGCGCCGAGATCCTGCCGGAGCACACGGGCAGCGGCGGCAAGGGCGAGGCCATGTGGCGATCCCTCGCCGTCACGACGGGCGACATCGTGGTGTTCGTCGACGCCGACCTCCAGTCGTTCACACCGTCGTACGTCACAGGGCTGCTCGGGCCTCTCCTCACCGACGACTCCGTGCACCTGGTCAAGGCCGTGTACGAGCGGCCCCTGGTCGAGGGCGCGACCGTCGTCCCGGCAGGCGGAGGGCGCGTCACCGAGCTCGTCGCGCGGCCGCTGCTGAACCTGCTCTGGCCCGAGCTCGCAGGGGTGGTGCAGCCGCTGGCCGGGGAGTACGCCGCCCGACGCCCGCTGCTCGAGTCGCTGCCGTTCCCCTGCGGCTACGGCGTGGAGATCGCGCTCCTCGTCGACACCTACGAACGGCTCGGTCTCGACGCCATCGCGCAGGTCGACCTCGGCGTCCGCGTGCACCGCCACCACGAGGAGCGGTTCCTCGGCGTCATGGCGGCGGAGATCATGCGGGCGGCGACCGAGCGGCTGCGCCGTCGCGGCGACCTCTCTCTCGCGGCCGACGTCTCCGCCTCGCTGCTGCAGTTCGACCGTGGTGCCTCCGGGTTCTCCGTCACCGAGCACCCAGTGGCCGGCGTCGAGATGCCTCCGATGGCGTCGGTGCGCGCGCCCTCGGTCCATGGCTGAGCCGATCGCACCCGGGTACCGGCTGCGTCGGCTGGTCAACGCGCTCAACTTCTCGACCCTCGCCGGCCTCCTGCTCGCCAAGAGCGAGGGCGCGCGGCTCGAGAAGGGCCCTCACGGCCTGGTGCTCGGCCGGGGCGCAACGGGCACCTTCCCGAAGGCGCGCGCGGTGACCGTCGGCAACGTCGTCATCCTGCGCACCGACCACGTGACCGACGAGCTGCTGCGGCACGAGGGCCGGCACGCGACGCAGTGGGCCTGGTGCGTCCTTGTCTTCCTGCCGCTCTACCTGGTCGCCGTCGCGTGGTCCTACGCCCGCACCGGGGATCACTTCAGCCGCAACGTGTTCGAGCGACGGGCCGGATTGGCCGACGGCGGCTACACCGAGCGCCCGCTGCGCAGCGCGCGACGCCGCGGCACCACGTGAGGCCTCAGCTCGTCGGGTAATCGTCCATGATCACGACCGTGATGCGGTTGGTCCGCATGGCGCCGATCGGCTCCTCGGTGGCGTCAGCTGCCTTGAGGTCGCGGCGCATCGTGGCGGCGGCGTCGTCGCGTCCGTCGACGAACACCGTCGTGGTGTCGACGCCGCCCCCACGCCAGTTGCCGATCGATACGACCGTCCAGCCCTTGGACTTGAGGTCGGCCGCGACCTTGGCCGCGAGCCCCGTGCGACGCGTGCCGTTGAGCACCGTGACCGGCACCGACCGGTCGATGACGACCGCGGTCGGGCTCGGGCTCTCGGTCGGCGTGTCCGACGGGGTCGGGGTGGGCGTCGTGGTCTTCGAGGGCTTCGGGGTGGGCGAGGACGACGAGGGCGACGGCGAGGAGGAGGAGGAGGAGGTCGGGCTGGCGGCCGGGCTGGTCGGGCCGCCGGCCACCACGGACTCGTCCGCCTGCAGCCGGCCCCAGGCTGCGAGCACGGCGACGACGGCGACCACGAGCAGGGCCACGGGGAGCAGGACCCGGCCGAGGGGGGACGGCGTGCCCTCGACGGGCGGCTTGGCGCGGCGTCCCGGGGGACGGGCGGGGAGGACGTCCTCGGGCCCGGAGGGGGTGGGGTCGGGAGGCGTGCCCGGCTGCGGGCGTGCGCCTGTGCCGGGATCGTCGCCGTTCGTCGTCATCGCAGCCTCCGGGTTGCCGGGGCGAGGGCCGAGCTACAGCTCGATGCCGAGACGCCGGGCGGACCGGGCGCGCTGGCGCGAGGCGCGCATGCGGCGCAGCCGCTTGACGAGCATGGGGTCGGCCTCGAGCGCGGCCGGGTTGTCGAGCAGGGTGTTGAGCACCTGGTAGTAGCGGGTGGCGCTCATGTCGAAGAGCTCGCGGATCGCCTGCTCCTTGGCGCCGGCGTACTTCCACCACTGGCGCTCGAACTCGAGGATCTCGCGGTCGCGGTCGGAGAGCACCTCGCGGCTCTGCGTGCTCCCTACGGCGCGCGCGGCGTCCATCGCGGCGGTCCCCTCTCGTGCGTCCTGCGGTCGCTCCCGCGCGCCTTCGGCCCGGGTGCGTGCGGCCACTCTACGGGTCGAATCCCACCCGTGTCATTCACCCCGGGAAAGGGTCCTCCGACTGTCCACCGCACGGGTGCACGGAGTGCGGGCGGCGCTCGATCGCCGCTGCGTCGTCGCAGGTCAGAGCCCCTCCTAGGGGCGGACGACGTACACCTTGCGGAGGGTCTCGTGGATGGTCCAGCGGGTGACCGCACCGGCCGGGAGGAGCCCCACGTCGCCCGGGCCGACCTCCAGCGTCGGGCCGTCCGCGATCTCGATCGTGGCTCGACCGCTCAGCACGACGAAGACCTCGTCGGCCTCGACGTCGGTGCTCACGCCGGTCGAGTGCTGCCACAGCCCGACCGCGAGGTCGTCGCTCTCGTGCAGGGCGAGGAACCGCACCTCCGGGGCGCCAGACACCACCTGGTCGGGCGCGAGCGGCGACTCGGTGAGGTCGGCGTCGGGCAGGGCGACGGCGTGCACCACGTGGGCGGTCTGCGTGAAGGCCATGCCCCGACCCTACGAGGCCGACCGGTGGTCCGGGCCGGGCTCGTCAGGAGGGATGGCCCTCGGCCTGGCCCGGCGGGTCGTCCGGGTCGGTGCCACCAGCGGACTGCAGGCGCGCGAGGGCGACCTCGATGCGGGCGAGCCGCTCGTCGAGCACGTCGAGAGTGACCGCGTTCTCGCCCTGGTCGGGGTCCTGCACGAAGCGCGCGGCGATGATGGCGGTGACGACCGAGATGAGCACCACGCCGTTGACGAGCATGAGCGTGGCGATGACCCGCCCGGTCGGGCTCACCGGCACGTAGTCGCCGTAGCCGACGGTGGTGACCGTGACCAGAGCCCACCAGATCGCGTCGCCGTACGAGTGGATGTTCGAGTCCGGGTAGTCGCGTTCGGCCGCCAGCACGAGCACCGCGCCGAAGATGACGATGAGCACGGTCAGGTACGCGGCGTAGACCTGTACGCGCTGGATGAGCCGTCCCCGGTGGAAGGCCAGCCGGACGAACACGTACGCGATCATGCCGATCCGGAAGAAGGGGATCGCGACGGCGACCACCTCGAACCAGTGCCTGCGGAGGAAGGCCCGCCTGTCGTCGTCGAGCGCGATGCGGATGACGAGGTCGAGCGCGAACACGACCCACGAGATCGCGATGAGGAAGCTGCCGGTCGCGGTGTCGCCCGCGCCTGCGATCAACTCGAGGAGCCCGGCGAGGAACAGCACGGCGGCGGCGAACAGGACGATCGAGGACCGGTCCTCGTAGGTGTGACGCCGATGGGCGAGGGGTGTCTCGGTCACGCGGCCATCCTCTCGCCGCGGGGCCCTGGCCCCGGTGCGACACGAGCACGAGCGCCCGGTCCGGCAGAGCGATCCGCCGTACGGCAGCCTGTGCCGGTGGCCACCACGCATCCCTCCGCCGAGCGGCACACGCCCCCGCCGCGCGAGTGGCTGGGCGCGTGGGTCGGTCTCACGGTCGTGTGGGGCTTCGTCTTCTACTTCATCAAGCTCGCGCTCGAGTCGTTCGAGCCGGTGCAGGTCGCCTTCGGGCGTTGCTTCCTCGGCGCGCTCACGCTCCTGCTCGTCGCGGCGGCCACCCGAACGCGGCTGCCGCGCGGACGGGTGGTGTGGATAGACCTCGCCGTCGTCGCCCTCCTGCTGAACACGCTTCCGTACCTGTTGTTCGCGTGGGCCGAGACGCGCGTGTCATCCGTGCTGGCCGGCATCTGGAACGCGGCGACGCCGCTCTTCGTGCTGGCGTTCGGGCTGCTCATCACGCCGTGGGAGAAGGCCACGCGCGAGAAGCTCGTCGGCCTGGCGATCGGCTTCCTCGGCGCCCTCGTCGTGCTCGGCTTCTGGGACCTCGGCAACGGGGGCGACCCGCTCGGCAGCCTCGCGTGCATCGCGGCGACCGCCTGCTACGGCATCGGGATGCCCTACACGCGACGGCGTCTCGTCCATCGCGCAGAACCCGCCGTGTCGCTGATGTCGGGCCAGCTGCTGATGTCGTCGCTGCAGCTCGGCGTGCTGACCCTGCTGTTCAGCTCGGCACCGTCCGACGTCACGCCGGTGGCGGCCTGGTCGATGGTGTTCCTCGGCGTGCTCGGCACCGGGTGGGCGTTCCTGCTGAACTTCCGGCTGATCGCCGACACGGGCGGCGTGGTGGCCGCCTCGGTGACCTACGCCATGCCCGTGGTGTCCACGGCCGCCGGCGTGCTCCTCCTGGGCGAGGCGCTCACGTGGAACCAGCCGGTCGGAGCGCTGATCGTGCTGTCGGGCGTCGCGCTGGTGCAGGGCCTCGCCCGCGTACCTCTACGCCGTACGGGGGACGGGATTCGAGACCACGGCTAGCCCGCGCCGATCACCGCCATGACGCCACGTCAAGGAGATGCGTCATGAGGATCACGAGGGACACCGTCCGGATCGTCGTACCGCCGCTGCTCGCGCTGGGGCTCGTCGCTGCCCTCGCCCATCCCGCCGACGCAGGACCCGCGCCGGTACAGCAGCGGACGCCGGTCGCCCAGACGGTCGGCCGCTGACCACAACGCGCAGCCCCGTCGAGTCCGTCATGCGGACCGGCAGAGGACAGGCGCGGTCCTGCGGGGCAATGATCGGTCCGACCCGAGGAGTCGTCGTGACCACCGCCCTGCTCCGTCTGCGCACCGCTGCCGCGCTCGCCGCCCTGGCTCTGCTCGCCACTGCCGGGGGCGTCGCGTCAGCGGCTCCCGCCACACCCGGCGCTGTCGTCCCTGCGGCGACGTCCGCCCTCGGCACCCGGATCGTCGCGGTCGGCGACATCGCCAGCGCCGGCGGGGCGCAGGCGCGCACCGCCGCCATCGTCACCAAGCGTCAGCCGCAGCGCCTGATCGCCCTCGGCGACCTGGCGTACAACGCCGGGTCGAAGTCGAATTTCGCGAACTACTACAACCCGTCGTACGGGAAGTTCAAGGCCATCACCTGGCCGGTGCCTGGCAATCACGAGTACATGACCTCGGGGGCCTCCGGCTACAAGGCCTACTTCGGCATCACCGGCGTCACGTGGTGGACGCACCGCATCGGCGCCTGGACCGTCATCGGCCTCGACAGCGAGAAGGCCGGCAGCAGCACGCAGATCGCGTACCTGAAGTCGGCGCTCGCCGCCAACAACGGGCGCCCCACGATCGTGGTCTGGCACAGGCCGCGCTACTCGACGGGCGAGCACCGCAACGCCACGGACACCCAGACGATGTGGGCCACTGCTGCGCGCGACCGCGACGTGAGGATCGTCCTCTGGGGGCACGACCACGACTACGAGCGCATGAGCGTGCCTGTCACGAGCACTCACAGCGTGCAGGCGTTCGTCGTCGGCACCGGCGGCGCGTCGCTGCGCAGCTTCGCGACGGGCTACGGGCCATTCACGGTGAAGCGCATCTCCGGCACGTACGGCGTGCTCGACCTCCGCCTGCGCTCCACCGGCTGGTCCTGGTTCTTCGTCCGCACCGACGGAACCGTCGGCGACTCGGGTTCGCGCGCCCTGTAGCGAACGGCGGGGCCGAGCACGTCATGCATCCACGACTGTCGCCGAGGGCGCATGGGCACGGAACTGCTCGAGGTTGTAGCGGCACTCGCGCTCGTGCCGGAACCCTCGCCCGGACGTCGCGACCACCAGGTCATAGGCCGTGATGAGGTGCCACGCCCACCGGCCGGTGGTCGGGTTGTGCACGATGTGCGCCCCGCCGCCCGCTGCGAGGACCCGGACGTCCCCGATCGCCGCGAGGGCCGCCTCGGCGTCCGCGTAGGCGAGGGCGGACCGGCCGAGCTCCCGGTTGTTGGCCCCGAGGAGGCGCCAGCCGACGCCTCCCCTGCCTGGCTCGTGCACCAGGCGGCCGCCCGGGACGAGCCGGAACCGGGGAGCGGACACGCGATCGCCCCCTTTGCGCACGTCGAGAAGCCGACGGAGCTCCGGCGGCGACCGCAGCCTGCCGAGCCGGGCATGCCGGAGGCCGACCTCCGGGTGAACGGGCGGAGGTGGATCCGTGAACGGTCCCGTCGGGGCGGGCGCTCAGCCCTGGAGCCGGGAGTCCAGCCAGGAGAGGGACGCATCGCGCCACCAGGCCTGGTGCTCGCGCAGGTACGGCGATCCCGGCACCTCCTCCTGCGCCGCGACGTCCACGAAGAAGCCCGCGACAGCAGCAAGGAACGCGACCAGCGCGTCCTCGTCGACGCCGTCGGTGAGCGGGCTCGCCGCCCACAGCGTGTCGGCGTCGAGGCCGTCCCCGTGCACCGACACGAGCAGCGCCGCGAGGTCGAGCCAGGCGGCCCCGAGGGTGAGGTGGTTCCAGTCGCACACGACCACCGAGCCGTCCGGCCGCACGAGGAGGTTGTCGTCGCGCAGGTCGAAGTGCAGGCCCGTCGTCCCCGCGCACCGCACGGTCCACGACGCCTCGGCGGCCGCGAGGTCGCCGACCAGCGGCGCCCACCCCTCCGCGAGCGGCACGGCCAGCGCCGCCTGGTCGCCGGAGGAGCGGCGACGCCAGAACGAGAAGTCGTCGTCCCATTCCGTCAGCGGGTGGGGCGCAGGCAGCGCCTCAGGCACGGGCGTGAGCTCGTCGGCGAGCAGCACGCACAGG
Organism: Longivirga aurantiaca; assembly: GCF_042660085.1. NCBI lineage: Bacteria > Bacillati > Actinomycetota > Actinomycetes > Sporichthyales > Sporichthyaceae > Longivirga > Longivirga aurantiaca. Next base: position 323,329 of record NZ_JBHSTI010000002.1, on the reverse strand, counting down.
TCGACCACCGCCGACAGCTCCGACGGGTCCCACGGCCGCAGGGGATGCCGGCCTTCGACGTCCTCGAAGGCAGCCACGAACCATGCGCCGAGATCACGCGTCCAGAGCACCCGCGGTGCAGGAACGGCAGCCGGAAGCCCCCGCACCACCGCCGACTCCCGCTCGTACGACGGTCGGGCGAAGACGTGCTGCTCGGACGTCGCTGCCTTCACGAACAGGCGTCGTCCGTCCTCCAGCTCGAGGCGGCTCGCAAACCCGCTGGTGAATCCGCCGCCCTGCGAAACCGCTTGGCGCACAGACGATCCCGCGCACTCCTCGATGGCGTGGCGCACCTCGGCCGGCAGGCCGTCCCAGGTCGGCCGCACGGCGCTGGCTGCCTGCGGCACGCGTAACGGGATCGCGGTCACGACACCGGCGCCGCGGGTCGGCGCATGGCCGGGCTCGCGGCCATCGCGACGAGGAGGAGGACGGGCACGACTGCGACGGCGCAGAGCACGGCGTACGACGACCCCGCGACGATGAAGCCGGCGATCGCCCCGCCCACGGCCGCAGCGAGGTTCATGCAGAGGTCGGACAGGCCCTGCACCGACGGGCGCTCGTTCTCCTCGACGTCGTCGCTCACGAGGGTCGACCCGGCGATGAGGGTGAACGACCAGCCGAGCCCGAGGAGGAACAGGCCGACCGCGAGAACGGGCACGGCGTCGGACGGTGCGAGCCCGCACACCACGCAGGAGACGAGCAGGATGGCGGCTCCCACCAGGATCATCGGCACCCTGCCGTACCGGTCGACGAGCCAGCCGACGGCGGGCGAGAAGGCGTACATCCCGAGCACGTGCACCGAGATCACGAGCCCGATGAGGTTCAACGACACGTCCACGTGCGCCATGTGGACCGGTGTCATGACCATGACCATGACCATCACCACGTGGCCCAGCGAGACGCTGGTCACGCCGAGCACCGCCCGACGATGCCGTCGCAGATGCTGCAGCCCGTCGCGCAGGCTCGCCTTCGGCAGCTGCACCCCGGACGCCTCCGCTGCCAACGACCGCGAGAGCAGGTAGGGGTCCGGTCGCATGAAGAGCTGCAGCACGACCACGGAGGCACCGAACATGAGCGCTGCGACGAGGTAGGGGCCGGTGAGCTGGGGAAGTCCGAGCTCCACCGCTGCCCGCCCCGACATCTCGAGCAGGTTCGGGCCGAGGACCGCGCCGACAGTGCCCGCCCACACGACGATCGCGAGCGCCCGCGCGCGATGAGACGGCACGGCGAGGTCGGTGGCGGCGTACCTCGCCTGAAGGCTGGCGGCGGAGGCGACGCCCACGAAGAACGAACCGAGGAAGACGAGCGGGAGCGACCGCGTGGCTCCCGCGACCACGACGAAGACCGCCCCGAGTGCGCCGAGGCCGTAGCCGAGCGAGAGGGCGGCCCGCCGCCCGCGGGACAACGCGATGCGCGCCAGCGGAAGCGCCAGGGCTGCGGCCCCGATGACACCCGTGGTCTGGGCGAGACCGGCGACCGCCTCGTCCGCAAGCGAGGCGGCGATCAGGGCGCCCGCGGGGATGGACCCCGCGACCGCGATGCCCCCGGCCACGGCGGCCGCCGACAACGAGCGGACGGTCCGTTGCTGGATCGCGGCGACGTCGGCGACGCTCGACGTCGCCGTGTTGCTGTCCGTGGCCACCCCGTGACGCTAGCGCGACGGGGCCCAGGGCCGAGCGCGGGAATCGCCGCGGGGCTCGCTGAGGGCTCGGCGCGACTACCTCCCAGCGCCTTCCTCCGTTCGGTTTCCGTTCACCCGTTCGGCCTAACGTCGCGGCCACCAGCAGCCCCGCCCGGAGGAGCTCTCGTGCACGAGGTACGCCGAGGATCGGCGCCCCGCGGTCGTCACGAGGCGGCCGTCGTCCGCGGCGCGCATGAGCGCGTCGGCGGGCCCCGGCACGCGGCGTCGGGCCCGCGGATCCGCCTAACCGCGCCGATTCTCGCCTCCATCGCGGTGCTGACGATCGCGATGATGGCGATCCCGGTGGTGCGAACCGGTGCGTCGGACGCGGCCCGCGCCGTGGGTGGCGTGCTGACCGGCGTACCGGGTGCGCCGCAGACCGAGGCCATGGGTGCCGACGGCCTCTACCGAGCCAGCGGCACGGCCTCGGCCGACGACGCGACGATGGGCCCGGGTGGGTCCGACGTCTCCGGCCCCGGAGCGGACCCGGTGCAGGTGACCACGACCAGCAGCGGCCAGGTCGTGGTGGACGGGCTCGACCAGCCGTTCGACCCCGCTGCCACGTCTGCGTTCACGCCGTGGTTCCCGCCGCTGGAAGCGGACGGCACACCGAGCCCGAGCGGCTCGGAGGCGCCCACCGACACAACACCCAGCGACGAGACGCTCGTCGACGTCCCCGTCGTGCCGATCGAGTTCACGCCGGACCCGACGCCCGTCCCGACCGAGTTCCCGACCGAGTTCCCGACCGAGGCACCCACTCCCGAGCCGACGCCGTCGGCGAGTGCTGAGCCGACGCCGTCGCAGACGCCGTCGTACGAGCCCACCCCGTCACCGGCGCCGACCACGTGGGCGCCCGGCACCCCGCCCGTGACCCCGGGACCCGTCTCGGACGCCGCCCTGCGCTTCTCGCCCCCCGCGCTCAGCAACCCTCAGGTGATGGCGTTCCCCGAAGGTTCGGTCAGCATCAAGCTCGATGTGACGCGCGACTACATCCTCACGCTTCCGCGCGACCGGCCGCTCGTGAACACGATGGGCCTCACGATCATCGGCGGCCGCAACGTCGTGATCGTCGGCGGGACGGTCGACGTGCGCGACGGTGTGTCCGGCGTACGCCGCGGTGCCTACCTCAAGGACGCGACGCCGAACGGGACGACGTACATCGAGGGCGTCCGCTTCGTGTCGACGACGGTCGGCGCCCTGACCGAGGGGATCGACATCGCGTCGCCGGGCGCCCGGGTGGTCCTGCAGAACATCGCGATCACCGGGGCGCTGAGATCCTGCGCGAGCTCACCCTCGACCCCGACCGGGACTACCAGCCCCTGGGACGCAAACCCGGACCAGCGCCCGGCAGCCCGCAACGCGGCGGAGTCAGGAAGAAGACACCCCCGAGACAAACAGAGTCCCGGGACATCCGTTAACGATGTCCCGGGACTTCACACGTGAGCCGGCGAGGGGACTCGAACCCCTAACCACCGCTTTACAAGAGCGGTGCGCTGCCAGTTGCGCCACGCCGGCCTGCGCCCGTCGGGCGCCGGACCAGGGTAGTCGAGCGGCACCCGACGGCTCGCCCGCCTCAGGCCAGGGCGAGCAGGACCCCGAGGGCGACGAGCCATACCGACCACGCGATGTAGACGAAGGGCGTAGCCGCCTCGGCTGCGCGCCATCCGTGCTCGCCGGGACGAGCGACGAACTCCAGCGAGCACAGCACGAGCAGCACGCCGAGGGCGATGCCTGCGACACCGAGGGCGACGGGGAGCGACGTCGACAGCAGGCCGAGGCCGAGCAACGCCGTCCAGGCGCCCGTCAGCAGATAGCCGAGGTGCTCACCGACCGCGACTCCGAGAAGACGGTTGAGCAGGGCGAGCTCGGACTCGAGGACGGCCTTGCCCGCGTCGTCCGCGGACTCGTGCCGGGCCGCGAGCCACGGCACGACCTGCACCCAGCGCACGAGGCCGAGCACCTGCACGACGGCGGCGAGCACGCCGACGGTGGTCACGAGCTGCGCGAATCCCCCGCGCAGTCCGACGGCGTCGGTGGTGAGGACCGCCAGCGGCACCATGAGCAGCGCCGACAGCAGGAAGGCCCACCACCGCAGGGCGAGCGCCGATCCACCGGCGCGCACGCGCTCCATCACCTCGGCGGCGGGACGGCGCAGGACATCGGGGTAGGAGAACGTGCGTCCGAGCTCGGCGAAGGCCGCGTTGAACAGGATCGGTACGGCGACGAGGAGGACGACCGCGGCGCTCATGCCGTCGCCTCGACGGCCATGCGGCGGCCGGCGAGCGCGAGGAGGCCGGCGAGCGACGCCGAGTAGACCAGCGCGCCCGAGGCGCCGAAGACCGCCCAGCCCTGGGTGAGGTCGACGCCGACGAGCGCGGTCACCTGCCACGCCAGCGGCCAGAGCACGGCCACGGCAGCGCCCCAGGCCACGCGCAGCCGGGCCGGCAGGACCAGGGCCTGCGCGGCTCCGACCAGCACGCCGGTGACGAGGCCGATGGCGAGCAGGTCGGATCGGTCGGTGCTCACGAGGCCGAGCCCGGCGGTGACGGCGAGGCCGATGCCCACCGCCGCCGTCGTGGCCGCGATCCACCAGGCAGAGACGACCGTCCGCAGGACGAGCCACTGCGCGGCACCGACGACCAGCCCGACGATCGCACCCCCGACGAGGCCGGCGGTGACCGAGTCGACAGGTCCCACCACGGCGCGGGCGAGGAGCCCCGCAGGCGGGAAGGCGAGGAACGTGAGGGCGAAGAGCCAGGGCTTGCTGACCATGACGACGAGCTCCTTGAGTCCGATGTGTACGGCGTACACATTCACAGGAGCGAGTGTGGAGTGTACGGTGTACACATGTCAAGCGACCCGAAGAAGCCGCGGCAGACGCTGACCCGCGAGCGCGTGCTCGACGAGGCGTGGGAGCTCATCCGCGCCGAGGGCACCGACGGCCTGTCGATGCGGGCGCTGTCGCAGCGTCTCGGCGTCGTGCCGATGGCGCTCTACCGCCACGTGCAGGACAAGGACGACCTGCTCGACGGGCTGCTCGACCTGCTCACCGCACGGGTGCCGATCCCGGGCCCGCGCGTCGCGCCGCGCTCTGCGCTCGAGCGCCTCGCACGGGGGATCCGCGACCAGGTCGTCGACAACCCCGCGCTCGTCCCGGCCCTCGTCCTGCGGCCCTCGCTCACGCCGGCGGCGTACCGCATGGGCGAGCGCGCGCTGAGCGCCTTCGTGCAGCTCGGCCTCTCCGTCGACGACGCCACCCGCGCGTGGGACGCCGTCTCGATCTACGCGCTCGGCTTCGGGGTGTTCGCCGCACCCCGCCGGGTCGACGGCGCGTTCCCGGGCTCGCTCGGCGGGTACGCCGAACGCGCGACCCCGAGCGAGGACATGCTCGCGGCCCAGACCGACCTCGCCCGCACCGACTGGGTCACGGACACGCAGTTCGACCACGGCCTCGCCGCCCTTCTCGACGGCCTCCTGCCCCCTCGCCCGTCGCGGGATCTGTGAACTCGTCGTCCCGCGAGGCGGCGCGAGGCCGGGGGACGACGGATGAGCGGACGGCGAGCGGCGGGCCGAGGCGCAGCTGTCACGGCTCGGCCTCGTCGCGCCGCAGGTCCAGGTCGGCCCTGAGGGCTGCCCGACCGCCGACGTCCCGGCGACGCTTCGCGACGGCGCGGAGCTCGTCGGCGCGGCGGCCCTGTGCGCCACGGCGATCACGGAGGCGGCGACGCCGCAGGCCGCTCTCGCGGTGACCTGGGCGTTCCAGCACCTCGGTGCGGCGTACGCCTGCGGCGGGGCGGGCCGCATGCTGCCGTTCCGCGCCGACTGCTCGTCGTTCGTCTCCCGCGCGTACGCCGAGGGCGCGGGCCTGGCCACGGCCGGCGACACGTGGGCGCCGTCCACGCGCAACATGGTGCCGTGGGACGGGTCACGCTCGACCCGCACTACGCGAAGGTCTCACCCACCGCGCTGCGCCCCGGCGACCTCGTCCTCTACGACACGTGCCCGCAGGGCGGCTGCCCCTACAAGCACGTCGTGATGTACCTCGGCGCCGACACGTCCGGCGCCGAGTGGATGCTGCACACCAACTCCTGCGGCGACGTCGCGAAGGTCGAGCGCTTCTGGGGCTTCCCCAACGAGGGCTCGCACACGTTCCTCGTCGCGCGCCGGGTGCTCGCGCTTCCGGGCGAGAAGGTCGTCGGCTCGGCAGGGATGCCTCTGCGCCCGGCGAAGCCGGCGGCACCGCGGTCCGACGGCGCCTCGGGCGCCATCGGCTGACGTCGTACGTGGGCGGCGCGTTCGTGGCAGCCTCTGCCCATGACCGAAGCCACGTCGCGCACGTACGCCGAGAGCCTCGACGGCTCTGACCCGCTCGCCGGGTTCCGGCTCCGGTTCGAGATCCCCGACCCGGCGGTCGTGTACCTCGACGGCAACTCGCTCGGCCGGCTGCCCGCCGCGACGGCCGACCGCATCTCCACGGTCGTCCACGGCGAGTGGGGCGACCGGCTCATCCGCTCGTGGAGCGAGGGCTGGATGGACCGGCCGTTCGAGGTCGGGGACCGGCTGGGCGCGGCTCTGCTCGGCGCAGGGCCGGGCGAGACGGTCGTCTGCGACAACACCACGGTCAACCTCTACAAGGTGCTCGGCGCGGCGATGTCGATGCGGCCCGACCGGTCCACCGTCGTCGCGCACCGCGGCGAGTTCCCCACCGACCGCTACGTGGCCGCCGAGGTCGCACGATCGCGCAGCGGCTCGGTGAAGTGGCTGGGCCCGCTGGATCCGTCGGTGCCGTTCCCGGTCTCGCCGGTGACGGCGAACGACGTCGCGGCGGCGCTGCACGACGACGTGGCCGTCGTGCTGCTGTCCGTCGTCGACTACCGGTCGGCCGCGCTCGCCGACATCGGGGCCATCACGCGCGCGGTGCACGACGAGGGAGCCCTCGTCGTCTGGGACTGCTCGCACGCGGGCGGGTCGGTCCCGCTCGACCTCCCGGGATCCGGCGCCGACTTCGCCGTCGGGTGCTCGTACAAGTTCATCAACGGCGGCCCGGGTGCACCCGCGTGGATCTGGGCCGCACCGCGGCACCACGGCTCGATGACCAACCCGATCCCGGGATGGATGGGGCACGAGGACGTCTTCGCCATGACCGGCGACTACGCCCCCGCGCCCGGCATCCGCCGGTTCATGACCGGTACGCCGTCCGCGATCGCGCTGGCCGCGGTGGACGCCGGCGTCGCGCTGCTCGAGGAGGCCGGCATGGACGCCGTGCGGGCGAAGTCGACCGCGCTGACGTCGTACTGCATCGACCTGGCCGACTCGTGGCTCGCGCCGTTCGGCGTCGAGGTCGCGACACCGCGCGACCCGTCCCAGCGCGGGGCGCACGTGACGCTCCGGCACCCGGATGCGCTCGCGCTGACGCAGGCGCTCACCGACCGCGGCGTGATCCCCGACTTCCGCCACCCCGACGGCGTCCGGGTCGGCCTCGCGCCGCTGACCACGCGCTTCACCGACGTCCACGACGGCATCGCCTCGCTGCGGGCGCTGCTCGAGGCACTCGGGTGAACGCGGGTGCACGCAGCGTGACGTGATCGTGGGACATCCCACACCCGCCCGCTCAGCGGGCACCTCGAGGTTTGACCACGCCGTGCGCGGAGCATCTACGGTCATGAGATGACCGCCTCCCATGACCTGCTCGTGATCGCCAACCGGTTGCCGGTGTCGGCGGAGGAGCATGCGGACGGCACCACCGCCTGGAACCGCTCCCCCGGTGGCCTCGTCAGCGCGCTCGAGCCCGTGCTCCGCGAGCACGACGCCGTGTGGATCGGGTGGTCCGGTCGGTTCGCGCCCGACCCGTACTCCACCGAGGACCTCGGCCGCGAGCTCGAGCCCCTGCCCGACGACGTCGGCCCGTGCGCGCTGTCCGAGGTCGAGCTCGGCCGCGACGAGCTCGAGGGCTTCTACGAGGGCTTCAGCAACTCCACGATCTGGCCGCTATACCACGACGCCATCGCCACGCCGGTCTACCACCGCCACCACTGGGAGCCGTACGTCGCGGTCAACCGCCGCTTCGCGCGCCGTGCCGCCGAGCTGGCCGCCGAGGGTGCCACGGTGTGGGTGCACGACTACCAGCTGCAGCTCGTCCCGCAGATGCTGCGCGAGATGCGCCCCGATCTGCGCATCGGCTTCTTCCTGCACATCCCGTTCCCGCCCGAGGAGCTGTTCCTGCAGCTGCCGTGGCGCAAGCAGATCATCGAGGGCCTGCTGGGCTCGGACCTCGTCGGCTTCCACACGCCCGGAGGCGCGGCGAACTTCCTGCGCATCACCGGCCGCCTGCTCGGTCTCGACTTCGACGAGACCGGCGTCGACGTGCCCGACTCCTCCCGTGCCTCCGGCGTACGGCGCGTGACGGTCGGCGCTTTCCCGATCTCCATCGACACGCGCGAGTACGACGCCATGGCGCGCACGGCCGAGATCCATGACCGCGCGATCGAGATCCGGGAGAAGCTCGGCAACCCGCGGTGGGTCATCCTCGGCGTCGACCGCCTCGACTACACCAAGGGCATCGACGTACGCCTCAAGGCCTTCACCGAGCTGCTCGAGGGCGGCACGATCGAGCCCGGCGAGGCCGTCTTCGTGCAGATCGCGACCCCGAGCCGCGAGAACGTCGAGGACTACCAGCGCCTGCGCGACGAGATCGAGCTGATGGTCGGCCGAGCCCTCGGCGACCACGGCCTCATCGGTGCGCCGCCCATCCAGTACCTGCACCAGCCGTTCGACCGCGAGACGCTCGTGTCGTTCTACCTCGCGGCCGACGTCATGCTCGTGACGCCGTACCGCGACGGGATGAACCTCGTGTGCAAGGAGTACGTCGCGTCCCGCACCGACGGCACCGGGGCGCTCGTGCTGTCGGAGTTCGCGGGGGCCGCGGTCGAGCTGACCGACGCGTTCCTCGTGAACCCGTACGACGCCGAGGGCGTGAAGCAGGCGCTCGTCGACGCGATGCGCGACGACCCGGCCGACCTCTCGATGCGCATGAAGGCCATGCGCGAGCACCTCTTCGAGCACGACGTCGCACGATGGGCGGCGTCGTTCCTCGACGCGCTCGAGGAGTCGGAGCAGAACCGATGAGCACCGGCGCGGTCGAGCCGCTGCTGCGTGAGGCCCTAAGCACGGCGTCCCGCGCGGCTCACCTGCTCGTCGCGTGCGACTTCGACGGCACGCTCGCGCCGATCGTCGCCCATCGCGACGACGCCCGCGCCCTTACCCCCTCGCTCGACGCGCTCGGCCTGCTCACCGCTCTGCGCGACACGACGGTCGCCGTCGTGTCAGGCCGGGCCCTGCGCGACCTCGCGGACGTCGGCCACCTCCCGGAGGGCGTGCTGCTCGTCGGGAGCCACGGGGCGGAGCTCGGCGACGACGAGCCCGACCATGACGTCGTGGCCCGCCGCGACGCGTTGATCGACGCGGTGCGGTCGGTCACCGCGGGCGTCGACGGGGTCGACCTCGAGCCCAAGCCCGCAGGTGTCGCCGTGCACGTCCGGGCAGCCGCCCGCACCGACGCGGCCCGGGTGCTCGACGCCCTGCGCGCCGGGCCCGCGCAGCTCCCCGGGGTCGTCGCCCTCGCCGGCAAGGAGGTGCTCGAGCTCTCGGTGGTGAGCGCCGACAAGGGTGCTGCGCTCGAGGTGCTGCGCCGCCGTGCGACCGCGACCGCGACCGTGTTCCTGGGCGACGACCTCACCGACGAGACGGCGTTCGAGCGCCTGCTCCCCGGCGACGTCGGCGTCAAGGTGGGTCCGGGCGTGACCGGGGCCGAGCACCGGGTGCCCGACCCCCACGTGGTCGCCGACGCGCTGGCACTCCTCGCCACCGAGCGCGCGGCCTGGCTCGCCCGCTCCTAGCGCCCCACCCGTCGGCGGCATCCCCGCGAAGGCCTACCGGAGCGCGCCGCAACCGGTTACTCTCGCGGTGCCGGGCAGTAGTCCGGCGTCCTTCCACTACGGATCGTCCGGCACGTTCCTGCCGGTGAAGGGTTTGGCTCTGCTATGGCTACAGTCACGTTCGACAAGGCGTCCCGCATCTACCCGGGCTCCACCGTCCCGGCGGTCGACGCCCTCGACCTCGAGATCGCAGACGGCGAGTTCCTCGTCCTGGTCGGTCCCTCCGGGTGCGGCAAGTCCACCAGCCTGCGCATGCTCGCGGGCCTCGAGGACGTCGACAAGGGCGCCATCCGCATCGGTGACCGCGACGTCACGATGCTCCCGCCCAAGGATCGCGACATCGCGATGGTCTTCCAGAACTACGCGCTCTACCCGCACATGTCGGTCGCCGACAACATGGGCTTCGCCCTGAAGATCGCGGGCGTGAGCAAGGACGAGATCGCCACCCGCGTGGCCGAGGCCGCCAAGATCCTCGACCTCTCGCAGTACCTCGACCGCAAGCCGAAGGCGCTCTCGGGCGGTCAGCGCCAGCGCGTCGCGATGGGTCGCGCGATCGTCCGCAACCCGCAGGTCTTCCTCATGGACGAGCCGCTGTCGAACCTCGACGCCAAGCTCCGTGTGCAGACCCGTACGCAGATCGCGTCGCTGCAGCGCCGTCTCGGAGTCACCACCGTCTACGTCACCCACGACCAGGTCGAGGCCATGACGATGGGCGACCGCGTCGCGGTGCTCAAGGACGGCATCCTGCAGCAGTGCGCCTCGCCGCGTGAGCTGTACGACCACCCGAACAACGTGTTCGTCGCCGGCTTCATCGGCTCGCCCGCGATGAACCTGCTCACGGTCCCGCTGGCCGAGGGCGGCGCCACCGTCGGTGGCAAGGTGGGCTCTCCCAAGCTCATCCCGCTCGCGCCGGAGATCAGCCGCGCCGCTGCGGCCGGCTCGGGCGAGGTCACCATCGGCTTCCGTCCCGAGGACCTGCGCATGGTGTCCGCCGAGGAGGGCTGGCCGATCGAGGTCGACGTCGTCGAGAGCCTCGGCGCCGACGCCTACGTCTACGGCCACGTCTCGACGGCCGACGGCGCCAGCAAGGACATCATCGTCCGCACCGACGGCCGCGTGCCGCCGAGCAAGGGCGAGACCGTGCACGTGGCGATCAACTCCGACCACATGCACACGTTCCACGCCGTCTCGGGCGAGCGCCTCGGCGCCTGATCGAGCACCGGAGGGGGTGGCCGCGCACTCGCGCCGCCACCCCCTCCGCCTGTGCGATGAAGGGGGCCTTCGTTGCTCAGAGCGCAACATTCCTACCCATCACCGAGTCGCGCTGAAGGCCCCCTTCGTGCCACAGCGGGAGGAGCGGCATGGCGCTGCGAGTGACCGCTGCGGCGGGCGAGCACGACCTGCTGTTCCTGCCGTGGGAGGTGCCGCTCGAGGAGTGGCCTGAGTCGACGCTGGTGGCCCTGCCCCGCGGCATCTCGCGCCACATCGTCCGCTTCGTCAAGCTGGCCGGCGCGGTGTACGCCGTGAAGGAGACGGTCGAGCCGATCGCGCGGCACGAGTACGACCTGCTCTTCGAGCTCGGACGCCGCGACGTCCCGTGCGTCGACCCCGTCGGCATCGTCGCCGGCCGTACGACGCCCGAGGGCGAGGAGCTGCCCGCCGCGATCATCACGCGGCACCTGCAGTTCTCGCTCCCTTATCGCGCGCTGTTCTCCACGACGCTGCGGCCCGACACGATGCACCGGCTCATCGACGCCCTCGCCGTCCTCATCGTGCGTCTGCACCTCGTCGGCTTCGTGTGGCGCGACTGCTCGCTCTCGAACACCCTCTTCCGCCGCGACGCCGGCGCGTTCGCGGCGTACCTCGTCGACGCCGAGACCGGCGAGCTGCACGACAAGCTCTCGGACGGCCAGCGCGAGTATGACCTCCAGACCGCCGAGGTCAACGTGGCCGGCGAGCTGCTCGACGTCGAGGCCTCGGGCCGCCTGCACCCGAGCATCGACCCCATCGCGACCTCGCACATCGTGCGCCAGCGCTACGAGACGCTGTGGAAGGAGGTCACCGGCCCGGTGTCGATCAGCGTCGGAGACCGGCACGCCCTCGACGCACGGGTACGCCGCCTCAACGACCTCGGCTTCGACATCGCCGAGCTCTCGGTCGTGTCGGAGGAGGCCGGCGACTGCGTGCGCGTCACGCCCAAGGTCGTCGACGTCGGCCACCATTCGCGGCGCCTGCTGCGCCTCACCGGCCTCGACGTCGAGGAGAACCAGGCGCGCCGCCTCCTCAACGACCTCGACACCTACCGCGTCGAGGAGGCGCTCACGGACGAGTCCGAGGAGCTCGTCGCGCACCGCTGGGTGGCCGAGCGGTTCGAGCCCGTGACGGGCGTCGTGCCGGCGGACCTGCGCGGCAAGCTCGAGCCGGCCGAGATCTACCACGAGGTCCTCGAGCACCGGTGGTTCATGGGCGAGCGGCTGAAGCGCGACGTCACGATCTGGGAGGCCGCGGCCGACTACGTGGCCACCGTCCTCGTCGACAAGCCCGATGAGAAAGCCGTGCTCGGCCAGCGGCTCGGCACACCGAGCGACACGATGGGTGTGCGCTTCGAGGAGACGACCGAGATGGATCTCAGCGAGCTCGACCTGCCCTGAGGCCGCAATCCCCTGGCGCGTAACCGTTTCAACCGGTGCGCGCTTCGGATTGCAGCTCCCTCCGGATCGCCGACCGGCGTACACGGGGTCCGCGACGTCCCCTAGCCTCGACCCCGACAGCACCCGCTCCGTCGGAGGGACGCCGTGGACGCGCACAGCCTGACCGCCTTGCTCGCCACCAGCGAGACCCTCGAGCGTGAGCTCGTGTCACTGCTCATCATCGGCCTGGTCGCGGCCAGCGTGCCGCTCGTGGTGGGCCTGCTCCGCCTGCGCGTCGCCGAGGTGGTGCTGCTGCTCGGCTTCGGCATCCTGCTCGGCCCCAACGTCCTCGGCCTCATCGAGATCGACGAGAGCGTCCAGCTCATGAACGAGCTCGGCCTCGGACTCCTCTTCTTCCTCGCCGGCTACGAGCTCGAGCAGTCGACCATCCGCGGCCGCTCCGGCCGGCTCGCCGCGAGCGGGTGGGTCGTGTCGCTGGTCATCGCGCTCGTCGTGGTGTGGGGCCTGTGGGAGCTCGGGGTCGTCAACGACCTCGTCGGCATCGCCATCGCGCTCACCACCACGGCGATGGGCACGCTGCTGCCGGTCGTGCGCGACCGCGGGCAGCTCTCGACTCCGTTCGGCCAGTTCTTCATGGGCGGCGGTGCGGCAGGCGAGTTCGGACCGATCCTCGCCATCGCGCTGCTGCTCGGCTCGAAGTCGATGTGGATCACGATCCTCGTGCTCGCGGTGTTCGCGGTGCTCGCCTACCTCGTCTGGCGTGCTCCGGGGCACCTGATGTCCACCCGCGTACGCGAGCTCATGGACCGCAGCCACCACACGAGCTCGCAGACCGCCGTCCGCTGGACCGTCGTCCTCCTGCTCTTCCTCCTGACCATCGCCGCGTCGTTCGGCTTCGACGCCGTTCTCGGCGCCTTCGTCGCCGGCGTGATCCTGCGCCGCTACTCGCCGCCTGACGCCGGGAACCGGCTCCTGCCCAAGGTCGAGGCGATCGGCTTCGGCTTCTTCATCCCTCTGTTCTTCATCGTCAGCGGCGCCAACCTCGACATCGCCTCGATCGCGAAGAACCCCTTGCGGCTCCTGCTCTTCTTCGCGCTGCTGCTGCTGGTGCGCGGCCTCCCGCAGTACGTCCTCTACCGGTACGCGCTGCCCGACACCCGCGAGCGCTGGCAGTTCTCGCTGTACATCGCCACGGGCCTCCCGCTGCTCGTCGCCATCACCACGATCCAGGTGGGCGCGGGCGTCATGCTGCCCGAGAACGCCGCCGCACTCGTCGGCGCCGGTGCGCTGTCGGTGCTCGTCTTCCCGCTCCTCGGCGACCGCATCAACCCTCGACGCGAGACGGCCGCGCAAGACGAGGTGGAGGCGGAGCCAGCCCGCTGACCGGCCCGGCGGGCGTCAGCCCCTCGTCCGGCTGCTCGGGTGGGCGCGCCGAGACCGCGCGGTCGAGACCAGCTCGTCAAGAGCGGCCGAGAGCGACTCGTCGAGCCGGGCCTGCAGCGCCTCGGTCGGCCAGCCCTTGAACGTCGCGACGTCGAGCCGGTGCACCAGGCACTCCCAGTCGGAGCACCCGGGCGCGTACTCGCTGTACCCGCACGACGCATGCTCGACCCTGCCCATGGGCCGAGTATGCGCCTGCCCACGACGGGAAGCGCGGTGATGCGCAGGGTCAGCGGGCGTTGCGGCGCGCGTGGCTGACGGCGTACAGCGTCACGCTGGCAGCGACGCCTGCGTTGAGCGACTCCGTCGTGCTCGTCATGGGGATGCCGACGATGAGGTCGCACGCCTCGGAGACCAGGCGCGACAGGCCCTCGCCCTCGCTGCCGACGACCACCACGATCGGGCCCGTCGACAGGTCCGTGTCGAGGTCGTCGAGCGAGGTCTCGCCCGCGGCGAGGCCGATGATGAAGCAGCCCGCCTCGGCGTACGCCTTGAGCGCGCGCGTCAGGTTGGTCGCACGGGCCACCGGCACGCGCGCGGCCGCGCCGGCCGAGGTCTTCCAGGCCGACGCCGTCATCCCGGCGGCGCGCCGCTCGGGCACCAGCACGCCGTGCGCGCCGAACGCCGCCGCGGAGCGCACGACGGCGCCGAGGTTGCGCGGGTCGGTGATGCCGTCGAGCGCGACGATGAGCGCGGGCTCACCGGCGGCCGCGGCGCGGTCGAGCAGGTCCGAGGCCTCGGCGTACTTGTACGGCGGCACCTCGAGCACGAGGCCCTGGTGCACCGCGCCGGCCGTCATCTTGTCGAGATGCGACCGCTGGGCCTCGAGCATCGGCAGGTGGAGCTCGGCCGCGAGCGTGAACGCCTCACGCACCCGGTCGTCGCTCTCGAGGAACTGCTGCACGTAGAGCGCCTTGCCGGGCACGGCCGCACGCAGCGCCTCGAGCACGGAGTTGCGGCCGAAGACCATCTCGACGCCGTCCTTGCTCGCGCGGACGGACGTGCCGCCGCGAGCGCCGGAGCGGGGAGCCGGAGCCTTCTTCGCCTCGGCCTCGGCCTTCTTCTCCACCGCCCGGGTACGCCGTGCAGCAGGGTGCTTGGTGCGCTCGGTCGCCTTGGGCGTCGGGCCCTTCGGCTCGAGGCCGCGACGGCGCTGGCCGCCGCTGCCGACGACCTGCCCCTTCTTGGTGCCCTCCTTGCGCATCGCACCCTTGCGCTGGCTGTTGCCGGCCATCAGTCGACCTTCCCGTCGGCGAGCGACCAGCGGGATCCGCCGGCGGTGTCGTCCACGACGATCCCTGCGCTCTTCAGCTGGTCCCGGATCGCGTCGGCCGCGGCCCAGTCCTTGTTCTCGCGCGCGGCTGCGCGCGACTCGAGCAGGCCGACCACGAGGTGGTCGACCGCGGCGCGCAGCCTTTCGTCGTCGCCGGAGCCACCCTCGTTCCACGGAGCAGCGAACGGGTTCACGCCGAGCACGTCGAGCATCGCGACCACCGAGACGAGCGTGACGCGCACGGCCTCGAGGTCTCCGGACGCGAGCGCGCCGTTGCCCTCGCGCACGGTGTCGTGCAGCACGGCCAAGGCCTGCGGAACGCCGAGGTCGTCGTCCATCGCGGCGTCGAACGCTGCCGCGCGCGCCGAGCCGTCCACGTCCACGGTCGCGATGCCGAGCGCGTCGGCCGCCCTCTCGACGAAGCCCTCGAGCCGACGGAAGCCGACGGCGTTCTCCTCGAGCGCCTCGAACGAGAACTCGATCATCGAGCGGTAGTGCGCCGAGACGAGGTAGTAGCGCAGCTCGATCGGTCGCACGCGGTTCACGACCTCCTTGACCAGCAAGGAGTTGCCGAGCGACTTGCTCATCTTCTCGCCGCTCGTGGTGACCCACGCGTTGTGGAGCCAGTACTGAGCGAACGAGTGGCCGAGCGCCTGGGACTGCGCGATCTCGTTCTCGTGGTGCGGGAAGATCAGGTCGAGCCCGCCGCCGTGGATGTCGAACGCGTCGCCGAGGTACTTGCCCGCCATGGCCGAGCACTCCAGGTGCCAACCAGGCCGACCCCGGCCCCAGGGGGTGGCCCAGGAGGGCTCGCCCTCCTTCGCCGACTTCCACAGCGCGAAGTCGCGCGGGTCGCGCTTGCGCGAGTCGCCGGCGGAGTCGCCGGCGGCCTGCATCTCGTCCGGGCGCTGGCCCGAGAGGGCGCCGTACTCCGGGAACGAGCGCACGTCGAAGTAGACGTCCGACCCGGTGGCGTAGGCGTGCCCGGAGGCGATCAGCGCCTCCATGAGCTCGATCATCTCCGGCACGTGGCCGGTGGCCCGGGGCTCGATGGTCGGCCTCGTGCAGCCGAGGACGTCGTACGCCCAGCCGAACTCGCGCTCGAACTCGGTCGCGACCGCCCACCAGGGCCGGCCCTCCGCCTCGCCCTTGGCGATGATCTTGTCGTCGATGTCCGTGACGTTGCGGCAGAAGGTGACCTCGTAGCCGCTCGCGCGCAGCCACCGGCTCAGGACGTCGAAGTTGATGCCCGACCGGATGTGCCCGACGTGCGGCGCCGCCTGCACGGTCGCGCCGCAGAGGTACAGCGACGCCCGGCCCGGCTCGAGCGGGACGAAGTCGCGGACCGCCCTCGTGGCGGTGTCGTGCAGGCGCAGGGTCACGGGCGCAAGCCTAACGGCGCCAGCCGGTCACCCCTGACCGCTGAGACTGATCGTCCCCTCGCTCGTGGTCCCGGGAGACGGCGGGCTCGATCCGTGTCAGCGCGCGGGGCTCAGTAGTGGACGACCTTGTCCGGGGTGATCCGCACGACCACGCGGATGTTGTCGGTGCCGTCGTCGCCGGGGTAGCGGTCGATGCCGCGGTACTTGTGCGAGTGCTCGTCGATGAGCTCGCGCCCGCCCTCGCGGGTCATGCTCGCCGTGCCGCGGATCTCGACGTAGGTGTACGGCGAGTCCTTCGGCGACAGCAGCACGGTGCACCGCGGGTCGGCCGTGAGGTTGCGGTGCTTGCGGCGTCCCTCGACGGTGGAGACGAGGATGTCGTCACCGTCGCGGCTGACCCAGACCACCGAGAGCTGAGGGCGGCCGTCGGGCTCGATCGTGGCGATGGTCGCGAACTCCGCGGAGTCGAACCACGCCTTCTCAACGTCCGTGAGTGTCGTCGGCATGCGATCCATCCTCAATCACCTGTTCCGGTCACGCACAGACTTGCCCCGATATCCGGCGGGCACACCTGACGACGGGCGTGTGAAGCGTCACGCAGCGTGGCGGGAACACGCCGATCCGCACGGATAGGCGGTGCTCGGTGACTCTCCGGGGTCAGGCGCGGACGACGAGCGCGGTGGCGATCGCGGCGAGGCCCTCGCCCCGGCCGGTGAGGCCGAGACCGTCGGTGGTCGTCGCCGACACCGAGACCGGCGCCCCGACGACCTCGGTCAGGGCGGCCTCGGCGGCCAGCCGACGAGGGCCGACCTTCGGGCGGTTGCCGATGATCTGGACGCTCACGTTGCCGACCGCCCAGCCGGCCTCGGCCAGGAGCCGCACGGTCTCGGTGAGCAGCGCGGCTCCCGAGGCCCCGGCGAGCTCGGGACGGTCGGTGCCGAAGACCGAGCCGAGGTCGCCGATGCCCGCGGCGGCGAGCAGGGCGTCGCAGATCGCGTGCGCCGCGACGTCGCCGTCCGAGTGGCCGGCGACGCCGGTCTCCCCCGGCCAGTCGAGGCAGGCGAGCCAGAGCTCGCGCCCGTCCTCGAACGGATGCACGTCGACCCCGGTGCCCACGCGCGGCAGGTCAGCTGACGACACCGGCAGCCCTCCGTCGGGCGAGGACTGCCTCGGCGAGGACGAGGTCGATCGGACGGGTGACCTTGAAGGCCTCCTCGTCGCCGGGCACCACCAGCACCTCGACGCCGAGGGCCTCCACGAGGCCCGCGTCGTCGGTGGCGGGGGCATCCGGGTCGGACGCCGCGTGCGCGGAGGTCAGGACAGTGCGGCGGAAGCCCTGCGGCGTCTGGATCGCGCGGAGCGCTCCGCGGTCGAGGGTGGCCACCACGCCGCCGTCGGCGTCCACCGCCTTGATGGTGTCGGCCACGGGGATACCGGGCACGACGGCGTCCGCCCCGGCCCGCACGGCGGCGGAGACGGCGTCGATCAGGGTCGAGGGCACGAGCGGGCGGGCGGCGTCGTGGACGAGGACGACGTCGACCTCGGCGGGCAGCGACACGAGCGCGCGGGCGACCGAGTCCTGCCGCGTCTCGCCGCCCGAGACCACCATCGACGGCGCGACACCGGGAGAGGCGTCGAGGAGGTTGTGCTCGGCGAGGAGCGCGACGACGTCGCCGACGCCGTCCTCAGGTGCGGCGACGACGACGAGGTCGACAGATCGGGCTGTGGCGAGCGCACGGACGGCGTGCACGAGCATGGGGACGCCTCCGAGGAGGCGCAGCGCCTTGGGCGCTCCAGGCCCGAGCCGCTCCCCTCGTCCCGCTGCTGGGACGACTGCTGCCGTCAGCGTCACCGGGCGGCGCCGTTGGTCACGGTCGGCTTGGCGAACACGAGGCGGCCGTTGGCCGTCGTGAGCACGCTGGTCACCATCACGCGCACATCCTGGCCCACGCGGTCCCGTGCGTGCTCGGTGACCACCATCGTGCCGTCGTCGAGGTAGCCCACGGCCTGGCCCTGCTCCTTGCCCGCCTTGAGCAGGTGGAGGTCGACCTCGTCCCCGACGACGACCAGCGGGCGCAGCGCGAGCGCCAGCCCGTGCAGGTTGAGCACGCGGACGCCGGCGATCGCGGCGGCCTTGGCGAGGTTGGTGTCGAAGGTGAGCAGCGCGCAGTTGCGGTCGATCGACATCCGCACGAGCTTGGCGTCCACGTCGGTCACGGAGATGGCCTCGTCGGGGATGGTCTGCAGGTCGACCCCCTGCTCGTGGCGGAGGGCCTCGAAGACGTCGAGGCCGCGGCGGCCCTTGGCCCGGCGGTGCTCGTCGCCGGAGTCGGCCATCGACTGCAGCTCGTCCAGAACCGGCTGCGGCACCAGGAAGCGACCGTGCAGGAAGCCCGAGCGGACGACGTCCAGCACCCGGCCGTCGATCGCCACCGAGGTGTCCACGAGACGGGGCAGCGTGACCGAGGGCGCCTTGACGGCCGCGAGGCCGCCACGCCCCCCGACCGCCTGCATGACGGCGTCCCGGCGGGCCCGGCCGACGCGGAAGCCGAACAGGCTGACGCATGCGACGACGAAGACGAAGACGGGCACCACGATGAGCGGCGGCCCGATGAGGAAGAGCGGCCAGGTGACGACGGCGCCGAACACCGCGCCCACCATGGCGCCGAACGAGCCCGCGACGGCCTGCTCCGGGGAGAGGCCGTCGAGCACGCGCTCGCCGCGGTCGAGCGTGCGGACGGTGAGCCGGGCGACGACGCCACCGAGGACGTAGCCGAGCATGGCGCCGACGATCGCGCCGAGCCACAGCCCGGAGAACGGGCCGAGGACCTCGCCCGAGGGCTCAGCGCCCATCCGATCGGCGATCTCGTAGCCGACACCGGCGCCGAACACCACGACGGTGAGACGCAGTGCCTCGACCATCACGCTGGGCACGCGCGAGAGCTTGAGGGCCATGCTGCCGATTCCTCCTCACGAGGACTGGGCAGTGGTGCTGCTGACGCCGTTGCCGACGCCGACGCGGGCGCGCCGGTCAGGAGGCGAGAACCTCGTCGAGGATCGCCTCTGCCTTGTCCTCGTTTGTGTTCTCGGCAAGTGCGAGCTCCGACACAAGGATCTGACGCGCCTTTGCGAGCATTCTCTTCTCGCCGGCGGAGAGGCCACGCTCACGCTCACGGCGCCAGAGGTCGCGCACGACCTCGGCCACCTTGATGACGTCGCCGCTCGCGAGCTTCTCGAGGTTCGCCTTGTAGCGGCGCGACCAGTTGGTCGGCTCCTCGGTGTACGGCTGGCGCAGCACGTCGAAGACGCGATCGAGGCCCTCCTGGTTCACCACGTCGCGCACGCCGACGAGGTCGACGTTGTCGGCGGGGACCCGGACGGTCAGGTCACCCTGCGCGACACGCAGGACGAGATAGTCCCTCTCGACCCCCTTGATCACCCGCTTCTCAACAGCCTCAATGAGTGCTGCACCGTGATGCGGGTAGACAACCGTGTCACCGACCGTGAACGTCATAGGTGGGGCTCCCCTTTCCAGGTACCGACGAGTTTACCACGCTCCCAGAGCCGCTCGGAGGGCGTTGTCGCAGGTCAGAGGCCTGATCGGGGCTTGACAAACGGCGGCGGACGCGCTTGTCCCCGGCGGTCGCGGGCATGGAGCACGCGGTCACGGGGCGTCGCGCCAGGGTAGGCGCGGGGTCCGACGTCGGGCCCGGGCCGGGAGCGGCACCGCCCGGAGGGGTCGGCCGGACGGCCCCTCCGGGCGGCTGGGGGGCCGCGCGCCCCCGGGGGTACGCGTCGCGCGGCGCTGCTCCGTCGCAGGTCACGCCCGGTGGGAGGGCGGTGATGCCCTAGGCTGGCGACCGCCCGATCCGACCGGTACCGCTAGGAGCGATCCCGTGCCAGCCACCCGCCGTACGCGCCACGTCGTCGCCGCCTCGGCGCTCACCCTGGCGCTGGTCTCGAGCCTCACCGGCTGCTCCACCGGCTTCAGCGCCGCCACCGGGCTCCAGGCAGCATCGGGCAACGGCGCCAACACCAACCTCGGCGATCTCCAGATCCGCGACATCACCATCGTCAAGGTGGACGGCTCGCCCCAGGGCACCCTGATCGGCACGATCGTCAACCGGGGCACCGAGGACGACGCCCTCACCGGCGTCACGCTCGTCGAGCCGACGGGCAAGGCCACGATCGGCGGTACGGCCGCCGTCGCCGGCACCCTGCCGCTCAAGACGAGCACCTACACGCGCATCGGCTACAACGCCGAGGACCACGTCGACATCACGGGTCTCGAGGCCTCGCCCACGCAGTACGTGACGGTGGAGCTCCAGTTCCAGCGGGCCGGGACCGTCCGGATGGACGTCATGGCGGTACCGCCGACCGGCATCTACGAGGGCATCGCCCCCCTCGGCCTCAGCTGAGGCACCTCGCCGTACGACGACGGCCCCCCGGAGCGATCCGGGGGGCCGTCGTCGTTCGTCGGGAGCACGGTCGGGTGCGGTCAGGTCACGGCTCGAACTTGTAGCCCAGGCCGCGCACGGTGACCAGGTGGCGCGGGGCGGCCGGGTCCGTCTCGATCTTCGCGCGGAGGCGCTTGACGTGGACATCGAGGGTCTTCCCGTCGCCGACGTAGTCAGAGCCCCAGACGCGGTCGATGAGCATGCCGCGGGTGAGCACGCGTCCGGCGTTGCGCAGGAGCACCTCGAGCAGCTCGAACTCCTTGAGCGGCAGCGTCACTCCATCGCCGCCCACCGTGACCACGTGGCGGTCGACGTCCATCCGCACGGGCCCGGCCTCGAGCGTCGGGGGCACGAGCTCCTCGGGCTCGGACGCGCGTCGCAGGACGGCGCGGATGCGCGCCACGAGCTCGCGCGAGGAGAACGGCTTGGTCACGTAGTCGTCTGCTCCGAGCTCGAGGCCGACGACCTTGTCGACCTCGCCGTCCTTGGCCGTGACCATGATGATCGGCACGCTCGAGCGCTGGCGCAGCGCGCGGCACACCTCGGTGCCGGACATGCCGGGCAGCATGAGGTCGAGCAGCACGAGGTCGGCCCCGTTCTGGTCGAACTGGGCGACGGCATCGGTGCCCGTCGCCGCGATGCCGACCTCGAAGCCCTCCTTGCGCAGCATGAAGGACAGGGCGTCCGAGAAGGACTCCTCGTCCTCCACGACGAGAACACGGGTCACTGGGGGGTGTCTCCTTCGGTGGTGCCGGCGGGTGCCAGCGGAAGCCTGAGGGTGAACGTCGAGCCCTCGCCCTCGACGGACCAGACGGTGCACTCGCCGCCGTGGTTGACGCAGACGTGCTTGACGATGGCAAGGCCGAGGCCGGTGCCGCCGGTGATGCGCGACCGTGCCGGGTCGACGCGGTAGAAGCGCTCGAAGATCCGGGCCTGCTCGCCCTCGGGGATGCCGATCCCCTGGTCGGTCACGCCGATCTCGACGGCCTGGTCGCCGCGGCGCGCCGCGACGACCACCCGGGTGCCCGTCGGCGAGTAGGCGATGGCGTTCGTGAGCAGGTTGCGCAGCGCCATGACGAGCTGGGCCTCGCTGCCGAGGACCACCGCACCCACCGGGCTCCCGATCACCACCTCGATGTCGCGGGAACCGGCCAGCAGCTTCGTGGCGTCGACGGCCTCGGCCACGACGCGGTCGACCTCGACCGGCTCGGCCTGGGCCACCTCGGCGCCCTGCAGCCGGGAGAGGTCGACGAGGTCGTTCATGAGGTTGGTGAGCCGTCTCGACTCGACCTGCATGCGGGCGGAGAAGCGCTGCACGGCCTCGGGGTCGTCGCTCGCGCTCTGCACAGCCTCGGCGAGGAGCGACAGCGCGCCCACAGGGGTCTTCAGCTCGTGCGACACGTTGGCCACGAAGTCGCGGCGGACGGCGTCGAGACGCAGGGCCTCCGACAGGTCCTCGACGATCACGAGGGCTGCGGTCGGTGACAGCGTCGCTACCCGGACGCGGGCATGGATGACGCCCTTGCCCAGCGGCGGGCGCCGGAGCTCGAGGTCCTCCTCGCGGATGACGCCGTCCCGGCGCACCGCGGCGACGAGCGCGCGGATCTCGGGGATGTCCAGGCGCCGGCCCTGCACGACGCCGAGCGCCGCGCTCTGGGTGGACGCGCGCAGGACGCCGTCGTCAGCACCCACGACGAATGCCGCACCGGGCAGCACCGCAAGCAGCCGCCCGAGGCCTTCGGGGACGTTCGGCGAGGGGACGTCGTCCCGCTCCAGGGCCAGCCGCGCGGTGTCCGCGTGAGGCCCGGCCCGGCGTCGGAGGACGACGTAGGTGGCCAGGACGCCGACGGCGAACGCCGCAACGGAGGCCACGATGAGGCCCAGGGCGCCGTCCACAACGACCACGATAGGGCCGAGCGGGAGTGCGAACGAACGGCGAACGGCCTGCAGTGCAAGACTTCGCCCCGTGTTCACTCTCGACACCCGATGTTCATCTGGCGGTCGGGGTTCGTTCACTCTGAGGCACCGGCTGGTACCCAGCCGGGCCTAGGCTCATGGCCGATCGGGAAGCCGGCTCCCTCCGGCTCCGCAGACCGGCCCCAGTGGCGCGAGGCGAGGACCAGCGATGCGCGAGACCTACCACTCCCAGCTCGACCAGGTGAGCGACGAGCTCGTCGAGATGACGCGGCTCGTCGGCTCGGCCATGAACCGCGCCACGCAATCCCTGCTCGATGCCGACCTCGCCCTGGCCGAGAGCGTCATCGCGGGCGACGAGGCCATCGACGCGATCGCCTCCAAGGTCGAGGCCGACTGCTTCCAGGTGTCGGCCCGTCAGCAGCCGGTGGCGACCGACCTGCGCATCATCGTCGCGGCCCTGCGCATCTCCGCCTCGCTCGAGCGCATGGGCGACCTCGCCGAGCACATCGCCAAGGCCGCCCGCATGCGCTACCCCTCGTCGGCCGTCCCCGTGCAGCTGCGGCCGACCTTCCAGGCCATGGGTGCGGTGGCGCAGAACGTCGTCGCCAAGACCGGCTCGGTCATCGCCACGAAGGACGTCTCGCTCGCCGCGGACATCGCCCGCACGGACGAGGAGATGGACCGCCTGCACAAGGAGCTCTTCTCCACGGTCCTCGCGCCCTCCTGGGACTTCGGGGTCGAGGCAGCCGTCGACGTGACCCTGCTGTCGCGGTACTACGAGCGGTTCGCCGACCACGCCGTCACCATCGCCAAGCGGGTCGTCTACGTCGCGACCGGTGAGCCGTACGCCACCGTCGACCCCGAGGCGATCGTCGAGAACCTCTCCTGACCTCGCCTCACGGCACCTCGTGCCCCGGGACGCCGAGCGGCGTCCCGGGGCACGTCCGTTCCGGCGACCTCGGCGTGCACACGGCGTACAGCGAGGTGAGCGCGCGGTGACCGCGCGCTGAGCGGAGATGAAGAATTGCTGACGTCCCGAGACCTCCCTCTGCACATCGGGGCGGAATGCGGGAGACTTCGTTGCCGTTCGAGCAGGGTGGGCCATCCCCCGGCCGGCGTGACGACGAGGAGGTGCGTGGCGTGGCGGTCCTTCCGCTCGAGCCCGAATCCCGTCGTCTGCGCGCCGCGCGGCCGGCGTCGCGCGGCCCCCGTCCGATGCCCCGCCGCGTCGCGGTCCTCTCTGTGCACACCTCTCCCCTCGACCAGCCGGGCACGGGCGACGCCGGTGGCATGAACGTCTACGTCACCGAGGTCGCGACGCGCCTCGCACGCAGCGGTGTCGAGGTGGACGTCTTCACCCGCGCCACCTCGCGCGACCTCCCCGGCTCGGTCGAGATGGCCCCCGGCGTGACCGTCCGCCACGTCACCGCCGGACCGTTCCAGGGCCTCTCCAAGGAGGACCTGCCGGGCCAGCTGTGCGCGGTGGCCAACGGGGTCCTGCGCGTGGAGGCCATGCAGCCCGAGGGCTACTACGACCTCGTGCAGTCCCACTACTGGCTGTCGGGCCAGGTGGGCTTCCTGGCCGCCGAGCGCTGGAACGTGCCGCTCGTGCACGCGATGCACACGATGGCCAAGGTCAAGAACCTCACCCTCGCCGAGGGCGACCGCCCCGAGCCCGAGGGTCGCATCATCGGCGAGCAGCAGGTGGTCGACGCCTCCGACCGCATCCTCGCCAACACCGCGGCCGAGGCCGACCAGCTCGTCGAGCTGTACGGCGCGCACCCGTCCAAGGTCGCGGTCGTGCACCCGGGCGTCGACCTCGACGTCTTCACGCCCGTGGGCCGCTCGCACGCCCGCGCGAAGGTGGGGCTGCGCGAGGACGCCGTCGTGCTGCTGTTCGTCGGCCGCATCCAGCCGCTCAAGGCCCCCGACGTCCTCGTGCGCGCCGTGGCCGCGATGGTCGCCCGTACGCCGTCGCTCCGCTCGACACTGCAGGTCGTCATCTGCGGCGGCCCGTCGGGCTCGGGCCTCGAGCACCCGCATGCCCTGCAGGAGCTCGCCGGCTCGCTGGGGGTCGCCGACCTCGTGCGGTTCGTGCCTCCGGTCGACCGCGTGCGCCTCGCCGACTGGTACCGCGCAGCGGACCTCTGCGTGGTGCCGTCGTACTCGGAGTCGTTCGGGCTCGTGGCCGTGGAGGCTCAGGCCTGCGGCACTCCCGTGGTCGCCGCCCGGGTCGGAGGTCTGCCGACCGCGGTGGCCGACGGCGTCAGCGGCGTGCTCGTCGACGGGCACGACCCGGACGTGTGGGCCGCCGCGCTCTGCCGTGCCGTGGCCGATCCCGTGGCTCTGCAGCGGATGTCGCAGGCCGCCGTGGGCCACGCCGCGAGCTTCGGCTGGGACGCCACCACCGCCGCCACCCTCGAGGTCTACCGCGACGCCCTCGCCGGACGCAGCGCCCGCCTCGTCGTCGCCGGCACATGACCCCGGTGGCCCGCGAGGACGCCGCCTCCGTCCTGCGCACGGTCCTCGCCGCGCATGAGCTCGAGGTCGAGGAGACCGCGCCGGGCACCTTCGTCGTGGTCCTGCCGGGCGAGCGCAAGCAGAAGACCACCTGCTCGCTCGTCGTCGGCGAGCACGCGCTCACCGTGCAGGCGTTCGTGGCACGGCACGTCGACGAGAACGCCGAGGCCGTCTACCGCTGGCTGCTCGAGCGCAACCTGAAGATGTACGGCGTCGCGTTCGCCGTCGACCACCTCGGCGACATCTACCTCTCGGGCCGCCTGCCGCTCGGGTCGGTCACGCCCGACGAGGTCGACCGCATCCTCGGCTCGGTGCTCGAGTACGCCGACGGCTCGTTCAACACGATCCTCGAGCTCGGGTTCGCGAGCGCCATCAAGCGCGAGCACGCCTGGCGCGTCAGCCGCGGCGAGTCCACGGCCAACCTCGCCGCCTTCACCCGCCTCACCGACCCCGACTGACGCTTCTGCACCCCTAGGGTCGATCACGGCAGTTCGACTGCACCCGAAGACCCCTACTCGTGATCTTGGTCGCGTCACGGCCCCGATCCCCGACCAGCCTCCCGTCACGGCGACAGGCTGCGGCAGGATGGACGCCATGAGCGACGCGCCGTACACCCTGGTCCTGCTCCGCCACGGCGAGAGCGAGTGGAACGCCAAGAACCTCTTCACCGGATGGGTCGACGTCGACCTCAACGAGAAGGGCGTCGGCGAGGCCGAGCGAGGCGGCGTCCTGCTCAAGGAGAGCGGCATCCTGCCGGACGTCGTGCACACGAGCCTCCTGCGCCGCGCGATCCGCACGAGCCAGATCGCGCTCGACGGCTGCGACCGCCACTGGATCCCGGTCGTCCGCAACTGGCGGCTCAACGAGCGCCACTACGGCGCCCTGCAGGGCAAGGACAAGAAGGCCACCCTCGCGGCGTACGGCGAGGAGCAGTTCATGCTCTGGCGCCGGTCGTACGACGTCCCGCCGCCGGCGATCGAGCCCGACGACGAGTTCGCGCAGACGCACGACCCCCGCTACGCCTGGATGCCGCCGGAGGTGCTGCCGGCGACCGAGTGCCTCAAGGACGTCGTCCACCGCCTCCTGCCGTACTGGGAGGACGTCATCGTCGCCGACCTGCGCGCCGGCAAGACCGTCCTCGTCGCCGCGCACGGCAACTCGCTGCGCGCCCTCGTGAAGCACCTCGACGGCATCTCCGACGCCGACATCGCGGGCCTCAACATCCCCACCGGCATCCCGCTGGTCTACCGCCTCGACGCCGACCTGAAGCCGATCGTGCCCGGCGGCGAGTACCTCGACCCCGAGGCGGCGAAGGTCGCCGCGGCCGCGGTCGCCAACCAGGGCAAGAAGTAGCGCATCGACGTACGCCCGCTCGACGAAGGCCCGCGTCCGCTCCGCGGAACGCGGGCCTTCGTCGTGACGTCCGATACCTGGTGACCTGCCACGGCACGAGGGCGGACGGGCACGCATGAGCCCGCTGCCGAGTGCCAGGGTGGAGGCTCCTGGACCGATCGGAGTGGTCGTCATGCGCCGTCTGCCGTTCGCACTCGTCCCGGCGCTCCTCGCCGGGTTGCTCGTCGTCGTGGCACCGCCGGCCCAGGCGGACACCACCGTGGTGTCCGACGCCGGGCTCCCGGCCGGCTGGTCGTTCACCAGCACGCGCAGGGACGGTAAGCCCGCAGACGCGTCGTACGCCCATGTGGAGGGACCGGCGTCGGTGCCCACCGGCCTCGGCAGCCTCGCGATGACCTCCGGCGTCCACACGTTCACGATGCAGCTGCTGATGGGCCTGGGTGCGGCCCTCCCCGCGGCGACGCTCTCCACCTACGAGATCACCTACCGCTCGACCGCGCCGCTCTCGCTCGACCTCGGCTTCTACACGCCGACCTTCGAGGGCCAGGCCGTCGTCGACCTGCCGGCGACCGCCACGTGGACGACGGTCGACCTGCTCGACCAGCCGATCCATCAGCTCGTCGATCCGAAGCAGAGCGAGGCGCCCGGCAGCCCGTTCACGTGGGCGGCGCTCAAGGCCGCCTTCCCGGGGGCAACCATCGATTCCCTCGGGCTCCTCGTGATGCCCAACCTGACCGTGCAGACGACGTACGTCGACGCCGTCCGGTACGGCACCGCCGGCGACGTGACCACCATCGACCTCGACACCGACCCCATCCCCGTGATCACCTCCAGCACAGCCACCGTGTCGCTCAAGGCGGGCGCGTCGACGCCGCTCTCGGGACGGGTGCAGCGGCCCTCGGGCGACCCCGTCGCCTCGCTGCCGGTGGAGCTCTGGACCAAGGTCTGGGGCACCGGCACCTGGGTGAAGGCGCGGACCGTGACGACGGGTGCGGAGGGCCGGTTCACCACGACGTTCACGCCGGTCAGGCAGACGTACGTGCGGTGGCGCGTGGACGAGCCCGGCTACGCCGCGGCGGTGTCGGCCACCCGACGCGTCGACGTGACGGCGAGGATCTGGGCGACGCCGTCCGACACCACGATCGCGGGGTCCGAGCCGGTGCGGGTCTTCGGCAAGGTCGCGCCGTCGCTCGCAGGGACGACCGTCACGCTGCGGCGGGTCGGGTCCGCCACCCCGCTCGGGACGGCGCGGGTCGCCGCGGACTCGACCTACGGCATCCGCGGCAGCCTCCCGCGAGGGACCTGGACGGTGTACGTGACGTCGCCGACCGGTGGCGGCGTGGGCGGCGGTAGGTCGGCCGGCCTCCGCATCGTCGTCTCCTGAGTTCCTGGGGTCGTCGCCGGCGATGGGCGGCAGGATGTCGGGATGACCGAGCGCCTCGAGCTGTCCGACGCCACCCTGCGCGAGTGGGACGCGATCGTCCTGGAGTCGGACCGCGAGACGGGGATCGTGCTCGACCGCAGCGCGTTCTACCCCGGCGGCGGCGGTCAGCCTCCGGACCACGGCGTGCTGCTGTGGGGCGGCGTGCAGACACGCATCGTGGGTGCGCTGAAGGGTGACGACGTACGCCTGGTCGCGCACGACGACGACCCGCTGCCGCCGGTGGGCACGGCCGTGCGCGGGGCAATCGAGGACGACCGGCGTACGGCGCTGATGCGCACCCACTCCGGCCTGCACCTGCTGTCGGGCGTGGTGTTCCGTGACTTCGGCGCCCTCGTGACCGGCGGCAACATGGAGCCGCTCGAGGCGCGCCTCGACTTCAACCTCGAGAGCGTGCCGGAGGGGTTCCGTGACGCCGTGGAGGCTGCGTGCAACGTCGAGGTCGATGCCGACCGTGCGATCTCGGCGTACGAGCTGCCGCGCGACGAGGCCTTCGCGATCCCGGACATCATCCGGACGGCGACCAACCTGCTGCCGCCGACGATCGAGATCGTGCGGATCGTGGACATCTCAGGTCTCGACGTGCAGGCGGACGGCGGCACGCACGTGGCCTCGACGCGCCAGATCGGCGCGATGCGCGTGACGAAGATCGAGAACAAGGGCAAGGGCTTCCGCCGCATCCGCATCGCCCTCGCCCCCTGACTTTGGCGCCCTTAGGGTCGATCACGGCAGTTCAACTGCACTCGATGACCCGTACTCGCGATCATGGACGCCAAACGCGCTCGACGTGGGGCGGCGTACGGCGCAGGATCGGCCCATGCCCGTGACGCCGCTGCGCACCGAACGGCTCCTGCTCCGCGCGTGGGAGGACTCCGATGCCGACGCAGTGCTCGACATCTACTCGCGCGAGGACGTCTACCGCTGGCTGGGCAACCCGCCGACGCCGTGCCCCGACCTCGACGCCGCCCGCGCGCGCATCGCTCGCTGGAACGCCCTCTCGACGTCGGCGCGCGAAGGTCTCTGGGCCGTAGAGACGCCGGGGATCTCGGGGATCTCGCCGCAGCCGTGCGGCACGGCGCTGCTCGTGCCGCTCACGACGTCGTCCGGCGAGAAGTCCGACACGCGTGAGATCGGCTGGCACTTCCACCCGGACGCGTGGGGCTTCGGGATCGCGACCGAGTCGGCCCGCGCCCTCATCGGCCAGGCGCGCGCGAACGGTCTCGGCGAGGTGCACGCCGTCGTCTACCCGGACAACGTGCGGTCGCTCGCGGTCTGCGACCGCCTCGGCATGACGCGCCTCGGCGTCACCGACCAGTGGTACGGCGTCGAGCTCGTCGACCACGTCCTCGCGCTCTGACCCGCGGCGGGCCCTCGGATCAAGATCGCGAGTACGGGTCATCGAGTGCAGTTGAACTGCCCTGATCGACCCCAGGGGTCTGAGGAGCGAGCGGGTCAGCCCTTGGGGGCGTCGCCGGCGAGATCGGCGACGGCGGTGCGGAACTCGGCATCGACGTCGGCAGCGAAGAGCACGAAGCGGATCACGTCGAACGCATCAGGGTGCTGGCGCGCATAGGCACGCACCGCGCGCACGGCGACGGGCGCAGCCTCGGCAGCGGGGTAGCCGAAGATGCCGCAGGAGATGGCGGGGAACGCGATCGTGCGTGCGCCGAGCCCGTGCGCCACCTCGAGCGAACGCCGGTGGCACGACGTCAGCAGCGTCTCCTCGTGCCCGTGCGGCTCGCGGTAGCGCGGCCCCACGGTGTGCACGACCCAGCGCGCCGACAGGCGGCCCGCGGTCGTCGCGACGGCTTCGCCGACGGGCAGGCCGTCGGGCCACGTCGTACGGCGTACCTCCTCGCACGCGCGCAGGATCTCGTCGCCGCCGCGCGAGTGGATCGCCCCGTCGACGCCTCCACCGCCGAGCAGCGACCAGTTCGCCGCATTCACGATCACGTCGACGTGCTGCTCGGTGAGGTCACCGCGTTCGGTCTCGATGAGCGTCATCGTCGTACCTCCTGCCCGCCATCCTGGACCTGCGCACCGCGCGATGGGCGATGGAGGCGCGTCGGCCGCCGACCAAGATCACGAGTACGGGTCACGGGGCGCAGTTCAACTGCCGTGCTCGACCCTAGGGGTGCGACAACGCAGCGGGGGCGACGTACGACCAGGGGACGGCGATCTCGCCGAGGCGCCAGCGCGACGGGCCGTCGAGGACAGGTACGCCGGTGACGCGCAGCGACCGCACCGCGGCGATCCAGCGCTGGCGCACGCCGAACGAGCCCTGCGGCGCCGCGGCCGCCCAGGCGCGGTCGAGCTGCTGCAGGAACGCGTGCACAGGCTCGCCCGGCACGTTGCGGTGGATGAGCGCCTTGGGCAGCCGCTCGGCGAGGTCCGAGGGCCGCTCGAGCCCGGCGAGCCGGGTGGAGAGGGTGAGCGACTCCGGCACGCTCGACCCCGCGCGCAGGACGACCCACCACGCGTGCCGGCCGAGCTCGTCGCAGGTGCCCTCGACCAGCGCGCCGCCGGCGGAGAGGCGCGAGGTCATCGCCTGCCAGGCACCGGGCACCTCGGCCTCGTCGTACTGGCGCAGCACGTTGAAGGCGCGGACCACCACGGGAGACCGTCCGTCGAGCGGCACCTCGAACCCGCCGCGGCGGAACGAGAGCGTGCCGTCGGCGTACGGCGCAGCCGCGGCGACGCGAGCAGGGTCGATCTCGATGCCGACCACCTCGACGTCGGGCCGCACCGCCCGCAGCCGGTCACGCAGGTCGAGCGGGGTCCACGCGGCGGCGCCGTAGCCGAGATCGACGACGACGGGGTCGGACGCCGCCCGCAGCGGCGCGGCCAGCGCGTGCGCGATCCAGCGGTCGACGCGGCGCAGCCGGTTCGGATGGGTGGTGCCCCGGGTGATCGCGCCCAGCGGCCGCACCGCCGGGCGACGACGCGTCATGCCCGTGCGGTCAGTACCGCGGGCCGCGCGAGACCTCGGCGACCTTCGGTCGCACATCGACGATGTAGACGATCGCGGCGACCACCGCCGGCACCCCGAAGAACGAGATGACTCCGAAGAAGACCAGGACGAGGATCGCCACGCCGAGGATCAGGAGCCAGAACTGCTTGGTCTGACGATCGGCGGCGGCGAAGGCGTCGGGCTTGCGAAGCGCGGCGTCGACCAGCCCCCAGATGGCCAGCGCGATGCACGCGAGCGACAGGATCTGGGTGAGCCCGAAGGCCGCGGTCAGCACTGCGCCAGCATAAGCAGCGGACGGCGGCCCCACGACCGGGCTCAGGAATATTAGTTGACGCTTCAATCTTAAGTGGGACAGACTCACCGCAGACCCCACCCGAGGAGCACCCCCATGGCACGCGCAGCAGCGGCGTTCGACGCCTTCGAGCCGGCGGCACTCGCCGCGAGCGCCGAGCAGGTCGTCTGGCAGCCCGGAGACGCCGCCCTCCCGTCGATCTACCTCAGCCACGGCGCCCCGCCGCTGTTCGACGACGCCGGCTGGATGGACGAGCTGTTCGCCTGGTCGACGTCGATGCCCAAGCCGACGGGCATCGTGATCGTGAGCGCCCACTGGGAGACGGCCCCGATCACCATCACCACGCCCGACCCGTCGACGCGCCTGGTCTACGACTTCGGCGGCTTCGACCCGCGCTACTACTCGATGGAGTACGCGACGCCGGACTCCTCGACCCTCGGCGCCGACGTCGCCAAGCGGCTGTCCGGCATCGGCGAGGTCGTCAACCGTCCGCGGGGCCTCGACCATGGCGCCTGGGTGCCGCTGAAGGTGATGTACCCGCTGGCCGACGTACCGGTGGTGCAGCTCAGCCTGCCGACCGACCGCGCCGACATCCTGCTGCGGATGGGCGCCCGCCTTCGCGACCTGCGCGAGCAGGGCGTGCTCGTGATCGGCTCGGGCTTCATGACCCACGGCCTGCCGTTCATCACGCCGGCCATGATCGAGGGCAAGGTGCCGGGCTGGTCGCGCGACTTCGACGCCTGGGCCTGGGGCGCGATCGCCGCCGGCGACGTCGACGCCCTCGCCGGCTTCCGCCAGTCGGCGCCGGGGCTGCCGTACGCGCACCCGACGGTCGAGCACTTCATACCGCTGTTCGTCACGCTGGGTGCCGCCACGGATCTCAGCTCAGCGCGCACCGTCATCGAGGGCCAGATGATGGGACTCTCCCGCCGCAGCCTCGAGCTCGTCTGAGGTCGGATCCGCCGACCCTCTCCTGTGGACAACGACGTCCGTGAAGGCCGAGTGTGTTGCGCTCTGAGCAACGAAGGCCCCCCTCATCGCCCACCGCCGCTCCGGCGTCGGGATCGGACGTGACACGAGCCCCCCGCAGGATCACTGCGAGGGGCTCGTGAGTTCGTGCTGCTGCCGGATCGGCAGCGGGTGGGTCAGAGACCGGCGACCTTGCGGACGCGGGCCACGACCTCGTCGGCGCGCAGCTTCAGCTCGTCGGTGCCGTGCTTGACCGTGTCGGTCGCGAAGGCGGCGCGGGCGTCGGCACGGGCGCGGAGGTCGACGACCACGCGCTCGGCCGCGTTCACGGCGTCCTCGGCGGAGTTCTGCACGGTGGCGACGTACGGCTTCACGGCCTCCTCGGCGGTCTTGGCAGCCTTGGCGGCCTTCACCGTGAGGACCGAGACGTACGGGCCGACGGCGTCCTCGACCTTGGTCGAGACCTCGGTGGCGTACGGCGCGACGACCTTCTCGGCGGCCTTGTAGCCCTCGGTGACCTTCTCGGTCACGTCGGCGACGTAGGGCTCGACGGTCTTGGCGGCGACGGCGATCTGGCCCTCGACGCGGCTCTTGACCTCGACGACCTCGGGGCGCTCGAGGAGCGAGCGGACCTTGGCGACCTGGGCCTCGAAGATCTTCGCGGCCTCGTCCATCGCGGTGTGGTGCTCGGGCTTCGGGGCGACCTTCTCGGTCACGGCCTCGGCGGCGACGACGACCTTCTTCTTCGCGGTCGTGGCCTTCTTCGCAGCGGTCTTCTTCGCAGCCGTGGTCTTGGTCGCCGCGGTCTTCTTGGCGGCGGTGGTCTTCTTCGCAGCCGTCTTCTTGGCGGCCGTGGTCTTCTTCACAGCCGTCTTCTTCGCAGCGGCGGTGGTCTCGACGACGGCCTCGACGACCTCGTCGACCTGGGGGGTGATGTTTTCAGTCATGTCGTTTCTTCCTTCAGCTGGTCGTGACGTCGGCGGGGATGGTGCCGGCATCGTCGGGGCTCGGGGTGGTGGCCTCACGGATCACGGCGTTCTCCTTCTGGAAGGCGGCGTAGATCTCGAGAAGGACCTGGCGCTGACGCTCGGAGAGCGTCTCGTCCGTGCTGATCGCCTCGGTGACGGCAGCGTCGCCGTCGCGGGCCTCGAGCAGCCCCGCCTTGACGTACAACGTCTCGGCGGAGATGCGCAGGGCCCCCGCGATCTGCCCGAGGATCTCGGCACTGGGCTTCTTCAGCCCTCGCTCCACCTGGGAGAGGTAGGGGTTGGAGACCCCGGCGCTCTTCGCCAGCTGTCGCAGCGAGACCTCGGCAGACGTGCGCTGCTCGCGGATGTACTCCCCGAGGCTGCGGACGTCGATGGTGGCCATGACTTAACCATGCACCCTGGGTGCTTGCTATAGCAAGCGGGGAGCAAGCATTCTGAGGGTGTGCTCCCTCACAGGACGGTGCGTGAGTGCTTGCTCTACCCAGTGTTACTGACCAGTAGCAGCAGGCTCAGAGCCACGGCCGCACATCCGGCGAGGCCCGCCAGCGGGACGATGCGCGGGGGCCGGCCCTCCTCGGTGCCGAGCCGCAGCGCGGCCAGGTGGGCCACCCCGTAGTAGGTGAGGATCGAGACCGCCGACAGCGCCAGGGCGGCGCCGATCCCGCCGACCAGCACGACGACCGCGGCCCCGACCGCGGCCACGATCTGGGCCCGGTGCGGTACGCCGTGCCGGGAGACCGCGGCAAGCGCCGCGGGGGCGTCTGCGCCCCGGCCCATCGCGAACAGCGTGCGACCCACGCCTGCCAGCAGGGAGAGCAGGGCGCCGCCGGCGGCCAGGACCGCGGCAAGGCGAACCGCAGGGGTGAGCAGTCCGCCCCCGGCTAAGCGGGCGAGCGTCTCGAGGGGCGCGGCGGTCCACTCCTGCACCGGCAGGGCCGCCAGGAGCGTGAGCAGCGCGACGGCGACGAGCACGTAGACCGACACGACGACGGCGAAGGAGATGGCCATCGCCCTCGGCAGGGTGCGCCGCGGCTCGCGCACCTCCTCGCCCAGGGTCGCGATACGCGCATACCCGGCGAAGGCGACGAAGAGAAGGCCGGCGGCACCGAGCACGCCGCCGGCGCCGCTCCCGGGAACGCCGGGGGCGATGGAGGACGACGCGAGCGACGCGCGACCCACCTGGGCCGCGAGCGACAGCCACAGCAGCACCGCGATGACGACACCCGAGACGACCGCCGAGACCGCGGCCGTCTTCGTGACACCGCGCAGGTCGAGCAGCAGGACGAGCGCGATCGCCGCGACCCCGAGAGGTCGCTGGTACGCGGGGGCGACGTACGCGCCGATGGTCAACGCGGCCGCTCCCGCCGACGCGATCTTCCCGACGACGAAGGCCCAGCCGGCGAGGACGCCGGCCGCACGGCCGAGCCGGGCGCGACCGTAGGCGTACGCACCACCGGACTCGGAGTGCACGCGGGCCAGCGCGGCGGTGGACCACGCGTTGAGGCCGGCCACCAGGGCCGCGATGCCGAGGGAGACCAGCAGCAGGGGGCCGGCCAGCCGGTACGCCGGTGTCCACGCGGCGAACACACCGGTGCCGAGCATCGCGCCGAGGCCGATCGCGACCGCGCCGCCCAGCCCGAGCCTGCGTTCGAGCCGAGGCACGGAGTCCGACGTCACGCGTTCATCGTGCCAGCGCGAGGTGGCCGCCGCCGTCACCCGGATCGGACCAGCGGCCGGTGCCAGCGACGACGGAGGGCGAGGCTCACGTACGCGAGCGCGACCAGCGCGGGCATCTCGATGAGCGGGCCGATCACACCGGCCAGCGCCTGGCCCGACGTGACGCCCCAGACCCCGATGCTCACGGCGATCGCGAGCTCGAAGCTGTTGCCGGCCGCGGTGAACGCGAGGGCCGCCGTCTTCGGGTAGGTCATCCCCGACCGGGATCCGACGAGGAACGAGACCCCCACATGATCGCGAAGTAGACGAGCAGCGGGACGGCGATGCTCACCACCGCGAGCGGGTCGGACGTGATGGCCTCGCCCTGGACCTTGGCCAGGACGGGGTACATCATCAGCAGCAGCCCGAGCGCGATCGGCAAGGACGTCTGGCCGATCTTCACGGCGTCGAGCGCACCCAGCACGCTGGGGAGCAGCCGTCCCAGCGCGAGACCGCCGGCCAGGGCCAGCAGGATCCGCACGGGCAGGAAGCGGTCCAGGCGGGAGCCTGCCGACCACCGCTGCCTCGTCGTCGGCGTGGCGGTCGTTCATGGCACCTCCACGGCGCCACCACGGCGTCAGCGCCGGTCTCGTCCGCGCGACCGGCTGAGTCGCGTGCTCAGGGCGTGACGCTCAGCGCGTCTCCTCCTGGACGTCGATGGCCACCGCCACCGCCGCCGAGTGGCGCGGCCAGATCACGAGGACGACGACCGTCGCGAGGACCGCTCCGAGCACCTGCGCCACGACGAAGCCGGGCACGCTCGCCGGCGCGATACCGGCGAACGTGTCGGACAGCGTGCGTCCGATGGTGACGGCCGGGTTCGCGAACGACGTCGAGGCCGTGAACCAGTAGGCGCCCACGATGTACGACGCCACGGCGGCCGGGATCCACGACGATCGGCCGGCGCGCACGAGGCCGAGGATGACGAGCAGGAGCCCGAAGGTGGCCACGACCTCCGACAGCCAGAGCGCCGAGCCGGTGCGCTCGTGCGTCGAGACCGACACGGCGGCGAGCCCGAACATGAGGTTGGCCAGCACCGCACCGAGGCAGGCGCCGACCACCTGCACCACGACGTAGGGCAGCGCATCCCGCTTGGGGAGGCCGCCGAGCCAGGCGTCGATGCCGGTGACCACGGGGTTGAAGTGCGCGCCCGACACCGGGCCGAGCGTGGCGATCAGCACGAACAGGACCGCACCCGTGGCGAGCGCGTTCTCGAGGAGCTGCAGACCGACGTTGCCCGGAGAGAGGGACGCCGCCGCGATCCCGGACCCGACGACGGTGGCCACGAGCAGCAGCGTGCCGAGGCCCTCGGCGAGCAGGCGCCGGGGAAGGGGCAGCGGCGTCACGACGCCGAGGAGGCCGCAGCCGCGTCGATCTCGGCGATCAGCCCCTCGATGCGACCGCGGATCTCGTCGCGGATCGGGCGCACGGCGTCCACGCCCTGGCCGGCCGGGTCGGTGAGGACCCAGTCGAGATAGGTCTTGCCGGGGAAGAACGGGCACGCGTCGCCGCAGCCCATGGTGATGACGTAGTCGGACGCCTGGACCGCCTCGGTGGTGAGCACCTTGGGGGTCTCCGCCGAGATGTCGATGCCCTCCTCGAGCAGCGCCTCGACCACGGCCGGGTTCACCGAGTCGGCCGGCGCGGATCCCGCCGAGCGCACCTCGATGCGGTCGCCCGCGAGGTGGGTGAGGTAGGCCGCCGCCATCTGGGAACGGCCCGCGTTGTGCACGCAGACGAACAGGACGGAGGGCTTGGTCGACACGTGGGCTCCAGCGGTCTGAGGGGTTGGTGAGGTGCGGATTCGTCGGTGGGTCAGCGCCGGCCGAGGACACGCTGCAGCTCGTCGAGCCGGGACGGAACGACGGAGTACCAGACCCAGGTGCCGCGCTTCTCGCCCTCGATGAGGCCGGCCTCGCGCAGCACCTTGAGGTGATGGCTGACGGTGGGCTGGCTCTTGCCGACCGGCTCGACGAGGTCGCACGCGCAGGCCTCGCCGGTGTCGGCGGTAGCGATGAGGTTGAGCAGCTGCAACCGCACCGGATCGGCCAGGGCCTTGAACGCCTCGGCCAGCGTCACCGCGCCATCGGCGTCGATCGGCTCGCGCCGGATGGGCGCGCAGCAGTCGGCCAGGTCGAGCACCGGCAGCTCCAGTGCGGGGCTGGCCGGCACCGCTGCATTCTTCGACATGCATGAATATTGACATGGGTCGATCCTTCGGGGCAACATCGATACAGATCGATATTGATGAACATCGATGAAACTCTCGGAGGACACCATGGGAACGACCGCCCCCGCCCGCGTGCAGCTCGCTCTCAACGTCGACGACGTCGAGGCCGCCACCGCCTTCTACTCCAAGCTCTTCGGCGTCGAGCCCGCCAAGACGCGACCGGGATACGCCAACTTCGCGATCACCAGCCCGCCCCTCAAGCTCGTGCTGCTCGAGAACAAGGGCCAGGGCGGCACGCTCAACCACCTCGGTGTCGAGATGCCGTCCGTGGACGACGTGGATGCCGCCCAGACCCGGCTCGCGGAGGGCGGGCTGGCCTCGATCGACGAGCGTGGCACGACCTGCTGCTACGCGAAGCAGGACAAGTTCTGGGTCGAGGGCTCCCCGGACGGCGAGCGCTGGGAGATCTACACGGTGCTGTCGGACAGCCCGACCTTCTTCGCCGACGACATCACGACGTCGACCGAGGCCGGCTGCTGCGCTCCCGACGCCGCCGCGACCGAGCCGGAGCCCGCCACCGCCGGAGCCCCTGCCTGCTGCTGAGCGACCGCACGCACGGATGTGCCCGAGAACCTCAGGGTTCTCGGGCACATCCGTGCGTCAGGCGAAAAGAGCGGGTTCGACGCGGACGGCGCCGACAGGCACGCCGCCGCCGAGCAGCGTGAGCTCGACGAACTCCTCGAGCACTGGCGCCTGCACCCCGAGCGAGCGCAGCGCCGCAGCGAGGAGCAGCGGCCGCGCACGCGCTGCGCCGTCGTCGACCTTGAGCGCCACCGCACGGCCATCGCCGAGAGCGGCGGCGTATACACCCTCCGCGCCGTCCTTCACGAGGAGCCCGGGCACGCCCTGCATGAACAGGGTGGCGTCGTGTCCGTGGCCGCCGACCTGGGCGGGATGGGCCCGCATGGCGTCGGCGACGAGCCTCTCCGGGGAGCCCTGCTCGGCCGTGACGCACCGGGAGAAGGCTCGGGCGAGGGCAGTCAGGGACAGCGAGAGCACGGGGGCGCCGCAGCCGTCGATGCCGACGTCCGACGGCGTCTCGCCCGCGATCCGCGCGACGGTGCCGGCGAGGTGCTGCTGCAGCGGGTGGTCGGCGGCGCGGTAGTCGTCGAGCGGCCAGCCCTGCGCCACGCAGGTCGCGAGCATCGCCGCGTGCTTGCCCGAGCAGTTCATGAAGATCGGAGCGGCGTGCCCGCCCGCCCGGACGAGCTCGTCCCGTGCGGCGTCGCCCGCGGGCCAGTCCGCCGGCGTGCGGAGGTGGGAGTCGTCGAGCCCGGCGGCGGCGAGCACCTCGCGGACCGTCACGAGGTGGTGCGGCTCGCCCCAGTGGGACGCCGCCGCGATCGCGAGCCGGGCGTCGCGCCCGGCGTAGCCGAGCTCGACCAGGCCCGCGGCCTGCATCGGCTTGTTGGACGAGCGCGGGAACACCGGCGACGTGATGTCGCCGTACGCGTGCAGCAGGGTGCCGTCGGCGTCCAGGACGACGAGGGAGCCCCGGTGGACGCCCTCGACGAAACCGCTCCGGACGACCTCGGCGAGGACGACCGACGAGCGGTCAGGCACCGGGAGGCGCGGTGAGCAGGTCGTCGACGTTCGCGAGGCCCTCGCGGTAGCGACGTCCGATCTCGGCCTGGAAGAAGTCCATGACCTGCTGGACGTCGTGACGGACCTCGGACACCTCGTGCTCGGCCTCCTGCAGCGCCGCGATCCCAGCGACGAGCTCGTCGTCGGTCAGGTGCGAGACGTCCGACAGCTCGGTGTCGGCGACGATCGCCTCCTCCTTGCGACGGTGCTCGTCGAGACGGCTCGGCTCGGTGTGGATGTGCCGGCCGCTGCCGTGGGTCCGACGCTGGCCCGGGCCGGCGAGGATCTGCGGGAGCGCGTCGATGATCGAGCCCTCCATCGTGCCCGCGCGACGCGACTGCTCCGCCTTCAGCAGGTCGATGCGCGCGATCAGCTTGGAGCGGTTGTGCGAGAGGTCGGTCTCCTCCTGATCGGCGTCGGCGCGACGCTCGCGCACCTCGGCCATGGTCAGGTCCTCGACGCCCTGGACGAACGCGGGGTCGAGCACTCGGTCGACGCGACGGCGTCCACCCGGCATCGGCTTGGTCATGCGGCCACCCCAGTCCTTCGGTCCTTGATGTTGAGCATTGCACGCGCCCCTTCCACGGTCATCGGCACGCGCAGGGCCAACCTTGAGAGCTCAGCGGCTCTTTCTACAAGTTCTGCGTTGTCACGCACCGGGCGGCCCGGGGCGTACGTGAGCGTGTCCTCCATGCCGACGCGCAGATGGCCGCCGGCCGAGAGGGCCGCGAGGGCCACCGGCATGGTCGACCGGCCGACACCGGTGGCGGACCAGGTCGCGCCCTCGGGGAGCATCCGGGCCATGGTCACGACCGACTCCGTCGTTCCCGGAGCCCCGCCCGGGACGCCCAGCACGAGGTCGCAGTGGACCTTCCCGCCGTACGGGAGGCCCTCCTTGTCCAGCAGCCGGTTGAGCGCGGCCACGTGACCGAGGTCGAAGAGCTCGAACTCGGGCACCACCTCGAGAGCCTGGGTCTTGCGGTAGAGCTCGACCATGAAGTCCCAGGGGTTCATGAAGACGTCGGACCCGAAGTTGACCGTGCCGCACGTGAGCGAGCACGAGTCGGGGTCGGCGTCGAGGACCCGCAGACGGTGCTCGAAGGGGTCGGTGACCGCTCCGCCCGTGCTCAGCTGGACGACGAGGTCGGTGCCCTCGCGGAGCGCCTGGACCGTGTCGGTCAGCCGCCCGAGGTCGAGCGTGGGCCGGGCATCGGCGTCGCGGATGTGGACGTGGATGAGGCCGGCGCCAGCCGCCTCGCAGGCCTTCGCGGTGGCCACGAGCTCGTCGAGCGTCACGGGCAGGGCCGGAGCGTCCGATTTGTCGGTTTCGGCCCCGGTCGGGGCCACGGTGATGAGGGTCTCAGCGGGCACGACGCCCATCGTGGCACGTCAGGCGCCACCCGCGGCGACGAGTCGGCCGCGAGCGCTCAATCCGAGGGGGTAGTCGGCCGAAGAGCACTACAGCGCCCGGTCCGGGCGTGCGGGCGATCGACGGAGGAGGTCAGGCGTGCCTGACGGCGGCTTCACTGCCCGCGCGGACAGCCTCCTGCTCGAGCTTGCCTCGCAGGAAGCCACCGGTTGCCTCGTCGTGACCGAGCCCCAGGGCGAGCAGTCGACGGTGTGGTTCCGCGACGGCTACGTCTATGCGGTGTCGGTCCCCGGCCGGCGACCGCTGCTCGGCGTCCGCCTCATGTCCTCCGGTGTCCTGACTCCCGAGGCTCTGGCCGAGGCGCTCGAGGTGCAGCGCACCGAGCTCCAGGGCTGGCGTCTCGGCGAGCTCCTCGTGCACCTCGGGTTCGTGGACCGGGCCGTGGTCGAGTCGTTCGTCTGCGAGCAGGTGCGCGACCAGGTCGCCGACCTGCTGCACTGGCAGGTCGCCGAGAAGAAGTTCCGCAACGGCAAGCGCACGCGCCAGGACGTCGCCCCGCCGATGGAGGTGACCGAGCTGCTCGGTGCCGCCCGTCGCCGCGACGAGCAGTGGGCCTCGGTCGTGCCGTTCATCGGTGGCGCCGACGCCGTCCCCGTTCTGTCCACCGCTGCTCCCGCCGCCCCTGACGTGGTGCTCGGCCCCTACGACTGGGCGCTGCTGTGCAAGGTGGACGGCAACCGGACCATCGCCGACCTCGCCGACGACTGCGGCTTCACGATCTTCGAGGCCGGCATGGTCGTGGTGGGCCTGCTCGAGGCCGGGCTGGTCGAGATCGACGGCGGTGAGGCCGAGGAGCCGGGCACCCCCTGGTGGAACGAGGACAACCCGTCGGACGACGACGTCGCGGCCTCCGTCGCCAAGGTGACGGCCGCCCTCACCGACATGGGCATGCCCGCCGCCACCTCGCCGTTCACCGCGGCCCCGCTGCGCGGTGCTCGCACCACCCACCAGCCGTCGCGTACGTCGCCGTTCTCCACCGCGCCGGCGGCCCAGCTGGCCGAGGTCGTGTCCCTGGACGCCGAGCGCGAGGCGCGCGACGAGGTCGAGCGGCTCGAGGCCGAGCGCGCCGAGGCCGACCGCCTGGAGCAGGAGCAGCGGGAGGCCGAGCGTCTCGAGGCAGAGCGCATCGCCGCAGAGGAGGAGGCCGCACGCCTGGAGGCCGAGCGCCTCGAGCAGGAGCGCCTCGAAGCAGAGCGCCTCGAGCAGGAGCGCCTGGAGGCCGAGCGCCTCGAGCAGGAGCGCCTCGAAGCAGAGCGCCTCGAGCAGGAGCGCCTCGAGCAGGAGCGCCTCGAGCAGGAGCGCCTCGAGGCAGAGCGCATCGCCGCCGAGGAAGAGGCCGCACGTCTGGAGGCCGAGCGCCTCGAAGCAGAGCGTCTCGAGCAGGAGCGCCTCGAGGCAGAGCGCATCTCCGCTGAGGAAGAGGCTGCACGGCTGGAGGCCGAGCGCCTCGAAGCAGAGCGTCTCGAGCAGGAGCGCCTCGAGGCCGAGCGTCTCGAGCAGGAGCGCATCGAGGCAGAGCGCATCGAGGCAGAGCGCATCGCCGCTGAGGAAGAGGCTGCACGCCTGGAGGCCGAGCGTCTCGAAGCAGAGCGGCTGGAGCGTGAGCGCATCGAGGCTGCACGTCTCGAGGCCGAGCGGCTGGAGCTCGAGCGCCTCGAGCAGGAGCGCATCGAGGAGGAGCGGCGCGAGCAGGAGCGGATGCTCGCGGAGCAGGCGGAGGCCGCACGTCTGGAGGCCGAGCGGCTCGCCGCGCTGGAGGCCGAGCGCCTCGAAGCAGAGCGTCTCGAAGCAGAGCGTCTCGAAGCAGAGCGCATCGCCGCCGAAGAGGCCGAGGCCGCACGCCTCGAGGCCGAGCGCCTCGAGCAGGAGCGCCTGGAGGCTGAGCGTCTCGAAGCAGAGCGCATCGCCGCCGAAGAGGCAGAGGCCGCACGCCTCGAGGCCGAGCGCCTCGAGCAGGAGCGCCTGGAGGCTGAGCGTCTCGAAGCAGAGCGCATCGCCGCCGAGGAGGCAGAAGCCGCACGCCTCGAGGCCGAGCGTCTCGAAGCAGAGCGCATCGCCGCCGAAGAGGCAGAGGCCGCACGCCTCGAGGCCGAGCGCCTCGAGCAGGAGCGCCTGGAGGCTGAGCGTCTCGAAGCAGAGCGCATCGCCGCCGAGGAGGCAGAAGCCGCACGCCTCGAGGCCGAGCGCCTCGAAGCAGAGCGCATCGCCGCCGAAGAGGCAGAAGCCGCACGCCTCGAAGCAGAGCGCATCGCCGCCGAGGAGGCAGAGGCCGCACGCCTCGAGGCCGAGCGCCTCGAGCAGGAGCGCATCGAGCAGGAGCGCATCGAGCAGGAGCGCATCGCGGCCGAGGAGGCGGAGCGCGTCGAGGCCGAGCGCCTCGCCGAGGAGCAGGCTCGCGACGAGATGGCCCGCTGGGCTGCCGAGGAGGCCGAGCGTGCCGTAGCCGTGGCCGCGTTCGAGCGGGAGCAGGCTGAGGCGCAGCGTTCCAGCGACTCGATCCCGAGCCTCGAGCCGAGCCCGTGGGGCGACCCGGCGGTCGTCACCGCACTGCCTGCCTTCCACCCCGACGAGCTCGCGCCGGCCGCGTCGGTGAGCTTCGCCGACGTCTACGGCGGCACCGCGCACCAGGAGCCGGTGACCCCTGACTCGTACGACGAGCTCACGGCCCGCCACGACGTCGACGTGCCGGTCGCCGTCCCGATGCCCGAGCCGGTGTCCGTGGCCGCGCGCCCGACCCCCGACTACAGCGGTGGTTTCGTCGTGTCGCCGGAGATCGCCCAGCCCGGTGCATCCGAGGGGGCGGACATGGCAGCGCTGCTGCGCGAGCTGTCGAGCCTCAACAGCGACAACGACTCCGAGACCTCGCGCCCCGGCGTCGCGGGCATGTCCCCGGTGGGGGCGTCGAACGGCCAGCAGGGTCA
This sequence comes from Longivirga aurantiaca, assembly GCF_042660085.1. Classification (NCBI taxonomy): domain Bacteria; kingdom Bacillati; phylum Actinomycetota; class Actinomycetes; order Sporichthyales; family Sporichthyaceae; genus Longivirga; species Longivirga aurantiaca. The sequence continues at coordinate 280,140 of NZ_JBHSTI010000002.1, read as the reverse complement.
GACGGTTCACCGCCCGGTGCAGGCGACCGACACCAAGGGCAAGAAGAAGAAGGGCTTCTTCGGGCGGTAGAGGCCACGCCTGGCACGATCAGCGCGTGAGAGCGATCGTGCAGCGTGCCCGCGGTGCGTCGGTGACCGTCGACGGCGACGTCGTCTCCGCCTTCGACGGGCCTGGGCTCCTCGTCCTGGTCGGAGTCACGCACGACGACTCCCCCGCCCGTGCCGTCCGCCTCGCCGCCAAGATCCACGAGCTGCGGATCTTCGACCCCGGGCACGCGAACGGCGAGGTGCCCGACGGCCGTCGCGAGCTGTCCGCCGCCGAGCTGGGGCTCCCGCTCATCGTCGTCAGCCAGTTCACGCTGTACGGCGACGCACGCAAGGGTCGCCGACCCACCTGGACGGCGGCTGCCCCGCGCCCCGTGGCCGAACCACTTGTGGAGGCGGTCGTCGCCGAGCTCCGTGCCCGCGGCGCGAGCGTCGGCACCGGCGTGTTCGGCGCCGACATGGCGGTAGCGCTGGTGAACGACGGCCCGATCACCCTCGTGATCGACGTCGACGCCGACTAGCCGGACGCGCTGCGGCGGGACCGTCGGAACCACGGCCCGATGCCTGGCGAAGAATCAACCCGGTGAGCATGGAGGCCGACCTTGTTGCGCTCTGAGCAACGAAGGCCCCTACCGGGCGGGGCCTTCGGCCATTCTCGCCCGGCGGGGGCCCACCCCCTCATCGCAAACCCCGGGCTAGGGGAGGGTGGGGACGAACTCCTTGAGCCAGGCGGCGAACTCGGGGCCGAGGTCGTCGCGCTCGCAGGCGAGGCGGACGACGGCCTGGAGGTACGACTGCCGGTCGCCCGTGTCGTAGCGGCGGCCGCGGAACACGATGCCGGTCACTCCGCCGCCGATCGCCGACGGGGTGTCGGCCGCGAGCACGCGCAGCGCGTCGGTCAGCTGGATCTCTCCACCGCGGCCGGGCTCGGTGCGCTCGAGGATGTCGAACACGTGCGGGTCGAGCACGTACCGGCCGATGACGGCGTAGAGGCTGGGGGCCTCGTCCGTCGCCGGCTTCTCGACGAGATCGGTGATGCGCACGACGTCGGGGTCGTCCCCGATCGCCTCGATGGCCGCACAGCCGTACAGGTGGATCTGCGAGCGCGGCACCTCCATGAGCGCGACGACGCTGCCGCCGAGCTGCTCGCGCAGGTCGACCATGCGGGTGAGCAGCGGGTCGCGCGGGTCGATGAGGTCGTCGCCGAGCAGGACCGCGAACGGCTCCTTGCCGACGTGCCGGGAGGCGCAGAGGACGGCGTGCCCGAGGCCGCGCGGCTCGCCCTGACGTACGTAGTGGACCGTCGCCATGTCGGTGCTGTGGCGTACCAGGGCCAGCTTCTCCAGGTCGCCCTTGGCCTCGAGCGTGGTCTCGAGCTCGGCGGCGCGGTCGAAATGGTCCTCGAGCGCGCGCTTGCTGCGGCCGGTCACCATGAGCACGTCGGTGAGGCCGGCGTTGGCGGCCTCCTGCACCACCAGCTCGATGGCGGGGGTGTCGACGACGGGGAGCATCTCCTTGGGAGTCGCCTTGGTCGCGGGCAGGAACCGCGTGCCGAGACCTGCTGCCGGGATGACCGCCTTCGTCACCTTCGTCATCGGTGCTCCTCCCAAGTCGGGCCACGACGTCGCGGCTCGGACCCACAGCATGCCAAAGACGACGTTCCGCGGGCGTTTCCTGGCTGTGACGACGGACACTGGTTGATCGGCACGCTCGCCGACCGCGCTGCTCGAGGCTCGGCGCCGACCGTCGTGATCACGCTCCCACGTCGTCCGCTGCCGGACGGGAACCCGTGGATCCATTGTCCTGCAACGGATCAGCGGGATAGGCCGACGTGTCGGTCAGGCGGTGACGACGGTCTCCTGCGACGCCGACACAGCGCCTGACTCGATCGGTCCGACGACGAGCTCGGCGTCGAGCGGCACCGACCGCTTCACCACGGCGAGCGCCACCGGGCCGAGCTCGTGGTGCAGCGCGACCGACGTGAGCCGACCTACCTCGCGGCCGTCGGCGAGCACCGGGTCACCGGGTGACGGTGTGCGCGCGGCGCTGCCGTCGAGGTGCAGCTGCACGAGCCTGCGCGGAGGACGGCCGAGGTTGTGCACCCGCGCGACCGTCTCCTGCCCGCGGTAGCACCCCTTCTGCAGGTGCACCGCCGAGGGCACCCAGCCCAGCTCCTGCGGGATGGTGCGGTGGTCGGTGTCGAGACCGAATCGGGGCACGCCCGCAGCGACGCGCAGCGCCTCCCAGGCCCAGGTGCCGGCGCCGCGGCGTCCGTCGACGTACGCGAGCAGGTCGGCCCGCGGCACGAGCACCTCCCGCCCGATGAGGACGTCGGGCCGCAGCGGCACGTACTTCTCCGACGCCGCGTCGCCCGCGACGAGCACCCCGAACTCGCGGGGGATCACGTACGTCGGGAGCGAGCCGTGCGGCTCGCCGACCGGCTCGGCGACGACGGCATACTCGTCGGTTCTGTCTGCGACCTCGACGCGCAGCATGAACCGCATCCGGTCGAGGTACGCCACGAGGGGCGCGGTCGAGGCGGGCTCCACGCTGATCCACGTGGTCTCGCCGTCGTCGACCAGGTGCAGCTCGTGCTCCACATGGCCGTGCGGGTCGAGGACGAGGTCGAGCGCGGACTCCCCCGGCACGAGCGACTCGACGTGCTGGGTCGTCAGCGAGTGCAGCCACGTCAGCCGGTCAGGGCCCGTGACCGAGATGACCCCGCGGTGCGACAGGTCGACCCAGCCCTCACCCGATGCCAGCAGCCGCTGCTCGCCGTGCGGGTCGCCGTAGTGCCACGGCACGCCGGAGTCCGGCGACCCCTCGGGCGCGGGGCACGCGCCGGGCAGCTCGAGCAGCGGACTGCGGTAGGTGGTCACAGCGTCTCCAACGACCCGGGGGGCGAGATCCTTCCCCCGGCTCGGGTCAGTGGGTGCCGACGCCCTTGGCGCTGCAGTCGGCGCAGGTGCCGTGCAGGGCGACGTGGCTGATATCGGTCACGAACCCGGTCGTGCGGCGCAGCTCGTCGAGGAAGTCCTCGGCAATGCCCGCGCCGATGCTCTGCACGGCGGCGCACGTGTCGCAGACCAGGTGGATGTGCACGTGGTCGTCGACCGCGTGGTACGTCGGTGCTCCGTGCCCGATGTGCGCGTGCGTGACCAGTCCGACCTCCTCGAGCACCTCGAGGTTGCGGTAGATCGTGGAGAGGTTCACGCCGGAGGCGGTGCGCTGCACCTCGGCGAGGATCTCCTCCGGCGTCCCGTGCCGCAGCCGCTCGACGGCCTCGAGGACCAGCTGGCGCTGGGGCGTGATGCGGTACCCGCCCCGACGCAGGCGCTGCTCCCACTCGGCGGACTGGGTCACGGGGTCACCCGCTTGAGGCGCGCCGACAGGTGGTTGGTGAGCGGCTGGCCGACCGCTGCCATGTCGTACGTCCAGAGCAGGTCGCCCTCGCGCAGGCCGTAGAGCCGGCCGCCACCGGTGACCTCCTTGGCCGACTCGGTGCGCGCGACGACGTCGGTGTGCAGCTCGGCGTGGGCGCCGGTGATGACGGCGTTCTCGATGGCGTCGACGACGACCTTCCCGACCCAGACCTCGGCGTATCCGCTCGGGTGCGCGAGCAGCATCTCGACGCCGTTGTCCGGCCGCGGCCGCAGGAAGCCCGATTCCGTGGCCCGCGGCTTGATGCGGTTGCCGTCGTCGTCGAGCTCCCAGCTGCGGCTCCAGTACGACAGGAACGGGCGGCCGTCGGTCGCGAAGGTGACCTCCTGGCCGAACCGGAAGTCCTCGATCGTCGGGTACTGCCCGAGGCCCACCCCGACCCAGCTGCCGATGAGCCATGACAGGTGCGCGAGCTCGATCGGGTAGCCGAGGTCGGGCAGGTCCGGTGCGGGCGCTGCGGACTCGTCGGGGGTGCTCATCGCGGGCCTCTCGATCGGGCGGGGTCAGCCGCGGTACAGGCGGACGACGACGGTGCCGGCGACGCCGACGACGGCGACGATGACCAGCACCAGCAGCACGGTCATGACGGTCTCCACCACGCGCGCATCGTATCTGCGCCTCCCCCACGACCCTCGGAGCCGCACCGCCACCGTCCGCGTTACCGTGGCCGGTACCCACCCCGAGGAGGCAGTCGTGGCACGCCGTCTGGTCGTCAAGGTCACCTGCGGCGCCGAGGCGCCGGAGCGGTTGTCCCAAGCCCTCACCGTCGCCGCGACCGCCGTGGCCTCCGGAGTCGAGACCTCGCTGTGGTTGACCGGCGATGCCGTCTGGCTCGGGGTCACCGGTCGGGTGCCGGATCTCGCGCTCGCGCACTCCACACCCCTCGCCGACCTCGTGGAGGCCGTGCTCGCCGGCGGGCAGGTGACGGTGTGCACGCAGTGCGCCGTGCGCCGCGGCATCGCCGAGGGCGACCTCGCGCCGGGCGCGCGCATCGCCGGCGCTGCGACCTTCCTGGCCGAAGCCCTCTCCGACGACACCCAGGCCCTCGTCTACTGAGGCGCCGATCGGTGGCGTGGGCCTGTGGCAAGGGTGACACTGGACGAGGCGAAGGACGGGGGCTCCGACTGCCGACAACCATCGGGTACGCACCGGATGGATGCCCAGAGTGCCGGGCCGGGGAGTGGTCGCGATGATCGCGAGGCGGAGTGACGGTCGTCGATCGGTGCCCTGCGTGGTCGAGACCGGGCCGTGGGGCGTCGAGGCCCGCGAGGCCACCCGGCGCGAGCGCGTCCTCGCCCGGATCCTCGCCGCACGGCTCGACCGCCAGCTCGCCGCAGGTCGCAGCCCCGAGTCGCACCCGCTGCTGTCGCTGCGCGCCCAGCGTCTCGCCCGGCCCTCTACCCGCCTCGCGCTCGCCCGCGCGATCAGCCGTGTGCTGCACGAGGCGTCCAGCCCGCTGCGACGTCGCCAGCCCCCGCTTGCCGACCTGCCCGCCGTGCGCGAGGTCGAGCGCGACCTCGCGGAGCTGGTCGACCAGCTCGTCGCGCCCGTCCCGGTGTCCGCCCGCGGCGTCGCGCTGGTGCACGAGATGCTCGTCGACGGCAGCGGCCCGCTCTACCTGCGGCACTCCCCGCGCGACCTGAGCGAGATGATCCGCACAGCCACGCTCGCCCTCGACCCCATCGCCGACTGGCCCGCCGCCGCCTGACCACGGAGGACGTAAGAACGGCCGTGGACCTCGAGAGGTCCACGGCCGTTCCGACCCTCACCGGCGGGAGCCGGGGAGACTGAGGGGTGAGGCGGGTCAGACGTTCGGCTGCGGGGTCCAGCGCAGGTACGGCTTGACCTCCTCGACCTCGCCGAACTTCTCCCTGGCGTCCTCGGTCGAGATGGTCGGCGCGACGATGACGCGCGAGCCCGGCGTCCAGTCGACCGGCGTCGAGACGGTCGCCTTGTCGGTGAGCTGCAGGGCGTCGATGACGCGGACGATCTCGTCGAAGTTGCGGCCGACGGACTTCGGGTAGGTGAGCGTGAGGCGCACCTTGTTGTTGGGGTCGATGATGAACACCGAGCGCACGGTGGAGGTGTCGCCCTCGCCCGGGTGGATCATGTCGTAGGCCAGCGAGACCTCACGGCTCTCGTCGCCGATGATCGGGAAGTTGAGCTCGCTGCCGCTGACGTCCTTGATGTCGCCGGCCCATGCGTTGTGGCTCTCGACGCCGTCCACCGACACCGCGATGGCCTTGACGTTGCGCTTGTCGAACTCGCCCTTGAGCGAGGCGGTGCGGCCGAGCTCGGTGGTGCAGACGGGGGTGAAGTCGGCCGGGTGGCTGAACAGCACGGCCCAGCTGCCGGCCTTCCAGTCGTGGAAGCTGATGGGGCCGGCGGTGGTGTCGGCGCTGAAGTCGGGGGCGACGTCGCCGAGGCGGATGGACATGGGTGGATCTCCTGTCGGTTTCGGTGGTGCGGTGAGGGTCGGGAGTGTGGACGGTGGGTCGCGTCAGATCGCGACGTGGACCTCGGAGACCTGGTCCTGCTCGACGGCGACCGTGCGGTCGACGGTCGAGCCCGGCGCCAGGGTCGTCAGGGTCCAGCTGCCCGGGGCGGCGAAGAAGCGGAACGTCCCGGTCTTGCTCGTGGGCACCTCGGCCGCGAGCCGGCCACCGGGGACGGACAGGCGCACGTACGCGCCGCCGACCGGCCGGCCGGCCTGCGACACCGTGCCCTGGATGACGGCCTGAGGAGCCATGAGGAGTCCTTCGAGGTGAGGGCGGAGGGACGTTCGTGCCGTCGCCGGTCGCGGCGAAGCTGCACGACGGCGGCCGGCGCCGCGAGGACCGGGTGGGTCAGGCTGCGGCGCGCGAGCCGAGCACGCGCTTGCCGAGCAGGTACATCTCGCACCCGAGGCAGAAGTCGAACGCGGCGTTGAGGAACGCGGCCGCGAGAGCGAACGACACCGCGACGTACGCGACGACGGTCGCGCCGGTGAGGAGACCGGCGAGACCGACGACGGCGAAGACGAGACCGACGGTCTGCGCGAAGCGCGGCGGTGCGACGTCCTCGAACTTCGTGGGCGGCGCGAGCCGCGGGCGGACGAGCGAGCGGAAGATCCAGCCGTACGGCTGCGCGTGCAGGCCCACGAGCGAGCCGAGCGCGAACGCGACCGCCTGGACCGCCAGCAGGACCACCGAGAGCGTGGAGTCGATGGTCACGAGCGTGGCGGCGAGCACCACGACGGTGATCGCGGCAGCGAACCGGGGACCACGCGCGTCGATCTGACGCGGGCGGGCGGTCGCGGTGGGGCGGGAGTCGAGCGTGGTCACGGTGTCTCCTACGAAGCGGCACGGAAGGGCTGCGTTCGACCGGATCCGCGGGGGTGCCATGGGCACCCGGGCTACCGGTTCAGGAGGCTCGACACATGCAGGACCCGACGCGGCAGAAGTCCACTGCGCGTCGCTTGGTGAGAACCACCGTCTGCATGGGGTCGAGGATAGGTGCCGGTCCACGAGTTGGACACCCGGTGCCGGATCGTGAGACTGCTCCGCCACCGGTCGGGGTGTTGCGAATCGTTCGCAACACCCGCGTGCCAGCGCCGCTCACAGGAACGTGCCCAGGGCCGCGACGACGTCGGCCTTGCGCGGGGCGCCCGCGGCACGCACCCGGACGGCCCCCGAGGCGTCGAGCACCAGCACGGTCGGGGTGCGCCGCACGTCCATGCGGCGCACGAGGTCGAGGTGCTCCTCGGCGTCGATCTCCACGTGCGTGACCCCCTCGACCTGGCCGGCGACCTCGTCGAGGATCACGCGGGTGGTGCGGCACGGGGCGCAGAAGGCGCTCGAGAACTGCACGAGCGTGGCGCGGTCGCCGAGCTCGACCCCGAGGTCGGCGGTGTCCATGCGGTCGCCCTGGTGCGCGTGGCCCGAGCCGATCGGAGCTCCTGGCACCTTCTTCGAGTCCTGCGTGTCGGCAGGGATCTCGACCTCGCGCATCGTGCCGTCGGTACGGCGTCGGTAGAGCCCGAACGCCGTGGCGAGCACCAGCACGCCGAGCACCACGTAGACACCGGTCACGGGGCTACCAACGCCGCGGGGGTCTCCGTCTGTTCCGTCGCGCCACTGCCGCCGGCGAAGGGCGGGAGCACGTCCACGACCGAGCCGTCGGCCACGACCACCTCGGCGTGCGGCGTCCTGCCCGGGCTCACCTCGTCGACGAGGTACGAGCAGCGTGCCAGGACGGTGGCGAGCTCGGTGCCGTGAGCCGCACGGACGCCGTCGAGGAGGGAGGCCAGGGTGCCTCCGCTGTCGAGCTGCTCGTCGGCGACCCCGGCCGCCGCCTTGGCGGCCGCCCAGTAGCGGACCGTCACGCTCACGGGGTGCTCCTTCTCGCGACGGCGCCGTCGGCCGCTCCGCGTGCATCGTGCCCCACGGCGCCTGTGCACCACCGGCCGATCCGGTCGACGAGGTCCGGGGTCGCTGCCGACTCCGCGTGCGCGAACCCTCGCTCCACCCACTCCTCGGCGCGGTCGGCCACGCCGCGCTCCGCCGCTCCGGCCCTGGCGGCCCGCACGATCGAGCGCGAGTGCTCGAGCGGGAAGTAGGTGTCGCGGTCGCCGTGGACGACGAGCAGCGGCAGCGGAGCCAGCAGCGAGGCCGACTCCGACGGCGACAGCGGGTACGGCTCCTGCCACTCGGTGGCGGTCACCCGGGTGCCGAACCCGTGCCGCAGGATCCCGCGGCCGACGGGCGAGGCCACCGCCGTGTGCAGGAGCCGCATCGGAGCCGTGCCCTTGTAGAACCAGAAGCCCGCAGCGCTCACCGACACGACGGCGTCGGCGCCCTCGCGGGTCGAGCGGCCCGTGAGCGCCGCGTGCCGGAGCACCACCGAGCCGCCCATCGAGAAGCCGACCGTCGCCACCGACGTCGCGCCGAGCCAGCGCGCCCACGCCGCCACGGCGTCCAGGTCGAGCACCTCGTCGTCGCCGAGCGTCGTCGCCCCGGACGACCGGCCGTGCCCGCGCGCGTCGTACGAGACGACGGCGGCGTGGGCAGAGAGCGCCTGCGCGATCGCGCGGTTGTCCGGACGCCGCCAGCTCCCGGTGAACCCGTGGGCCACCACGATCGTCAGCCCGTCCACCGCTCCGGGCAGGGGCGCGTCGTACGCCGCGGACACGCGCTGGCCGTCGGCCGTCAGCAGGGTGACGACCCGCTCGGGCGGGTGCACGGGGTGCCGGGACGAGGGACGCAGATCCACCTTGCTAGTCTCTCCCACGAGGACCCCGGCGACGACGCCGTACGGGTCCTCACGCGCTTTGAGGACCGGAGAACCCGGACCCCGGCGCCGATGGGAGGAGGCCGCGTGCCCACGTTGCTGCTGCTGACCAACGCCCTGCTGCCCTCGTCCGAGGTGCTCCCCGCGCTCGGCCTCCTGTCGCACCATGTGCGCGTCCTGCCTGCCGAGGCGACCGCCCTGCTCGACGCTCCTGCGTGCGACGCGATCCTGGTCGACGGCCGCCGCGACCTGCCCCAGGTGCGCAGCTTCACGCGCCTCCTGCGCACGACCGGTGTCGACGTGCCCGTCCTGCTCATCACGACCGAGGGCGGCCTCGTCGGTGTCACTGCCGAGTGGGGCGTCGACGACGTCGTGCTCGAGACCGCCGGTCCCGCCGAGGTGGACGCCCGCCTGCGCCTCTCGATCGGACGGCTGGCCCGCGCCGTCGACGACGACGTGCCGGACGAGATCCGCAGCGGCGACGTCGCCATCGACGAGGCCACGTACACCGCACGGGTCCGCGGCCGGATCCTCGACCTCACCTACAAGGAGTTCGAGCTCCTCAAGTTCCTCGCCCAGCACCCGGGCCGCGTGTTCTCCCGCGCCCAGCTGCTGCAGGAGGTCTGGGGCTACGACTACTTCGGCGGCACGCGGACCGTGGACGTCCACGTCCGCCGCCTGCGCGCCAAGCTCGGCCCGGAGCACGAGTCGGTCATCGGCACCGTGCGCAACGTCGGCTACCGCTTCGTGATCGCGCCGCCGCGCGACGAGGTCAGCGTCGTCCCCGAGCCGTCGCCCGCGCCCGTCGGCTGACCCGCCCGGGGCTGCTGCGGGGGCCGTGGGCGAGGACGACCCGTAGGGTCGGCGCGTGGATGTGCAGTGGGAGGTGCTCCGGCATCTCGACGAGACCGACGTGCGTGAGGTCGGCTTGCTCGTCGAGCAGGTCACCGAGTCCGACGGCACGCGTCCGCTGTCCGAGCACGTGATGCTGCACCTCCGGTACGGCGGCGACGTCGACGTCCGGCATGTGCTGGCACGGTCCGAGGGCCGCCTCGTCGGCTACGCGCACCTCGATGTCACCGACAAGGTCGCGGGGTCGAGCGCGGAGCTCGCCGTCACCCCCGACGCGCGCCGCCAGGGAGTCGGGCACGGCATCGTGCAGCACCTCCTGGACGAGAGCCCGGACGGGCGCCTGCGCCTCTGGTCGCACGGCGAGCAGGGGGGCGCCGCGCCGCTGGCGGCCTCGCTCGGGTTCGTCCGCAGCCGCGTCCTGTGGCAGATGCGCCGCTCCTTGTTCGCAGCGCTCCCCGCGGCGAGCCTCCCCGACGGCGTCCGGCTGCGCTCGTTCCTCCCCGGCCTGGACGACGACGAGTGGCTGGCGCTCAACGCCGCGGCGTTCGTCGACCTGCCCGACCAGGGCGGGTGGACGCTCGAGGACCTGCACGTCCGGATGCGGGAGCCGTGGTTCGACGCCGCAGGCTTCCTGGTCGCGGTGGAGGACGGGCCGCAGGGCGAGCGGATGGTGGGCTTTCACTGGACGAAGATCCACGGCGCCGACCACCACCACGGCGGCGGCCACGACCACGAGCCCGGCCACAGCCACGGCCACAGCGACGACCCCCAGCACACGCTCGGCCACGGGCACGAGCCGATGGGCGAGGTCTACGTCGTCGGGGTCGCCCCCGACCAGACTGGGCGGGGTCTCGGGCGGGCCCTCACCCTCGCGGGGCTCGCCCACCTGCGCAGCAAGGGCCTGCCCGACGCGATGCTCTACGTCGACGCCAGCAACACGGGCGCGATCCGGCTGTACGAGAGCCTCGGCTTCACGCGCTGGGACATCGACGTGGAGTTCACGACCGGGCCGTCGCCCGCCTGACCTGGGTCGATCCGGCTCTCTGCGGATCTCGTCGACCCGGGTCTGGCAAGGTTGACCCATGACGACACCCCTGACCGCCGAGGTGTCCCCGCATCCTGAGGAGCCGTCGGCGCCCCCGCTGCCCGACGACCGCTTCCTCGACCGCGAGCTGTCGTGGCTGGCGTTCAACGAGCGCGTGCTCGAGCTTGCCGAGGACCCGACGCTCCCGCTGCTCGAGCGCGCCAAGTTCCTCGCCATCTTCGCGAGCAACCTCGACGAGTTCTTCATGGTCCGGGTGGCCGGTCTGAAGCGGCGCATCGCCACCGGCATCGCCGTCCGCGCGGCCAGCGGCTCGATGCCCCGCGAGGTGCTCGAGGGCATCTACGCCAAGAGCACCGACCTCATGCAGCGCCAGGCGGCGCTCTTCCACGGACAGATCGAGCCCGCGCTCGCGGCCGAGGGCATCGAGGTGCTCCGGTGGGACGAGGCCTCCGAGGCCGAGCGCGACCAGCTCACGTCGTTCTTCAAGAACAAGGTGTTCCCGGTCCTCACGCCGCTCGCGGTCGACCCGGCGCACCCGTTCCCCTACATCTCCGGGCTCTCGCTCAACCTCGCCGTCGTCGTCCGCAACCCCTCGACCGGCACCGAGCTGTTCGCGCGCGTGAAGGTGCCGCCGATCCTCGAGCGCTTCGTCGTCGTCGGGCCGCAGCGCTTCGTCCCCCTCGAGGACATCATCGCCGCGCACCTCGGCGAGCTGTTCCCGGGCATGGAGGTGCTGCAGCACCACACGTTCCGCGTCACCCGCAACGAGGACCTCGAGGTCGAGGAGGACGACGCCGAGAACCTCCTGCAGGCGCTCGAGCGCGAGCTCATGCGACGCCGCTTCGGCCCGCCCGTCCGGCTCGAGGTCACGCAGTCGATCGATCCGCACGTCCTCGACCTCCTGATCCGCGAGCTCGGCATCGGCAGCGAGGAGGTCGTCCGGATCCCCGGGCTCCTCGACCTCACGGCACTCTGGGCCGTCGACCGGCTGCCGCGCGACGATCTCAAGCTGCCGGCGTTCCTCCCGCGGACGAGCCGTGAGCTCACCGACGTCGACACTGCGTCGGCGCCCGACGTCCTCGAGTCGATGCGCGACCACGACGTCCTGCTGCACCACCCGTACGACGCGTTCTCGACGAGCGTGCAGCGCTTCCTCGAGCAGGCCGCGACCGACCCGAAGGTCCTCGCGATCAAGCAGACGCTCTACCGGACGAGCGGCGACTCGCCGATCGTCGACGCCCTGGTGGCGGCGGCCGAGGAGGGCAAGCAGGTCCTCGCGATCGTCGAGATCAAGGCGCGCTTCGACGAGCAGGCCAACATCGACTGGGCCCGCAAGCTCGAGCAGGCGGGCTGCCACGTCGTCTACGGCCTGGTCGGGCTCAAGACGCACTGCAAGCTCTCCATGGTCGTGCGCGACGACGGCGACAAGCTCCGGCGCTACCTCCACATCGGCACGGGCAACTACCACCCGAAGACGGCCCGGCTCTACGAGGACGTCGGTCTGCTCACCACCGACCCCGAGGTGGGCGAGGACGTCGCGCGCCTGTTCAACGTGCTCTCGGGCTACTCGATGGAGACGGAGTACCGCCGGCTCCTCGTAGCGCCGCACTCGGTGCGGTCGGGCCTGGTCGAGCGGATCGAGCGCGAGGTCGAGCACCACCGCGAAGGGCGCCCGGCGCATATCACGTTCAAGTGCAACTCGATCGTCGACGAGGCCACGATCGATGCGCTCTACCGCGCGTCCCAGGCCGGGGTGTCCGTCGACGTGTGGGTGCGCGGTATCTGCGCGCTGCGCCCGGGCGTCCCCGGCATGTCCGACAACATCCGCGTCCGCAGCGTCCTCGGTCGGTTCCTCGAGCACTCGCGGATCTACCGCTTCGAGAACGGCGGCGAGCCGGAGGTGTGGATCGGCTCCGCCGACCTCATGCACCGCAACCTCGACCGCCGGATCGAGGTGCTCGTCCGCCTCGGCAGCCCGAAGCACGTGGCCGGCCTCGGGACGCTGCTCGACCTCGCGTTCGACGAGGGCACGAGCACCTGGCACCTCGGCCCGGACGGGACGTGGACCAGGGTCTCGACCGGGCTCGACGGCGCCCCGCTGGTCGACGTCCAGAGCGCGCTGATCGCGCGCCAGAGCCGGCGGTCGAGCGCCGTCTCGTGACCGACGAGGCGACGGGGCAGGGGGCAGGGGTGCGGCCGGACCCTGATCTCGTCCTGCCGCCGCCCGTGCCCGTCGGCCCGCATTCCACGGCCGGTGTGGCGGTTCTGGCGCACCTGCGCCAGCACGTCGGTGCGCTGCTGCGCGCCGATGCAGGCCTCGACGACGACCTCGAGGAGGCCGTGCACCAGGCGCGGGTCTCGGCCCGTCGGCTGCGCTCCGGCCTCAAGGTGTACGGCGACCTGCTCCAGGGCGGCACGTCCACGCGCCTGCGCGCAGAGCTCGGCTGGTACGCCGGCCTGCTGTCGCCGTCCCGCGACCTCGAGGTGTTCGGCGGCCTCCTCACGTCGCTGGCCGCGGACTCCGGCACCACTCGGCCCGTGGAGTACGACGCCGCCACCGACTTCGAGGCCCTGGCCGGCGCCGTGGTCCCGTGGCTGCAGGCCCGCCGTGCCGGCAGCCACGCGGCCGCGCTCGTCGACGTCCGCTCCGCCCGTGCCTCGGCCCTGCGGCGCGACCTCGTGCGCACCGCCCGCGAGCCCCTGTTCACCGCGAAGGCGCGCAAGCCCGCGCACAAGGTCCTCGCACCGCGGGTGCTCGAGGCCGACCGTCGGGCGGCCGCGCGGTTCGAGAGCCTCGACGAGCGGACTCCCGCCGACTCCTGGCACCTCGCCCGCATCGCCGCAAAGCGGGCGCGCTACGCGGCCGAGGTCGGCATCGGACCCCTCGGACGTCCCGCCCAGGAGCTCGCGAGGCTCTGGATCGACGTGACCGAGCCGCTCGGAGCCGCGCAGGACGCCGTGGTCCAGCGCGAGCTGGTCCTCGCGCGCATCGCCGACCCCGCGGCGCCGCTGTCGGCCGGGGAGGCCTTCACCTGCGGCATGTTCGTCGCCTCGACGCACGACCGCGAGCTGGTGGCGCAGACCGAGGCACGGGACGGCTGGGCCGCGAGCCGGCGCCGCCACCGCGACCTCCGACGGTCGCTGGGGGGCTGACCGCGTGGCGAAGGCGAAGCCCAACCGCGTCGAGGCAGCCGGCGTCGTGCTGGTGCGGCACGGCGGCGACGCCCCCGAGGTCGCCGTCGTGCACCGGCCGCACCGATCGGACTGGTCCCTGCCCAAGGGCAAGCTCGACGACGGCGAGCGGCACGACGTCGCGGCGGTGCGCGAGACGTTCGAGGAGACCGGCGTCCGGTGCGCCCTCGGCCCTTCGCTCGGCAGCCGGAAGTACGAGGTGGCCGGCGTCCCCAAGCGCGTGCGCTACTGGCGGGCGACGGTCCTGCAGGAGTTCCCGCTCAACCCTGCGTCCGAGATCGACGAGCTGCGCTGGCTCGGGCGCGACGCGGCGCACGACCTCCTCACCTACCGCGACGACCGCGAGCTCGTCGACGTCGCCCTGGCCCTGCCCGACTCGTTCCCGACGATCGTCCTGCGGCACGCGCGGGCCACCAAGCGGGCGGTCTGGAAGGCATCGGGAGACCCCCTCGCCGCGGTCGACAGCGAACGCACGCTCAACCCGTACGGCGTGGAGCAGGCAGTGCGCCTCGCGGCCGTGCTGGCGGCCTACGCGCCGGTGCTGGTCGTCTCGTCGTCGTCGCGCCGGTGCCGCGACACCGTGGCGCCGTACGCCGAGTACCTCGGCGGCCAGGTCCGGCTGCAGCCCGAGCTGAGCGAGGAGGGCTGCCGCGAGGACCCGGCCGCGGCGGCGTCCGTGGTCACCGACCTCCTGGCGCTCGACGTCCCCGCCGTCTGGTGCACCCATCGTCCCGTCATGGGCGTGGTACTGGGGGCGGTCGCCGACGCGCTCGGGCTGAGGCTCGACAACGGCAAGCTGCCGAGCAGGCTCAACCCCCGCATGACCCCCGGCAGCGGCATCGTGGTGCACCGCGACGCCGGCGGGCGGGTCGTGGCCATCGACCGCTTCGAGACCTAGCCCTGCCGATAGGCGCGCCGACCCCGGGAGTACGACGGGCGTTCACCTTCCGTTCACCTGCGACCCCCGAGCCCGTCAACCGCCCTCCCTAGCGTCGAGATGTCAGAAGTGTCCCGGACAAACGGAGGACAGAGTGTCCCTCACCCGCACCAGCGGCCTTGCGGCCGTCATCCTCACCAGCGCCCTCGCGCTCACCGCCTGCGGTTCGGACGGCGGCGGTTCGACGACGTCGAGCGCTCCCGCGGGCAGCATCGAGTGCGCCACCGGCTCGATCAAGGCCTCCGGCTCCAGCGCCCAGAAGAACGCGATCGCCGAGTGGGTCAACGCCTACATCGCCGCGTGCCCCGACGCCACCATCGACTACCAGGCGACCGGCTCCGGCGCCGGCGTCACCGACTTCCTGAACAAGCAGACCGCGTTCGCCGGCTCCGACTCGGCGCTCAAGGAGGACGAGCAGCCCCAGGCTGACGCCCGCTGCGCCACCGGCCCCGCCCTGAACATCCCGATGGTGGGCGGCGCCATCACCGTGGTCTACAACGTCGAGGGCCTCGACAAGCTCGTGCTCGACGCGCCCACGCTGGCCGGCATCTTCAACAACTCGATCACCAAGTGGAACGACCCGAAGATCGCCGCCCTCAACTCGGGCGCGACGCTTCCGGACGCCACCATCGCGCAGTTCCACCGCAGCGACGAGTCCGGCACCACCGACAACTTCATCAAGTACCTCATCGCCAAGGACGCCTGGGACTTCGAGGGCGGCAAGGCGTGGGAGGCCGACGGCGGCCAGGGCGCCAAGGGCTCTGACGGCGTCGCCAGCGCTGTGAAGAGCACCGCCAACTCGATCGGCTACGTCGAGCTCTCGTTCGCCCAGGACGCCGGCCTGTCGGCCGCCTGGATCGACAACGGCAACGGCCCGATCGAGCCCACCTCGGACAACGCGGCGACCACCATCGCCACCGCCACGATCGAGGGCACCGGCAACAACCTGCCCCTCAACATCGACCGCAAGGGCACCACGGGCTACCCGATCGTGCTCGTGACCTACGAGATCACCTGCGAGAAGGGCCTGTCCGGCGCCGACCTCGAGGTGACGAAGTCGTTCCTGACCTACACCGCCTCGAACGACGGCCAGGCCGTGCTCACGGAGATCGGCTACGTGCCGATCAGCGGCGACCTCCTGACCAAGGTGCAGGCAGCAGTCGCCGCCATCGGGTGACGACGCTCGGCTGATCCTGCGAGGATCCTGGGGCGGCAGGTCTGACCTGCCGCCCCAGGACCGTCCCACCCACCTATCACCACACGGCGGTTGCAACCGATGAGCACCACGGTCAAGCCCCCGGGCGCCCCCGAGGCAGCGCCGGAGATCAAGGGCGCCGCGGTCCGCCGCGGCGACCAGGTCTTCCTCGGCCTGTCGCGGGGAGCCGGCGTCCTGATCCTCGTGATCATGGCGGCGATCGCCGTCTTCCTGATCTGGAAGGCGATCCCCGGCCTCCAGGCCAACACGGCCAACTTCTTCACCACGCAGGACTGGAAGCCGGATTCCGACCCGGCCTACTTCGGCATCGCAGCGCTGGCCTTCGGCACCGTCATGACCGCGATCATCGCGATGCTCCTCGCGGTCCCCGTCGGCATCGGCATCGCGCTCTTCATCGCCTACTACGCCAACAAGCGCCTCGGCTCGGCGCTGGGGTTCGTCACCGACCTGCTCGCGGCCGTCCCATCCATCATCTTCGGCATGTGGGGCCTCAGCTTCCTCATGCCGCAGATGCAGGGCTTCCTGCAGTGGCTCACCACCTACTTCGCGTGGATCCCCCTCTTCCAGAACGACCTCGGCATCTACACCCGGTCGATCATGATCGCGGGCACGGTGCTGGCCATCATGGTGCTGCCGACCGTCTCTGCGATCAGCCGCGAGGTGTTCCTGCAGGTGCCGCGCGAGCACGTCGAGGCAGCGCTCGCCCTCGGCGCGACCCGCTGGGAGATGGTGCGGATGGCCGTCTTCCCGTTCGCCCGCCCCGGCATGATCTCGGCCTCGATGCTGGGGCTGGGCCGGGCGCTGGGCGAGACGATCGCGGTGGCACTCGTGCTGTCCGCCACGTACTCGATCAACTGGCAGATCACCGAGCCTGGCGGCAACACCTTCGCCGCCAACATCGCGCTGCGCTGGAACGAGGCCCGCCCCACCGGCCTGTCCGCGCTCATCGCGAGCGGGCTCGTGCTCTTCGTGATCACGCTCGCGGTGAACATGATCGCCCGCATCGTCATCGCCCGCCGGTCCGAGTTCTCGGGGGCCAACTCATGAGCAACCAGCCCCCCGTGAGCCCGGCGCAGGACGAGCGCGTCGAGAGCGACCGCCTGCTCCACGACGCCCTGGCCGGCGGCAAGCTGCCCCGCTGGGCCGCGGCCGCCACAGGTGTCGCCTCGCTGGCCCTCGCCTACGTGCTCAACGTCGTCACGTCCGTCGACGGTGTCGCGGGCACACTCGTCGTGGCCGCGCTGCTGTTCGCGGCCATCCAGACGGGCTGGAGCTTCGCCGTCGAGGGCCGTCGTCACGCGGTCGACCGCCTGGCCACCACGCTGGTCTACACGACCTTCCTCGTCGCCCTCGCGCCCCTGGTCGCCATCCTGGTGACCGTGGTCGTGCGCGGCCTGAAGGCGCTCGACCTGGACTTCCTGCTGACCTCCATGCGCGGGGTCTCGCCGCGCGAGGAGGGCGGCGGCGTCTACCACGCGATCATCGGCACCCTGGAGCAGGTGGGGATCGCCGCGCTGATCGGTATCCCGCTGGGGATCATGACCGCGATCTACCTCGTCGAGTACGCAGCACAGGCCCGCTCGCGGAGGCTGGCCCGGGCCGTCAGCTTCTTCGTCGACGTCATGACCGGTGTGCCGTCGGTCGTCGTCGGCCTGTTCATCTACACGGCGTTCGTGCTCACCCTCGGCATGGAGCGCTCCGGTTTCGCCGCGTCGCTCGCCCTCACGATCCTCATGATCCCGGTGGTCGTGCGATCGACCGAGGAGATGCTGCGGATCGTCCCGCGCGACCTGCGCGAGGCGTCGTACGCGCTCGGCATCCCCAAGTGGCGCACGATCCTCAAGATCGTGCTGCCGACCGCGCTCAGCGGCATCGTCACCGGCGCCATGCTGGCGGTGGCGCGTATCGCGGGCGAGACCGCTCCTCTGCTGCTGACGACCTTCATGACCACGTCGATCAACTGGAACCCGTTCGCAGGCCCGCAGGCCGCCCTGCCGACGTTCATCTGGGACCAGTTCAACAGCGGCACGGACGCCTCGCAGGACCGCGCCTGGGCCGCGGCCCTCGTCCTCATCACGATCGTGATGGTGCTGTACCTGACCGCCAAGATCATCGCCCGGTTCACCGGCGTCAAGCGCTGACCACCGACACCACGAAGAGAGCATCACCACCATGGCCAAGCGGATCGACGTCGCCGACCTCGACATCTACTACGGCGCGTTCAAGGCGGTCGAGAACGTCTCCCTGTCCGTCGAGCCGCGCTCCGTCACGGCCTTCATCGGGCCCTCCGGCTGCGGCAAGTCCACCGTGCTGCGCTCCCTCAACCGTATGCACGAGGTCATCCCCGGTGCGTACGTCGAGGGCAAGGTGCTGCTCGACGGCCAGGACATCTACGCCTCGGATGTCGACCCAGTGAACGTGCGCCGCACCATCGGCATGGTCTTCCAGCGGCCGAACCCGTTCCCGACGATGTCGATCTACGAGAACGTCATCGCGGGTCTGCGCCTCGAGGGCGGGAAGCGCCGCAAGGGCGAGATGGACGACATCGTGGAGAAGTCGCTGCGCGGTGCGAACCTCTGGGAGGAGGTCAAGGACCGCCTCTCCCGCCCGGGCTCGGGCCTGTCGGGCGGCCAGCAGCAGCGCCTGTGCATCGCTCGCGCGATCGCGGTCGAGCCCCAGGTGCTCCTGATGGACGAGCCGTGCTCCGCGCTCGACCCCATCTCGACGCTCGCGATCGAGGACCTGATCGAGGAGCTCAAGGAGCGCTTCACCATCGTCATCGTGACGCACAACATGCAGCAGGCGGCCCGCGTCTCGGACACGACCGGCTTCTTCAACCTGTCCGCCGTCGGCAAGCCCGGGCGCCTCGTCGAGATGGCCCCCACCGAGACGATGTTCTCGACGCCGACCCAGCAGGCCACCGAGGACTACATCTCCGGCCGCTTCGGCTGAGCCGATCAGCACCTCCGAAGGGGCTCCGCCTACGCTGGCGGGGCCCCTTCGACCTTCAGGAGCCCCGGTGCTGACCCATGTCGTCTCGTTCACGCTGACCGATCCGGCCGACGCCGCCGAGACCAAGAGCCGCATCGAGGCGCTCGGCCCGCAGATCGGGGCCATCCGGTCGATCGCCGCCGGGATCGACATGCTCGGCGATCCCGGCGCGGCGCATGTCGTGCTCATCTCCACCCACGACGACGTCGACGGCCTGCGCGCGTACCAGGACCACCCCGTCCACCAGGAGTTCGGCGCCTGGATCAGGGACCGGATGAGCGCAAAGACCGTCGTCGACTTCGAGGACTGAGCCTGCCCGACCGTCAGAGACACCGGCCCGTGCCGGACGACCACCGCGCCACGGCGGTCATGGGACGGGCCGTGGACGGCCAGGCACCCTGAGGGCGGCCGCTGGGCGCTCGGTCCCGGCGGGTCGTGGGCCCCCGGGCAACCCTTTCGAGGGGTTCCTTGCGCGCCGCCCGGGTGCCTGGGCTACCGTCGGAATGTGACCGCTCCGCTTCCCCAGGACGGCCGCCTCCCCGAGCACGAGGTGCACATCGAGGACGGCCGGTTCTCCCATGCGGTCTGCACGTGCGGGTGGCGGACGGCTGCCCGCCGCGACCGCCGCATCGTGCGTAGCGAGGCCCGCGACCACGCCCTTCTGTACGCCGGTCGGGCCACGGTCGTGGAGCCGGCCGCAGAGCCGGCCGTCGACAGCCGCTCCTAGCGACGCGTCAGCACCGCCTGGGCTCGGGCCTTGCGGAGGTTGCGCAGCCCCTGCTCCCAGAAGATCGGTGCCGCCCTGAGCACGACGTCGGGCATACCCGCCATGAGGCGCACCTGGGCACCGCGCCAGTGCGGCACGCTCGTGACGAGCCTCGGCCGCTCGAGCACATCGACCAGCCGCTCGGCCACCTGGGCAGGCGTCACCAGCCGCGGCGCGGAGAACGACAGCGCGAGCGAGTCGTCGTCGAGCACGTCGATGAGCATCGGGGTGAGCATCCCGTCGGGGCAGACGGCGGTCAGGTCGATGTCCTTCACCCCCTGGGCGCGGAGCTCGGCCTGGAGCCCGAGGGTGTACGACAGCACCCCCGCCTTGGTCGCGGCGTAGAGCGCCTCCCCCGGCACCGGCACCCAGGAGGCGAGCGACGCGATCTGCACGACGTGCCCGCCGCCGGCAGCGCGCATCGAGGCGACGGCTGCGCGGGTGCCGTGCACGACGCCCAGAAGGTTCACGCGGACGACGCGGTCGACGACCTCGTCGGGCTGGGTGGCCGCGTCGCCGGCTCCGAGGACGCCGGCGTTGTTGACCCACACGCGGGGGCGGAGCTCGTCCGCGAGGGCCCGGCAGGCCGCGGGGTCGGTGACGTCGAGGAGCCTGTCGGTGCCGTGCAGGTCGACGCCGACGACGTCGTAGCCCTCGCGGGCGAGGCGCTCGACGAGCACCCGGCCGAGGCCCCCCGCCGCGCCGGTGACGACCGCGGTGCGACCGTCGCCCGGCATCAGCTGACTTCGACCTTCTGGCCCTTGCCCACGACCACGATCCCGCTGTCGCTCACGGTGTAGCGCTCGCGGTCGGTCTCGAGGTTGACGCCGATCTGCGCGCCGTCCGGCACGATCACGTTCTTGTCGAGGATGGCGCGACGGATGACGGCGCCGCGGCCGATCTTCACGCCGTTCATGACGACCGCGCCCTCGACATACGCACCCTCACGGATGTTGACGTCGTACGACAGCACCGAGTTGCGCACGTGCGCGCCCGCGACGATCGATCCTGCGCCGACCATCGACTCATGCGAGTTGCCGCCCTCGACGAACTTGGCGGGGGGCAGCGGCGGGAGGTGCGACAGGATCGGCCACTGCCGGTTGTAGAGGTTGAAGATCGGGTGCACGGACACGAGGTCCATGTGCGCGTCGTGGTATGCGTCGAGCGTCCCGACGTCGCGCCAGTAGCCGCGGTCGCGGTCGGTCGAGCCAGGGACCTCGTTCTCGTCGAAGTCGTAGACGTTGGCCATCCCCTGCGACACGAGCATCGGGATGATGTTGCCGCCCATGTCGTGCACGGAGCCCTCGTCGCCGGCATCGATGCGCAGGGCCTCGACCAGGACGTCGGTCGTGAAGATGTAGTTGCCCATCGACGCGTAGACGTGGTCGGGGTCGCCGGGGATCGTGATCGGGTCGAGCGGCTTCTCGACGAAGCGGTTGATGCCGCGGCCGTCGGCGGCGGTCTCGATGACGCCGAACTGGTACGCCTGCTCCTTGGGCACCCGGATGCCCGCGACCGTCACGCCGGCACCCGAGGCGATGTGCTGGTCGAGCATCTGCTGCGGATCCATGCGGTACACGTGGTCGGCGCCGAAGACGACGACGTACTTCGGGCTCTCGTCGTAGACGAGGTTGAGGCTCTGGAAGATCGCGTCGGCCGAGCCGGTGAACCAGCGCGGGCCGAGGCGCTGCTGCGCCGGCACCGGGGTGATGTAGTTGCCGAGCAGCGTCGACATGCGCCAGGTGGTCGTGATGTGCCGGTCGAGCGAGTGGCTCTTGTACTGGGTCAGCACGCAGATGCGCAGGTATCCGGCGTTGACGAGGTTCGACAGGACGAAGTCCACGAGCCGGTAGGCGCCGCCGAAGGGCACCGCGGGTTTGGCCCGGTCCGCCGTGAGGGGCATGAGGCGCTTGCCCTCGCCGCCGGCGAGCACGATTCCCAGGACATCACGGTTGGCCACGCGCTCACAGTAGACCGGTGGACGGTGGCCTGTAAGGCGATGCGATCCGTGGCTCGCGGTCTCTCCGAGCGCTCTCGGCGCGCACCCGAGGCCGGACCCCTAGGCTGACGCCCGTGCTGCGCGTAGGGATCCTCACCAGGGAATGGCCGCCGGACGTCTACGGCGGTGCCGGAGTCCACGTCGAGGAGCTCGTGCGCGAGCTCAGGCCCCTCGCCGACGTCCGGGTGCACGCCTTCGGGAACTCGCGGACCGGCGCCATCGGCCACCAGGTGCCGGCCGGCTTCGAGAAGGCCAACCCGGCCCTGCAGACCCTCGCCGTCGACCTCGACATGGTGCGGGTGCTCGACCAGGTCGACGTCGTCCACTCGCACACCTGGTACACCAACTTCGCCGGCCACCTCGCCGCCGAGCTGTGGAAGGTGCCGCACGTCGTCACCGCCCACTCCCTCGAGCCCCGCAGGCCGTGGAAGGAGGAGCAGCTCGGCGGCGGCTACCGCATGTCGTCCTGGGTCGAGGCGTCGTCGTACCGCGAGGCGGCCGCGATCATCGCGGTGTCCGAGGGGATGCGCCTCGACGTGCTCGACGCGTACCCCTTCGTCGAGCCCGAGCGCGTGCACGTCGTGCGCAACGGCATCGACACCGTCGCGTGGCAGCCGCGGGAGACGAGCGACCTGATCGAGCCGTTCGGCGTCGACATGAGCCGGCCGTTCGTCGTGTTCGTCGGCCGGATCACGCGGCAGAAGGGCATCAAGCACCTGCTGGCCGCCGCGGCCCACTTCGACCCCGAGGTGCAGCTCGTCTTCTGCGCCTCCGCGCCGGACACCCCCGAGATCGGGCACGAGACAGCCGAGGCGATCGCGACCCTGCGCGAGATGCGCGACGTCGTCTGGATCCAGGAGCACGCGGCCCGCCCGGTCGTGCAGCAGCTGCTCACCCATGCGGTCGCGTTCCTCTGCCCCTCGGTCTACGAGCCGCTCGGCATCGTCAACCTCGAGGCCATGGCGTGCGAGACCGCCGTGGTCGCGTCCGACGTCGGCGGCATCCCCGAGGTCGTCGTCGACGGCGAGACCGGGCTCCTCGTGCACTACGACGCCGACGACGAGGAGGGCTTCCGCCTCCGGTTCGCCGAGGCCGTCAACTCGCTCGTCGCCGACCGCGAGCGCGCCCGCGTCATGGGCGTGAAGGGCAGGGCCCGCGTCATCGCCGAGTTCGGCTGGCACGTGATCGCCCAGCAGACCGTCGAGGTCTACCTGCAGGCCGGGGCCGTGCCGGGGGCCCCCACGCCGTGACCGTGTTCGAGACTCCGCCGGTCGCACAGATCGACCGCCGGCCGGCCCTCGGCTACGGCACCTACCTCATCGCCGCGACGCTCTTCGCGCTCAACGGGTCGGTCAGCAAGTTCCTGCTCCTCGGCGGAGTGCCGTGGCAGCGGCTCTCCCAGCTCCGCGTCACGCTGGCGTTCCTGATCCTGCTGCTCGTCGTCGCGCTCGTACGGCGCAGCGGCCTGCGGCTGCGCCGGGCCGAGATCGGCAGGCTCGCGGTCTACGGCATCCTCGGCATCGCCGCAACGCAGTCGCTGTACTTCCTCGGGATCCAGAAGCTCGCCGTCGGCGTCGCGCTGCTCATCGAGTTCACCGCGCCGATCATGGTGGCGCTCTGGTTCCGGTTCGTGATGCGCGAGCCTGTGCGCGATCGCGTCTTCCTCGCCCTGCTGCTCGCGCTCGTCGGTCTCGCGATGGTCGCGCAGGTCTGGGCCGGCTTCTCGCTGGACGTGGTCGGTGTGGTGGCGTCGTTGGGCGCCGCCGTCGCGCTGGCGCTGTACTACGTCCTCGGCGAGAAGCTCGTCGTCGACCGCGACCCCGTCTCGCTCACGATGTGGGGCTTCTTCTTCGCCACGGCGTTCTGGGCCGTGGTCCAGCCGTGGTGGTCGTTCCCCTGGGAGACGCTCGCGCTGACCGCCGAGCCGTTCGGCGCCGACGGCCCTGCCGTGCCCGGCTGGGCGCTGATCGCGTGGATGGTCGTGCCCGGCACCGTGGTGCCCTTCGCCCTCGTGCTGCAGGCGCTGCGCCACCTGCGCGCCACCCAGGCCTCGGTCGTGGGCATGACCGAGCCGCTCATCGCCTCGGTCATCGCCTTCGTCCTGCTCGGCGAGGTGCTGACGCCGGTGCAGATCCTGGGTGGCGCCGTGGTGCTGGCCGGCGTGCTGCTCGCCGAGACGTCCCGCTGACCTCGCTGCATCGCACCCGCGCGGCTGGTTGGATCGGACCGTGACCGACCACGACGACGGCGTCGACCTCGCAGCAGGCCCGGACGGGCGCGTCAGCACGTCCGCCGTGGCCAAAGCCGTGGTCGGCGAGGCCCTCGGAGCGATCGACCCCGACGCCGCGGCGCGCAGTGCGGCGGTGCGCGAGTGGCGTTCGGGCTATCTCGCGCCGTACCGCGACCTCGTCGTCGCCGGCACGAGGACGGCCGACGCCGCCGACGCCGTGGCCCGCACCGGCCTCGCCGCGCTGCATGCCCGCTCGGTGTTCCGGCGCGACGGCGAGCAGGTGCCTCTGCTGGACGCCTGCGCCCGCTGGACGGAGCCGGCGTACTCGTCGGTGACGATCACCGGCGACGCCGGCCTCGATCCCGGGCTCACGATGCCGTTCCACGGCAAGCGGCTCTTCGCGGTCGACGTACGGCGCCAGCTCGACTCGTGGGTGCACGAGGGCATCGTCGAGCGCGGGCTCGCCACCTCGGTGCACACCGTCCTCGACCACCCCGACTGGCTCGACCTCAGCGGCGTCACGGTCGTGGTGCTGGGTGCTGGCGCGGAGATGGGGCCGCTGCGCTCCCTGCTCCGCTGGGGGGCGCACGTCGTCGCCGTTGATCTCCCACGTCCCGACGTCTGGGCGCGTGTGATCGCGACCGCGCGCTCGTCGGCCGGAACGCTCACCATCCCGGTGCCGCTCGGTGCAACACCCTCCGACGACGACGAGCTCGCGGCGGTGGCCGGCATCGACCTCGTGCGGCGGCTCCCCGAGGCGCGCACCTGGCTCAGCACGCTCGAGGGTCCGTTCACCCTGGGCACCTACACGTACGCCGACGGCGCGATGCACGTCCGCGTCGCCCTCGCCGCGGACGCGCTGGGGGCGTCGCTGACCGCGGCGCGCGCCGACGTCGGTCTCGCGTTCCTGGCCACGCCGACCGACGTGTACGCCGTGCCGCTCACCGCGGTCGAGGAGTCGCGCCGCCGGTGGGAGGGGCGCGGTCTCAGCGGCATCGCCCAGCTGCCGCTGCGCGCGGTCGGCCGGTTCGCGCCGAACTACCCCGACACCGTGCAGACCGAGCGCGGCGAGATCGGCATCGCCGACTGCCTCGTGCCGCAGCAGGGCCCCAACTACGCGCTGGCCAAGCGGCTGCAGCGCTGGCGCGCGACGCAGTCCCGACGAGATGGCGTCTGGACCTCGCTCAACATCGCGCCTGCCACCCGCACCAGATCGGTGGTGAAGAACCGCGCGCTCGCGGCGGCGTACGCCGGTGCGCACCGCTTCGGCGTCGAGATCTTCGAGCCGTCGACGTCGAACACGCTCATGGCCGCTCTGCTCGTGCACGACCTGCGCTCGACCGAGTCGCTCGCCCGTCCAGACGCCGTGCTCGCGCACCCGGACGACGCCTGGGCGCGGCAGGCCGCGCACGGCGGGCTGTGGCGCTCGGCGTACGCGCCGCGCAGCGTGCTCGGCATCGCCGCCGCCCTCGGCGTCCTGTCCCGCAGCTGACTCCGCGTTACCCGGGTAACCACCGTGCGGTAGAGCGCACTCTGCTTACCCGGGTAGCCCTAGGAGATGTGGGCCAGGAGGTCGTAGACCACGAACGCCGGCCAGACCAGGGCCTTGAGCAGGCCCACGATGTGGCCGCCGAAGCCGTCCGCCTGCTGCCAGTACCAGACCGCCGCGCCGATGAGGCCGAGGCCGTAGACCGCGCCGCCGCCGGCGCCTGCACCCGTGCTGCTGTTCTTCGCCATGCCCCTACTCTGCTCCTCCGGGCGTGCTCCGCGCGGGTGACCTCCGTCTCCCGTTCCCGCGGGAACCGTGCTCACGGCGGGTGCTCGGCGGCGTACGGCGGCTGAGCACGATTCGGTCGATCCGGGGGTCACCCGCTACCGTGGTGATCACTCCGCGTCACCTGGGAAGACTTTCATTGACGCGACCGCGCTCGATGAACCCGTCTGGATACCCCGTGACCACCCTGCTCGACCGTACGACGCATGCCGTCGTCTCCGACCCCTCCGCCCCCGCCGTCGAGGTCGACAGCGCCCCCACGTTCGCGTCGCTGGGCCTGCCCGCGCCGCTCGTCGCCGCGCTGCTCAAGGCCGGCATCGCCTCGCCGTTCCCGATCCAGGCCGAGACCATCCCGGACGCCCTCGCCGGCAACGACCTGCTCGGCCGCGGCAGCACGGGCTCGGGCAAGACCCTCGCCTTCGGCCTCCCGCTCATCGCCCGCATCGCGGGCATGCCTGCGCAGCCGAAGCACCCCCGCGCCGTGATCCTCGTGCCGACGCGCGAGCTCGCCATGCAGGTCAACGACGCGCTCGAGCCCCTCGGCCGCTCGCTCGGCCTGCACTTCAAGACCGTCGTCGGCGGCACCTCGATGGAGAAGCAGGTCTACGCGCTGCGCCGCGGCGTCGACGTCCTCGTCGCCACCCCGGGCCGCATCGCCGACCTGATCCGCCAGGGCGAGTGCCTCCTCGACGACGTCGAGATGGTCGTGCTCGACGAGGCCGACCAGATGTGCGACATGGGCTTCCTGCCCGAGGTCACCGCGCTGCTCGAGCTCTGCTCCCCCGCGGCGCAGACGCTGCTCTTCTCCGCGACCCTCGACGGCGACGTCGACACCATCGTCCGCGAGCACATGCACGAGCCGGTGCGCCACGAGCTCGACGCCGAGACCTCGCCGGTCGACACGATGGAGCACCACGTGCTCGTCGTGAACCGCGAGGACAAGGCAGTCGTCGCCACCGAGATCGCGCGCCGCGACGGCCGCACGATCATGTTCGTCCGGTCGCAGCTCGGCGCCGAGCGCGTGGCCGGCAACATCGCCGACCGCGGCGTGAACGCCCGCGCCCTGCACGGCGGCATGAGCCAGAACGCGCGCACGCGCACGATGGCGGAGTTCAAGGAGGGGCGCATCGACGTCCTCGTCGCCACCGACGTCGCCGCCCGCGGCATCCACGTCGACGACATCTCGCTGGTCGTCCACGTCGACCCGCCGGAGGACCCCAAGGCCTACCTGCACCGTGCCGGCCGTACGGCGCGCGCCGGTGCCGAGGGCCGCGTCGTCACCCTCGTGCTGCGCAACCAGCGCAAGGGCATGCAGCGCCTGCACGAGAAGGCCGGCGTCTCCGCCGAGGAGCACGAGGTCGAGCCCGGCTCGGTGAAGCTCGCCGAGCTCACCGGCTCGCGCACGGCGCGCGAGTCCCGTCAGGCCTGACCGCCCCGAACGTCCGACAGCCCCCGCCTCACCGAGGCGGGGGCTGTCGCGTTCAGGCTCTGATCAGCCGGCGGCGCGGACTGCCGAGGCGCCCTTGCCGGCTGCCGCCTCGCAGGTGGACATCGTCTCTCCGTCGAACACGGCCGCGAGAGGGACGCCGTCCTTCTGCGCCACCGCGCCGAGCAGGCGGCAGACCTGGTCGAGCTGCATCGAGGTCGAGGCGTCGCTGCCGCTGAAGCCGCCGGACTGCGTCGACTGCTGCACGGACCTCTCCAGCTCGGCGAGGCGCGCTCCCTGCACCAGCAGGGCAACGACGAGGGCGGCGAGCAGCGCGGCCATGACCCAGGCGGCCACGAGCAGCCGACGCTGCGTCAGGCCCGCCCTCGAGTTGACGAGCCGGGCCTCGGTCACCTGCGTCTGCATCCCCATGAGCGTGATGGTGGCAGCCGCGCGACGACGCTCGCAGCCGATTCGCGGCTGTGTCGGCTCAGGCGGTGACGGCGCCGTCGACGACGGTGTCGGGCGCCTCGTGCGGCGCGATCCGGAACCAGCCCGCCAGCAGCGGGACGACGAGCAGCACGGGCACGAGGGCGGCGAACGCCCAGCGCAGGCCCACCCCCTCGGCGATCCCACCGATGAGCGGCGCGCCGACCACGAAACCCGCGTAGTTGAAGACGTTGACGCGGGCGACGGCCACGCCGCTCGCGGCCTTGTCGTGCGAGGCGGCCGCGGAGAAGGCGAGCGGGATCGCGGGGCAGATGCCGAGGCCGAGGATGCCGAACGCGACGAGCGCGAGCGCCGGTGACGGCGCGACGGCGAGGGCGAGGGCTGCGGCCACCGCGATGAACCCACCGATCCGCACGAGCGGCACCGGGCCGATGCGGTCGACGTACCGGTCGACGACGATGCGGCCGACCATGGTCATGAACGCGTACACGCCGTAGGCCAGGGCGGCGGTGCTCTCGCTGCTGCCGAGGCCGTCGTTGAGGTAGACGGCGCTCCAGTTGGAGGCGCCGGAGTCGGCGATGTAGACGCACATGAGCGCGATGCCGACCAGGATCACCGGACGCCAGCTGATGTGGCCCTTCTCCGACTGCACCACGTCGGGGGTCGGGTGGCCGGGCAGGAGCAGGCGCCCTACGAGCAGCTGGAACGGGACCACGACGACCGCGATGGCGAGGAAGAAGCCGCCGAGCGAGAGGGCGGAGTCGGCGGCGAAGGAGGCGAGCACCGCGCCCACGAGCCCGGCGAGGCTGAACGCGGCGTAGTACGACGCGACGACGCTGTGCCCGAGGTCGTCCTGCACGCGCACGCCCTGGATGTTCATCGAGGCGTCGACCGAGCCGAGCCCGATGCCGACGACCACCATGCCGAGGATGAGCATCGGGATGCTCTGCGCGAACCCGATGACCACGAGACCGAGCGGCGTCACCGGGCCCATGACGCGGAGCACGATCCGGCTGCCGTGCCTCGGCGACAGCGCACCGGCGACCACGCTGCCGATCCCGGCCACGATCGGCACGAGCCCGACCATGAGGCCGAGCTCGCCGTCGGAGAGGTCGAAGCGCGACTGCAGCGTGGGGATGCGCGTGACCAGCGCGGCGAAGCACACGCCCTGCACGACGAACGCGACCGTGACGGCGAGACGAGCCCGCGTCAGGTCGAGCGGATGTGTCGCCGTTCCGGTGCCCGAGGTCGGTGTGCTCACCGCCGCACGCTCCCACACGCGATCGCCGTACGACCCCCGGACGCGCGCTCAGGTCCTCCGAGTTACTGCCCACATCGTCGCTGAAGCCGAGCCTTCAACGCGCATTCGGGCAGCAACTCGCGTCCGTCAGGCGGCGTGCTGGGCGGCGTTCGGCGTCGCGAGGTACGGCGCGAGGTGGGCAGCGAGCACGTCGGCGGCCGGCGTCGGCACCAGGCCGAGCTCGCGCTGGGCGGCGCTCGAGTCGAGGACGAAGTCGTCCGTCATCTGGTACGCGACGTCGGGCAGCTCGCGCATCAGCGGGCTGAAGACGCCCATGGCCCTGATCATCCAGGCGGGGTACTCCCCCATCTTCGGCGTCGCGACGCCGGCGAGACGCGCGAGCTCGGTGATCGCCTCGCGCTGGCTCATCGTGAGCGCGCTCGGCACGTGCCACGGCCGGCCCCAGGCGCGCTCGTCGGCGCCGAGGGCCACGAGCGTCGCGGCCATGTCCTCGGTGTAGGTCCACGTGTGTGTCGAGTCGAGGCTCGCCATCACCGAGACCTTCTTCCCTGCCAGCAGCTTCGGCAGGACGCGGTCGCCCAGGTGGCTCTCCGCACCCGGCCCGATGTAGTCGGCGCCGCGCGCCTCGGTGACGCGCACGCGCCCGGCCTCGTGGGCGGCGAGCGCGTCGAGCCACATCCGGTTGCGCACCTGGGCCTTGGAGTAGGTGCCGGCGAGCGGCAGGTCCTCGGTCATCGGCCGGTCGACCGGGCCGTAGCCGTACAGGTTCGCCGTCGTCACGAGCACCGCGCCGGACTTCTCGGCGGCCCCGAGCAGCGCAGCGGCGACCGGCGGCCAGTCGGTGACCCAGCGGTGGTACTGCGGGTTCACGCAGTTGTAGACGACGTCGGCACCGGTGGCGAGCTGCGCCATCCGGTCGGCGTCGGCGGCATCGGCGGCGATGCGCTCGGTGCCCTCGGGGCCGCTGCCGGACCGGGTCACGACGCGGACGGTGTCGCCGGCGGCGAGCAGGCGGCGGGCGACGGCGGACCCGATGGGTCCGGCGCCGACGACGAGGTGGGTGCGGCTCATGAGGTGCTCCTGGCTCTCGTTGCCCTCGCGTTCCGAGAGCACTGCTCACACTATGGAGCGGTGCACTGCCATGTGTCAAGATCGGTGCTCACAGAAGTGCTCACCGCTCTCCTTCCTGTGGCATCATCGGCGTCGTGACCGAGTCCGCAGCACCTGAGGCAGCCCCGCGTACGGCGCGCGCCCGGGCCCGCGCCGAGCTCACCCGCGAGATCGTCGAGGCAGCGCGCCGTCAGCTCGTCTCCGAGGGGCCGTCGGGCCTCAGCCTCCGCGCCGTCGCGCGCGAGCTGGGCATGGTCAGCAGCGCGATCTACCGCTACTTCCCCAGCCGCGACGACCTCCTGACCCGGCTGATCATCGACGCCTACAACGCCGTCGGGGATGTCGCCGAGCAGGCCGATGCGGCGTTCGCGCGCGACGACTACCTGGGCCGCTGGATGGCCGTCTGCCATGCGACCCGCGACTGGGCCCTCGCCCACCCGCAGGAATGGGCGCTCATCTACGGCTCGCCCGTGCCCGGCTACAAGGCGCCCGAGGACACCATCGGCCCCGGCACCCGGGTATCGATCACGCTGACCCAGGTGCTGGGCGACGCCCTCCAGGCCGGCCGCGCGCCGGCGGAGACCGAGGTGCCCGAGGCCGTGTCCGCGTCCATGCAGGGCCTCAAGGACTTCCTGCCCTACGAGATCCCCGACTCCATGCTGGTGGGCGGCGTCATGGCCCGCACGCAGCTCTTCGGCCACATCAGCCTCGAGCTCGACGGCCAGTTCACCAACACGATCAACGACCTCGACACCTTCTTCGACTACGTCATGCGCGTCACCGGCACGTCGCTCGCACTTGCCTGACCGCCGCAGGAGGCTGCGCCCTCGGTGAACACTTCCCCCGCGCGCACGCACGATCGTCGCCCGTGGGCGATGATCGCGGGGTGACCCGTGTCCTGACGATCCTCGGCTCGGGCGAGACCAGCCCGACGATGGTCACCCCGCATCAGAAGACCTTCGCCAGGCTCGGCACCGACGTCCGTGCCGTCCTCCTCGACTCGCCGTACGGCTTCCAGGAGAACGCCGACGAGCTCACCGAGAAGGCCCAGCAGTACTTCCGCGAGAGCGTCGGCCGCACGGTCGAGGCGGTCAGCTTCCGCTCGGCACCCGCTCCGGACCCCGTGCAGCACGCCGAGGAGATGGCGAGGCTCCGCGCTGCCGACTGGATCTTCGCCGGCCCGGGCTCGCCGTCGTACGCGCTGCGCACGTGGGCGGGCAGCGCGGTGCCGGATGCTTTGCACGCACGGCTCGCCGAGGGCGGCGCCGTCACGTTCGCGAGCGCGGCGGCCCTCACGCTCGGGCTGCTCACGATCCCGGTCTACGAGATCTACAAGGTCGGCGAGACGCCGCGCTGGCTCGACGGGCTCGACGTCGTGGGCCGTGCCACCGGTCTGCGCGCGGCCGTCGTACCGCACTGGAACAACGCGGAGGGCGGCACGCACGACACCCGCTTCTGCTGGCTCGGCGAGCGTCGCCTCGTCGCGCTCGAGGCGCAGCTGCCGGACGATGCGTTCGTGCTCGGAGTCGACGAGCACACCGGCCTCGTGATCGACCTCGACTCGCGGGTCTGCGAGGTCGTGGGCAAGGGAACGGTGGTCGTGCGCGTGCACGGCGACGAGTGGGTCCTCAACGCCGGAGACACCACGACGATCGACGAGATCGCCTCGCACGGCGCAGGTTCCGGCGCCCCGTCACCGGTCGCCGTGGCTGCTCCGGCTGCCGACGCCCTCGACGCGTCCACGGTCGAGGCGGCGCTCTCGGACGGCGACGTGGCCCGCGCGATCGCCCTGGTCGGCGAGCTCGACCGGATGGCGACGAGCGACGACGAGCGCAGCGTGGTGCGGTCGCTGCTGGCACGTACCGCCGCTGCCGTGGGCGAGCCCGTCGACGTCACGGAGACCGTGCGGCCCCTGGTCGAGGTGCTCCTGACGCTCCGCACGTCGGCTCGGGCCGAGAAGCGCTGGGCCGACAGCGACGCGATCCGCGACGGTCTGGCCGGGGCGGGCGTGGAGGTGCGCGACACCGCCGACGGCGTCGAGTGGGAGGTACGCCGATGAGCACGGCACCGATCGCACTGGTCGGTTCGGGCGAGTACCTGCCCGTCATGACCGACATCGAGGGCGCGCTCATCGCGGGCCGCGCACCGAAGTACGTGCAGCTCGCCACCGCGGCCGCGCCCGAGGGCGACGCGTCGCTCGCGCGCTGGCACAGCCTCGGACGGGCGCAGGCCGAGCGGCTCGGCGTCGAGCAGGTCGTCGTCGACGTCCGCACCCGCGAGGACGCCGAGGACGCGTCCCTGGCGGCGCTCCTCGAGGGCGCCGGCCTCATCTACCTCTCGGGCGGCAACCCGGCGTACCTTGCCGAGACCCTGCGCCAGACGGCTGTGTGGCACGCGATCGTGCGCGCCCACGAGGCGGGTGCGGCGATCGCTGGGTGCAGCGCCGGCGCGATGGCGCTCTCGGGCTGGGCTCCGCGGATGCGCTCGATGCGCGCCGAGCAGCCGACGGGCCTCGGCCTCGTGCCGCACGTCCGCGTGATCCCGCACTTCGACAAGATGGCTGCCTGGGTGCCCGACATGCTGCGCAACGCGCTGCTCGGCCTGCCGGACGGCGTGACACTGCTCGGCATCGACGAGGACACCGCGCTCGTCGGCGGACCGCACGAGTGGACCGTTCAGGGCCGGCAGTCGGTCTGGGTCCTCGGCCACGGCAAGCGCGTCGAGCACCCCGCCGGCTCCACCCTCACCCTCCCCTAGCGCCTCTGGGTTTGCGATGAAGGCGACCCTCATCCAATAGAGCCGAACAATCCTTCCCATCATCCGATTGCGATGAAGGGGGCCTTCGTTGCTCAGAGCGCAACAAACTGGGCCTTCACCGACAGCGGCCCGCGGCCGTCGCCTGCCGTGCCCGGTCATCTCGCGCTACGGTCGGGACGTGACCTGCACCCCGCCGTGACCTGACGCCACGCAGCCCGCGGACCTCGTCGTCCGCACCGTTGTCGTGCCGTCGCGCCCCGTGCCGGAAGGTCGTCCCCATGCCCGCCGCTCCTCGCGGCTATCTCGCCCTGCTGCGCCTGCCCAGCGCCGCTTCGCTCACCCTGTGGGCAGCGCTGGCCCGGCTGCAGTACGGCGTGCTGCCGCTCGTCACGCTGCTCCTGCTCGCCGACGTCCGCGACTCGTACGCCGAGGCCGGTGCCGCCACCGCCGCCGTCGGGCTGACCGCCGGACTGCTCGGCCCGCTGCGTGCGCGGGCCGCGGACCGGTTCGGCCATGGCCGAGTGCTGGTCGTCGCCGCCGTCGCATACGCGCTCGGCATCGGGCTGCTGCTCCTGCTCGCGACCGCGCCGCTGCCGCTGCTCGTCGCCGCGGCACTTCTCGCAGGCTGTCTCCCGCCTCCGGTCGGGCCTGTGATGCGCGCGGCCTGGCGCGACATCACGCGCGACGAGCCCGAGTCGCTGCGGGCGGCGTTCTCCCTCGACTCCGTGGCCGAGGAGGTGCTGTACGTCGTCGGCCCGCTGATCGCGGCGGTCGCCGTCGCGCGCCTCGCGCCCGGGCCCGTGCTGATCGCGTCGTCGTTGCTCCTGCTCCTCGCGTGCCTCGGAATGGCGGTGGTGCTGCGGACCTTGCGCGACGCCGTCGGCGACGCCGTCGCGGTGCGGCCGCGCGTGCCGTGGCGCAGCGCGCGGTTCCTGCTGGGGCTGCTGCCGGCGACGGCGGTCGGCCTGCTGCTCGGTGGCCTCGAGCTCGCGGCGGTGGCGGCCGTGCTGCGCCTTGCCGGTGCCGAGCTCGCCGGCGTGCCGGCCGCGCTGATCGCGATCGGCAGCATCGGCGGCGGGCTGCTCTACGGCCGCCGGCTGTGGCCGGGCGGCGTACGGCGTCAGGCGGTCGTGCTGGTGCTCGGCAGCGCTTCGGCCGTCCTGGTCGCGGCGGCGGTCTCGGGCTGGCTGGTGCCGATGCTGCTGGCGTTCCTCGTGGCGGGCGTGTTCGTCGCGCCGGCCGTGGTGGCGTCGTACGTGATCGCCGACGATGCCGTCACAGGGTCCAGCGCGGAGGCGACGTCGTGGGTGAACTCGGCGTTCAACGTGGGGACGGCGTTCGGCACGGCGCTGGCCGGTGTGCTCGTCGACGCGGGGGGACCGGGAGCGGCGATGCTGGCGCTGGCCGTGACGACGGTGGCGCTGACCGCGGTCGCCGTCGCTGCCGCCCGCCCCCGCGGTCGACTGATGAAGGCCTAGTTTGTTGCGCTCTGAGCTACGAAGGCCCCCGTCATCGCAATCGGATGATGGGAAGGATTGTTCGGCTCTATTGGATGAGGGTCGCCTTCATCGCAAACCCCAGCGAGGGTCAGGAGCGGTCTTCGGGCTTGCCCTCGTCCATCTCGCGGAGGAAGTCCTCGAGCTGGGCGGCGATCTCGTCGCCGCTCGGCAGCTCCTCGTCGTCGACGAGGTCGGCCATCCGCAGCGCCGTCGCCGCCCCGCGGGCCATGGCGTCGTACTGCGCCTCGAGGGCGTGCACGGCCTCGAGGTTCTCGGGGTTCGCGGCCACCTGCTCGTTGATCTCGCGATCGGCGATGTCGGCCGCGATCTCGAGCGCCGACCAGTCGAGCGCGAGATCGCCGGCTACGGCGACCTCCTGCAGCAGCTGCACGGCAGCGCGCGGGTACTCGACCTGGGTGAGGTAGTGCGGGATGTGGACCGCGAAGCCCATGGCCTCGTGCCCCGCGTCGCCGATGGCGAGCTCGAGCGCACCCGCCAGGTGGCCGGGCACCTGGATCGCACCCACGAACGTCGAGCGTCCCATCACGATCGACGGATCGGTCGCGTGCGCGGTCACACCGATCGGGCGCGTGTGCGGAGTCGCCCAGGGGATCGCGTTGAGACCGATGGAGCGGCGTACGCCGTACCTCTCGACGAGCTGCACCACGGCGGCGTTGAACGAGCGCCACCCGAAGTCGGGCTCGGGGCCGTGCAGCAGGAAGAAGCCGGTGCCGTTCTGATCGGTGAGCTCCGAGAGCCGCAGCTCGGGGTAGTCGATCGACTCGTAGTGGTCGGTGTCGAAGATCATCCGCGGACGGCGCGCGCGGTAGTCGTACAGCGCGTCGATGTCGAACTCGGCCACGGTCCGGTGCTCGTACGTCGCGAGCAGGTGCGCCACGGCCAGCTGCCGGGCGGCCCCGGCGTCGAGGAAGCCGCCGAGCGCGTGCACGAGGACGGGCGACTCGACGTCGACGTCGTCGATCACGATCTCGTACAGGTTCTCCGGTCGCATGCGCCCATTCTCCAACAGTCGGAACCCGCGCGCTCCTGCGCACGTCATCCCTGAAGGCAACGCCACCGCACCCGCCCCCATTCCGCCTGGGCCCCACCGAGCAGGAGTACGACGCCGTGCCCGCAGACCGCACCGTGTCCCGGCGACCGGGAGCACGCCCGCACGCCGTACGGTCGGGAGCATGAGCAGCACGGACGGCACGCCCGACCAGCCCGCCGAGGCGGCTGAGCGCCCGGGCCCGCCCGCCCTGGCACCGGAGACCGCCCCGCGGACTATCCCCGACCGACGCACCCTCCTCGCCGAGGTGTGGCTGGTCCTCTGGGTCTCGATCGCGGCGTCGGCGCTGCGCTCGTTCGTCTCGTTGGTCGACTCCCTCACCAAGGGCACTCCGCTGCGCCAGCAGACGACCACCCTGATCACGACCTACGTCATCGACCGCCCGTGGCTCGACTTCATGTACCAGGCCACCCGCATCGGTCTCGCGCTCATCCCCGTGCTGCTCGTGATCCACCTGCTGCGCCGCAGCGGCGAGGGTGCGCGCACGATCGGGTTCGACCTCCGCGACTGGAAGCGCGACCTGCTGCGCGGCGCCGCGCTCGCCGCCGGCATCGGGGGCGTCGGTCTCGTCTTCTACCTGATCGCCTACAACATGGGCTTCAGCGTGCGGATCGCCGCCGTGACGCTCGAGGGCGGCTGGTGGAACGCCGCATACCCGATCCTGTACGCCGCCTACAACGCGATCGTCGAAGAGGTCATCGTCCTCGCCTACCTCCTGCACCGCGCCGACCAGCTCGGCTGGAAGCCGTGGAAGGCGTTGGGCACCAGCGCATTCCTGCGGGGGGCGTACCACCTCTACCAGGGCTTCGGCGGCTTCGTCGGCAACATCGCGATGGGCCTGGTGTTCGGCGTGCTCTACCGCCGCTGGCGCCGCGTGATGCCCTTCGTCGTCGCGCACTTCCTCATCGACGCCGTCGCGTTCGTGGGCTACGCCCTCCTCGGCGGCAAGGTCAGCTGGCTCCCCTGACCCCCCACCCGCTCACCCTGGTCAATCCGTTGCTTCCGGGGCCGGGAAGCGACGGATTGATCACTCGCACCCCGGGGGCGAGGGGTCAGGCGGGGCGGAAGCTGCTGAGGTCGACGACCGGCGCCGCGTGCTTGACCATCAGATGGCGCGTCACGGTGTACTCCAGCACCGCCTCGTGGCTCATGTCCTTGCCGAAGCCGCTGCCCTTCACGCCGCCATGCGGCGCCTCGGACGCGATCGGCAGGTGGTCGTTCACCCACGTGACGCCGACGTCGAGGCGGTGGCTCACCCGCAGCGCGCGCCCGACATCTTGCGTCCACACCGATGACGCCAGGCCGTACCGCGAGTCGTTCGCGAGCCGTACGGCGTCGTCCTCGGAGTCGAACGGCAGCACGACGAGGACGGGGCCGAACACCTCGCCCTGCACGATCTCGCTGTCCTGCCGGGGTCCGGCTACGAGAGTCGGCGCGTAGTACGCCCCCGCGCCGTCCGGCAGCTCGCCTCCGACGACGATCTCCGCACCCGCCTCGGCGGCCCGGCTGACGAAACCGTGCACGCGGTCGCGGTGCTCGCGCGTGATGAGCGGACCGATGTCGGTGCCCTCCTCGCGCGGCGCGCCCACGCGGATCGCCCGGATGACTGCGGCCATCGCGTCGACGGCGTCGGCGTAGCGGGAGCGATCGACGTACACGCGGGTCGCCGCGGTGCAGTCCTGGCCCGAGTTGTACGTCGCCCCCAGGGCGACAGCCCGCGCCATCGCCTCGAGGTCGGCGTCCGCGAACACGATCGCGGGGGCCTTGCCGCCCAGCTCGAGGTGCACGCGCTTGGCCGTCTCAGCGGCCGCGGCCATCACCGCACGGCCCGTGGCCGACGAGCCTGTGACCGACACCATGTCGGTGCCCGGGTCCGAGACGAGCGCCGTGCCGACGTCGGCACCGCCCGTCACCACGTTGAGCACGCCCGGCGGGAGTCCCGCCTCGGCGGCCAGCTCGGCCAGCAGGATCGACGAGCTCGGCGTCGCCGGTGCGGGCTTGAGCACCACGGCGTTGCCCGCGGCCAGCGCCGGGCCTATCTTCCAGACCCCCATGATGAACGGGAAGTTCCACGGCGCGATCGAGCCGACGACGCCGACCGGGCGCCGCAGCAGCATCGACGTGTAGCCCGACGACAGCACCCCCGCGCCCGTGCCCTCCAACGATCGGGCCGATCCGGCGAAGAAGCGCAGGTTGTCGGCGGCGAAGGGCAGCTCGCCGTCGAGGAAGGTCGCCCAGGGCTTGCCCGACTCGCGCACCTCGAGCTCGGTCAGCGCCTCCCCACGATCCTCCACGAGGTCTGCCAGCTTCAGGAGGACGCGTGCTCGCTCGCCGGCCGTGCGGCCGGCCCACGCCTCCTGGGCGGAGCGCGCCGAGGAGACCGCCTCGGCCACCTCGGACGTCGACGCCTCGTGCACTTCGGCCGTGACGGATCCGTCGGCCGGGTCGTGCAGCACGCGGACGCCACCGGTGCCGGGGCGGGTGGTGCCGTCGATGTGCAGGCCAGCGGTCATGGCAGCTCCTGGTGCGTTCGCGGTGCGAGGTCGGGCCGGCGGTCAGCTGTTGAAGCCGACGCCGAGCCGGTCGAGCAGTCGGAGGTAGGTGCCGCGGCGCCCGCTGACGTCCTCGCGGGCGAGCGCCGCCTGGGTCAGCCGCACGAGCGGGTAGCGCACCGGCTCGGGCGGGAACGGGACGGGCCGACGGCGTACGAGCTCGAGGGCAGTCCTCTCGCTGGCGACGCCGTCGACAAGATCGAGCGCCGTCCGCGCACCGAACCGCGACGCACCCACGCCGAGGCCGGTGTAGCCGACGGAGTACGCGACGTGCCCACCCATCGCCGTGCCGAAGAGCGGCGTGAAGCGCGACGTCGTGTCGATCGCACCGAACCACCGATGGGTGAAACGGAGTCCTTCGAGCTGGGGAAACGTGTCGAGGAAGTGCGTCGCGAGCGTGCGGAACGACTGCTCGCGCGCCTCCACCGAGGCCGGGCCACGACCGGCGAAGTGGTAGATCGCGTCGTATCCGCCCCACAGGATCCGGCCGTCGGGCGTGATCCGGTAGTAGTGGAACTGGTTGCCGGCGTCGGTGAGCCCCTGCTCCTCGCGCCATCCGATCGACGCGCGCTGCGACGGCGTGAGCGGCTCGGTGACGAGCACGTGGTCGTACACCGGCAGGATCCAGCTGCGCAGCCGGCGGAGCAGCGGCGGGAAGGCGTTGGTGCCGAGCACCACCCGCTGGGCCTGCACCGAGCCGCTCGCCGTCGTCACCTCGACACCGCTTGCCGTTGCCGCGATCCCGGTCACCGGTGAGTGCTCGTGCAGACGTGCGCCGCGTGCGAGGGCAGCGCAGCGCAAGCCCCAGCACAGGGCCGCGGGGTCGAGCGTGCCGCCGCCGGTCCGCACCCGCAGCGCACCGAGGTACGTCGGCGAGTCGACGTCGGTACGCGCAGCCTCGGCATCGAGGAGCTCGGAGTCCTCACCGGCCGCCTGGTGCTGCCGGTGGGCGGAGGCGAGGCCGGCCAGCTGGTGGGGCGTGACTGCGATGAGCGACTTGCCCCGGAGCCGCAGCTGCGCGTCGATCCCCTCCGCAGCGACGAAGTCCGCGATCTCCGCGAGGTTCTCGCGACCGAGCCGCAGCAGCTCGGGCATCTCGGACGGCCAGGTCTCGTTGCCGTGCGCGATGCCGTGCGTCAGCGACTCGGAGATGAAGCCGCCGTTGCGGCCCGAAGCCCCGGACCCGACGACGTCGGCCTCGAGCAGCATCACGTCGCGCGACGGGTCGCGGCGCAGCGCCTCGATCGCGGTCCACAGCCCGGTGAGACCGCCGCCGATCACGAGCAGGTCGGTGCGCACCCGACTGGCGAGCGGCGGCGCCGCCGGAGGCGCATCCGGGCGGTCCGTCCAGAAGACCCGGTGCTCCGCGTCACGGAGTGCGGGGTCCACCAGCGCGGACGACGAGGCGAGGGTCACGGGCGCAGCCCCTCAGCCCGCGAGCACGACGGCCTTGGCCGCGTCCCAGGAGATATGGACCACGGCACCGCGATCAGCCTCGGGTGCGCCCGGCCGAGTGTGCAGCACGGGGGCACCGTGGCCGGGCACCTCGACGGCCACGGTCGAGACGCCGCCGTAGAACTGCGTGTCGACGACCGTGCCGCTGACGTACGCCGACGCCTCGTCGACCAGGCGCGTGTCCTCGGGGCGGACCACGAGCACGGCCGCACCGGTGGGCGCCCCTCCCGTGGGCTGGCCCGGGAGCACGACGCCGTTGACGAGCACGCCGCCTTCGGCGGCGGTGCCGGTGAACTGGTTGCTGGTGCCGATGAAGTCCGCGACGAAGCGCGTGGCGGGCCGCTGATAGAGGTCGATGGGCGAGTCGACCTGCTGCACGCGGCCGGAACCCATCACCGCGATGCGGTCGGCCATCGACATCGCCTCCTCCTGGTCATGGGTGACGACCACGAAGGTGATGCCGACCTCGTGCTGGAGACGCTTGAGCTCGAGCTGCATCTCGGCGCGCACCTTGCGGTCGAGGGCCGAGAGAGGCTCGTCGAGCAGGAGCAGCCGCGGACGCTTGACGATCGCGCGGGCGAGCGCCACGCGCTGGCGCTGGCCGCCCGAGAGCTGGTTCGGCCTCCGGCGCGCGAGGTCGGAGAGCCCCACCGTGGTGAGCACCTCGGCGACCCTCGTGCGGATCTCTTCCTTCGGAAGACCCTCGCGCTCGAGGCCGTACGCGATGTTCTTCTCCACCGACATGTGGGGGAACAACGCGTACGACTGGAACATGAGGTTCACCGGACGTCGGTGCGGCGGCAGCCCGAGCAGGTCGTCGCCCGACAGGAGGACGGCGCCCGAGTCGGGTTGCTCGAACCCGGCGATCACGCGCAGCAGCGTGGTCTTGCCGCAGCCGGACGGGCCGAGCAGCGCGAAGAACTCGTTCTCCTGGATGTCGAGGCTGACGTCGTCGAGCGCGACGACGTCGCCGAACGCGCGCGAGACGCCGCGGATGCTGACGAGGGGGCTGGTCGCGTTCATACGGTGTCCGTGGGTCGGGTCAGCCGCTGCACGCTGATGACGGCGGTGAAGCTGACGAGCATGAGGATGCTGGCGAGGGCGTTGATCTCCGGTGTCACGCCGAACCGCACCATGGAGTAGATGACGATCGGCAGCGTCGGCGAGCTGGGCCCGTTGGTGAAGAAGGCGATGACGAACTCGTCGAGCGACAGCGTGAACACGAGCAGGGCGCCGGCCACGATCGCGGGCATCAGGCCCGGGACGGTGATGCGGAAGAACGTCGACACCTGCCCGGCCCCGAGGTCGCGCGACGCCTCCTCGAGCGAGGGATCCACCTGGGAGAGCCGGGCCCGCACGACGGCGGTCACGAACGCCATGCCGAACACGACATGGGCGAGCAGCACCGACCACAGGCCGAGCGTCATCGAGACCAGCGTGAAGAACGCGAGGAGGCCGATGCCGAGGACGAGGTCCGGCAGGATCGCCGGTACCAGCGCGTACGCGTCGAGAAGGCTGGACCGCGAGTGCCTATGCAGGCCCACCGCGAGCAAGGTGCCGAGGATCGTCGACAGCACCGTCGCCCCCAGAGCCACGATCAGCGTGTTGCCGAGACCCTGCAGCACGTCGGCGTTGCCGGCGAGCTCGGCGTACCACTTCGTGCTGAACCCGCCCCACGAGAACGGCTGCTTGGACGCGTTGAACGACAGCACCACCAGCACGAGGATCGGCAGGTAGAGGAAGACGTACGTCACGACGAGCGGCAGCCGGAGCCAGCCGAGACTACGCATCGCGGGCACCCCCCGCGACGCGACGGGACACCCACGACTGCAGGACGAAGAGCACGACGAGGAAGGCGATGACGACGAGCGCGAGCGTGGCACCGAACGGCCAGTCGCGCGCCTTCAGGAACTGGTCGCGGATGAGGTTGCCGACCATCACCGTCTTGCCCCCGCCGAGCAGCTCCGGCACGACGAAGTTGCCGAGGCTCGGCACGAAGACGAAGAGGCAGCCGGTGATGACGCCGGGCAGGGTGAGCGGGAGCGTCACGTCTCGGAAGGTCCGCCAGGGCGTGGCGCCCAGATTGGCTGCGGCCTCGCGCAGCTGCGGGTCCAGACGTTCCACCGACGCGTAGAGCGGAAGGATCATGAGCGGCAGGTAGGCGTAGAGCAGGCCGGCCACCACCGCCCCCGGCGTGTACAGCAGGCCGAGCGGCTCGTCGATCAGCCCGATGCCGATGAGTCCCTTGTTGAGCGGTCCCTCGGAGTTGAGCAGGACGATCCACGCGTACGTGCGGATGAGGAAGTTCGTCCAGAACGGCAGGACGACGAGCACGAGGGCCACCGTGCGCCAGCTGCGCGGCAGTTTGGCGATGCCGTACGCCACCGGATAGCCGAGCAGCAGTGCCAGGAGGGTGGTGACCCCGGCGATGACGAGCGAGCTGCCGAGGACCGACACGTAGACCTGGTCGAGGGCGCGCACGAAGTTGTCGAACGAGAACCGCCACACGACCCCGCCGAACCGGCCGCGCTGGAAGAACGCGTAGACCAGCACGAGCAGCAGCGGGACCGCCATGAAGACGGTGAGGTAGAGCAGCCCGGGCCCGGTGAGCACGAGCCGCTCGCCGGAGGCGAGGCGCGAGCCCCGCCCCCGGCGAGTGGTCGTCGAGGCCATCAGCCCGCGGTCACCTCGGTCGCGATCTTCGTGTACTCCGGACCGAACTCACCCAGGTCGACCAGGCTCTCGCCCTTGAGCAGCTCGGCCGGGGTCATGCCCATGTTGGGGTAGTCGGCGACGAGCGCACCGGCGGCCTTGTCCATGGCAGCCTTGCTCGGCACCTTGTAGAGGATGTTGTCGATCACCCAGGCGCCGTTGTCGGCATCGAGGACGTAGTTGATGAAGGCGTGTGCCGCCTCCTTGTTCTTCGACGTCTTGAGGACCACCATCGTGTCGGCCCAGAGGTCGCTGCCCTCCTTGGGCACGACGAACTTGATGTCCTTGTTCTCGGCGATGCCGTAGTTGCACCAGCCGTCCCACGCCACGACCATCGACGCCTCGCCCGAGACCAGGCGCGAGTAGAAGGTCGTGTCGTCGTAGGCCAGGAGCGTCGGCTTGGTCTTGAGCAGCTGCTCCTTGACCTTCGCCATCTCGTCGGGGTTGGTGGTGTTCGCCGAGTAGCCGAGCAGCTTCTGCGCAGGGAGCATCAGCCAGCGCTCGGTCGCCAGCGCCGTGGTCTTGCCGGTGACGTCCGGGGCCGGGTTCAGGATGTCGCCCCAGCTCGTCGGGGCGGTCGCGACGAGGTCGCTGCGGTAGCAGATGCCCGTGGTTCCCCACGAGTAGGGGACCGAGTACTTGTTGCCCTTGTCGTAGGAGAGCTGAGACGCTTCGGGGTAGAGGTTTGCGAGGTTCGGGATCAGGTCGGCGTGGATCGGCTCCACCAGGCCCTGCTCGGCGAGAGCCTGCGCGAACTGGCCCGAGACGAACGCGACGTCGATGCCCGAGTCACCGCCCGCGGTGAGCTTGGCCATGATCTCCTCGTTGGTGGCGTGGTTCGTGACCGTCACCTTGGGCCCGACCGCCGACTCGAACTTCGTCGGCAGGTCCTCGGGCATATAGGCCTCCCAGTTGGAGACCACGAGGGACTGCGCCTTGAGATCGGCGTTGGCGTCGAGACTGTCGCTCGGGAGCGCGCTCGCCCCACCGCCGTCACCGCCGCTGCTCGCGCAGGCGGACAGGACGAGCATGGAGGCGGCAGCCCCGGTGGCCAGCCACGCGGTGCGGCGGTTCGTGCGTGCAGTACGTCGCATGTGCAAGCTCCCGGTCGGGTCCTGTCGAGCGCACACCCCCGGTGCTGCTCGGC
Organism: Longivirga aurantiaca; assembly: GCF_042660085.1. NCBI lineage: Bacteria > Bacillati > Actinomycetota > Actinomycetes > Sporichthyales > Sporichthyaceae > Longivirga > Longivirga aurantiaca. The sequence continues at coordinate 236,946 of NZ_JBHSTI010000002.1, read as the reverse complement.
GCCGGCGTAGCCCGGCGTGGGGCGGAGTGTTGCACTGGGACTCAGAGCGGCGCAAGGGTCAGAGCCGTTGGCGTAACACGAGGTTTACCGAATCGTTGAATCCGGATTCAAACCGAAACATGCGCGGTGGAGTCTTCTCGCAGGCCGGATCGCCCGGTACTGTGCGGCGACCGGAGGAGGTGAGACGTGGCGACGAGACCCAAGCCGCGCACCGAGCGCCGTGCAGACCTCGTGGAGGCCGCGCGGCGCGCGATGCTCGAGCACGGCACGTCCGTCCGCCTCAACCAGGTGGCCGAGCAGGCCGGTCTCACATCCGGCGCGGTGCTCTACCACTACCCCGACCTGCAGGACCTGCTCCTCGACGCCAACCGCGCGGGCATGGAGCGGTTCCACGACTACCGCATGCGCGCGGTGGAGGGCATCGACGACCCGGCCCGCAAGCTCGTGGTCACCATCGCGTCGGGCCTGCCCGTGGACAGCGACGACCCCGACGTGCGGCTCCTGTGCGAGCTGGGCGGCGCGGCGGCGCGCAACACCGTGTACGCCGCGCTCCTCACCTCGCTCTACGACCGTCAGGTCGCGATGTACCAGGTGATCCTCGAGTCCGGCGCCGCGCAGGGCGCCTTCCACCTCGCCGACAGCTCGCTGACCATCGGGCGCAATCTCGTGTCGCTCGAGGACGCCTACGGCTACCGCATGATGGCCCGGCATTCCAGCATCGACCACGGCACAGCCACCCGGCTGATCCTCGACTACGCACGACTTGCCACGGGCCATCCTCTGCCCGTCGACGAGACCTGACCGACGTCCCTCCCCACCACCGACGAGCGAGGAAGAGACCCGATGGGCCGACCGCTAACCATCCTGTTCATGCCAGAGTCTGCCTACGGCCCGACCAACCAGTGCGTCGGGATCGGCGACGTCCTCGCCAAGCGCGGCCACCGCGTCGTCTTCGCGGCCGAGGCCTCGTGGAGGGGAAAGCTCGAGGCTCTCGGATTCGGCGAGGACCTCGTCGACCTCTCGCCGCCGGCCGAGGGAGCCGAGGACCAGGACGCCGGACAGTTCTGGAAGGACTTCATCCGCGACACGGCACCGGAGTTCCGCAAGCCCACCGTCGAGCAGCTCGAGACGTTCATGGCACCGACCTGGCAGGCGCTGATCGACGGCGCCCTCTACTGCGAGCCTCAGCTCAAGGCGATCATCGAGCGCGTGCAGCCGGACGTCATCGTCGAGGACAACGTCATCGCCTTCCCCGCGCTCGTCACGGCCGGCGTCCCGTTCGTGCGCATCGTGTCGTGCAACCCGCTCGAGGTGAAGGGCGAGGGCATCGCTCCCGCGTACTCCGGCCTCCCCGCAGACGACCGCAGCGAGTGGGCCTCGTTCCTCGCGGAGTACGACCGCACGCACCGACCGATGTGGGAGACGTTCAACGCCTGGGTCGTCGAGCAGGGCGCGCCCGCGCTGCCCGACCTCGAGTTCATCCACGAGTCCGAGGTCGCCAACCTCTACGTGTTCCCGGAGGAGGCCGACTACACCGACGCCCGGCCGCTCGGCCCGACCTGGCACCGGATGGACTCCAGCGTCCGGGAGACCGACGTCCAGTACGAGCTGCCCGAGATCGTCCGCGACCGGCCCGAGGGCAGCGCGCTCATCTACCTGTCGCTCGGCTCGCTCGGCAGCGCCGACGTCGACCTCATGAAGCGCCTCGTGGACGTCCTCGGGCGCACGCCGCACCGCTACATCGTGAGCAAGGGACCGCAGCACGCCGACTACGAGCTGGCCGACAACATGGTCGGCGCGGAGTTCCTGCCCCAGACCACGCTCATCCCGCAGGTGGACGCGGTCATCACCCACGGTGGCAACAACACCACCACTGAGGCCGTCCACTTCGGCAAGCCGATGATCCTGCTCCCCCTGTTCTGGGACCAGTACGACAACGCGCAGCGCATGGACGAGACCGGCTTCGGTGTGCGGCTGGCGACGTACACCTTCACCGACGAGGAGATGGACGCCGCGCTCGCGACCGTCCTCGACCCGAGCCTGCAGGCACGGGTCGCGGCGGTCGGCGCGGCCGTGCGTCTCCGGGACGGGCTGCGTCGTGGCGCCGACGTCATCGAGCAGGTCGGTCGTGCCCACGTCGACGCCGCGGAGGGCGCGGGCGCGTGACGTCGCCCTGGACGGACCTGGTCGCGGCGGCAGACCCGTCGCTGGTCCTCCCCGTGCGTCCGCGCGGCGCAACGACCGAGGTCACCGGACCGCTCTCGCTCGTCGACCTGATCGACCTCGGCGGCGGGCACAGCGTCGGCGTCGTGCAGACCGGCGACGGCGACCGCTGGACGGTCCCGCTCGTCCGCGAGGGCGACACCGTGCGCCGGTCGCTCCCGGGTGACGGCACGGCAGAGCGTCTCGTGGCACTGCTCGTGCAGGACACGCACGCGAGCAGCGGGCCGTACCGCGTCAGCGCCTGGCACCACGAGACGGTGACCGGAGAACGGGGCGTGACGGTCGACCAGACCAACGAGTCGGTCGTGGTCGGCGAGCGAGCCGTGGTCAAGTGGTCCCTGCGCCTTCCCTCCGACGGCGAACCCGGATCGCCTGCGCCGCAACGGCTTGCGGCCCTGGCTTCTGCAGGTTTCGGCGAGACCCCGCGGCCGTGGGGCACGCTGGAGCGGGTGGTCGACGGCCGGGCCGTGCTGCTCGCCGCGGTCGTCGAGTTCCTGCCCGGCGCGGTCGACGGCTGGGACTGGATGGTCGAGGACGTCCGGGCGTACGCGCGCGGCGACCTCGCCCTCGACGCCGCGCTCGCGCCGTCCCGCCGGCTCGGGTCGCTCACCGCCCGCATGCACGTCGCCTTCGCCGCGACCGGGCGCGGCGAGGCGACCGCCGAGCAGGCCGAGGCCTGGTCGCAGGCTGCCCGTGCCGACCTCGCCGAGGCGCTCGAGGTGGTGGGCGGGCACGAGGGCGACCGGCTGCGGGCGCGCGCGCCGCGCATCGAGGCTGAGCTCGACGTGCTCGCCTCAGCCGCAGGTGCGGTGCTCATCGACGTCCACGGCGACCACCACGTGGGCCAGGTGCTCCGGTACGGCGACCCCGCGCAGTACTCCGTGACCGACCTCGACGGCAACCCTGTGCTCACGCCGTCCGAGCGGCTCGTGCGCAGGCCCGCCGCCGTCGACGTCGCCGGGATGCTCGCGTCCCTCGACCACGTGGGGCGGGTGGTGCTGTTCAGGACCGAGGGCGTCGACGCCGCCGCCGTCCGCATCTGGATCGAGCAGGCCCAGGCAGCCTTCCTGCACGACTACCGCGAGACCCTCGCGGGCATGATGTCCGCGGACCTCCTCGACGAGCGACTGCTCCTCCCGCTGCGCCTGCACCAGGAGGTGCGCGAGTACCTCTACGCCGTCCGCCACCTCCCGCATTGGGTCTACGTGCCGGACCTCGCGCTCGCCGACCTGATCCCGTCCGAGGAGTGACCGTGGAGCCCGACCTGTTCGCCGCCGACCTCGCCGAGAAGCCGGCCCGGCTCGCTGCCCTTGCCGACGTGCTCGCCGCCGAGGACCCGTGGACAGTCCTGCCGGACGACGCACGCCGCATCGTGCTGGTCGGCATGGGCTCGTCGGCTTTCGCATCAGGAGTGGCGGCGGCGAGGCTGCGCGCCCGGGGGTTCGACGCCGCGAGCGAGCTCGCGAGCAGCGACCTGCTGACCGACGTGCGCGAGGGCGACGTCGTGGTCGCGGTGTCGGCGGGAGGAGGCTCGCGAGAGACCGTGGCCGCCGTCGAGCACTACCGCGATCGCGCTCCCTTGGTGCTGCTGACCAACAAGCCGGAATCCGCTCTGGCGCAGTCGGTCTCGACCGTCGTCGACATGCGCGCCGGCGCGGAGCGCGGAGGGGTGGCGTGTCGGACCTTCCAGCACACCCTCATCGCGCTGCTCGCGCTCGAGCGGCACCTGCTCGGGCTCGACCGTGACCTGTCTGCACTCGTACGTCGGTCAGCCGATGCGGGAGCCGATCTCGCGTCCCGCGCCGGCGACTGGCTGCCCCGGATGCACGACCTCCTCGTCGGGCCCGACGGCACCCACGTGGTGGCGCCGGTGAGCCGGCTATCGTCGGCGCAGCAGTCCGCACTGATGCTGCGCGAGGGCCCGCGCCGCGTGGCGCACGCGCACGAGACGGGCGACTGGAGCCACGTCGACGTGTACCTCACCAAGACCACCGACTACCGACTGCTGCTCATGCCCGGCTCGCGGTGGGAGGACGAGCTCCTCCGCTGGTGCGCCGAGCGGGGCTCGACCGTCGTGGCCGTGGGCGCCGACGTCGACGGGGCGGCGTACTCGCTGCGGTACGCGCACGACGACGATCACGACGTACGGCTGCTGACCGAGGTGCTTGTGGCCGAGCTCTTGGCCGCCGCGCTCTGGTCCCCCACCAGCTCAGCCTGATCAGTCCGTCGGTTCCGGGGCCGGGAAGCGACGGACTGATCAGGGTCACGGCGTGGGTAGGCACCCGGGCGGGCGTCGCGCAGATGCGTGACGGCCGGCTGGACGGGCCGGCACCCGGGGGCCTCGGTGACTGCCGTGGAATCGCTACCGGGGACGGCGCGACCTCGCGGTCAGCAGGCTGTCCTGGCTAGCGGGCAGCCACCTCACGAGTCCGATGTGCATGCATGAAACGGACCACCTCCCTTCACGTGTAGAAGGACGGTACGTCGGCGCCACGGACGGCGCATCCCGGTTTCAGCAGGTCAGGGAGCGCTGTCGGCCGATCGGGGTACGACCGACTCCTCGAGCACTGCGATGATCGTCGCGAGCGCGGCGTCGAGGTCCGCCTCGGACACCACCAACGGCGGCGCGAAGCGGATCGTCCAGGTGTGCGTGTCCTTGGCGAGGATGCCGCGGGCGAGGAGCTCGAGGCTCACCTCGCGCCCGGTGCGCCCAGTGCCGTCGAGCTCGACCGCCCACCACAGGCCGCTGCCGCGGACCTCCTTGACCCCCGGCAGGTTCGCTCCGCGCAGCGTCGCGAGCACGTGCTCACCGAGACGCTTGCTGCGCTCCTGCATCTCGCCCGTCTCGAGCAGCGCCACCACCGCGATCCCGACCGCTGCCGCCATCGGGTTGCCGCCGAAGGTGCTGCCGTGCTCGCCCGGCTTGATGACGCCGAGCACGTCCCAGTCGGCCGTCACGGCCGAGACAGGAAGGATGCCGCCGCCGAGCGCCTTGCCGAGGATGCGGATGTCGGGCTGGACGCCGACGAGGTCGCAGGCGAAGGTCGCGCCCGCGCGGCCCATGCCGGCCTGGATCTCGTCGGCGATCATGAGGACGTTGCGCTCGGTGCAGAGCTCGCGCACCGCCTCGAGGTAGCCCGTGGGAGGCAGGACGACGCCGGCCTCCCCCTGGATCGGCTCGACGAGGAACGCGACCGTGTCGTCGGTGATCGCGGCGGCGAGCGCATCGACGTCGCCGTACGGCACCGCGACGAAGCCCGGCGTGTAGGGGCCGTAGTCGTCGCGCGCGACGGGGTCGTCGGAGAAGGACACGATGGTCGTTGTGCGGCCGTGGAAGTTGCCCTCGCACACGATGATCTGCGCGCGGTCGTGCTGCACACCCTTCTTCTGGTAGCCCCACTTGCGGGCCACCTTCAGCGCGGTCTCCACACCCTCGGCGCCGCTGTTCATCGGCAGCACGGCGTCGTGCCGGGAGAGCCGCGCGAGGTCGGCGCAGAACTTCCCGAGCTGGTCGTTGTGGAAGGCGCGGCTCGTGAGCGTGACGCGGTGCAGCTGCTTCTCGGCGGCCGCGACCAGGTCCGGGTGCCCGTGGCCGAAGTTGATGGCGCTGTAGGCGGAGAGCATGTCGAGGTAGCGGCGGCCCTCGATGTCGGTGACCCAGGCGCCCTCCGCCTCGCTGATCACCACGGGCAGCGGGTGGTAGTTGTGGGCGCAGTGCTCGTGCTCGAAGGCGATGGCGTCGTCGGTGATGCTCACGGGTCCTCCGTCGGGCGCGGGCTCCAGCGACGCCGCACCGGGTCGGCGGGGCGTCGGGGCCACGTTGCCACGAACGGCCTCCCCCACGCGACCGATCAGGCCGTGCCACGCCGTCGCCTGGCTCACGTGGGCCTCTCGCACGTTCGCGCGGACCGTCCCGCCCCGGCTATCCTGGGCGTTCCTGACTCGCGAGTCAGCAACGACGAGACCGCGCGGCCCTCCGGCCGATGACCGAGGAGGACGGCGTGCAGCACGACACCCTCGTCGTCGTCTTCGGCGTGCTCACCACCGTGCTCGCCCTCGGGTACGGCGTGCCGCAGTGGCTGAAGGTGCGCCGGACCGGATCGGTCGCGGGCGTCTCGGTGCCGGGCATCAGCTGCGCCCTCGTGTCGGCGTTCGCGTGGGTCGCGTACGGCGTCTGGCTGCAGGACCTGTGGGTGGTGCTGACCTCGGGTGCCGCGATCCCCGGCCTGACCGCCGCGCTCGTCGTCCTGCTACGCAGCCACGCCTCGCGCGATGGCCTCTGGATGACCTGGGCCTGGACCGCGACCATCGCGGCCGCCGCCGCCCTCGTGCCCGTCAGCGACGCACCGATCACGCTCGTCCTGGGCTGCTCGATCCTCTGGTACGTCGCGCCGGCCGCCTGGAAGGCCTGGAGCAGCGCCGACGTGTCGGGGGTGTCGCGCGGCGCCTGGATCCTGCTGCTCGTCGAGTCGGCCGTCTGCGCCGTGTACGGCGTGCTGGCGGACGTCCCGGCCTACCTCGTCTACGCCGCCATCGCCGCCGTCGGCTCTGCACTGGTGCTCGCCCGCCTCGCCTGGCGGAGCGGGCCGGAGTGCGGCGCGTGCCCCCCGCTGCGCACGTGCACCTGCGCGGTGCTCGAGCCCGTCTGACCGCCGTCAGATCCGGCAGACGACGGGTCACGACTCCGGCTTTCCCCTGCGGGACGCGGCCGGTCGCGGCATGCTTCGGCTCACCCCAGAAGCGCGACCGGACCGGAGACCACCATGGTGTTCAGCTCTCCCCTGCCCGATGTCGAGATCCCCGACGTGCCGCTCACCGGATACGTCCTCGCCCGGGCCGCCGAGCTCGGCGACAAGCCCGCGCTCATCGACGGCCCCACGGGCCGGACGATCACGTACGCGGCGCTCGACGGCGCCATCCGCATGCTGGCCGGCGGCCTCGTGGCGCGCGGCTTCGCGCCGGGCGAGTGCCTCGCGCTGATGTCGCCCAACATCCCCGAGTACGCCGTGATCTTCCACGGCGTCGCCATGGCGGGCGGCGTCGTCACGACGATCAACCCGACCTACACGCACTACGAGGTCAACAAGCAGCTGCTCGACTCGAAGGCGACGATCCTCGTCACCATCCCGATGTTCCTCGAGGTCGCCACGAAGGGCGCCGAGGGCACCTCGGTGAAGGAGATCTTCGTCCTCGGCGAGGCCGAGGGCGCGACGCCGGTGACGGCGCTGTTCGGCGCGCCGCTCGCCGAGCAGGTGCCCGTCACGTCCGACACCCTCGTCGTGCTGCCGTACTCGTCGGGCACGACGGGCGTGAACAAGGGCGTCATGCTCAGCCACGGCAACCTCGTCGCCAACGTCGCACAGGTGCTGGACGCCGCCGACATCCGCGAGGACGAGACGTTCATCGCCGTGCTGCCGTTCTTCCACATCTACGGCATGCAGGTGCTCATGAACACCGGCCTGCGTGCCGGCATCACGATCATCACGATGCCCAGGTTCGACCTCGAGCAGTTCCTCTCGCTGCACCAGCAGCACGGGATCACGCGCTCCTTCGTCGCGCCGCCCATCGTCGTGGCCCTGGCCAAGCACCCGATGGTCGACAACTACGACCTGTCCGCGCTACGCCAGGTCTTCTCGGGCGCCGCGCCGCTGTCGGCCGAGCTGTCGCTGGAGGCCGGTGCCCGGCTGGGCTGCGACGTCGTGCAGGGCTACGGCATGACCGAGCTGTCGCCGGTGTCCCACCTGACCCCGCCCGGCATGTTCAAGCCGGGCTCGTGCGGCGTCACGGCGCCCAACACGGTCTCGAAGGTCGTCGACCCGGCCACGGGCAAGGAGCTCGGCGTCGACGAGGACGGCGAGCTCTGCATCCAGGGCCCGCAGGTCATGCACGGCTACCTCGGCAACCCGTCCGCGACCGCGTCGACCATCGACCCGGACGGCTGGCTGCACACCGGCGACATCGGGCACATCGACGCCGACGGCCACCTCTGGATCGTCGACCGCCTCAAGGAGCTCATCAAGTACAGCGGCTTCCAGGTGCCGCCGGCCGAGCTCGAGGCACTGCTGCTCACCCACCCCGGGATCGCCGACGCCGCCGTCGTGGGACTCCCCGACGAGGAGCACGGCGAGATCCCGGTCGCGCACGTCGTGCCTCGCCCCGGCGTTGAGCTCGACACGGACGAGGTCATGGCGTTCGTCGCCGAGCGCGTCGCGCACTACAAGCAGATCCGCCAGGTCGTCGTCGCCACCGAGATCCCGAAGTCGGCCTCCGGCAAGATCCTGCGGAGGCTGCTCAAGGACCAGTCCGGCTCCTGACGCAGGAAGGCCCGCCACCGTGTCCCCCCAGGGACGGTGGCGGGCCTTCGACTGTCAGGACGAGACCGGTACGGGCTCGGTCACGTCCGGGTCCGGGTCGGAGCCCTGCAGCTCGCGCCCGTCGACCCTGCCCGGCCACCAGAAGCGCTCGCCGAACACGAACGCCAGCGCCGGCACGAGCACCGTCCGCACGAGCAGGGTGTCGAGCAGCACTCCGATGCCGACGATGATGCCGATCTGAGCGAGCGCGATGAGCGGCAGCACGCCGAGCACCGCGAACACCGCCGCGAGCAGGATTCCCGCCGAGGTGATGACGCCGCCTGTCGCCTTGAGCGCCGTGAGCATCCCGCTGCGGGTGTCGCTCACCATCGCCTCCTCGCGCGCACGGGTCGCGAGGAAGATGTTGTAGTCGACGCCGAGCGCCACCAGGAAGATGAACGACAGCAGCAGCACGCCGTTGTCGAGCGCCGGGTAGCCGAGCACGTTCTGGAAGATCAGCCACGACGTGCCGAGCGCGGCGAAGAACGTGAGCAGCACGGTCGCGACCAGCAGCACCGGCGCAAGCAGCGCCCGCAGCAGCAGCACCAGGACGAGCAGCACCAGCACGAGCACGATCGGGATGATCAGCTTCGCGTCGCGCAGTGCTGCCTCGTTGGCATCCAACAACGTCGCAGTCTCGCCACCCACGACCGCGTCGGCACCGTCCACCTCGGCGACCGCGGCCCGGATCTCGCGCACCGAGTCGAACGACTCGTCGCTGCCGGGGTCGGAGTCGAGCACGACGTTCACCTGAGCGATGTCGCCCTCGGCGGGGCCGGGGGTCACGGACGAGACGCCGTCGAGCCCTTCGACCGCCGCGGTGACCGCAGCGACCGAACCCGGGTTCGTCATGACCGCCACGGGCTGGGAGCTGCCTGCAGGGAACGCCCGCGCGATCGTGTCCTGGCCGGCGACGGCCTCGGGCTTCACGCGGAACTGCTCGTTCTGGGTGAGGCCCACGCTGATGCCGATCGACCCGAGCGAGAGGACGACGAGGAACACCGTGGCACCGACGCCCACGATGTTGGGACGACGCTTCACGGCCTCGCCGATGCGGCCCCACACCTTGCCCTCGCGGGCGACGTCGCCCACGCGCGGGACGAACGGCCAGAACAGGCCGCGGCCGAAGACGACCATCGCCGCGGGAAGCACGATGAGCCCGGTGAGCACTGCAACCACGACACCGATGGCGGCGGCGAAGCCGAGGCCGCGCAGCGTCTCCTGCTCGGCCAGCAGCAGGGTGAGCAGGGCGAGGGTGACGGTCGCTCCCGAGGCCAGGATCGGCTCGGCCGTGCGCCGCACGGCATAGCGCATGGCGTCGAAGCGGCTCTCATCGGTGCGCAGGCGGTCGCGGTAGCGGGCGATCAGCAGCAGCGCGTAGTCGGTCGCGGCGCCGAAGACGAGCACGCTCGTGATCCCGACCGCGGACTCGTCGACCACGATGCCGAACTGGGGCGCGAACAGGCCGACGACCTTGAGCGTGAACTGCTCGGCGATGCCGACGGTCACGAGGGGGACGATCCAGAGCCACGGGCTGCGGTAGGTGATGAGCAGGAGCACGGCCACCACGAGCGCTGTCGCGGCGAGGAGCGTCACGTTCGCGCCCTCGAACACCGCTGCGATGTCGGCCTGGAACGCAGGAGGGCCGGTCACCTGCACCACGAGACCGGCAGGGACGTCGGCTCGGGCCTCCTCGCGGATAGCTGCCACATCGTCGGCCACGTCGAGGATCTCTCCGGACGTGTCGACGTACACGGGAGTCTTGGCAACCGTCCCGTCGGCGGAGATCTCCGTCGTCGTCGGCGGCCCCTGCACCCCCAGGGGGGCGACCGCCTCGGAGATGGCCGCGACCGCAGCCTTGTCGGCCTCCGTGAGGGTGCCGCCGTCCTCGCGGCTCACCACCACGAACGCCGGGGCGACGCCCTCGTCGGGGAGCTGGTCCTGGCGCAGCTGGGCCTCGGTCGACTGGTACGACGCCGGAAGGCCAGACGGCACGAGGCGCTCGACCTTGTCCGGCGTGGGGATCGCGAAGACCGCGCCCACCACGACGAGGACCGCCAGGAGGAGCAGGAGCGCACGGCCTCGAGATGCGAGGTGTCCGGTCGGAACGTTCACTAGTATCTCCCGAGAACATCACATGACGTGACAGCCTTATCACTAGACTGTCTAGCGATAGTGGAGAGTACATCAATGACGGGCAGTGCGCACCCCGAGGCCGCGTGGCCGACGAGCCGCGTCGCCACGCTGCTGTACGACGTCCTCCACCTGACCGGCGAGACCCGTCTCGCGATGGCCCGCCGGCTCGGCCTCAACCCGAGCGAGGTCGACGCCATGGAGCACCTCATGTCCGAGCCCATGGGCCCGGTCGAGCTCTCCCGACGCCTGCACATGACCTCGGCCTCGGCCACCGTGCTCGTCGACCGCCTCGAGGAGGCGGGGCACGTGGCCCGCGAGTCCGACCCCGAGGACCGGCGCCGTCGCGTCGTGCGGCCCACCCAGCAGGGCGCAGGCGCCGTCATCGCCCAGGTCGCCCCGCTCGTGACCGACCTGGTCGCCGCGGAGGACCCCATGACACCGCGCGAGCGCGCGGCCGTCGAGCGCTATCTCGAGCGCGTTCTGACCGTGCTGGCTGACCACGCGCAGGAGAACCCCGACCGCACCTCCTGACGCCCTCACTGGTCACTTCGTGCTACTGCTCTGCCCCATCAGGCACTCGAGGCGGCACCCGATCGTGTACCGAGGGAGAGAAGGTCGCGCAGCGCTAGCCACCGTCACGCACCGTGCACGATCATGAAGGCCTTCGGGGCAAGGAGCAGCGATGGGCGCGCGGCCGGTCACGGCACATCTGCCACGGCGCTCCACCGGGCTCGACGACCTGCGCCTCATCGCCGACCAGGGCGACGTCATCTACCAGACGACGCCCGACGGCGTGATCGAGTGGGTGGCGCCCAACGTCACAGATCTGCTCGGCTGGAAGCCTGAGGAGCTGACGGGCCACTCGATCATGGCCTTCGTCCACCCGGACGACGTCGAGCGGGTCCTCGCGGAGCGCGCCCGGCTGTACACCGAGGACGCGGTCATCGACCGCCTCTCCTGCCGCGTGCGTGCCGCCGGCGGCGGCTACCGGCACGTGACGATCCGCGCCCGCCCCTCCCACGACGCGCAGGGCCAGGTGGTCGGGGCCTTCGCGGCCATCCGCGACACCCATGAGGCCACCTCCACCCTGCGCGCCCTCGCCACCCTCTCCCGCGGGAACGGCGTCCTGGTCCGCGCGCGCGACGAGCAAGGCCTGCTCGACGACATGTGCAGCACGGCGGTCGAGGCCGGCAGCTATGCCCTCGCCTGGTACGGCCGCGCCGTGACCGACGAACGCCGCACCGTGCAGCCCGTCGCGCGTGCCGGCGAGCTCGCGGGCTACGTCGACGAGGTCGTCATCACCTGGGACGACAGCGCGACGGGCCGTGGCCCGACGGGCACCGCGATCCGCACCCGCCGGACCCAGGTGAAGCAGTCCTTCGTCGACGCCGACTACTCGCCGTGGCGCGAGGCGGCCGAGAGCCGCGGCATCCGCTCCTCCATCTCGCTGCCCGTCGACGTCGACGGAGTGACCGACGGCGCCCTCATGGTCTACGCCTACGAGCAGCACGCGTTCGACCAGGTGTCGCAGGGCCTGCTCGAGGACCTCGCCGCCGACATCGGCTACGGCATCGAGCGCCTGCGGGACGCCGTGCGCCTCACCGAGGCGCTGAAGAGCTCGGTGTTCGTCCTCGCCGCCGCGGTCGAGTCGCGCGACCCGTACACCGCAGGGCACCAGTCGCACGTCGGAGTCCTGGCCGAGGCCATCGGTCGCGACCTCGGGCTCGACGAGGACAGGATCCAGGGCCTCGTGCTCGGGGCGTCCATCCACGACCTCGGCAAGATCTCCATCTCGCACAGCACCCTCGGCAAGACAGGCCCGCTGACCGGCGACGAGTGGGAGGTCCTCAAGGCGCACCCCACGACCGGGTGGACGATCGCCAGCCGGTTCCCCTGGCCGTGGCCGATCGCCGAGATGATCCACCAGCACCACGAGCGGATGGACGGGACGGGCTACCCGCTCGGCCTCCGCGGCGACGCGATCCTGCTCGAGTCGCGCATCATCGCCGTCGCCGACCTCTACGAGGCGATGGCCAACGACCGCCCCTACCGCACCGCGCCCGGAGACACGCGCGCCCGTGCGGTGCTGAGCGAAGGCCGCGGATCGCTGTTCGACGCCGACGTCGTCGACGCGTTCGAGCGCGTCGTCGCGCGAGGGTTCACGTTCCCGACCTGATCGAGGTCAGGGGGCAGGTCGCACGCGGACCGGCTCCCACGGCGGGGTCGGCGCCGGGATCCGCTCGAGGGCGGAGTCGACCGCGGCGAAGCGCTCCCCGCGGTCGCGCCAGTCGGAGTAGAACCCCGACACCTCGTCGGCCGAGCGGGCCACGAAGTTCCACCACATGAACAGCTTCTCCGGGAACGGGACCCCGCCCAGCACGAGCACGCGCGACTGGTCGCGTGCCTGCACCTCCACCTCGGACCGACCGACGCCGAGCCACGCGATCTGGCCCGGGCGGGCGACCGCTCCCCCGACCAGCACCTCGCCGTCGAGCGCGACGACGGCGTGCTCGAAGTCCGGCCGCAGCGGCAGCGTGCTGCTGCCTGGGCGCAGGACGAGATCGAGCCCCAGCAGGTCGGTCACGAACGCGGCCGGAGACGTGGCGCCGAGGAACGATCCGGCCAGCACCGTGGCGGAGGCCACGCCGTGCTCCACCACCGGGAGCTCCGCGTGGTGGGCGAAGGCAGGGTCTCCGTGCCGGAGGCGGTCGGGCTGCGCTACCCAGAGCTGGACGCCGTGCAAGGTGCCGCGGTAGGTGCCGGTGGCCTCCTCGGCGTGCACGATGCCGCGACCGGCCGTCATGAGGTTGAGCTGACCGGGGCGGATGAGCTGCTCCGACCCGAGCGAGTCCTTGTGCAGGGCCTCGCCCGACATCAGCCACGTCACGGTCTGCAGGCCGGTGTGCGGGTGCGGTCCGACGTCGAGGCCGGAGGTCTCGGTCACCTCGGCAGGGCCCATGTGGTCGGCGAAGCACCAGGCGCCGACGGTGCGCAGCGGCCGCGTGGGGAGCACCCGTCGCACCGTGAACTTGCCGACCTGCGCCTCGCGCCCGTCGAGCACTTCGACCGCTGTCATCGCCCTCTCCTCACGTCGTCGGGGCAACGCCGGAGCACGGGCGCCGTGTTCCCGCCCCTGTCACTCCGGAGGCGTCGGCCGGGCCGAGCCGCGGCCGAGCACCCAGGCTGCGCCCGCCATGGAGAAGTCGGCGACCGTGTGCACCACGCGGGTGAGCAGCGCCGCAGCGGCGGCCCCGGCGACGCCGAGGAAGGGCGTGAGCAGCAGCGTCAGGATCGCCTCGCGCGCGCCGAGCCCGGCGGGCGCGAGGACTACCAGGACGCCGACGGCGTACGCCGCGGTGAAGGCCACCATGGCAGCGCCCGGGCCGTAGTCGTCCGGGTAGTAGTACTCGCTGTTGCTCAGCCCGGGCGACACGGCGTACAGCGCCATGCCGTACAGCAGCCACGTCGCCATCAGCGCGACCGTGACCAGGATGCAGTCGCCCCCGCCGAGCACGAGCCGCCTGCCCTCGCCGGCGGCCCACGAACCGGCGGCGTTGACCACGCGCGGCGTGAGGCAGGCCAGTGCAGCCATCGCCGCCACGATGAGCAGCCAGCCCGGCACCGGGAGGTCGACGAGCCCGCGCAGAGCGCCCAACGCCGTGACGAGCACCGCGGTGACGACGTTCCAGCCGAGGAACACCAGCCCTGCGACCACCGTCGTGCGCGGGGGGACGCCGTACCGCGTGGCCATCTGCGCCTGCGCGCCGAGCGACCACACCGATCCAGGGATGTACTTGCCGAGCTGGCCCACGAAGAAGACCGACAGCGCTGCCCCCTTCGGCACGTCGTGGCCGAAGCGACGCAGGCCCAGGGTCCACACGAAGCCGGTCAGGAGCAGGCCGAGGAGTACCTCGATGAGCGCCCGGGCCCACGACGCGGGGCCGACGCTCGCGACCGCGGCGACCACGTCGTCCCAGTCGTCGCGCAGCCAGAGCCAGCCGAAGCCGACCGCCGCGAGCAGGAACGCCACCCGGGCGACCACGAGCCACCGCCCTCGCGCGGACGGGCTCGGGGCACCCGGATCGTCGGCCACGTGGTCGGGCTCGCTCACGCCTCGGGCCGCAGCAGCGCCGTGCGCGTCGGGTACGGGAGGGACGGCGTGAGCCCGGAGGTCCAGTCGACGGTCACGCGGGTACCGAGGCGGGCGATCGCCGCGCGGTAGCGGGCGCGTTCGACGTTGTCGACCACGATCATCCCGCCGGGGACGACCCGCTCGATGGCACGGGCGAGGCATGCCTCGCGCGCACGCCCGTCGACGACGACGAGGTCGAAGTCGCCGTGCTGACGATCGATCGCCTCGACGTAGTCGCGGAAGTCCAGGCCCTCGAAGCCCTTCTTGGCCGAGCGGATCGGCTCGCTGCTCTGCGAGGCGAGCGTGGGCGGCACCGCGATCACCTGCGCGTTGGACGGCAGGACCGGTGCGATCTCCGCAGCCCACTCGGGGTCGTGCTCGATCGAGGTGACCGAGCCGGCCCGACGGGCGAGCCACACCGACGAGGCGCCCGACCCCCACTCGAGCACGCGTGCGTCGTCACGTGAGGCGAGGAAGCGGGCGACCTTGCCCGCCGCCTCGTACGTCCACCACGGCACGTCGAGGGCGATGAGGTCGTGCAGGTCGTAGACGGCGAGCAGCGAGCGGGTCCAGGCGCCGGCGTCGGACCGCGCGGCCCAGCGGTCGAGCGGGTCGAGGAGGCCGACCTGCTCCAGGCCCGAGCGCACGCCGCGAACACCGCGCACGTAGAGGTCCTTCACGATCCTGCTCCGTCCGCCGGCTCGACCCGAACGCTACCGAGGCGCAGCGTGCGCTGCTCCACGCCGGCCGCCGCGGGGGCGTCGTCAGCCGGTACGGCGAGCCGCACGACGACCCGGCCGTCGCCCAGCGACCCCGCGACCGACGACGGCACCCGCACGGTGAGCGTGCGCATCGCGTCGTCGGCGTACGAGAAGCGTCCGACGGGCTCGCCGTTGACGAGCACCTCGAGCGTCGTGGTGGTCGCGCCCTCGGGCAGGACGGGTGCGGCGTCGAGCATGACGAGCACGTCGCCGGCCGTCGCGGTCGCCGGCAGCGTGAAGCCGACGTCTGCGTGGGAGCCGTCGGCCCAGGCGACGTCGGGCATCGGCTCTGCCTGCCAGCCCCAGAGGAGGTAGGGGTCGCCGTTCGAGGCCGCGTCGATCCCGCCCGCCGGATAGGGCTGGAGCGGCACGTCGCAGCGCATGACGAAGCTCATGGTGATGCGGCGCGCGAACAACGGCCGGTCGACGGCGGCGACCTGGGTGCAGCCCTCGGGCGGGTTCACGCTGCCGCGGTTGAACGAGAGCTGGACGTACTCGCCCGGGGCGAGCGCCTCCGCGGCTGCCTCGGTGCCGACGGTGGGCCAGAACACGGCCTGCTCGGCGAAGTCGTCGCAGGGGAGAAGCCGCTCGCCCGGCGTCCACTCGTGACAGCTCTGCTCGTCGCCGGCGGGCACCAGCGGGATGACCTCGCGGTTGCTCGCCGACCAGTAGTCGGTCATCCACGCGCCGTCGACCGGGAAGGCGGACGTGACGCCGTTGAACCACGAGTAGCTGTAGGGGAAGAGCCGCGCGGCCGATGCGGTCGGCACCACGAGCGAGATGCCGAGGGCCCACACCAGCGCGGTCCGCCAGCGCGGCGCTTCGAGCCTGCGCAGCAGGAGCCAGGTCGCCACCGTGGCGGACACGGCGAAGGCCGGCAGGACGAACAGCACCTGGCGCGTGCCGTCGTAGAGCACCGCGCTCGTGACGACCGCGCCGAGCGGCAGCAGGAGCGCCTGCACCGAGACCAGGGCCTGACCGGTGCCGAGCGCGACGTCGTCCGCCGTGCCCCCACGGCGCAGCCGCGGCAGCAGCAGGACGACCGGGCTGAGGACGCCGACAATCGCGAGGACGAAGATCACCACAGGCGTCTGGGCGCCGAACCACAGGGGCAGGTACGCCGGCGGCGGCGGCATCGACATCGTGATGCCCGCGGTGAGGATGGTGTCTTTCCACGGGTAGTCGGCCGAGTCGGCGAAGGCTGCGACGAGCCGTGCGGGGACGCCGAACACCTTCGGGTACGCGACGAGCAGGACGAGCCATCCGAGCGCCAGCCCGGACGCGGCGCCCGCAGCACGGCGGCGCAGGGCATGGCCGGCGAGCGCGCGATCGGGACCGAGCAGGTCGACGATCCACGTGAGCACGAGCATGAAGCCGACGCCGAGCAGCAGGGCCACCCAGGTGCCGGGGCGCGTACCGACCAGGACGGTGACGCCCAGCGCGAGCGCTCCCGCACCGAGCAGCCGCAGACGGCGCGACCCGGGCGCGGACGGTCGGGAGAGCGCGACGAGGCCCAGCGTCGCGACGGTGTAGCCCGCGGCGACCGGCGTGTCCTTGATGTTGAACATGCCGTGGCCTGTCCAGGTCGGGACGGCCGAGAGCACCGCAGCGGCGATCAGCGCCCAGCGCCACGAGCGCAGGAGGAGCCGGGTGGTCGCCGCGACCGCGGCGAGGCCGAGCACGCTGAAGAGCGCCACCGCGAGGTGCCGGGTCGCGTACGCCTCGGGCGCGCCGGAGACGGTGCCCCACGCCTCGGTGCCGCTGAGGACCGAGACGAGATGGGCCACGAGCGCGGCCACGGGGCCGTAGACGTAGATGCCGGACAGACCCTGATCGGGCTCGACGCCGTCCATCTGGCTGTCGGGCACGTACCAGCCGAGGTCGAACCAGTGCTGGAGCCGGTCGACGTGGATCGGCTCGTCGGTCGTCACCCCGATCGACCACGCGCCGAGGAACAGGACCACGACGTTGAAGGCCAGGACGGCCCCGGCGACGACGAGGAGCGCGGTCGGGACTCGCGGGTCGACCCGCCGTGCCACCGCGTCGCCCGGAGGGCGGGCCTCGAGGCGGACGCTCACGGCTTGGTGCGCCCGTCCCGCTGCCGGTTGTAGACCACGAGCTCGGCCAGCAGGCCGAACAGCAGCAGCTGGACGCCGACGACGACGAGCAGCACGCCGGCGATGAGCAGCGGCCGGTCGCCGATGGTCTGGCCGAGGAACCGCAGCACCGTGAGGTAGGCGAGGACTGCGCCGCCGAGCAGGAAGGAGACGATGCCGATGCCGCCGAACAGGTGCGAGGGCCGGTGCTCGTAGCTCATGAGGAAGCGCACCGTCATGAGGTCCATGAAGCCGCGGAAGAAGCGGGCGATCCCGTACTTCGACTTACCGAACATCCGCTCGTGGTGCTGCACCGGCTCCTCGGTGATGCGGTAGCCGAGCCAGTGCGCGATGACCGTGACGTACCGGTGCAGCTCGCCGTACAGCATCGGGCTCACATCGCGGGCGACGTCGGGCCGCATGGCCTTGAAGCCGGAGTTGAAGTCACGGCCGGGCGCGCCCGACAGACGGCCGGTCGCCCAGTTGTAGAGGCGTGAGGTGTGCCGCTTGACGAAGCGGTCGTTGCGCTCGACGCGGGCACCGGTGACGAGGTCGAAGCCGTCGTCGAGCCGAGCCACGAGGCGCGGCAGCTCGGCCGGGTCGTCCTGGCCGTCGGCGTCCATCATCACGATCGCGGTGGCGCCCTCATCGATCGCGAGGGCGAATCCGCGCTGCATCGCCGCGGCCTTGCCGCGGTTGCGCACCGAACGGTCGACGTGGACCCGGTCGTTGTCGGCGCAGAGCTTGGCCATGACGTCGGGCGTGGAGTCGCGCGAGCCGTCGTCGACGACGAGCACATGGCCGCCGCCGGGGATGAGGTCGAGGTGGTCGAGGATGCGCGGGACCAGGACCTCGAGGTTCTCCGCCTCGTCGAACGCAGGGACGACCACCCACGTTCCGCTCACGACGTCCGTCCTCTGCGCTCCGCGCCCCGGCTCCTGCCGGGGCGCCCGAATCCCGCCGTGAAGTGTCCCAGACCGCCCCGCCTATCGGATAATCCCGCCCCGCACACGCACCGGCCCGCTCCGCCCACCCCGCGCGCTGCGCCCCCTGACAGCGGTCACGAGGCGCCCCTGAAGGGCACCTGTGGACCCCTAGATTCACACAGCGCTGAGCGGCCTTCTGGTGACCGTTCCTCGTCACCGCGCCGCTTCGCGTCGGGGCGGCACGGCGTCCAGCAGGGGCACCTTGCGACGGGGTCCGGACCCCTGCGCCCCGAGCTCGTCGGCGGGGTTGAACAGCGCGCACTGGCGCATCGACAGGCATCCGCAGCCGATGCAGCTGGAGAGGTTGTCCCGGACGGCCTCGAGGTCGCGGATCCGCGCGTCGAGCAGCGGCCGCCACCGGGCCGAGATCCGCGCCCACTGTGCCTTGGTGGGGGCGGTGTCCGCCGGCAGGTCGGCGAGGGACCCGGCGATCTCGTCGAGCGCCAGCCCGACGTTCTGCGCCGATCGGATCACCGCGAGCCTCCGCAGCACCGACCGGCGGTAGCGCCGACGGTCGCCCGCCGTGCGCGTGCTGGTGATGAGGCCGAGCGTCTCGTAGTAGCGAAGGGCGGACGGAGCGAGGCCGCTGCGCTCGGCCACCTCGCCGATGCTCAGAAGATCGGACGTCTTCATGCTTGACCTCAAGTCCACTTGATGTCCTGTCATGGTCGCATGCAGACAACCGCCGCAGGTACCTATGACGAGGCGCTCGAGCGCCTCCACGCCACCGGCCCCGAGTTCGAGGGCTGGCTGTCCAACCACGGGCCGATGGCCGTCGAGGCGCTCGCGCGTCGCGGCTCCGGCTCCGTCGTCCACCAGTGGACCGACGACTACGCGCTCCGGCTCGAGGAGATGCCGCGACCGTGGGCCCGGCTTGGCCGTGCCGACACATCCGAAGCGCTCGGCGACGGGCGCCGGCTCGCCGACTGGATCGGCTTCTTCGAGCGGGAGCTCTACGAGGCGGCATGGACCGACGTCCTCGCGACGTGGTGGCCGGTGCTGCTGCCCGGGATCGCGGCCGGCGCGACGCACGGCGTCATCCGGGTCGGTCACGCCGTGCACGCGCTGCGCAGCGAGGTGACGCAGCCGCGCGTGACCGAGCTCGCGCACGCCCTCGGCTACTGGGCTGCTCGCTGGCAGGCCGTGCCGCTCGCCCCAGTTCACGGGGACGCCGACCCCGGTGCACTCCTGGCGACGCTTCCCCGCGTCGCGAGGCAGGAGGGCGGGATCCGCGACCGGCTCGCCCAGCTGGCCACCACCGACGGCTGGCCCGAGCAGGCCTCGGCCCTGCGCCGTCCGAAGTCGGACGCCGACGTCCCCGCGGTCCTGGACGCCGTGGTCGACGCGGTCGTGCTCGCCTACCCGCGCATCGCGGTCGGGAACCCGACGATGCTCGTGCACGCGGCAACCGCGCCCAACGCCGTCGCACGGACCCTGCCGACGCTCCCGCGCGAGCTGTGGCGGCCTAGCCTCGATGCCGCCTGGACAGCCACTGCGGCGGTGCTCGCGGCGTACCGACCCGCCGCGGACGGCCCTGGGCGCAGCACCGAGGCGACCGCGGACGAGATCTGGGAGAGCGCGGTGCTCCACGGTGGGGAGCACGTCGTGAAGCTGGCCGACACTGCCCTCGACGTCCACGCCCGCACCGGCGACCGTCGTGCGCTGGCCGCGATCACGACGGCGGTGGCCCTCGATGCCTGAACGGATGCGCCGCAGCGCGGCACGGGACCGCGCCCGGACGACGTATGTGCTTGTCCCCCCGCGTTGGGGGGCGCTCGGCTGACCTACCTCTGCTCGCGCCAGACCCGCTCGAACGGGAGCCGCCAGGCGTGCGGCGCGATGAGCTGGTGGATGGCGTTCGGCCCCCACGTGCCGACGCCGTACGGCTTCACCGGCGGCGGGTCGTCGAGCAGGTCCTGCGACCGCGCCCACAGGCTCTCGATGCCCTCGGACGTCGTGAAGAGCGTGTGGTCGCCGCGCATGGCGTCCAGGAGCAGCCGCTCGTACGCCTCGAGGACGTCGCCCGCCCGTTCGGTGTCCTGGGTGGAGAACTGCATCGACAGCTTCTCGAGGAACATGCCCGGTCCGGGCCGCTTGCCGTAGAAGGACAGGGAGACCTTCGAGGCGTCGGCGAGGTCGAAGGTCAGGTGGTCCGGCCCGGCCGCCCCGACACCCGAGTTGGCGGCGAACATCGTCCGTGGTGCCTCCTTGAAGGCGATCGAGATGATGCGCTGCCCCTCGGCCATCTGCTTGCCGGTGCGCAGGTAGAACGGGACACCCGCCCAGCGCCAGTTGTCGATGTCGCAGCGCAGCGCGATGAAGGTCTCGGTGTCGGAGTCGGGGGCGACACCGGGCTGGTCCTTGTAGCCGGCCACCTGGCCGCGCACGACGTTCGCGGGATCGATCGGCAGCAGCGAGCGGAAGACCTTGTTCTTCTCCTCGCTGATCGCCCGCGGCTCCAGCGCCGTCGGCGGCTCCATCGCCACGAACGCCAGCACCTGGAAGAGATGCGTGACGACCATGTCCTTGTAGGCACCGGTGGCCTCGTAGAAGGCCGAGCGCTTCCCGAGGTCGAGGGTCTCGGGGATGTCGATCTGCACGTGGTCGATGAAGTTGCGGTTCCAGATGGGCTCGAAGAGCCCGTTGGCGAAGCGGAAGGCGAGGATGTTCTGCGCAGCCTCCTTCCCGAGGAAGTGGTCGATGCGGAAGATCTGCTCCTCGGAGAAGGTCTCGTGCAGGTGGTCGTTGAGGTGGATGGCCGTCTCGAGGTCGGTGCCGAACGGCTTCTCCATCACGACCCGGGAGTCCTGCACCAGCCCGGCCTCGCGCAGCATGGCGATCACCTCGAATGCCGAGCGCGGCGGCACGCTCAGGTAGTGCAGCAGGTGCGCCTCCTCGCCGAGGGCCGCCCGCTCGCGGTTGACGACCTCGGCCAGTGCGTCCGGGCCGGCAGACGTCGGGACGTAGCTGAGCTGGTCGGCGAACGTCGCCCAGGCCTCGTCGGACAGCGCATGCGTGCCGAACTCGTCGAGCGCGTCCTTGGTGAACCGGCGGAACGCGTCGTCGTCGTAGTCCTCGAGGGAGGTGGCGACGACACGGATGTCGGGGGCGAGGGCGGAGGTCGTGAGGTGCACGAGGCCCGGCAGCAGCTTGCGGCGGGACAGGTCGCCGGTGGCGCCGAACAGCACGATGACGTGCGGGAGGGTGCGCTCCGAGCTCTGTTTGCGCGGGCGCGACCCCGGCGCGGGGTAGGCGATGGTCTGTGCCGGGTTCCCAGTCATGGGCGCCATCGTGCCGGTGCACGGGCGCCGCGCAGGGCCGTTTGCCGCAGCCGATACGTAGTCCAGCGCGAACCGACGGCCCACGGGAGCGGGCCGTCGGTCAGGTCAGCCGCCGGACTTGCGCCGGAACTCGCGCTTGCCGCCGGCCGCCCCGTGCTCGCCGTGCGCGTGGTCGGGTCCGTCGTGCTTGTGCTCGCCGGGCTTGGCGTGGCCGTTCTTCTTCTTCTCAAGGGCCTCGAGGAACTTGGCCTTGGTGTCCTCGCTGGCGCCGGACGCCGCCTTGTCAGCCATGGTGGGCTCCTTCGTGTCCCCGACAGTCTTCACCCCCGGGCCCGACGGGTGCCACCCGGAACGGTGACTCACGTGCGCCCGACGGCGGCAGGTAGCCTTCCGGCCGTGACCAGGGCGCAGGGACGCACGGGCACGCTCGCGCTGACCCTCGGGGCCACGGGCGTGGTGTTCGGCGACATCGGCACGAGCCCGCTGTACGCCTTCAAGGAGTCCTTCGCGACCAGCGGCCGGGACCTCGACGACGTCTTCGGCCTCGTGTCGCTCATCTTCTGGGCCCTCATGATCGTCGTGACGATCAAGTACCTCCTCATCGTGATGCGGGCGGACAACCACGGCGAGGGCGGCATCCTCAGCCTTCTGGCACTCATGCCCCGCCGCATCCGTGAGAGCTCCACCGGCAGGGAGCGGCTGCTCTTCCTCCTCGTGCTGGTGGGCACCGCCCTGCTCTTCGGCGACGGTGTCCTCACGCCGGCGATCAGCGTGCTGTCGGCCACCGAGGGTCTCGAGCTCGTGCGCCCCGGCCTGGGCGCCTACGCGGTCGAGATCGCCGTGGTGATCCTCGTCCTGCTCTTCTCGGTGCAGTCGCGGGGGACCCATCGCATCGGCCAGTTCTTCGGCCCGGTGATGGTGCTGTGGTTCCTCGTGATCGCCGCGCTCGGCGTGTTCCGGCTGGCCGCCCGCCCGGACGCGCTCCTCGCGCTGTCGCCGTCGTACGCCTTCGGCTACATCGCCTCGCACGGCTGGGTGTCGCTCGCCGTCGCTTCGTCGGTGATCCTGGCGGTGACCGGCGCCGAGGCCCTGTACGCCGACATGGGCCACTTCGGCCGCCGCCCGATCCGGCTGTCGTGGGCGCTCCTCGTGGGGCCGGCGCTCGTGCTCTGCTACCTCGGCCAGGCCGCGCTCGTCCTCGAGAACCCCGAGATGGCGGAGAACCCGTTCTTCGGGCTGGCACCGGACGGCGGCACGCTGCCGCTCGTCATCCTCGCCACCGCCGCCACCGTCGTCGCGTCGCAGGCGCTCATCACCGGCGTGTTCTCCCTCGCGCGGCAGGGCATCCAGCTCGGCGTGCTGCCGCGCCTGTCCATCAAGCACACGCACGCCGACCACGAGGGCCAGATCTACGTGCCCTTCGTGAACGTCACGGTCGGCGCGCTCTGCATCGCCGTGGTGGTGGCCTTCCAGTCGTCGTCGGCCCTCGCGCACGCGTACGTGCTGGTGATCGCGGGCACGATGTTCATCACCACGATCGCCTTCCACGCCGTCGCGAGCCGCACCTGGGGCTGGCCGGGATACCGCCTCTGGCCGTTCACGACCCTGTTCCTGGTGGTCGACTTCACGTTCCTCGTCGGGACGCTGTCGAACCTGCTCAGGGGCGGCTGGGTGCCCGTCGCGTTCGGCGCCGTGGTCATGCTCGTGATGATCGGCTGGTCGAACGGCTACCGCGCGCTCAACAACTACATGGCGCGCACCGCCGTCCACTGGCCGAGCATCGCGGAGGAGCTCAAGCACGGCAGCATCACCCGGGTGCCGGGCGTCGGCGTCTATCTCGCCTCCCCGGCCGAGGACGTGCCCGCCGCGCTCAGCTCCCAGATCAAGGTGCTGCACGCGATGCCGGCCGAGGTGCTCGTCGTCACCGTGCGCACGGTCAGCATCCCCGTCGCCGACGGGCCGCCCGAGATCATCGACGTGATGAAGGGCGTCCGTCGCATCGTCATCCCCGTGGGCTATATGGAGACGCCGGACATCCCTGCCGCGCTGCGTTCCTCGGTGCTCGGCAAGGTCGAGTCGGTGGCCACGTACTACCTGTCGGAGCGCAAGTTCGCGGGCACCGACGCCGGGTCGGTGCCCGAGCACCGCGAGAAGTTCTTCGCCTTCCTGCACCGCAACTCGCAGGCACCGTCGCAGTTCTTCGGCCTGCCGTCCGACCGCGTGATCGCCATCGGCACCCGCATCGACCTCTAGCGCGTCAGACGGCGCGGAAGGCGACGGCGTCCACGAGGGGCAGCTCGTACTCCGTGGCCGGGCGGTCGAGGCGCAGCAGCGTGCCGCCGACCGTCCTGCGCTCCCAGAGGGACGTCGAGCCGCCGCCGTCGAGTCGGATGGCGGTGACGGACGGTGCCCGCTAGTTCAAGCGGCGCGTCCCGTCGGGCACGCCGCCGCCGTCGACCGCCGACGCGACGAGGTCGGCGTACGCCGTGAGCGCGACGTTCTGGCTCCACGGGCCGAAGCTCACCCGCGCGACGCCGAGGCGCCGCATCGTCGCGAGCGGGATCGCTCCGGGCACCGCGATGAGGTTGAGCTTCTGCGGGCCGACCGCCGCGACGATCGCCTCGACCTGGTCCTCGGTGAGCCTGCCCGGTGCGAAGAAGGTGGAGGCGCCAGCGTCGAGGTAGGCCTTGCCGCGCTCGATCGCATCGGCGAGGACGGCGTCGGGGTCCTTGTCGCCGGCGCGGAGGAACGCGTCGGTGCGGGCGTTGAGCACGAACGGGATCCCCGCCGCCTCGCCGGCCTGCACCACGGCGCGCACCGCGGCGACGGCGTCGGGCAGCGGCTTCAGCTGGTCCTCGAGGTTCATGCCGACGACGCCGAGGTCGATCGCGCGGCGCGCGGTCTCGCCGGCGTCGCCGTACCCGGCCTCGAGGTCGGCCGTGACAGGCAGGTCGACGGCGGCGGCGATACGCCCGACCGTCTCGAGCATCTCGTCGCGCGGGATCACCTCGCCGTCGGGGTAGCCGTGCGCGACGGCGATCGAGTGGCTGGCCGTGGCGATCGCCCTCACGCCGGGCGTTGCCGCGGCGACCTGCGCGGTGATGACGTCCCAGACGTTGACGAGCACGAGCAGCTCGGGGTCGGCGTGCAGCTGCTGCAGGAGGGCGGCCTTGTCGGCGGTCGACGTCATTGCGCCACGTTACCCGGGTAACGAGCGTGCGCTCTGCGACGGATTCCCCACGCAGCTACCCGAGCACCGGCGTGGCTGGGTAACGCGCGTGCTCTCTACGACGGATTCCCCACCCAGCCAAGCCGGGGGGATCAGTGGAAAGGGCGGCGGCGGTCGAGGCGCAGCGAGGCGCGGCCGGCGGTGCGCCAGGCCCTGGCGACGACGTCGCTGTCCTCGGGCGTGACGAGGTTGCCCATGACGCGGAAGGCGACCGCCATGATCGCGGGGATGCGCATCCCGATCGGGCCCGACATCGCGAGCAGCCGCTCGTGGGTGATGAGGATGCCGAGGCGTCGCGCGATGGAGAAGGCCTCGCCGTACTCGGCGTAGAGCTCGGCCGGCCAGGACGCCGTGAAGTCCGGACGCGCGCCGCTCTCGACGATGTGCTCGGCCGCGAGGCGCCCGGTCTCGAGCGCGTAGTCGATGCCCTCGCCGTTGAGCGGGTTGATGCACGCGGCGGCGTCGCCGATGAGCATCCAGTTGCGGCCCGCCACGTTGCTGACCGCGCCGCCCATGGGCAGCGGCGCCGAGCCGTAGCCGGTGAGCTCGCCGAGCTGCCACTCGTCGCGGCGCTGGCGGGCGTACTCCTCGGTGAGCTTGCGCAGGTTGATGTTGGCCGGTCGCTTGCTCGTCGCGAGGGTGCCCGCGCCGACGTTGACGAGGCCGTTGCCGAGCGGGAAGACCCAGCCGTAGCCGCCCATCATGCGGCCGGACTCGTCGCGGAGCTCGAGGTGCGAGGTGATCCACGGGTCGTCGGCCATCGGGCTCGTCGCGTACGCGCGCGACGCGACGCCGAACACGGTCTCCTTGTGCCACGCGCGCCCGAGCAGGCGGCCGAGGTGCGACTTGCCGCCGTCGGCCACGATCACGTGCTCGGCCTCGACGCGGACCGTGCCGTCGCGGCCGCGCAGCAGGACGGTCGTGAGGCGGCCGCCCGTCAGCTCGACGTCGACGGCCTTGTGCCCGTCGAGGCCGGTGGCGCCGGCGTCGAGGGCGGCGTCGCGCAGCGCGTTGTCGAGCACGGTGCGCGCGATGGCGGAGCCGTGCTTGGGCAGGTGCGGTCCGTTCCACGGGAGCATGAGGCTGCGGCCGAAGCCGTGGCCGCGCAGCCCCTTGTTGACCGGGCCGCCCTCCAGGATGTGGTCGAGCTTCAGCGTCTGCAGCTCGGCCACTGCGCGCGGCGTGAGGCCGTCGCCGCAGGCCTTGTCGCGCGGGAACTCCGCGCCGTCCACGAGCAGCACGTCACGGCCGAGCCGGGCCAGGTGGATCGCAGCGGAGGACCCGCCGGGGCCGGCGCCGACGACCAGGACGTCGGTTCGTACGACGTCGGTCTGCGGGTCGGTGGTCACGGCGCTTCTCTCGGGCTCGGGTCGAGGGTGGTCCCATTGTCCGCGATGCGGCCGGGCTCCGCTCCCCGGGCACCCGCGGCCCGGCATGTGAGCCCCGCCGCAGGGTCCGGCGGGAACACTGGCCGGCCGTTATCCGTCCCTGCGGCAGGGACGTCGTCCACGAGCACCACGAGGAGCGGATCACCTCATGAGCGAACGCCGGACGCACCACCTCCGCCGGGTCCTCGACCGGTCGACGCCGGCCGCCGCCGCGACGGCCGGCGCCCTCCTGCTGACCGCGTGCGGCGCGACTGCCGCTCCCGCGCCGCCGACGGCCGCAGCCTCGGCGTCGGCCTCCCCCGCCTCATCCGCTCCGCCCTCCCCCGCCGGCACGCCGCCGGCAACCGTGCCCGTCGATGTCGACGGCATCGGCTGGGGGCACGTTCACAACCTCGCCTACGACGGCGACACGCTCGTCCTCGGCACCCACGGCGGCCTGTTCCTCCAGCAGCAGGGGCGAGCGCCCGAGCTGCGCAGCGAGACCGGGTTCGACGTCATGGGGCTCGCCTACGACGGCCGCCGGTGGCTCGCCTCCGGCCACCCCGCACCCGATGACGACCTGCCCGCGGACCTCGGCCTCCGGGCCTCGGCCGACGGACGCACCTGGACGACGGTGAGCCTGCTCGGGGAGGTCGACTTCCACCGGCTCACCGCCTCGGGCGCGACGGTCCTGGGCGTCTCCGCCCACGACGGCGCCCTGCTGCGCTCGCAGGACAAGGGGGCGAGCTGGACCAGGCTGGACAACCCGGGCGTCTTCGACGTCGCGCTGGACCCGAGTTCTCCGGGCCGAGCCCTCGCCACCACCGAGAACGGGCCGTTGCTGTCGACCGACGCGGGCACGTCGTGGAGCCCCATCGCCGAGGCGCCGCTGCTGGCCTTCGTCGCCTTCTCCGCGGGCACGGCGTACGGCGTCTCCCCGGATGGGGCCGCGCACGTATCGTCCGACGGTGGTGCGACATGGATCCGGACCGGCGGGATCGGCGCGCGGCCCGAGGCGTTCGCAGCGGCGGACGGACGGGTCGCCGTGCTCGGGGGCGGGAAGGTCCACGAGTCCGTGGACGGCGGCGCCACCTTCGCTCCCCGCCTCACCGGCCTGGACGACCACTGACGCGACGACTGGCGCCTGCCTGCGGCTACAGTCCCGAGGTACGTCGGGCCGTTAGCTCAACTGGCAGAGCAGCGGACTTTTAATCCGCGGGTTCTGGGTTCGATCCCCAGGCGGCCCACCCGATCTACCAGCGCAAACGCTGGAGTGCGCCTCTGTCGTCTGTGAAGGCCCCAGCGGAAACCCAGCAAGAGGGTCGGACGCCCGCCGATCGTCTTCTGCCACGTGATGAACATGCTGCTGCTGAAGATGGCGAAGGCGAACCTGTCCCGGTCGGAGCACGTGCGGACAACGAGCGCACCGCTTCGGTGCCGCCCGGCAGTCGTGGCTGTGGGGGTCAACCGCGGCGTCCCCACCCCGCCCGGGCTCGACGAGCAGTGGCTTCTCCCTCGCCCACACCGAGGTCGACAGGACGTCCTCGTCAACGAGTTCCAGGAGTTCGCCGAGGCCCTACGCGCCTGAACGTCGGCCCGCCTGGGACGACCCGCACGCTCCTCACCGGGCGGTCGCGTCACGGCTCGCCGGACCTGCAACGACCCTGCCGACGCGACTAGCCTCGCAGTCGAGCGGGAGGCGTCCCATGAGCGCACAGCGCCAGAAGCCGCAGATCTCGGTCGCGATGGCGACCCTGGCCATGCTCGCCCTGGTCGTGGTCGGCGGCGGGGTGCTGTGGTTCCTCCGAGCCGGCCCGTCCTCCGGGGGCTCGAGCGAGCCGGACCCCGTCGTCGTGACCTGGTTCAACGCCGACCTCGACGTCACCGCCGACGGGACGCTGACCGTGGTGGAGACCTTCGACGCGGTCTTCCCGTACGGGCGGCATGGCGTCTACCGCTTCTGGGACGAGGCCGACCCGGTCGACAGCTCGGCCCGCTCCAGGGTCACGGAGGTGTACGCCACCCGGGACGGCAGTCCCGAACCTCTGGAGGTCTGGCGCGAGGGCACGGTCGTCGTGGCCAAGATCGGCGACCCGGACGTGCTGCTCGCCGCCGGGTCGCACCGCTACGTCCTGAGCTACACGGTGAGCGACGTCCTGCGCCCGGTGCGCGACGTCGCGACGCTGGGCGCGACGGTCAGCGGCGCGCGGGACGGCAGCGAGCAGTCGGTCTTCGCCTGGTGGGTCGTCGCACCGTTCTGGGAGATGCGGATCCTCAGCGGTTCGGCGCACGTGAGGCTGCCCAGCCCGGTGACCGAGGCGATGTGCCGCACGACGGCACCGGACGGGTGCACCGTGGACGGGACAGGGACGACCTCGATCAGCGTCCGCGTGGGCGACATGAGGCCGCGCACCGGCGTCGAGGTGGCCGCCTACTCCGCCGCGACGCCGGGGGCGGGCTCGCAACTGCCGTGGGGTCCCGCCTGGGACCTGTACCTCGGTGACGACCCCGGATTCGTGGGGTTCCTCCTCGTGCTCACCCTCTGCGGGGCGGCCGCCGCCGCGGCGCTCGTGTGGCGGGCTCGCGAGAGGCCGCC
Organism: Longivirga aurantiaca; assembly: GCF_042660085.1. Classification (NCBI taxonomy): domain Bacteria; kingdom Bacillati; phylum Actinomycetota; class Actinomycetes; order Sporichthyales; family Sporichthyaceae; genus Longivirga; species Longivirga aurantiaca. Next base: position 207,786 of record NZ_JBHSTI010000002.1, on the reverse strand, counting down.
GGGAGCACCGCTCGTGTACGAGCCGCCTCGGGGCCTCGGACCCGTGCAGTGCGAGTACCTGATCACGGAGACGACGGGCGACCACGCGCTCACGGCGACGGTGCTGCACCTCGCCGACCTCGGCGTCGTGACGCTCGAGGGCGACCACGGCGCCTGGGCCGTCCGGCGGACGGGGTACGCCCGGTCGCCGTTGGACCCCGTCGCCGAGGCGGTCCTCGCGGGACTCCAGCTGGACGAGACGGGTGACACGTTCACCGCAAGGGCCGACGAGCCGACGGGCGCACTGGTGCGGCACACGGTCGCCGCGCTGGAGACGGCAGTGGACGACTGGGCGGGGGCAGGGCTGTGGCGGCGCGACCCCGTCGTCGTCGCCGGTCGGGTCGCCGTGATGCTCAGCCTGGGGATCGGTGCCGTGCTCGGCCTGAACACGCCGATGCTGTTGGGGCTTCCCTTCGTCGCCTTCGCGCTCGTCGGCGCACCGGTCCTCGCCACCGGTATGGCGCGGCGCCGGACACCGGGGGCGCGGGAGGCCTGGATGCAGGCTCTGGGGTTCCGGACGTTCCTCTCGACGCCGTCGTCGGAGGACAGGTACGACTTCGCAGCGCGGGACTCCCTCTGGATCGCCTACGTCCCGTACGCCGTCGCATTCGGCTGCGCCGACGCGTGGGCCGGGATGTACCGCACATCCATGGGCCGCGAGACCCCCGCGCCGACGTGGTACGCCGGCAACTACGGCTGGTCTGACTTCGAGGCCGGGAGCTTCAGCACCTTCGACGTCGCCGTCAACACCTCCGTGGCCGCCTACTCCTCCGCGCACTCGAGCGGTGGCGGTGGCGGCGGCGGAGGCGGGTTCGGTGGCGGCGGTGGCGGTGGCGGCGGTTCCTGGTGACGGTCGACCGCGCGCGGTACGACGTCGAGGAGAGGAGCGGACGATGATCTGGATCGTCGTGCTGGTGATGGTGGTCGTGGTCGGGCTCGTCCTCGCCGCCGTGGCCTTCAACCGGCTGCGCACGCAGGACGTCTCGGCGCAGGAGGCGCTCGGGGGCATCGACGTCCAGCTGACGCGGCGCGCCGACCTCGTCCCCAACCTCGTGGAGACGGTGAAGGGCTACGCCGCCCACGAGCGCGCCGTCTTCGACGAGGTGACCCAGGCACGTGCGCAGGTGGCGAGCGCGACCGGTGCCGGCGCGACGGTCGAGCAGCGCGCAGCGGCCGAGGCCGCGCTCCAGCGCGGCATCCTGCACATCAACGCCGTTGCCGAGGCGTATCCCGACCTCAAGGCGTCGCAGGGGTTCATCTCCCTGCAGGAGCAGTTGGCCTCCACCGAGGACCAGCTCGCGTTCGCCCGGCAGTACTACAACGACTCGGTCTCGACGCTGAACACCAGCCTGGCCACCATCCCCTGGATGTGGATGGCCGGACCGGCAGGCGTCCGGCCCCGCGCCTTCTACCAGGCGGCGGAGGGCCAGGAGCCTCCCCCGCAGGTCCGGTTCTGAGGACGCCCGGGCCGCGGACATCGGCCGGGCGAGCTGTCGGGCTTCGACGGCGCGGCGTTGCGCAACCGCCGTCAGGGCAGGGTCAGCGTGGCCACGATCGGCAGGTGGTCGGATGCTGGCACCGTCCCGATCGAGACGGCGTCGATCGCCAGATCCGGCGTTACCAGGATCCAGTCGGGGCGGTCGCACGGCCGGGTCGGCTGCGCCGAGGTCGTGCGGCACACGTCGCCGGACGCATCGACCACGTCGACGAGACCCGTTGCTGTGAAGGCCGCAGCCTCCTCGAGGTCGGGCCAGGTGTTCAGGTCGCCGAGCACGACCGCCGGCGACGTGTCGCCGGCGACGGCCAGGAGCGCCTCGATCTGGGGCACGGACCTGTCCTCGAGATGGCTGTTCACCACGAGAAGCGGGCTGCCGCCGACATCGACCATCACGGCGATGTAGCTGCGGCGCTGGCCGCCCACGTCGGGCAGGTAGCCGGTCGCGGTCACGTCGAACGGCAGGCGCGACAGCACCACGTTGCCGAACGTGTCGTCGGCCGATCCCATGAAGGCTGCGGCGTACCCCAGCTCGCGTTCCAGGACCGCCGCGACGTCGGTCGACGCGTGGATGGGCCAGCCCCTGCCGGTCTCCTGCAGCAACAGCACGTCGGGGTCGAACTCGCGCACGATGTCGGCGACGACGTCGGGCCGGATCTGGCCGTCGACGTCCGACGCGCTCCGGATGTTGTACGTCATCACGGTCACCGTGCGACCGGACGCCGCTGCGGAGGAGCCAGCGGGAGTCGTCGCCACGAGGAACGCGGCGCAGACGACCGCGGCGGCGGTCGCTGCCAGGGCGCCCATGAGCGCGGGACGGCGTGCGGCGGGCGCACCGCCCGGATCCCGGCGTACCGCCAGCAGCGCGGAGCCAGCGACGACGAGGACGGGCAGCAGCGCGATGGCCCAGCGTGGGAAGGGCAGCGCGGTGTCGATGTAGAACTGCCAGAGGAAGACCACGGCGAGACCGAATGCGGCGGCCCCCGCGGCACGTGCCGGGCCTGCGAGCCACGGCGCCCGGGTGGGATGGGCTGGATCGGCCGCGAGCGCGACCGACACCAGCGCGACGAGTGCCGCCCAGGCGACGACCACGAGCACCGACGACACCGCGCCGGCGGCCACGGTCACGAGCACCGTGCTCACCGCGGCGAGGGCCGACAGCAGGCCCACCACGAGAGCGTGCGGCGCCCGCGCGGCAGCTGCCGCGAGGCCGACGAGCGCCAGCGCGTCGGCGAGCAGCACGACGGCGACACCGGCCCAGAACGGCCAGCCCGTCATCGCCGACACGTAGCCGGGGTTCTGCAGGAACAGGGCCGCGAGCGCGATCAGCCCGCCGATCCCCACGACGGCCGACCGGCTCGCCGGTTCGACAGCCGTCCGCGGCGGATCGCGCCGGGTCGCCCACCATGCCAGGAGCACCGCCGTCGCAGGCACGAGCAGCGAGAGGGCGGAGGCCAACCCGGCCGCACGCCACACCAGGTCCCACGTGATCAGCAGCCCCCGGACCGCTGTGTCCAACGTCAGGCCGACGACGGCGCCGACCAGCAGCAGCCGACGGCCGCTGCCCGCAGCAGCGAGATGCTGGGCGACGAGCGTGACGCCGACGAGAGCCAGGACGGTTGCTGCCGCAGCCACGTACCGGCTGATCGGCGCGACCGCGACGAGGCCCACAGCGGCTGCCAGCAGCATCGCGGCGCCGAGCCTCACCGCCGTGCGAGGACGCGCGCGGAACGCGAGCACGGCCAGCAGCGGCGAGAGGTAGAGGAGCAGCCCGACCGCACCGACCCCTGGATAGCTCCAGTCCTCCCCGATCACGTAGAGGATGGGGAACAGCGTGCGCAGCAGCGGCCCTGCGGCTGCCACCACCAGGGCCAGCGCCCCGGCAGCAGCCCACTCGGGTCCGAGGTACGACGGCTCCGCGCGCAGACCATCAGGCGATCCGGTCATGATCAACCCCTCGCCGACGACGCTACGCCGCCGCGGTCTGCGTTGCACGGCCTCCGGGGCAGCTGCCGACGCGCATGCCCGACGGTTGGCCATGCGGCACACCGGACACCGCCCGGCCTACGGCGCGGCTACAGCCCCTTGGCGTACGTGCGTCGCGCGCGTGGGCGTCGAGCCCTCGGGGAGCCGGGCCTCTGCACCGTTGCCGATCTCGCCCAGGCACAGTCGTACCGGCCCGGCTTTCCATGCGCACCAAGCGACATCGGCCGATCTACGCGCGGCCGGGAGGGAGTCGCACGTACCGCCGGTCGCGCTCTCCATCCGCGGGTTCTGGGTTCGGTCCCCAGGCGCCCACCCGTTCTACCAGCGCAAACGCTGGGTTACGCCCCTGTCGTTCGGGGCGTTCACCCCTCCGCCCCCTCCAACGGAGCGGCGCCTGCGAAACCGAGGAACAACCGGCGGCCGGCGCCGCCGCGGATGGCCGATTTGGTAGTGGAACCTCGCGCTCGGCCCCGACTTTCCACTACCAAATCGCGCTCCGATGTGCCGTCGTCGCCGGCCCACGCCCGGCGGAGGATCCTGACGCGCTCGACCGGTTCCTGCGCGCGGGTGCGCTCCTCGGCCATCAACGCGTCGTCGCGCTCGCTGCTCGGAACGACCTCGCTGGGCAGCAGATGCGCGTAGACCTCGACCGTGATGGAGGAGCCGGCGTGGCCGAGAGCCGTGGCGACCTGGTGCATGTCCATACCGCTCGCCAGCATCAGGCGTGCCGCCGTGTGGCGCAGGTCGTGCAGCCGTAGCGCCTCGATGGGCGGCTCTCCGTTGTCCACGCCTGCGCTGTTGGCGAGCACGATGGCCCGCGTCCACACCGACGTGCCCCCGGTGCTCGGCTCCCACGGCACGCCCGGGTTCAGCGGCCGGGGGCGAGCCCAGTGTGCGCCGAGTACGCGCGCTGCCGCTGAGCGCGGATCCCGGACGCGCCGCATCGCCACGCCTACCCTGACCGCATGTGGATCCTCTTCCGCGCGCCTGCGCCGACCAACGACGGGCAGACGGCGCAGTCCATGTACGAGAAGCGGCTCACCTGGATCACCGAGGAGATGCAGCACTCGGCGGCCGGCCATGGGTGCCGGTTCCACCGAGCCTGGTACGCCGAGGACGGCAGCGCCTTCTACGCCCTGGCCTGCTGGGGCTCCCGCGAAGGCGCGCGGGCCTTCTTCCGGGAGTGGGAGATCGAGGCAGAGCCGGGCGAGACGGCGACAGTCCTCGTCGGCGACGTCGGCCTCGTCCCGCTGCCCTGAGGTGCCGATCGACGGACCGCACCGGCGGCTCTGCGGGTGCCGCCGACGACTACGCCGCCACGCGGCAGGGCCCGTCGTTGTGACGGACCCTGCCCGGTGTGCTGTGCGCAGTTGCGCGCTCAGCCGCTGTGCGCGGCGATCACCGCCCGGGCATCGGCCACGAGCTGGTTCGCGGCCGCCGTCGGGATCGTCTTGGGAGAGAGCTTCGTGACCTGGATGATGAACGCCTCCATGGACGCGTTGCCCGCCTTGACCTTGCTCCTGTCGTAGGACCTCTGCGCGGACTGCAGGGTTGCCAGCAGCGCGCGCTCGGTGCTCGCCTTGAGGTGCAGCGCCTGCACCGTGGGGACGAGCTCCGACGGCTCGATCGGCGTCGCGGTCGCCGTGACACGCACGACCGTCCCGCCGTCCACCGCCTGGAGGTGCATCCCCGCGGGGATGCCGTCGGGAGGGTTCGGGAAGACGCCGGGCTCGAACCAGTAGCTCCACTGGCCGTCTACCGGCGTGACCCCGTACCCCCAGTACCCGCCCTCGCCGTCGCCCATGTGCAGGGTGAGCGGCTGGGTGGCGTGGCCGCTCATCACGTCGGTCGACGCGTTCGCGGTATCAACGGTGATGTCGGCGACCACGAGCTCGCGGGTGCTGACGCCGTCGGTGACCGAGATGTGGTCACCGCCCCGGATGTCGAACACGCCGGCGAGGTCGTAGAGCGACACTGCCGGACGCGGCAGGTTGCCCGTCCGCTCCACCCACATGTCGAGGTTCCACGACCCGCGGGTGAGCACGTTCGTGGGATCCGCCGACCCGGTGTAGGTGGTCGTCCCGCTCGTGATGGTCAGGGTCGTCGGGCCCGCGAAGTCGGACGCCCACACGCGGTCGGCCATCGGGTCGACCCGGACGTCGGGGACGGGCGCGTGCGACTCGGTCATGTCGCCGTCCGCATCGGTCGCGAAGACGAACGGCATGGACGACTCGGTGATGTCGTACTCGGTGCTCTCGTCCGGGGTGCCCTGGTCCGTGGTGAACGCCCACGACCAGTCACCGCCCGAGCCGAGCCCGTGCATCGGGGGGCCGTTCCAGAACGTGTCCGCGGACAGCGTCAGGAAGCTGTCCTCCGGCAGGTCGGCAGTTCCCGAGACACTGTCGGCGGCGTAGTCCGGAAGGTCGACCGTGAGCGAGGGGATCACCTGCGTCTTGACGACGCTCCCGCTGCTCATCGTCAGGACGTCTCCCGGCACCGTCTGGATCGGACCCTTGGTCAGGTCGAAGTACACCCGGCCGCCCTCGCCGGTCATGAGCCACCCGCCGTAGGCCTCGGTGGCCGCGGTGGGACTCGTCGTGGCGCTGAAGACGGACGTGCCGGCCCGCTCCACGGTGAGCACGACGTCCTGACCGAGAGGCCAGTCGAGCCCGACGACCTCCTGCACCTCGAGCCCGACGGTGAAACGAGGTCCGGCGACGACTCGGTGCACCTGGGTCTCGTCGCCGTCGGCGTCGACCTGGGCGATCTCGAGCCTGTCGTTGATGCGCAGCTCGTAGCCGCTGCCGTCCGCGCCGAGGTCGGCGAGCCAGACGCCGCCGTCGGCGAAGACGGTGAGGTTGGTGTCGGCGTCAGGCCGGGACACCCACAGGAACAGCGCGTGGTTCGGGTCGGGATCGTCGGTCGTGCCCCAGAGGGTGTTCTGCGCGACGTCCCAACCGGTGAGGCCCAGGTCGACGACCGTCAGCGACTTGGACGCGTAGGGCCCGGTGACCGTGACCGTCGTGCCCGGCACGATGTCAGGTTCGGTGCTGCCCGGCCCAGGGCCGAAGTACACGTTGAAGCTGTCGCCCTCGTACTCGATCCGGTCACCGGTCCAGCTGACGCCGCCGATCGTGACCGTGACCGGACGGCCGAACCCCCAGCCGCTGACGTGATCCTGGCCGGGGTCGGCGGTGAACGCAGGGACGCTCCATGCGAGAGACGTGCTGTTGCCGGCCTCGTCGGTCTGCACGACCGTTCCGGCGTTGCCGACTCCCAGCTGCCATGGGGTGAGGTCGACGGCCCAGTCGCCGGCGACGACCTGGGCCTCGAGCGTCGCCTCGTCGTCGTCGCGGGTGACGACGACCGTGGCGCCGTCAGGCGCGGACTCACCGTGGATCGCCGCCGCGCTCACCGAGGTGATGACCAGCGGAGCCACGACGTAGGTCACCGTCACGCCGGCCGTGACGGTGACTGTGTCCCCGATGGCGATGTCGACCTCGGGGTTCTGGAAGAAGAACCCGCAGTCGCCGCACTGCGGGTCGATCTGGGTGAAGCTGTCGGCGACCAGCACGCCGTTGAGCCACAGAGAGACGTCGCTACCGGGCGTGAACGACCCCCCGGAGACCAGGTCGGAGACGGGGTCGACCGTGAGGGTGGGTGGTGCTTCGGCCGTCGCGGCCGGTGCTGCGAGCCCGGTGATCGCGATGGCCAACGCCGCTGCTGAGGTCATGGACAGCAGGCGGCGGATCAGGGTGGCGCTCATAGCGCACCTCCGCGGACGGCCGTACGCGAGGCGGCAGCGTCCGCTTTCAGTTTAGTGACGTGTCCGAGGTCACTCCCGCCGAGGCGCCGATCAACGAGTTGACGGAGGTCCGGGCCCGGCTCCTGATCCGCAGGTCCTGGGTTCGATCCCTGGGCGGCCGACCCGTTCGGGACGTCCGACGACCCCCACGCCCCGACCGGTGCCGCGGCGGGTGCGCTCCTGCGAACACTCCTGCCAGCGGCTGCCGGGATGGTTGAATCCTGCTCGCAGGTGACGATCAGTCAGACCGCGTGACGGGCTTCGTCCCGAGGCGTCTGCAGCCGATCTCGACGAGGGAGCCCGACGTCATGGACCGCACCCACCTCCCGATCCCGGACAAGCAGTACGACGGGCCCGTCTACGACGACGCCAAGGACCCGCGCGCGGTCTTCGAGCCCATCCAGCCCATCCGGCCGCCGGTGGGCGCGCCCAACGTCCTCGTGATCCTGCTCGACGACGTCGGCTTCGGTGCCGCGAGCGTCTTCGGCGGCCCGTGCCGCACGCCCGTCGCCGAGCGGCTCGCGAACAACGGCCTGGCGTACTCGCGCTTCCACACCGCGGCCCTCTGCGCGCCCACCCGCCAGGCGCTCCTCACCGGCCGGAACCATCACGCAGTCGGCATGGGGGCGATCACCGAGATCGCCACGGCCGCACCCGGCTACTCGTCCATCCGCCCGCAGTCGGCGGCGCCGCTCGCCGAGGTGCTCAGGCTCAACGGCTACTCGACGGCGCAGTTCGGCAAGTGCCACGAGGTGCCGGTCTGGCAGACCAGCCCGGTGGGTCCGTTCGACGCCTGGCCGACCGGCGGCGGCGGCTTCGAGCACTTCTACGGCTTCCTCGGCGGCGAGACCAACCAGCACGCCCCGGCGCTCTTCAGCGGCACCACGCCGATCGAGCCCGAGGGCATTGCGGACGACGACTACCACTTCACCGAGGACATGACCGACCAGGCGATCGCCTGGGTCCGCCGCCTCACCGCCCTGACCCCCGACCGCCCGTTCTTCATGTACTACGCGCCGGGCGCCACCCACGCCCCGCACCACGTGCCGCTCGAGTGGGCCGACAAGTACAAGGGCGAGTTCGACGACGGCTGGGACGCCCTGCGCGAGCGGATCTTCGCCGAGCAGAAGCGCCGCGGCGTGGTGCCCGAGGAGGCCGAGCTCACCGCGCGCCACGACGAGATCCCTGCGTGGGACGACATGCCCGAGGCGCTCAAGCCCGTGCTTGCCCGCCAGATGGAGGTGTACGCCGGCTTCCTCGAGCACACCGACCACCACATCGGCCGCCTCGTCGACGCGCTCGACGACCTGGGCTCGCTCGAGAACACGCTGGTCTTCTACGTGATCGGCGACAACGGCGCCTCGGCCGAGGGCCACATCAACGGCAGCTTCAACGAGTACCTCTTCTTCAACGGCGCAGCCGCCCTCGAGACCCCCGAGTTCATGGCCTCGCGCATCGACAAGTTCGGCACCATCGAGGCGTACAACCACTTCTCGGTGGGCTGGGCTCACGCCATGGACACGCCGTACCAGTGGACGAAGCAGGTGGCCTCGCACTGGGGCGGCACCCGCAACGGCACGGTGGTGCACTGGCCGAAGGGCATCACCGAGCCGGGCGTCCGCAACCAGTTCCACCACGTCATCGACATCGCGCCCACCGTGCTCGACGTCGCCGGCATCCCGCACCCGGAGCAGGTCAACGGTGCCGAGCAGACTCCCCTGCACGGCGTGAGCATGACGTACTCGTTCGGCGACGCCGCGGCGGCCGACCGCCACACGACGCAGTACTTCGAGATCGGCGGCAACCGCGGGATCTACCACGAGGGCTGGACGGCGTGCACCAAGCACGCGACGCCGTGGGTGGCGATGGCCGAGCTGCCGGCGTTCGTCGACGACGTGTGGGAGCTCTACTCCCCCGACGACTGGACCCAGGCGAACGACCTCTCGGCTGAGCTGCCCGACAAGCTGCGCGAGCTGCAGGAGCTCTTCCTCGTCGAGGCGAGGAAGTACAACGTGCTCCCCCTCGACGACCGCCGCGTCGAGCGTTTCGACGCAGCCATCGCCGGACGGCCGACGCTCATCAAGGGCCGCACGCAGATCCTCTACGGCAGCATGAGCCGCCTCACCGAGGCGACCGTGCTCAACGTGAAGAACGTGTCGCACGCGGTCGCCGCCGACATCGAGGTGCCCGAGGGCGGGGCGGCCGGCGTGATCATCGCCCAGGGCGGTGCGTTCGGCGGGTGGAGCCTCTACCTGCGCCACGACGGCGTGCCGGTCTACTGCTACAACCTCATGGGCCTGCAGGTCACCAAGGTCGCCGGCACGGCTCCCGTCCCGCCGGGCAGACACCGCCTGGTCATGTCCTTCGCGTACGACGGCGGAGGGCCGGCCCGCGGTGGCGACATCACGCTGACGCTGGACGGCGAGGCGGTGGCAGAGGGCAGGCTCGAGCGCAGCGTGCCGCTGGTGTTCTCGCTCGACGAGACGTGCGACGTCGGCCACGACAGCGGCCTCCCGGTGAGCGACGACTACACCTCGCACGGCAGCGCGTTCACGGGCGAGGTGAAGACGGTCCTCATCGAGCTCGCCGACGGCGACGCCGACTTCAACCACCTGGTGGACCCCCAGCTCCGGCTGTCCACGGCGCTGGCACGGCAGTGACCTCGGGCGGGGCCACGGCCCTGACGCGCGCATGAGCGCGGTCGAGTCCTTCCGGCGGTTCCGGCAGAGCCGCTGGTGGATCCTGCTCGTCCGGCCGCTCATCTTCCTGGCGATCTCGCTGGTCGTCGCCCGGATCCTCATCAACCTGGTGGGGTCGGTGGACTGGCGCCAGGTGGCGACCGCGCTCGGCCAGCTCGAGTGGGCGCAGGTGCCGGCGCTCGCCGGCCTCCTGGTGCTGCGCCAGGCGTTCAACTCGGTCCCGCTGTCGGTCTTCGTCCCGGGGCTCGGCTTCCGGCGCGGCTTCCAGAACGACCTGACGGCCAACCTCGTCGGCACCGTGGCGCCCCCGCCCAGCGACATCGTGGTGCGCATCTCGATGTTCCGGTCCTGGGGGATCGCCCCGGTCGACGGCATGCCCGGCGTGACGCTGAACAGCCTGGCGTTCTACGTCATCCGGTTCGGCGTCCCGATCCTCGGGGTGCTGCTGCTGATCGGGCGCGACCTCACCAGCGGGCAGATCTGGTCCGCGGTGATCTCGTTCGTCGTGGCCGTCGCGATCATCGTCACGCTGGTGCTGGTGGCCCGCGGCGAGAGCTTCGCACGCCTCATCGGCCGGCGTGCGGCGCTCGCCGCCGGGCGCTTCCGCGACGACGTCGACGTCGACGTCTGGTCTGACAAGGTCGCCGGCTTCCGCGCCACGATGTCCACGCGCCTCAGCCGCGGGCTCCCCCCGTCGCTCGGAGCTCTCGCGGCGATGGTGGTCGTCGACGGGCTCATCGTCCTGCTCTGCCTTCGGCTCGTCGGCGTCGACTCGTCGCTGCTGCCCGTCGGGCTGGTGCTCGGCAGCTTCTTCGTCGCCTACCCGCTCACGGCTCTCCCGCTCGCCGGCCTCGGCGTGCTCGACGCCGCGCTCGTCGTCGCCTACACCGAGACCGCGGGCGTCGAGTTCGAGCCGGAGATCGTCGCCGCGCTCGTGGTGTGGCGGGTCGTCACGATCCTCGGGACCCTGGCGCTCGGCGCCCTCACGTTCGCCTGGTGGCGCTGGCAGATCAGCCGCGGGCGGATCCTGTCGGGCGACGCACCCGAGGAGGAGCCCGCGTGAGCGGCCTGCGCCTCCCGGCGCGCTTCACCCGCGACCTCAAGCAGGACGCCCAGGCCGGGCTCGTGCTCGGCGTCCAGAGCGTTCCCGACGGCCTGGCGACGGGCATCCTCGCCGGCCTGAGCCCGCTCAACGGCCTGTACGGCTACCTCGTCGGCACGCTCGTCGGCGCGGCCGTGACCTCGTCGGCGTTCATGGTGGTGCAGGGGACCGGCGCCATGGCGATGATCATCGCCGACGTGCCGGCGCTGCACGCGATGGACGACCAGTCGCAGGCGGTCGCGACCCTCGCCGTCCTCACCGGTGCGGTCATGCTGGCAGCGGGCTTCCTGAAGCTCGGCAGCCTGCTGCGCTTCGTGTCCAACGCCGTCCTCGTCGGCTTCATGAACGCCGTCGGCGTCAACATCATCCTCGGCCAGCTCTCCAACCTCACCGGGTACGCCGCCCCCGGCGCCAATCGCGTGATCCGAGCCATCAACACGGTGCTGTCACCTGCGTCGCTCGACTGGCGCAGCGTCATCATCGGCGCCGCCACCATCGCGCTCATCGTGCTGCTGGAGCGGACCGTCGTCGGCTCGATGGGCCTCGTCGTCGCTGTCATCGCGACGTCCGCGATGGCGGCCGTCCTCGGCTGGACCACGGTCGCGACCCTCAACGACCTCGGCGTCGAGCTGCAGGGCCTGCCGCCGATCACGCTCCCCGCCTGGGATCTCGCGCCGCAGCTCCTCGTGCCTGCGGCGTCCCTGGCGTTCGTGGGGCTCGTGCAGGGCGCGGGCATCTCCGCGATGTACGGACGGCCCGACGGCCAGCGCGCCGACGCATCGCGCGACTTCATCGGCCAGGGCGCGGCCAACGCCGCCGTCGCCTTCACGGGCGGGATGCCGGTGGGCGGCTCGGCATCAGCGTCGGCCATCAACGCCGCAGCCGGGGCCCGCAGCCGCGTCGCGCCGATGATCGCGGCCCTCGTGATGGCCGTCGTCGTCCTGGTCTTCGGCTCGGCCGTCGGCTACCTCGCGATGCCGGCGCTCGCCGGCCTGCTGATCCTCGTGGGCTTCCGCACCATCAAGCCCGCCGACATCAAGGCGGTGTGGCGCACGGGCACGGTCCAGCGCGCGGTCCTCGGTGTGACGTTCGTGCTGACCATGGTCGTCCCCCTGCAGTACGCCGTGCTCGTCGGCGTCGGCGTGTCCGTGGTGCTGCACGTCGTGCAGCAGTCGAACAAGGTCGTGATCAAGCAGCGCGTCAGCACCGACACGGGCGACGTCCTCGAGGTGGACCCTGTCGCGGTGGTGCCGCCGCGCGAGACCGTGGTGCTGCAGCCGTACGGCAGCCTCTTCTTCGCCTCCGCACCGGTGTTCGAAGCGGCGCTGCCACGCGTGGAGGCGAGCAGCCGGCGGTCGGTCGTCATCCTCCGGCTGCGTGGCCACACCGACCTCGGCACCACCTTCGTCGACGTCCTGGTGCGCTATGCCGGCGAGCTCGACGCCGTCGGCTCCCGGCTCATGATCGTGTCCGTGGACGCGCGGGTCATGCCGCAGCTGAGGGCCGGCGGCGTCATCGACGTCATCGGCCCTGACAGCGTATTCGAGGGCGACGCACGGGTAGGCGCCGCGCTGGCCCGGGCGCGGACCGAGGCACAGGACTGGATCGCGCGGGACCCCGCCTGACGCACGCACGTGCCAGAGAACCGTTGCGGTTTCTGGAACTTCGGCAGGCCAGGCGCGGATCCGGTCAGGGCTGGCGCTCGATCATCGCCGCGCACGGCGGCATCAGGGGGTCACGGGTACGTGCCCCCGGGCATCGTTGAGAGCTCGAACCGCGGGACGTCGACGTCCCACCTCCCGAAGGGAATCACCGCCGCGGCGCTGCGGCCGCGACGAGCCGGTCGAGCACGGGGTTGTCGAGGTCGCCGGCCAGCAGGCGCGCGCCGTCCGCCGCCGCAGCGTCCCCGAGCGCTGCCGAGTGGACGAGCGCGCGCACCGTCATCTCGCGCATGGTCGTCCGCGACGCGAGGCAGTGCATCGAGGCGACCCAGCGCGCCGAGTCCGGATGCTCGTGACGGACCCCGAGGTCGCACTGCGCGTCGAGGATGTACGCGTCGAGCCACACGTAGGGATCTGCCAGACGGTTGCACCGGGCTCGCGCGTCCGCCAGCAGCTCGAACGCCTCCGCGGTGTCCCCCCTGGCCTCAGCCACGAGGGCCAGCGCACGCGCGGTCACACCCTCCCAGCACGGGTCCCCGAGCTGGCAGGCTCGGGCGAACGCCTGGCTCAGCACCGAGGCTGCGGTCTCCACGCGGCCCCGCGACAGCTCGAGCTCGCCGAGGAACGCCTGCGGCCACGGCAGGAAGGCGAGCCACCGGTCGCGCTCGCCGAGCTCGATCGCCGTGCGCAGCGCGTCGTCCGCCAGGTCGAGGTCGCCCCGAAGCAGGTGCAGCCGTCCGAGCATCGAGGTGGCGAACACCTGCCGCCTGACGTCGCCCGCCTCGCGGGCCAGCTCGATCGACTCGGCGAAGCGGGTGAGCGCCCTCGGGTAGTCGGCGCGGTCGCTGTCGACCGATGCGAGATACGTCGTGGCCTTCGCGCTGATCCAGGGGACGTCGGGCGCGAGGTCGAGCGCGTCCGTGAGCCAGCGGTCCGCGCGGTCGTACCGGGCGCGCAGGAAGTCGACGTACCCCAGCTCGACCCGAACCTCGGCGAGCCACTCAGGCTGCCCGTGACCGCGGCCGATCTCGTCCGCCGCGTAGAGGGCTGCGAGGCCCTCCTCGTCCATGCCCCGCAGCGAGTGCACCAGCGTCTCGGCCAGGATGACGCGCGACCGCACCTGGAGCCGCGTGTCCTCGGCGAGGTCCGCGAGCCCGACGGCCGCGCGCAGCGAGGCGATCCCGGCATCGGTCGCACCGGCGGCGACGGCCGCCGCACCCGACTCCCGGATCGCCTCGATCGAGACGCTCCCGGTGACCGGTGCAGTACGCCGGAGCGGCTCGCGCAGCGCCGACCGGACGGCGGGGCCGGGCTCGACACCGAGCTCGTCATCGAGCAGCCGCGCGTACGCCTCGAGCTGCGCCGCGGCTGCCGCGTCGTCGCCCGAGAGCCGGAGCAGCCGGATGAGCAGCGCCTGGTGGTTCTCGTCGAGCGGGCTGAGCGCCGCCACCCGCCGGGCGTGCGGCAGGGCGCGCGCGACCTCGCCCCGGGCCATGAGCCCTTGAGCCGCCTCGTGCAGCACTGCTTCGGACGCGCCGGCCAGCCGCTGCTTCTCCACGAGCAGCCACGACTCGAACCCCGCCGCCCCGCGCACGTCGACGCCGTCGAGCAACGGCTCGCCGAGATCGGCGAGGTCGATGGCGTCGGCCCACGAGCCGCGGGCGAGCACGGCCACATCGACCATCGCGTCCGCCGGCAGGGCGAGCACCACCGGGTCTCCCTCGACCGTGGCCTCGGGCCCGAGGCCACGGCGCACCTCCGCCAGGTTCCAGCGGAGGGCGCCGAGCGGGTCCTCGGCGTCGTCGAAGAGGAGCGAGGCCAGCCGGGCGCGCGACGGCGGGCGCTCGGCGAGCAGCAGGTAGGCCAGCAGCGCCCAGCTCTTGCGGCTCCGGAACTGGTAGACCGGATCCGGGCCGCGCGAGATGGTCGGACGACCCAGCAACGAGACCTCGAGTGTCATTGCCGCGGATCGTCGCACGACGGTGCGCCCCGGCGGCGGGATTCGCCCGGGCCGGCCGGCCCCCGGGACGTACGGCGTCGGCTGCTGCTCACTCGTGCTCGGTGACGCGGTAGATCTCGTCCGCGACGAGCCCGTGCGCCTCGCGGTGGACGGTGTTGGCCGCCTCGGCGTCGGGCGCGTCGACGAGGCAGAAGATCTTGCCCGCCTCCCCGTCGACCCAGTACTTCAGGTAGTGGACGTCGTGCGCCGCCTGCGTCGCGAGGTCGGCTGCGTGGGCACCGGCCACGGCCTCCTCGGTGACGCCGCCGGCGATGGTGTGGACATCCATGAATCGAGGCATGCGTGCTCCCAGGTGTGCGGTCCGCTCAGGGCGGTGTCCGGGGTGGACGGGCCCAGCCCAGTGCCGCGGCGTGTGACGTGACGTGTGACGACGTGAGCAGATCCTGAGGTTCGCGTGCATCAAGCCCGCGGCGGGCGACGACGATGCACTGATCCATGGGGGGTGCCCTGTCCGGTCGTCCTGAGGATCGCCATGCACATCGCACGAGAGACCGCGCGCGTCGCGGTCCCGCCCCTGCTCGCCGCCTGCGTCGTCGCGCTGATCGTCAGCGACCCCGGCACCCGCCCGGACGGCTCGTCCGCCCCCGCGCCCGGCACCCTCTCGGTCGGCCGCTGACCCGCACCCGTACCAGGGGCGTCCCACCCCGGCGCGAGGGGGACTCGGGCCGGAGCGGGACGCGTTGACCGGGAGCAGAGGGGGGACGTCGGCCCCCGGACACCCCCAATGTACGACGTCCGGCGTTGCATGTACCTGCTGAACCGGCGTTTCAGACGTTTCCCTTACCGGCGGCCACCAGCACACCCCCCGGGGTAGCCCGGTAGGTGAAGAATCAACTGTCGAGGCGCCCGGATTCGTAGGCCCACAGGGCGATCTCGACCCTGTTGCGGACGCCGAGCTTGGCCATCAGGGCGGCGAGGTGCGACTTCACGGTCGACAGGCTGATGTGCAGCGCCTCGCCGATCTCGGCGTTGGTGAGGCCACGGGCGACGGCGACGAGCACCTCCTCCTCGCGCGGTGTCAACGGCTCCACGGGCTGGGTCGGCGACGCCCGCGGGTCGAGCCGCGCGAACGCCGACAGCAGCCGCACCGTGACGCTCGGGGCGATCAGCGCCTCACCGTCGGCGGCAGCACGGACGGCCTGCACCAGCAGGTCGGGTCCGGCGTCCTTGAGCAGGAAGCCGCGGGCTCCCGCCCGCAGCGCCCCGTGGACGTACTCGTCGAGGTCGAACGTGGTGATGACCACGACGGCCATCGGGTCCTCGACGTCGGGCCCGGCCAGGGCGAGCGTGGCGTCGAGCCCGCTCACCTCGGGCATACGGATGTCGAACAGGCACACGTCGGGGCGCAGCTCCCGCGCGAGCCGGACCGCCTCCCGACCATCGCCTGCCTCGCCGACCACCTCGATGTCGGGCTGGGCGTCGAGGATCATCCTGAGGCCGGTCCGCACGATCTCCTGGTCGTCGGCGAGCACCACGCGGATCGTCATGGCCTCACCCCCGTCGTCGGCACCCGGGCCTCGACCACCCAGCCGCGCTGCACGCCCGGGCCGGCCGTCAGCGTGCCGCCGAGCAGCGACACCCGCTCGGTCATCCCCACGATGCCGTACCCGGGACGGTCACGCTCGACCGCGACGGGCTCGCCGTCGTCCACGATCGCCACGTGGGCGACGTCGGGGTCCACCACGAGGTCGACGCGCACGCGTCGTGGGCGCACGGCGTGCCGGGTCGCGTTCGTGACCGACTCCTGCGCGATCCGGTAGAGCGCCGCGCCGACCGACGGGTGCAGGCCGTCGACGTCACCGGTCGACGACACCTCCACAGTGGGGCCGGTGCCCGTCGCGCGCGCGAGCGACGCGATGTCGCCTGCGCCCTTCGGCGCGAGCAGGGCGGGGTCGTCCCCCTGGCGGAGCGCACCGACGAGCACGCGCATCTCGGTCAGCGTGCGCGCGCCCTCGGCCTCGATGACCGCCAGTGCGTCGATCGCGGCGGACGGGTCGGTGGCGCCGACGACGCGGCCGGCCTGGGCCCGCACCACCATCGCGGACACGTGGTGGGCCACGGTGTCGTGCAGCTCGCGCGCCAGCTGCTCGCGCTCGGCGAGCCGCACCCGCTCGAGGTCACGGGTGCGCGACGTCGACAGCGCGCGCACGGTAACGGCGGCGAGAGCCGGCAGCGTGAGGATCGCGAGCTCGGGCAGCAGCTCCGCGATCGACGTGTAGTCGCGCCTGAAGCCGAGGGCGACCACCAGCGCGACGACGCCGACCGCGCCGAACGCCTCGCGCCCGGAGCCCCACCGGAAGACCGCGTAGAGCAGCACGAGGACGAAGACGCCCGCCGTCAGCCCGACGACCGTGCCGCCCGACGCGACGATCCCGGCGACCACCACCGACTTCACGCCCATCGCGACAGCGACCATGGCGAGGGGGTGGACGCGGCGCCACGGGAGCGTGAAGGCGATGGCGACGACGAGCACGATCTCGAGAGGCCGCTGCTCGATGTCGGACCGCAGCAGCCCTTCGAGCAGCGCGGCCCCGATCACGACGGCGACGAGCACCCAGTCGCGCGCCAGCGGTCCAGGCGGATGCGCGGCCCGGGGCGCGGCCCAGACCGACTGCAGCGCGCGTCGCATCACGGCGCCACTGTAGGCAACGCCGCCGGTCGACCGGGCCGGACGCTCACGCCGCCCCGGTCGCGAACGCCGGCTCTCGCTCCCGGCGCGGCATCGGCGTCCCCATCGGCCGGCGTCGGATCGCCCACTCGGCGACGGCGAGGTTGAGGCCCCAGCCCAGCGCCATGAGGACGGTGCGCGGCCAGCCCAGCGGCGCGTGCCCCGTCGCGACGATCCACGGCAGGTGCGTGACGACCTGGGTGCCTGCGCCGAGGCCGAGGGCGTAGCCGCGCGTGACCCACGCGCGATGAGTGCGGAAGTCGCGTCGACCTACCGCTGTCAGGGCCACGACGAGCGACGCCGTCATGCCCACGCCCACCACCGCCCGCACGACCGCCAGCGACAGCTCGTCCCCCGCCGGCCAGTCGTAGAAGACCGTCATCCAGAGACCGGAGAGCGACGCGACGAGGCCCATCGGAAGCGCGATGCGGCCCGCGACGCGGTGCCAGGGGCGACGGCGCAGGCTGGGCACGAACTGGAAGGCACCGAGCAGGCAGAAGATGCTCGCGCCGACGATGTGCAGGACGACGGGCAGCGGCTGGTCGAAGAACCGGGCGTTGGCCTCGGTGACCGTCGCGTCGCTCGCGAGCTGGTTGAGGCGGCTCGCGCCCGCCACCATCGGCACCGCCGAGAGCACGAGCAGTCCGGCCGGCACGCGCCACTGCTTCCAGGATCCGTTCGACATGGTGCTGACGCCTCCTCGACCACGACCTCTGTCCGGTCGAGCCTGGTCGCACCCAGCCGCTGAGCCATCAGCCCCCGAGCCCGACCTGTGTCGGTCCGCCGGCCGGTGACCGCGTCGTACTTCCGGCCAGGTCGGCCGGTCAGCCGGCGGCGCAGGCGACGCAGCGCACGGCCCACGGATGGATCTCGAGACGGCCCTCGGGGATCGTCGCCCCGCACCCGTCGCAGATGCCGTAGGTGCCCTCGTCGAGCTTGTCGAGGGCGCGCTGCACCTCTTCGGACTGCACGAGCATCTGCTCGTGCGCGGCCACCTGGGTGAGGCGCTCGACCGCCAGGCTCGTGCCGTCGCCGACGCGCTTGCCGAACGAGATGTTGCCGGTGGCGTCGGGGGCAGCGGTCAGCCCGGCCGCGCGCTCGACGAGGTCGCGCTGCTTGTCGAGCAGCACCCGTCGCACGGCGTCGAGGTCGGCCATGCGCCCAGTCTGCTCCTCCCCGAGCCGGGCGGGGTCACGCGACGGGGTGGACCCTCCCGGTACTCAGTGTTACTTTGTACCAGTAGTCACTATCACTGAGTAGCAAGGACGGCGAGCCGGATGGGCAAGCAGGAGACGGAGATGCTCAAGGGCACTCTCGAGGGGATCGTCCTCGCGCTGCTCCGTGATCGACCGGCGTACGGCTACGAGATCACCGCGTGGTTGCGCGACAAGGGCTTCGCCGAGATCGCGGAGGGGACCATCTACGCCCTCCTCATCCGCGTCGAGCAGCGGGGCCTGGTCGATGTGGCCAAGGAGCCCTCCGAGAAGGGCCCCCCGCGCAAGGTCTACACGCTCAACGCGGCCGGCCGGGCGCACCTCGACGACTTCTGGAGGACCTGGAGCTTCCTCGCAGAACAGCTGGAGCAGCTCCGCGAAGGAGGACGGTAGCCATGGCGTTCAAGATGCTCGAGCAGAAGAGGCAGTACCGGCGGTACAAGGCTCGCATCGCGCAGCTGCCGCCGAGCTACCGCACGGCGGTCGCCGGGATGGAGCGCTACATCAACCACCTCGGCGGAGTCGGCGACGCCGAGAGCATCCTCAGGATGCTCGACGACCTGGCCGACCTCTTCGAGCAGGCGGCGGCGGACGGCTCCCCGGTGAGGGAGGTCGTCGGTGACGACCCCGTCGAGTTCGCCGAGGCCTTCGTGCGCAACTACCCGGCCGGCCAGTGGATCGTCCGTGAGCAGGACCGCCTGCGCCGCGCGATCGAGGCGGCGGACGGCGAGACGGAGGCACCCGCATGACCACCACCGCGACCCCCGCACTCCGCGTTCAGGGCCTCGAGAAAGCGTTCAGGGAGCTGCCGATCCTCCGGGGCGTCGACTTCGACGTACCTGCAGGCACGATCTTCGCCCTGCTCGGATCCAACGGCGCCGGCAAGACCACGGTCGTCAGGATCCTGTCGACCCTGCTCCGAGCCGACGCAGGATCGGCGACCGTCGCGGGCTTCGACGTCGCCACCCACCCCGCCGAGGTGCGCGGGTCGATCAGCCTCACCGGGCAATTCGCCGCCGTCGACGAGATCCTCACCGGCCGCGAGAACCTCGTCCTCATCGCCCGCCTCCGCAGGGTGCCGGAGGCGCGTGCCGCCGCCGACACGCTGCTGCACCGCTTTCAGCTCTCAGACGCGGCCGACCGGCGAGTGGCGACCTACTCGGGCGGGATGCGTCGCCGGCTGGACATCGCGATGAGCCTGCTCGGGGATCCCCCGGTGGTCTTCCTGGACGAGCCCACGACCAGCCTCGACCCGCAGTCGCGCCTCGAGGTGTGGCGCAGCATCAAGGACCTCGCCCGGCACGGCACCACGGTGCTGCTGACCACCCAGTACCTCGACGAGGCGGAGCAGCTCGCGGACAGAATCGCGATCCTGCACGAGGGACGCATCATCGTCGACGGGACGCTCGCGGAGCTCAAGGCGCTGATGCCGCCGACCACCGTCGAGTACGTCGAGAAGCAGCCCACGCTCGAGGACGTCTTCCTGGCTGTCGTCGGAGCCTCCCCCACCAGCAAGGAGCAGCCATGAGCAGCCGCCTCCTCGGCGACACCGCGCTGCTGACGGG
This sequence comes from Longivirga aurantiaca, assembly GCF_042660085.1. Classification (NCBI taxonomy): domain Bacteria; kingdom Bacillati; phylum Actinomycetota; class Actinomycetes; order Sporichthyales; family Sporichthyaceae; genus Longivirga; species Longivirga aurantiaca. The sequence goes on along the minus strand of NZ_JBHSTI010000002.1, from coordinate 187,532 downwards.
GCGGTCGTTGCGTCACATCTCCCGCAGCCCCGACACGATCATCACCACGACGGTCATGCCGATCGCGTTCCTGCTGATGTTCGTCTACGTGTTCGGCGGCGCGATCAGCGCGGGGTCGGCCTCGTACGTGAACTACCTGCTCCCTGGAATCCTGCTCATCACGATCGCCTCGAGCATCGCCTACACGGCGTTCCGCCTGTTCATGGATCTCAAGGACGGGCTCTTCGAGCGCTTCCAGTCGATGCCCATCTCACGGTCGTCGATCCTGTGGGCGCACGTGCTCACCTCACTGGTCGCGAGCCTGATCTCGGTCGCGGTCGTCGTGGTCGCCGCACTGCTCATGGGCTTCCGCTCGGGCGCGGGCGTCGGAGCCTGGCTCGCGGTCGCCGGCATCCTCACGCTGTTCACGCTCGCCCTCACCTGGCTCGCCGTCATCGCGGGGCTGTCGGCCAAGACCGTGGACGGAGCGAGCGCCTTCTCCTACCCCTTGATCTTCCTGCCGTTCGTGAGCTCCGCGTTCGTGCTGACGGCGACGATGCCCGGACCGGTGCGCGCCTTCGCCGAGAACCAGCCCGTGACGCCCATCGTCGACGCGATCCGCGACCTCTACAGCCAGCGCGCCGTCAGCTCCGACATCTGGATTGCCCTCGCCTGGTGCCTCGGCATCCTCGCCGTCGCGTACGCCGTCGCGATGCTCACGTACCGTCGTCGGTTCGCCTGACCGTCACGCGACGGGGATGACGACCTCGTTGCGGCGGGCGAACCAGGGCTTCCACGGCGGGTCGAAGCGCGCGAACCGCGGCGGCCCTCCCGGCTCGAGGCCGACTGCCGACATCGCTGCGAGGAGCTCGTCCACATGCTTGCGGTACGAGTGCTCGGTCCAGCGGCCGGAGTACGACGCCACCGCCGCCAGCTCCTCGGGCACCACGCGGATGCTGACCCGCGGGTCGGCCGGCACCGGCGCGCCGGTCGCCGTGATCGTCGAGGGCAGGACGAAGGCGATCACATGCGCGCCGTCCTCGGTCTCGGACACCGTCGCGGGCTGCTCGGCGGGTGCGCGCTGCAGCACCGGCGCGGTCATCGAGATGCCGGCCTTCGACTCGTTCGCCCCGCCGATGTACGACGCCAGCGGCCGGAACGCCGCGTTGCCCGCAGCCTCGAAGCTGCCGGACACCTCGATCTCGGCGACGACGTGCTCGGGGTAGCGCCGCACCTCGAACCCCGGATAGCGGATGACGACCTGGTAGTCCTGCTCTTCGGTCATGCCCCCACTGTCGTCCTCTTCCGTCCTGCACGCAGAACGGGGGTCGAGGAGGTCAGCCCGCGCGCAGCATCGCGGCCTTGACCTCGGTGTAGACGGGCTTGTTCATGCGCGCCTTCACCCACGTCTGCGTCCAGTGGTTGTCGTCCTTGAACGCGAGGTAGGGGCCATCGATCGGGCCGCACCACGAGTTGGGGCAGGTCGGGGTGGTGAGGTCGACCGTCTTCACGCGCGCGCGCAGGGTCGACGGGAGCTCCGCCACGGCCTGGCGCTCGGCGTTCCAGATGCCGGCGCTCGTGGCCTTGGCGAGCGTCGTGCCGCACCTGGTCTCGGCCGCGAGCCCGTACGCCGCGTAGCAGGCCTGCGCCTGCAGCATGTCTCCGGGAAGGTCCGGCGAGTCGCGCAGGATCACGATCTGCCGGACGCCCTTCAGCATCTTCGTGAGGGTGGCGCTCATCCCCTTCTTCCACGTCGCGTACTTGGTGGCACCGGTGAGGTTGCTGCCGTACGTCGAGGTCAGCACCTGGTGGAAGTGCCACGAGCTCATCACCACGACGTCGATGCGCCCGTACTTGACGGCCTGCAGGTTGCTGAGCGTCCCGGCACGCCAGGAGTTGCACTCGGGGTAGTAGTTCGCCGACTTGTAGCGGCGGACGCTCACGGTGACGGCGGGGCAGCCCGACTTCGTCATCGTCTTGAACTTCCAGTTGCCGACCTTGGCCGCGTTGAGGACGGCGCCGAACCAGTGGTTGGCGTGCGAGTCCCCGAACAGCATCACGGTGCGACCGCCGCCGGGGTTGAAGGTGCAGACGATCGGCGTGGTCACCACACCCTTGGCGTGACAGCCGTTGGCGTACGTGATCGGCTCGTCGTGCTTGGCGACCGAGTACGTCGGGATCGGTGTCCAGGTCGGTGCGATCACCAGGCTCGGCGTCGCGGCGGTGGCGGCCCCGGGGATCGCGGTGAGCGCGAGCGCGACCGAGGTGAGTGCTGCTGCTGCAAGGAGACGACCACGACGCACCATGCCGTGCAGCGTAACCAGCAGGCGCGTCGGGCCAGGCTGAGCGACACCCGGTCGGCCGGTATCCGGTCGGGCCGTCACGCCTGCGGCGTGCTCAGGGCGCGCAGAGCGCGCACGGCGTCGGCCATCCGTCCGTTCGCGACCAGGAGCACCGTCTCGGCCACAGCGGGCGACACCCTGCCCTGGCCGAACATCGACAGCATCCGCAGCGATGCGTCCTCGAGGGTGTGCCGCACCATGACGCGCGCGACCTCGTCCTCGCCGATCACACCGCCCATCCGGTCGGCGATGAGGCCCCGCAGCCGGGCCGCGGCCGTCGACGTGCCCAGCTGCGACAGCGGGGTGTTCATCGTGAACTCGCCCTTGCGCTCCGGCTCGTTCGGCTCGAGCGCGCGGCCGAGCAGCGCCTCGAACGACGCCCGGTCGAGCTCCTGGCCGGCGCGCGGCGCGGTGTAGACCACGGCGGCGTCCGCCTCGGGCACGGAGTCACCGGCGACCTGCACCTCCAGCGTGCCGCGGACGTCGCGGGAGGACGCCGCCACCTCGAGCACATAGGTGCCCGGGTCCACGACCCAGTCGTGCCGGCTCGGGCTCCATCGCGCGAATGCGCGCCGGTCGAGCACGACCTGCACGTCGGCGGAGGCCCCTGCGGCGAGCGCGACCTTGGTGAACCCGCCCAGGTGGTGGGCCGGGCGGAACGTGCCCGACATCGGCGGGCGCACGTACACCTGGACGACGTCCGTCCCGGCCCGCTCCCCGGTGTTGGCGACGGTCAGCGTGACCGTGACGGCAGGGTCGTCCGAGGTGAGCGCGGTGCGGTCGGCCGCGGCAGCGGACCACCCGAACGACGTGTACGACAGCCCGTGGCCGAACGGGAAGAGGACGTCGGCGTCGACGGTGTCGGTCCAGCGGTAGCCGACGTAGACGCTCTCGCGGTACTCGGTGAAGCGCGGGCCGTCGGGCAGCGCCGACACCGGGTGCTCGCTCCAGCGCAGCGGGAAGGTCTCGGCGAGGCGACCACCGGGCTCGAGCTCGCCGACGAGCATCCGCGCGATCGCGCCGCCCGACTCCTGCCCGCCGAGGTAGCCCTCGAGCACCGCGGGCACGTGGCCGATCCACGGCATCTCGACCGGCGAGCCGTTGCTGAGGACGACCACCGTGCGCGGGTTCACAGCAGCGACCGTCTCGACGAGCGCGTCGTGCGACGCCGGCATCCGCATGTGCTCGCGGTCGGCGCCCTCGGTCTCGAACACCTCGGGCAGCCCCACGAAGACGATCGCGACATCGGCCTGCGAGGCGAGCACACGCGCCTCGTCGAGCAGTCCGGCGTCGGGGCGGTCGACGTACCGCTCGTAGCCCTGCCCGTAGCTGACCGAGCCGACCCGCTCCTCGAGGGCGTCGAGCGCGGCGACCACCCTGCGCGCGTTGATGAGCGAGCTGCCCGCGCCCTGGAACCGCGGAGTGCGCGCGAGGTCGCCGAGGACTGCGATCTTCAGCCCCGCGGCGTCGCGCAGCGGCAGGAGGCCGAAGTCGTTCTTGAGCAGCACGCTGCCGGCGGCGGCCACCTCCTCGGCGAGCGCGTGGTGGGCCTCGACGTCGATCTCCACCGGCGTGCGCGCGGCCTCCGTGCGGTCGACGAGGTCGAGCAGGCGCCGCACCGAGGTGTCGACGTACGCGGGGTCGAGCGAGCCGGCGGCCACGGCGTCGACCACCGGCTTGGCGGCGTCCGGGACGCCGGGCATCTGCAGGTCGAGGCCGGCGCGCAGCGCGGCGGCACGGTCGTCGGTCGCACCCCAGTCGGACAGGACGACGCCGTCGAAGCCCCACTCGTCGCGCAGCACCGTGGTGAGCAGCCACGGGTGCTGCGTGGCGTACTCGCCGAGCACCCGGTTGTACGCCGCCATCACGGTCCACGGACGCGCCTCGCGGACCGCGGCCTCGAAGCTCGCGAGGTAGATCTCGCGCAGCGCCCGCTCGTCGACCACGGCGTCCACGCTGTAGCGGAGCCGCTCCTGGTTGTTGGCCGCGTAGTGCTTGAGCGAGGCACCCACGCCCTGGCTCTGCACGCCGCGGATCCAGGCGGCGGCCATGCTCGAGGAGACGAGCGGGTCCTCGGAGAAGTACTCGAAGTTGCGGCCGCACAGCGGCGTGCGCTTGATGTTGGCGCCGGGGCCGAGCAGCACGCTCACGCCGAGGGCGCGCGACTCCACGCCGAGGGCGACGCCGACGCGCTCGACCAGGGCCGGGTCCCAGGTGGAGGCGAGCGTCGCCGCTGTGGGGAAGCAGGTGGCGGGATGGTTGGCGCCGATGGAGAGCTCGTCGGTCGCGGTGCTCTGCAGACGCACGCCGTGCGGGCCGTCGGTGAGCACGATGGCAGGGATGCCGAGCGCGGCGACTCCGTGCATCGACCAGAAGTCACGGCCGGCCAGGAGCTCGGCCTTCTCGGCCACGGTCGCCGTGGCGATCCACTCGTCGGTTCCCACGCCCCGACCCTAGGCCGGGCGGCGCGGCGGGTGCGACGGCTAGGGGTGCAGTACCTCGCCCGGGACCACGCGCGGGTCGTCGACGGTCGGCGAGTCGACTCGGCCGCTCTCCCAGTGCCGGTACGCCGTGGTCGCGCCGAACAGCGCCGCGATCAGCCAGGCCGCGATGCCGGCGTCGTCGATCATGCCGGGCAGCGTCAGGAAGGCCTCGGGCAGCAGGTCGATCGGCGACACGATGTAGACGGCCGCGAGCAGCATGATGAGCAGGCGGCCTCGGCCGATGCCGTCGAACCGGCCGGACATGACGTCGCGGACCATGCGCGGGATCGAGCCCACGCGCTGCGCGAAGCCGACCGGTCCGTCGGTCGCCGCGGCGCTGGCGGCCGCGGCGTACGCGGCCTTCCTGCGGGTGCTCGCCATGTCGTGCCTCCCTCGTCCCGGAGATTCGGGCTCGTACCGTCCGACGCCTTCGGGCGGCTCCAGGTTCCCACGACGGACGCCGGCGGGCACCCCCTCACGACGAAGTCCGCCCCACGCACCTCGTGTCGGGGGAGGCCGAGGTGCGTGGGGCGGGCGATCGTCCCGGCGGGCCGGGGGCCGTCACGCACCGCCTCCACGGGGATGGCGGGGGTGCGTGACGGCGTCTGGAGGGCCGGCATCACCGGCGGCACCCACCTCCGCGGAGGCGGGTGCCGCAGCGTGCGACCCGGTGGGAGAGGAACCGGCCACCGGGCCGCGACCGACGCGGTGGCTCCGTGCCGGAGATCAGATGACGAGCGAGCCTCGGCACACCTCACCGGTGGCCGCGTTGCGCGCGGCGCCGCTGATCGTGTGAGTGCCGGCGGCGTTCACGACACGGCGCGTCACCGAGAACGAGCCGCTCGGAGCCTGGGTGGTGGCGCGGCCCGAGGCCTTGGTGACGCCGTCATGGGTGATCGCCCAGGTCCAGACCTGGCCGTTGCGGTTCTGGTCGACCTCCCACTCCACCTGGAGCGCGCCGTTGTCGGGCTTGGCCTTGAGCTTGTAGTTGCTGCCGCCCGTGCAGGAGCCGGTCGCGATGACATCGGTGCTCTTGGCGCTGGCGGGCGCGGTGACGACCACGCCGGCCACGAGCACGAGCGACGCTGCGGCCGCGCCGAGTGCGGCAGTGTTCCGGATGCTGAGCATGTGGTCCTCCTCGTGGTTCCCGGGAGGCTGTCCGTCTCCCGGCACGAGAAGGCTGCGTCCGCCCGAGGGCGGCGCGGAACCCGGCCGATGGTCCCGGTACCCCTAGGACACCGCGGTGCGGGCGGCCGCGAAGGCGGCGACGGCGCGGTCGACGTCGGCGTCCGTGTGCGCGGCCGATAGCTGCACGCGGATGCGGGCCTGGCCCTGCGGCACCACCGGGAACGAGAACGCGACGGCGTACACGCCGCGGGCGAACAGCTCCTCCGCCATCCGCCCCGCGACGATCGCGTCGCCGAACATCACCGGCACGATCGGGTGCGAGCCCGGCAGCAGGTCGAAGCCCTCGGCCTCCATCCCTGCACGGAACCGAGCCGCGGCGGCGTGCACGCGGTCGCGGAGCGCGCTCTCGCCCTCGAGCAGGTCGAGCACGGCGAGCGACGCCGCCACGATCGGCGGCGCGACCGAGTTCGAGAACAGGTACGGCCTCGCGCGCTGCTTGAGGAGCGCCACGATCTCGGCCCGCGCGGCGACGTAGCCGCCGGACGCACCGCCGAGCGCCTTGCCGAGCGTGCCCGTCACGATGTCGACGCGGTCGCGCACGCCGAACAGCTCGGGCGTGCCTCGACCCGTCGGACCGACGAAGCCGACGGCGTGCGAGTCGTCGACCATCACGAGGGCGTCGTGCTTGTCGGCGAGCGCGACGATCTCGTCGAGAGGCGCGAGGTAGCCATCCATCGAGAAGACGCCGTCGGTGACGATCAGCCGGTAGCGCGCACCGGCCGACTCGACGAGCCTGGCCTCGAGCTCGGCCATGTCGCGGTTGGCGTAGCGCAGCCGCTGCGCCTTGCAGAGGCGCACGCCGTCGATGATCGACGCGTGGTTGAGCGCGTCCGAGATCACGGCGTCGCGCTCGTCGAGCAGGGCCTCGAACACACCGCCGTTCGCATCGAAGCACGAGCCGAACAGGATCGAGTCCTCGGTGCCGAGGTACGCCGCGAGGCGCTGCTCGAGGTCGCGGTGGATCGTCTGCGTCCCGCAGATGAAGCGCACCGACGCCATCCCGTAGCCCCACTGGCGCACGGCCTTCTCGGCCGCCTCCACCACTCGTGGGTCGTCGGCGAGCCCGAGGTAGTTGTTGGCGCACAGGTTGAGCACGTCCCGGCCCTCGCCGTCGACGACGTGCGTGCCCTGCGGCGACGCCATCACCCGCTCGGGCTTGAAGACGCCGGTGGCGCGCATCTCGTCGAGGCGGCCGTTGATGTCCGCGCGGAGCGCGTCGAGCGACGCCGTCATGACGCCACCTCCCAGTCGAGGACGACCTTCCCGCAGTGGCCGGACGCGGCGGTGTCGAACGCCTCGTCGAAGTCCGTGTACGGGAAGCGGTGTGTGATCACGGGCGAGATGTCGAGGCCAGCTCCGACGAGCACCGACATCGCGTACCAGGTCTCGAACATCTCCCGGCCGAAGATCCCCTTCACCGTGAGCATCGAGCGGATGACGCGGTCCCACTGGAACTCGACCGACGTCGACGGCAGGCCGAGCAGGGCGATCTTCCCGCCGTGCGCCATCGAGGAGATCATCGACTGGAGCGCCGGTGCAGCACCCGACATCTCGAGCCCGACGTCGAAGCCCTCGACCATGCCGAGCTCGGCCATCACGTCGCGCAGGTTGGCCGTGCGCACGTCGATCGCACGCGTCACGGCGCCCATCGACTCCGCGAGCGCGAGCCGCTCGGGCGAGAGGTCGGTGATGACGATGTTGCGCGCGCCCGCGTGCCGCGCGACCGACGCGGCCATGATCCCGATAGGGCCGGCGCCCGTGACGAGCACGTCCTCGCCGAGCACCTCGAACGCGAGCGCCGAGTGCACCGCGTTGCCGAACGGGTCGAAGATCGCGGCGACGTCCGGGTCGATCGGCTTCGGGTGCCGCCACACGTTCGTCGTCGGCACGACGACCACCTCGGCGAACCCGCCGTCGCGGTCGATGCCGACGCTCACGGTGTGGGGGCACAGCTGACGCCGTCCGCCGAGGCACCACCGGCACCGTCCGCAGACGATGTGCCCCTCGACGCTCACGAGGTCGCCGACGTCGACCGTGTCGACCCCGGTGCCGATCTCCTCCACGCGCCCTGCGATCTCGTGGCCGAGAGTCACCGGCGTGCGCACCGCGCCCTGGGCCCACGGGTCCCACGACCGCACGTGCAGGTCGGTGCCGCAGATCCCTGTGCGCAGCACCCGGATCCGCACCTCGCCGGCCCCCGTAGGAGGCTCCGGCACGTCCTTCAGCCACAGCCCCGGAGCAGCCTCCGCCTTCACCAACGCCTTCATGACGTCCAGCCAACCACGCGGCCGCGCCCGATGCGCCCGCCCCGCGGACGTGGGCTCGCGTTCCGGCCGCCGACCCGGAGGTCACGAGTCGGCTCGGATGCGCGCATCACCGACCCCTCCTGTGCTGAGGTAGCCCCGGCGGGACGAGCCGCCCGGACGGGACGGGGTTCAGCGTGCGATCGAGGCTTCTCACCGGTGCTGCGGGCGCAGCGCTCGTCGTCGGGCTCGTGGCCGGCTGCGGCAGCGGCAGCATCTCGCTCCCGAGCGAGCGCCCGACCCTGCCGACGCCGTCGATCTCGCTTCCCAGCGAGCTCCCGACGATCCTCCCGAGCCGTACGTCGGAACCGCCGAGCGAGTCGCCGAGCGAGTCGCCGTCCGAGTCGATCGAGCCCACGGAGTCGGCCACGCCCGAGCCGACCGCGTCCGAGAGCTCGCCCGAGCCGGCCGAGAGCGAGACCGAGGCGGCCTCGCCCACGCCGACGACGTCGTCGGCGAAGCCCACCCCCAGCCCGACACCGACGAGCTCGTCCGCCGAGCCCACGAGCGAGTCGGCCACCCCGACGGAGTCCTCCGCCGGGCCGACCCCCGAGCCGACCCCCGAGCCGACGTCGGAGAGCCCCACGGCGGAGTCGAGCAGCGCGGTGCCGAGCGCCTCGGCGTCGGTCGGCCAGGGCACCCCGCCGCCGGCGTCCGACTCCTCGGGCATGCCCTCGTGGGGCTGGATCATCCTGCTCGTGCTCGCCGCGATCGCGGCCGGCGCGGGCTGGCTGCTCAGCCGCCGCCGCGAGGACGACGAGACCGAGGGCACCCACTCCCCCGACGCCTGACCGCCCGCGGACCCCTGCCCGGAGCAGCGCGCCGGAGGCTTGAAGCCGACAGCGGGCGCGAGCTCGCGGACTCCCTCACGTCGGCGAGGTCGTGAGGTCGAGGACCCAGGCCCTGCCGCTCTCCGTCATCGGCCGGAAGGTCACGGTCGCGATGCGCGTCAGGTCGACCCCGGGCACGTCACCCAGCGGCAGCGAGAGAAGCTGGGCCCAGGTGCGCGAGGGCAATACGGGACCGCCCGGCATCGCCTCGATCGGGCCCCAGACGCCGAGCTCGGCGGAGCGACCGGCGGTGTCGGTGATCGCCACCTCGAAGGCCACCGGCGACCCCTCAGCACCCACCGCGACGCGCGACTCCAACGACGTCGAACCCGCCAGGTCGATCGGCGTGGACGGCCTGATCGACACCGACCCACCGGCGCGCGTCCACGAGATCTCCACCGCAGACGGGCCGACCGTGCCGTCGGATGCATTGGGCCAGTGGGGGTTCAGACCCTGGTTCGCCCCTCTGCCGCAGTCCTGCGGCTGCTCCGTCTCGGACACACCACGACAGACGAAGGCGGTTGCTCCGTCGGTCGCTGTCACCCGGGTCGACGCGTCGGGGGCGGCGGAAGTGCGCCCGTGACCCGTCGGGGTCACCCAGACCCGGGCACCGTCGGTCACGGGGAAGTCCACAGACGCGTCGAGCACGCGGCCAGCGATGTCCGACCCCCCGAGGAGGGCCGAGGCGACGAGCGTCATCCCTCGTGCGAGCGTCTCGCGCTGATCCGCAGGCGAGAGCCGGGTGGGGCTGGACGCCTTGCACATCGGGTCCACCGTGCCGCCCTCGGTGACGACGTCGTCGTAGCCACCGCCCGAGACCGAGACGTTCTCGTCCCACTCGGTGTTGAAGTAGTTGTGGTTGGCGCCCCGCACCAGCAGCGACGAGCGCAGGAGGCCGGGGTCGGCGACGCGATCGACGTACGCCTGGCCGAGGCTCGGGCCGACATCGCCGTCGCAGTCGCCGGAGATCGCGACGACCGCGGTCGTGCTGCGGGGCGAGGGCTCGAACGCGGTCGGCCCGACGAGGACCACGCCCTTGACCGTCCAGGCCGAGGACCCCGCGCCCTCCCAGGCCGCGCGATCGACGCCTTCGCCGCCACGACTGTGGCCCATCAGCAGCACGGACCTCAGGTCGAGCGAAGGCCACTGGGCCAAGGAGCCGATCGCGCCATTGGCGAGCGCGTCGAGATGTCGCCGGACGAGCACTGAGCGGGCGGCGGCTCCTGCGTCGTCGCCCATGTCGGTTGCCAGCACGTTGACACCGTTAGCCGAGACAGAGACCGTCAGGAACCCATGCGAGGCGAGCCGCTCCTGGAGGTACGTGAAGCCGCGGTTGTTGCCGATCGGCTCTTGCCCTGTCGGGCACGGCCACGCAGTGCTCGAGTCCTTGGTCGTCGGGTTCCAGCACGACGCCCAATACCCGTGGAGCAGGACCACGACAGGCAGTGGACCGGTCGCACCCACGGGGCCGACCACCTGAGCCTCCACCTCGAGCGGGGAGGAGAGCCCCTCGACAGCGAGGTCGTCGAGGGCGTAGTCGGCGGCGGCGACCTCGTACGGGCCCGGCGCCGCGAGGGCTTGCACAGCCTCGGCATCCGACGGGCCGGACGGCGACGGGGGCGGCGCGCCTCCCGGAGTCGATGTGGTGGGCGCCGGGGTCTGCTCGGTACCGGTCGAGCACGCAGTCAGCGCCAGGAGTGCCACGGCGACGGACGCGCAGATGCGGACGGCGGGAGTGATGCGCACGGCACCCGATGCTAAGAGGCCGAGCGGCGCCACGGCACGCGCAATTCACCCGAAGACGTACGAGCCGGAGGGGAGTGATGCTCGCGTGGGCGGCAGCGGGCCGTTCCGAGCACCAGGGAGACGACGAGGCCGCCGACCCCGCCCAACGCCTGACCAACCGCGGCATGGGCCGGCCCCCGCCGAGGGACGACGGGGGCCGGGTTCGGGGGCGGTGCCGCACGGCGCTGCGGGATCAGGCGTCGCGTCGCTTCAGCACGACGGCGGCGCCGACGACGGAGGCCAGGACCCAGCTCGCGAAGACGGCCATGCCGGCGCCGGGGCTGAGCAGCGATGCGCCGGTGTCCGAGAGGGACGTGAAGGCCTGGGCGGCGTTCGACGGCAGGTACTTGAGGACGTCGTCCCAGCTGTCCGGCAGCAGCGCCGAGGCCAGCGTCGGGATGAACAGGACCGCACCGATCACCGTGCCGATCGCCGCCGCGGTGCTGCGGAGCATGACGCCCAGCGCCAGCCCCATGACCCCGAGGCCGACGACGTTCGCCGCGGTGCCGAGCACGGCCCGCGCCACGCCGTCGTCCGACCACGCCATGGTCGCAGCGCCGCCGGCGTCGAGCACCGCCATGCCCGCGAAGAACGCGATCACGACGCCGGTCACGACCACGGAGGCCATGAGGCCCGTGAAGGTGGCGAGCTTGCCCCACAGGACGGGCAGGCGCTTCGGCACCGCCGCCAGGGTCGTGCGGATCATGCCGGTCGAGTACTCGCGCGCACCGACGATCGATCCCATGACCGCCACGACGAGCACCGCGAGGTTCGCGCCGGTCAGCGTGGTGCTCACCGGGTCGCTCGCCGAGAACGCCGGGCCGCCCCCGGGGCTGTCGGCCTGACCGCTCGCGGTGAGCGCGGCCACCACCCCGAAGCCGATGAGGACGACCAGCGTCCCCACGACGTACGCCCAGGTGCTGCGCAGCGTGCGCAGCTTGATCCACTCGCTGACGAGCACGCGAGAGGTCGTCGTCCGGACAGGCGCTGTGGCGGCGGCCCGCGTCGTCCCCGTCTCGAGGGCTGTGGTGCTCATCAGGCTGCCGTCCTTCCGGTCGTGTCGGTCGAGCCGTGGTAGTCCACGGCATCGCGGGTGAGCTCCATGAACGCCTCCTCCAGCGAGGGGGCGACGTCGACGAGCTGGTGGAGCACCAGGCCCGCTGCGGCCGCCAGCTCTCCGACCTGGCTCGAGCTCAATCCGGTCACGTCCAGGCGCCCTGGCGCGCTCGAGGCCACGACGACCCCGGGCTGGATCAGGAGATCGCGCAGCCGACCGGCGTCCGGGGAGATCACCTGGACGCTGTTCTGCGACGACTGGGCGATGAACTCGGCCATGGGGACGTCGGCCAGGATGCGGCCGCGCCCGATCACGACGAGATGCTCGGCGGTGAGCTCCATCTCGCTCATGAGGTGCGAGGAGAGGAAGACGGTGCGGCCCTCGGCCGCGAGCTCCTTGAGGAGGTTGCGGATCCAGAGGATGCCGTCGGGGTCGAGCCCGTTCACGGGCTCGTCGAGCATCACGGTCTGCGGATCGCCGAGCAGCGCCGTCGCGATCCCGAGGCGCTGACCCATGCCGAGCGAGAAACCGCCGGCACCCTTGCCGGCCACCTCGGTGAGGCCGACGACGTCGAGCAGGTGGTCGACGCGTCGCGCACCGACGCCGATGGTCGCACCGAGCGCCAGCAGGTGGTTGCGCGCCGAGCGGCCCTTGTCGATGGCCTTGGCCTCGAGCAGCGCGCCCATCTCGGTGAGCGGTGCGGGCGCCTCGGCGTAGGGGCGGCCGTTGACCGTCGAGGTGCCGGAGGTCGGCCGGTCGAGGCCGAGGATCATGCGCATCGTCGTGGACTTGCCGGCGCCGTTGGGGCCGAGGAAGCCGGTGATGACGCCCGGCTGGACGGTGAAGCTGATGGAGTCGACAGCGGTGACGTCGCCGTACCGCTTGGTCAGCTCGTGGACCTCGATCATGGGTGCTCCTGGTGGTGTCGTCTTCGTGGTGACACCACCGTCGCCTGCGCGGGTACGAGTCGTCGTCGTCCTGCTGCGGGCTCTCGCGACTGCTGCAGACGCAGTACGTCGCGCAGCGGGCTAGCGGCCGCGCGGGTCCGGGTCGCCCGCGCGCACGAGGCCCGACTGGTACGCGAGCACCACGAGCTGCGCACGGTCGCGGGCACCGAGCTTGGCCATCGCCCGGTTCACGTGCGTCTTGGCCGTGAGTGGGGAGACGAAGAGCCGCTGCGCGATGTCGTCGTTGGACAGGCCGTGGGCGACCAGTCCCACGATCTCGCGCTCCCGCTCGGTGAGGACGTCGAGATCGGACGACGACGCGTCCGGCACGTCCTGCGGCTGAGCGAGCAGCCGGCCGATGAGGGCCCGGGTGGCCTTCGGCGACAGCAGCGCCTCGCCGGCCGCGACGACCCGGATCGCCTCGAGCAGCTCGGCCGGCTCGACCGACTTGCCCAGGAAGCCGCTGGCACCCGCACGGAGCGCCGCGAGCACGAGGTCGTCCTGCTCGAACGTCGTCAGGACCACCACCCGCACGTCGGCGAGATCGGCGTCCGCCGTGATCGTCTGGCTGGCGCTGAGCCCGTCGGTCCCCGGCATGCGGATATCCATGAGCACGACGTCGGGCCGCAGCTCGCGCGCCTGGCGGACGGCGTCCTCGCCGTCCACCGCCTCGCCGACGACCTCCATGTCGGACGCGCTGGCCACGAGCGCGGCGAAGCCGGCCCGGATCAGGGTCTGGTCGTCGGCCAGCAGCACCCGGATGCTCACGACGCCGCCTGGGCGGACGCCGGGAGCTCGACGCGTACGCGGAAGCCGCCGGCGCCGTCGGGCCCGGCCTCGAGGTGGCCGCCGCTGGCCAGCACGCGCTCGCGCATCCCCACGAGCCCGAGCCCCGATCCCTCGACCGCTCCTCCGGCGACCCGGTTCGTCACCTCGATGACGACCGTGGGGTCGGAGTCGACGATGCGCAGGTCCGCGCTGCCCGCCCCGTGCTTGTACGCGTTGGTCAGCGCCTCCTGCACGACCCGGTACGCCGTCAGGTCCGCGATCGGGGCCAGCGACGGTCGGCCGCCCTCCTCGTGCACGGTCACCCGCAGCCCGGTGCGGCGCATCGACTCCACGAGGGTGTCGAGCTCGCACAGCCCCGGCGCCGGCGCCGTCTCCGTGCCGTCGTCGTTGGTCCGCAGGACACCGAGCAGCGACGACATCTCGGCGAGCACGTCGCGGCTCGCCTCACGGACGTGCCCGAGGGCGGCGCGCGCCTGCTCGGGCTGCTCGTCGAGCAGGTGCAGAGCGACGCCGGACTGCACGTTGACCACGGAGATGTGGTGCGCGACGACGTCGTGCAGCTCGCGCGCGATCCGCAGGCGCTCCTCGGTGACGCGGCGCTGGGCCTCCTCCTCGCGGCTCGCCTCGGCCCGCTGCGCGCGCTCCTCGGCAGCTGCGACGATCGCCCTCTGGCTGCTGACGGCGAAGCCTGCCGACACCGCGAGGCCCACCCAGGCCAGCACGATGTACGTCGTCGGGGAGCGCCAGTCGTCGAACACGCCGAGGGCCGTGATCACGGCGACGACCGTCACGACACCCGCGACGGCCGCGTCGCGACGCGGGCGGAGCAGGGCGACCGTGTACAGGGCGACGAGGGCGGGGAAGAGCGCGCCGGTCGGGCCCGCCTGCACCGCGACCGCCACGACGGCGACCACCAGCGTCACGACCCAGACCGCGACCGGGCGGCGGCGGCGCACGACGAGAGCCGCGCAGGCGGTCAGGACGAGGAGCGTGGACAGCGGGGTGGCCGCCGCGATGCCCGTGGGGGCGTCCGCCGGGACGAGCATCGACGGGATCGCGACGAGCACCGCGAAGCCGACGTCGCTGGCGCGCGGATGCCCACGCATCCACGCACGGGCATCGGCGGGCCAGCTCACGCGGCCACTGTAGGTGCGGTGCCGTCGGCGACGCGTCCCCCGGATGCGGTAGCCGGCAACGCCGCGGCGTACTGCAGGGGCAGTACGCCGAGCCGGCTACAGACTGGTGATGCCCTCCTGCAGGAGCAGGAGCCCGATGACGACCAGGACGACGGCCATCACGGCGGCGTTGTTGCGCACGAGCCAGTCGCGCGCGACGCCCAGCGGGCGCAGGACCCGCTCGCCGAGCAGCGTGTACGCCAGCACCGGGATGGCGACGCTCACGGACGCCACGAGCGTGAAGAGGACGACGGCGACGACGTCGCCCCGCGCCGTGAAGTCGTCCGCGCCGATGGCGAGGCCGGCCGCGGCGGCGAGCAGCAGCACCTTGGGGTTCGCTGCCGACAGCAGCAGCGCCAGGCGGAACGCGGCCCTCGGCGACGCGCCGCTGATCTGGCGCATCCACGCAGGCTGCTCGGAATGGTGCCCGCGGCCGACCCATTGCTTCACGCCGTACGCCACGAGCGCGACGCCGCCGACGATGCGCAGCCACGACGCCCACTCGGGGGTGTCGGAGCTCTGGTCGACGACCTCGGCCAGCAGGACGAAGACCGCGGCCGTCCCTCCGACGCCGACGAGCCAGCCCGACAGGAACGACCACGCCGCCGCACGGGCTCGGTCGGTGAACAGCAGCAGGATCACCGGGATCACCGGGAACGGCGAGGCAGCGATGCCGATCGCGAGCGGCAGCACCTCGCCCACGTGCCCTCCAGCCCTCGACGTCACCCGAACCCTAGGCGAGCAGCGGCCGCGGGCGGTCCTCACCCGCCGCGGCGGCCGGCGGTTGTGACCGAACGAAACGCACGCGCAACACCTGGCTGCCACCCTTGCCACCAGACGCCGAACCACCCGGGAGACCAGCAGTGAGCGACGCCGCACCCAGCCGCACGCGGGGCCCGATCGAGACCCTGCTCGACGAGGTGTGGCGCGAGGTGTCCGCCAACGACGAGGGCACGATCGCGACGTACATCCCGGAGCTCGCCAAGGCCGACCCCGCGACCTGCGGCATCAGCCTCGCCACCCTCGACGGCCAGGTGTACGACGCCGGCGTGCTGGTGCCGTTCACGATCCAGTCGGTGTCCAAGCCGTACGTCTACGCGCTGGCCCTGGCCGACCGCGGGCAGGAGGCCGTGCTCGAGAAGGTCGGCGTCGAGCCGACGGGCGACCCGTTCAACAGCATCAGCCTCGACGACCGGTCGAGCCGTGCCTTCAACCCCATGGTCAACGCCGGCGCGATCGTCACCTCCACGCTCGTGTCCGGGCAGACGCGGGCGGAGCAGTTCGAGCGCATCCACTCGGGGCTGTCGGCGTTCGCCGGTCACGAGCTCGCGATCGACGAGGACGTGTTCCACAGCGAGCGCACCACAGGAGACCGCAACCGCGCCATCGCCTACCTCATGCGGTCGGCCGGCCTGCTCGACGAGGACGTCGACGAGCAGGTCGAGGGCTACTTCCGCCAGTGCGCGGTGCTCGTGACCGCCCGCGACCTCGCGGTGATGGCCGCGACCCTCGCCAACAGCGGCATCAACCCCGTGACCGGCGAGCAGGTGGTGCCGCGCGACGTCGTGGCCTCGGTGCTCACCGTCATGGCCACCTGCGGCATGTACGACTACGCCGGCGAATGGCTCTACCGCGTGGGGATCCCGGCCAAGAGCGGGGTGAGCGGCGGCGTCTCGGCAGCCCTCCCGGGCCAGCTGGGCCTCGGCCTGCACAGCCCCCTGCTCGACTCCAACGGCAACAGCGTGCGCGGCGTCGTCGCGGCCGAGCTGCTGTCCAAGCGGCTCGGGATGCATCTGCTGCTGCCGTCCGAGCGCACCCGCAGCGGCCTGCGCCGCACCTACCGGGCGGACGCGATCCGCTCGCGCCGCGGCCGCCCCCGCGCCCACCGAGCCGTGCTCGACGTCGAGGCCTCGGCGATCGTCGTCCACGAGCTCGTCGGCGACGAGGGCTTCGCGAGCACCGAGCTGCTCATCCGTGCGGTGCTCGACGACCCTCGGCCTGCCCGCTGGCGCGTGCTCGACCTGCGGCGCGTGACGCGCATCGACACCGCCGCCGCGGCGCTGCTGCTCTCGCTGGTCGACCAGCTGACGGCGGACGGCGTGGTGGTGGGGCTCGTGGAGCCGCGCACGATGCAGCCGCGCACCACGCTGCGGGCCCTGCCCGACACCGTGCACAGGTTCGCCGACGCCGATGCCGCGCTGGAGTGGTGCGAGACCGAGCTCCTGCGCGAGCACGGCATCGAGGACGACATGCTCGAGGGGCTCGTGCCCCTCGCAGCGCAGGAGCTGCTCGAAGGGCTGCCCGACTTCGCCGTGCGGGCGATCGAGGAGCGCTGCACCACGCGTGTCATCACGGCCGGGGCGATCGTGTTCGACGAGGGCGACGAGGCCGACGGCCTCTACTTCGTCGGCGCCGGTCAGGTCGCGGCCGACGTACGGATCAAGAACCAGTCGGGCCGCCGGCGCCTCAGCACGATCTCGGCCGGGTCGTCGTTCGGCGAGCTGGCGCTCGTGGACGGCAGCACCCGATCGACGAGGATCGTCGCCCTCGAGCCGACCATCTGCCACGTGCTGGCCCCGGACGCGTTCGCCGAGCTGCGCCGCCGCGACCCGGCGTCGGCGGGTGAGCTCGTGCTCGCGATCTCCCGGAGCCTGTCCGCACGGCTGCGGTCCTCGACGGCCGACGTCGCAGCGTTCGAGGACTCCTGACGGCCTCCCGACGGCCGTCCGTCACCCGTCCGGAGCACTGGTGGCACGCGGCGTCCGACTTCTGGGACGTTTCTTGGACGTCCAGGAGGTGAACCCCGCACGCGTGCTGCCGATGATCGGAGTGTCAGCACACCGACGTCTCGGAGCACCTCATGAAGATCCGCATCGCCGTCCCGATCGCCGCGGCCGCCCTGTTCATGGGCTCGACCGCCGCGTTCGCCTCGACGCACATCGCCGTCCCGCAGACGGCGCCGTCCGCGGACTCCGTGAAGACCGCGGTGCCCGAGCCCGACGACGACGCGACCGAGGCTGCCGAGCCCACCGAGACGCCCAGCGTCGAGGCCACCGAGACCGAGAGCCCCGAGGTCGAGGCCAGCGACTCGGCCACCCCGCGCGTCGATGACGACAGCGACGACTCCTCGGAGTCGCCCGCGCCGAGTGCCACACGCAGCCGGGACGACGGCGACGACGAGGCCGAGGACGCCGACGAGCAGGGCGAGGACCACGCCGACTCGGACGACAGCGACAGCGACAGCGACAGCGACAGCGACTCCGCCGACTCCGGCGACGACCACGAGGACGACCACGCCGACGACGACTCCTCGGAGTCGGACGACGACTGACAGTCGCCCCCGCGCACGCAGCCGAAGGCCCGGCCCCCCTAGGGGATCGGGCCTTCCTGCTCGGCACCACACGATCGAGCGGCAGATGGACCGAAAGGGTGACGCGGCGGCCATTCTGTGGCACAACTGTCCGGTGGGATCTACGACGTCCGGGGAGGGGCGGCAGTGAAGTTCGGCCGAAAGCGCTCGTCGCCCGAGCCCGAGCTCGTCGACATCACGCGCCGGCTGTCGATCCTCGATCTGCGCTCGTCGGTACGTCCGAGCACCCCTGCCGCCGCGGCCGCGGACGAGCCCTCCCCCGAGGCCCCCGCGGAAGCCCCAGCCCGGCCCACCGCGGCCGCCCCTGCTGTCGTGGCAGCCCCCGCTGCCGTGGTCGCGGCCCCGGCTCCCCCTGCCCCCGCGACGCCGCCGTCGGCGCCCGAGCCCGCGCTGCCGGTGCCCGCCGCAGCCGCCCCGGTCGAGCAGCCGCCCTCCCCGGCGGTGCTGGCGATGCCGGACGCCGCGGCGTACGAGATGGCGGCATTCGAGCTGAGCACGCCGCCGCCGGCCCCCGAGCGCGCGGCTGAGCCCGTCGCCGAGGTGCAGCCGCCCGCGTGGTCGTTCGAGCAGGTCGCCCGCATCGAGGACGCAGAGCACCACGTGTCCGCCTGGGTGCAGCCCGGCCCGGCGGGTCAGCCGTCGCAGCCCGAGATCCACCCCGTGGCCGCCTGGGAGCAGCCGTCGCCCGAGGCGCTCCTCGACCCGGTCGTCGACGCGGCTCCCGAGCCCAGCGCCGTCGTCGAGCAGCCGACCGGCTGGGGTGTCCCGGCCGAGCCCGAGGCCGCGCCGCAGCCCGACCTCCACCCCGTCGCCGAGTGGGAGGCGCCCGAGGCCGACGCAGCCCCGGAGGCACCCGACCTGCCGGACGCCGAGGTGCCCGACCCGCGCCCGGAGGAGACGCCCGCAAGCGTCGACCTCACCGAGCCGGCTGCCGAGGAGGCCCCCGCGGTCGACCTCACCGAGCAGGTCGAGCACGACCCGGTCTACGCCGCGGTGGAGGCCTCCGTGCGGCAGAAGCTGCCCCAGGACGACGACGGCGTCGTCCGCTGGCGCTGGTAGCCGCAACCGCGGCGAACGACGGAGGGGCTCCCCGGATCAGGGGAGCCCCTCCGTCGTTCGCCGTGCGGGCCGCAGGCGGCCCGGTGACCGCTCAGGCGGCCGGGCCGTGGCCCTCGAGGTGCGGGGTGAGCTCGAGCGGCTTGTCGAGCTCCTCCTCGGTGGGGATCTCGGCCTCGACGTCCTCGGCGGTGATCGTGTGCGCCATCGCCCAGCCGATGAGCACTGCGGCCACAAGCACCAGACCGCCGGTGACGATCCAGGCGAAGGCGCCAGGCAGCTGGGTGGACTTGAAGGCGAGGAAGCCGACGATGACGGTCGAGGGGAGCGTGATGATCCAGGCCATCACCATCTCGCCGACGACCTTGAGGTTGATCCCGACGCCTGAGGCGACTCCGGCACCGGCCACCGACGACGCGGCAGCGTGCGTGGTCGAGATCGGGACGCCGAGGCCGGTGGCGCCGAAGATCGCGGTCACGGCGCCGGCGTTGGCCGCCACGCCCGACGACGCGTGAAGCGTCGTGATCTTGAGCCCCATGGTCTCGATGATCTTCCAGCCGCCCCAGATCGTGCCGAGGGCGATGGCGCCGTACGCCGCGAACTCCACCCAGACCGGCACGACGACGTTGCCGTCGGCGGCCGCGGTGAGGTGGCCGGTGCCCACGAGCAGAGCTGCGATGACACCCATCGTCTTCTGGGCGTCGTTGGCGCCGTGCCCGAACGACACCGCCGCGGCCGAGACCAGCTGCAGCCACTTGAACGGCTTGGCGTTCTCGTGCGCGCCGGTGGCCTTGCGGATGGCGCCGATCAGGTACATCGCCAGGAAGGCGATGAAGAACGCGACGAGCGGCGAGATCACGATGGCGATCGCGGTCTTCTGCACGCTCGACCAGGAGATCGCGTCCATGCCGCCGGCGGCGAGGCCGGCACCGACGAGCCCACCGATGAGGGCGTGGCTCGACGACGAGGGCATGCCGACCCACCAGGTCGCGTAGTTCCACGCGATGGCGGCGAACAGCGCCGCGAACACGACCGCGACGCCCGTGAAGTCGGCCTTGACCGTCTTCGCGACGGTGTTGGCGACGGCGGTACCTACGATGAAGACGGCGGCGAAGTTGAAGAACGCCGAGAACCAGACGGCCCACTTCGCTGGCAGCGCCCTCGTGGCGACGACAGTCGACACGGAGTTGGCGGCGTCGTGGAAGCCGTTGGTGAAGTCGAACAGCAGGGCCAGAGCTACGACCGCCACCACGGCGATCAGCGTGAGGTCCACAAGTGTCTCCACCGTGCGAGGGCCGGCCCCCCTGGGCAGCCCGGACACGCACAATGTCGGGGATGCGTGCCCCGGTGTCTATTCGGTGGAGTGAACAAACCACGAACGGGTGGTGAACGGGCCTCGGGTGGGGCGACACGCCCGGTATGAGGGCCGTTCACCGGCCAGTCATGCCTTACTCACGAACCGTTCTTCGCATGTTCATCCCGTACCCCTGCTCGGGGGTCATCGGACGCCGGTGGGGGGCGTCCCCAGGATCGGGGCTGCCCCCCACCGGGGGTTCGTACGGGACGGGGTCAGGAGACGCCGAGCACCGTGCTGATCGGGTCGTAGGCGAAGTAGACGACGAACGCGGCCGTCACGGCCCACATGAGCGGCTTGACCTCGCGGGCCTTGCCGGTGGACACCTGGATGAGGGTCCACGAGACGAAGCCGGCACCGATGCCGTTCGTGATCGAGTACGTGAACGGCATGATCGTGAGCGTCAGGAACGCGGGGATGCCGATCGAGTAGTCGGTGAAGTCGATGTGGCGGATCTGGGTCATCATCAGGAACCCGACGATCACGAGCGCGGGAGTGGCCGCCTCGTGCGGGATCACGGTGACGAGCGGCGAGAAGAACATCGCGACGAGGAACAGCACGCCGGTGACGAGCGAGGCGATACCCGTGCGTGCGCCCTCACCGACGCCGGACGCGGACTCGATGTAGCTCGTGTTGCTCGAGACGCTGGCCGCACCGCCCGCGGCTGCGGCGACGGAGTCGACGAGCAGGATCGCCTCGAGGTGGGGGACGTCGCCCTTCTCGTCGAGGATCTCGCCCTCGTTGGCGATGCCGAACACCGTGCCCATGGTGTCGAAGAAGTCGCTCAGCATGAGCGAGAAGATCGCGAGGATCGCCGCGATCAGGCCGATCGCCTTGATGCCGCCCAGCAGGTTGAACTGGCCGAGCAGGCCGAGGTCCGGAGTGGAGACGACGGTGTCCGGCAGCCTCGGGACGTTGAGGCTCCAGCCGAGCTCGTTGGCGATGCTTCCGTCGGCGCCGACGCGCGGGCCGACCTTGGCGATCGCCTCGACGATGATCGCGAGGATCGTCGTCGCCACGATGCCGATGAGGATCGCGCCCTTGACCTTCTTGGCCACGAGCACGGCGAGCAGCAGAAGGCCGAAGACGAAGACGAACGTCGGCCAGCCGCGCAGGGCGCCGTTGGTTCCGAAGCTGATCAGCGGGACGCCCGGGCGCGCGATGCCGGCGTCCACGAAGCCGATGATCGTGATGAACAGGCCGATGCCCACGCCGATCGCGTACTTCAGCTGCTCGGGGACGGCGTGGAAGACCGCGGTGCGGAATCCGGTGAGCACCAGCAGGGCGATGATGATGCCCTCGATGACCACGAGGCCCATCGCGTCGGCCCAGGTCATCTGCGGGGCGAGGGTGAAGGCGACGAAGCCGTTGAGGCCGAGGCCCGCGGCGAGCGCGACCGGGAAGCGGCCGATGGCGCCCATCGCGATGGTGAGCAGGCCGGCCATGAGCGCCGTGGCCGCGGTGACCATCGTGATCGACTGGACGATGCTGCCGCCGCCCAGGAAGTTGTCGGTGCTGTCCTTCGCGGTGCCGATGATGAGGGGGTTCAGCACGACGATGTACGCCATCGTGAAGAACGTGACGAGACCACCGCGCACCTCGCGCGAGACGGTCGAGCCGCGCTCGGTCAGGTGGAACCAGCGGTCCCAGCCCGTCACTGCGCGGTCAGGGGCTTCCACAGCCATGGATGTGCCTTCCGGGAGGAATGTGCCGCCGAGAGGTGGAGGGAAGTCGGCGACCAGCGGCTGAGGTTAACGCTCGGCGAACGGCCCGTCACGCTACTGGCCAGTTTTCCTCGGGCCATCATGAGAACCGCGAAACATGCTGGAACCACAAGGGTTTCGGCGACCATGGAAAGCACCCGGACATGCGACGAGGCCCCTCGAAGTATGAGTTCGAGGGGCCTCGCGCCAGCCGTCGGCCCACCTCCAGGAGACCTGGAGGCCGGCACGACCCGCGGGTGCCGCCGCGGCCGCCGTTCCCCGTCCGGGAGACCCGGGCGCTTCACGAGCGGATGCCCGCCCAGCAGGGCCCGTCGGTCCACTGCGATGGCACTCGCAGCCGGGAGGGTTGCCCCTCCCGGGATGGACTGACGTTCTCCGTCCGGGCCGTCCCTGCCTCCGGCGCCTGCCCCGGGTTGCCCCGGTGCCTGCCCCGTCCGCGAGGACGTGAGGAGATTGATACGCGCCCCGCGTCAACGGGCGCAAGGGGTTTGGACGACGAATATTCGTGCACAGCTCCGCACACAGCGTCGTCCACACCCTGCCGTGCTCACGCCGCAGGTTGTCCCCACCCCTGTGCACAAAACTCGTGGACAACCCATCGCGCCGCGCACCTGGTCGCCGGCGGTCAGGCGGCGAGGGCGCGCGGCGTGAGCGAGCCCAGGATCGACACCACGAGGTCGATGACCTCCGGGTCGGCACCCATCCCCATGTGGGTCGCGGTGCACTCGACGTGCGTGGCGTCCGGGTCGAGGCATGCGCGCCAGTCGATGACGCCGTCCTCCATGGAGAACACCGCGGTGTAGCCGATGTCGTCGGGGAACGGGCCCTCGAGAACCGCCATCACCGACCGGGCGCAGTCGCCGGACAGGCAGTCCTGGTCGAGCAGGCCGGGGATGCCGAGCGCGTGCAGCTTGGCCAGCACCCCGATCTGCGCCGACAGCGTCTCGCTCACGGCGAGCGGGTGCGTGTTCGGCGTACCCAGGGTCACGAGCGACTCGACGAGGTCGGGCCGGCGTACGGCGACGACCTTGCCGAGCGTACCGCCGCGGCTCCAGCCGACGAGCGAGACCCGCTGCCCGACCCGCTCGGCGACGACCTCGAGCCGACGCTCCAGAGCGTCGGCCATCTCACGGGTGCAGCCGACGTTCGGCCCGATCCCGCTGCGCGAGGTCCAGTGCCCGCGGCGGCGCAGGGCCTCGGCCATCGGCTCGAGCGCGATGTCGGTGGCCGCGAACCCGGGCACGAGCAGCACCGGCACGCGGTCGGTGTCGACGAGCGTGGGCTCCGACAGCTCGGAGCGCTGGGCGATGATCCTGCCCGCGACCTGCAGCACCGAGAGGTTCTCGCGCACAGCGGTGAGGACCGGCGGCCGGAAGGTCGTCGGGTGCTTGAGCAGGTCGCCGATCTCCTCGAGCGAGCGCACCACCGGGTTGGACACCCCCACAGTGTGCGACACGACCTCCCCGAGCGGAACGCCATTCCCCTCGTCGCACACGTATCGGAGGCACACACCGCGTTCACGGTGATCACAGGTTCGGGCGCCACGGTCGCCCCATGACCGCACCCACCGACCCCCGAGAGCACGGCTCCCCCCTCCGTGCCTGGTCCGACAGCCCGGAGGCCGGGGTGAGCGCGTCACCGGCGGTCGTCGCCGCGCAGAGGCGGCGCACGGTCGTCGACGTCGTCGTCCCCGTCCACAACGAGGAGACCGACCTCGGCCCGAGCGTCCGCCGGCTGCACGCCTACCTCGAGCTGCACCTGCCGGTGACCTACCGCATCACCATCGCCGACAACGCGAGCACCGACCGCACGTGGACGATCGCCGAGGACCTCGCCTCGACGCTGCCGCACGTGAGCGCCGTGCGGCTCGAGGAGAAGGGCCGCGGCCGCGCGCTGCACCAGGTGTGGTCGGCGAGCGACGCCGACGTGCTCGCCTACATGGACGTCGACCTCTCCACCGACCTCGCCGCGGTGCTCCCCCTCATCGCACCGCTGCTGTCCGGCCACAGCGACCTCGCGATCGGCACGCGGCTCGCCCGCGGATCGCGGGTCGTGCGCGGCACCAAGCGCGAGCTGATCTCCCGCTGCTACAACCTGCTGCTGCGCCTCTCGCTCGCCACCCGCTTCTCCGACGCGCAGTGCGGCTTCAAGGCCATCCGCGCCGACCGCGCCCGCGAGCTGCTGCCCCTGGTCGAGGACACCGGCTGGTTCTTCGACACCGAGCTGCTCGTGCTCGCCGAGCGGTCGGGCCTGCGCATCCACGAGGTGCCCGTCGACTGGGTCGACGACCCCGACTCGCGCGTCGACATCGTCGCGACGGCGAAGGCCGACCTCCACGGGATCGTCCGCCTCGCGCGCGGCATGGCCTCGGGCTCGATCCCGGTCACGGCGCTGCCGTCGTACCAGGGCGCCGACGTCCCGCCTCGGCTCGGCCGCCAGCTCGCGCGGTTCGCCGCCGTGGGCGTGCTCTCGACCCTCGCGTACCTGCTGCTCTACCTGATGCTGCGCAGCGGTCTCGGCGCCCAGTCGGCCAACGCGACCGCCCTGCTGCTCACCGCCGTCGGCAACACCGCGCTCAACCGTCGCCTCACCTTCGGCGTGCGCGGCGCCACCGACCGGTTCCGCCATCAGCTGCAGGGCCTCGTCGTGTTCGCCATCGGTCTCGCCCTGACGTCGTCGTCGCTCTGGGCCCTGCACTCCGCAGCGCCCGCGGCGCCCCGGTGGCTCGAGCTCGGCGTGCTGGTCGCCGCCAACGTCGGCGCCACCCTCGTCCGCTTCCTCCTCTTCCGTTCGTGGGTGTTCCCGCGTCGCGAGAGCCCTGCCCTGCCCGCACAGCCCGACCGGAGGACCACCGCATGAGCACCGTCGACGACCCCACCTTCGCGCCGCCGCTCGACGGCATCGACGAACGCAGCGCGGCCGAGCCGACCGGGCGCATCGCCCGCCCGTGGCGCGGCAACCCGGACGACCCGCGCTGGGTACGTCCGTCGTTGCTCGCGCTCCTGCTCGGCACGGGCCTGCTCTACCTGTGGGACCTCGGGTCGTCGGGCTGGGCGAACGCGTTCTACTCGGCCGCGGCGCAGGCGGGCAGCGAGAGCTGGACGGCGTTCCTCTTCGGCTCGTCCGACGCCGCGAACCTCATCACCGTCGACAAGCCCCCGGCCTCGCTCTGGCCGATGGCGCTGTCGGTGAAGCTGTTCGGCCTCAGCAGCTGGAGCATCCTCGTGCCGCAGGCGCTCATGGGCGTCGCGAGCGTCGGGATCCTCTACCTCGCCGTACGCCGGGTCTCCGGCGCGGCCGCCGGCCTCGTCGCGGGCACGGTGCTGGCGCTCACGCCCGTCGCGGTGCTGATGTTCCGCTTCAACAACCCCGACGCGCTGCTCGTGCTGCTGCTCGTGGCGGCGGCGTACACCACGATCCGTGCGACCGAGAAGGCCTCGATGCGCTGGCTCGTGTGGACCGGCGTGCTCGTCGGCTTCGCCTTCCTCACCAAGAGCCTGCAGGCGTTCCTCCCCCTGCCCGCTTTCGCGCTCGTCTACCTGTACGCCGCCCCCACGACCCTCGGCCGCCGCATCCGCGACCTGCTCGTCGCGGGTGCCGCGATGATCGTGGCCGGCGGCTGGTGGGTGGCCCTCGTCGAGCTCTGGCCGGCGGACAGCCGCCCCTACATCGGAGGCTCGCAGACCAACTCGGCCTGGGAGCTGATCATGGGCTACAACGGCCTCGGCCGGATCACCGGCGACGAGGTCGGCAGCGTCACCGGTGGTGGAGCGGCCATCGGCGGCAACGCCGGGGGCATGTGGGGCGAGACCGGCATCGGTCGCCTGTTCTCCAGCTCGTACGGCGGTCAGATCGCGTGGCTGATCCCGGCCGCGATCGTGCTCGCCATCGCGGTTCTGGTGCTGCGGGGCCGCGCACCGCGCACCGATCCCGTGCGCGCCTCGGTGATCCTGTGGACCGGCTGGCTCGCCATCACCGGCGCGGTGATCTCGTTCGCCGCGGGCATCATCCACGAGTACTACACGGTGGCCCTCGCCCCCGCGATCGGTGCGCTCGTCGGCATCGGCGTCGTCGAGCTCTGGAGGCAGCGCGAGCGCGCGGCCGCACGCATCACCCTCGCGGTGACCGTGGCGGGATCCGCGGTCTGGGCGAGCGTGCTGCTCGCCCGCTCGGCCGACTTCCTCCCTGCGCTGCGCTGGGTCGTGCTCGTCGGCGGCACCCTCGCCGCCCTCGCCATCCTCCTGGCCGACCGGCTCAGCCGCCGCGCGGCGCTGGGCGTGGTGGGAGCCGGGCTCGTGCTCGCGCTCGCGGCGCCGACGGCATACGCGCTGCAGACGGCGTCCGAGCCGCACACCGGCTCGCTGCCGTCCGCCGGCCCTGCGGTCTCCGGCGGTCGCGGCCTCGGCCCTGGCGGCGGCCAGATGCCGGGCGGCCCGGGAGGCCCCGGCGCACAGGGCTTCCCCGGCGCACAGGGCTTCCCCGGCACCCTCCCCGGCGGCGGTACGGGAGCGCTGCCCGGCGGTGGCGTGGGCGGCCCTGGCGGCGGCATGGGAGGGCTGCTCGACGCCGCCACCCCGACGGCCGAGCTGCAGGCGCTGCTGCTGCAGGACGCCGACTCCTACACCTGGGTCGCGGCCGCCGTCGGTGCGCAGACCGCGGCCGGCTACCAGCTCGCGACCGGCTACCCCGTGATGTCGCTGGGCGGCTTCAACGGCAGCGACCCCTGGCCGACCCTCGCGGCGTTCCAGGAGTACGTCGCGTCGGGCCAGGTGCACTGGTTCATCGGCGGCGGCGGCTTCGGCCCCCAGAGCGGCGGGGCGTCGACCACCGGCGAGATCTCCGCCTGGGTGGAGCAGAGCTTCTCCGCCCAGACCGTCGGCGGGGTGACGGTGTACGACCTCACCGCACCGCTCTCGGGCACGACCAGCACCACTGCGTGACGCTCTCCTGACGGAGAGCGACGGGATCCGCGTGCACCGTGATCCGCCTGGTGCACGCGGATTCTCGGCGTCCCGCCGTCCGTTGCTCACAGTGGGTGACACCTCTCTCACCCGCTCGGCCCATTCACCCGTCAAGGGGCTGCTGCGGTGCGTGACAGCCAGGCATGATCGACGACGTGAGCGACCGCCTCCCCTCGTGGTTGGCCTCGGCCGACCCGGCGGGGCCCGGCCTCGACGACCCCGCGCTCGTGGCGGCCGCCGACGCCGACGCCACCGGGCTGGTGTGGGTGGGCGAGGACGGATCGGTCCGCTGGACCGACGAGGCGTACCGGCTGCACGGCCGCCCGCGGTGGCGCCGGATCCGGTCGATCGACGACGTCACCCGCGGCCTGTCCACCACCGACGCGGGGCGCGTGATCGCGGCGTACCTCACGCTCGTGGGCAGCGGCGACGTCGAGCTCCACTACACCGTGGTCGGCGAGACCGGCCAGCCGCTGGACGTGCTCCTGCGGGGGGCGTGGCCGGGTCTTGCGATGGTGCGGCGCGCGACGTACCAGCACGTGGACCAGCCGGCCGCCGAGCCCGCACCGGTCGAGGCTGCTCCGGCGGAGGGCGTCGCGCCCCCCGAGCCCGCCCAGCCCGAGCCCGCCCAGCCCGAGATCACCGAGCCCGAGGTCGTCCCGGTCGAGGTCGTCCCGGTCGAGGTCGTCTCGGTCGAGGTCGTCTCGGTGGAGGTCGTCGAGGTCGACGAGGTCGTCGCCGACCTCGCACCGGTCACGGCGCACGGGCTCCCCGACCCCGAGACCGACCAGGCCTTCCGCGCCCTGTTCGACGCCAGCCCCAGCGGCCTCGCCGAGCTGCGCGACGACGGCACGTTCGTACGCGTCAACGATGCGTTCTGCCGACTCGTCGGCCGCACCTGGGACTCCCTGCGCGACACCGTCTACGAGGCGCTCATCCACCACGAGGACCGGGCGTCGGCGTTCGTGTCGCGCACCCGGCGCGAGACCGACGGCGCGGCCGTTGCACCCAACGAGCACCGGCTCCTGCACTCCGACGGCTCGGTGGTCTGGGTGCGAGCCCGCACCTCGCCGATCGACTCGGCCGACGGGCCGCGCCTGCTCGTCTCGCTCGACAACGTGACCGCGGCGCGGGCGCGCGAGGCACAGCTCACCCACGACGCGCTCCACGACGCTCTCACCGGCCTGCCCAACCGGCGCCTGGTGCTCGACCGGCTCGAGCGCGCGGTGTCGCGAGCCCGCCGCGGCGGACAGCGCCTCGCCGTGTTCTTCATCGACGTCGACGACCTCAAGCACGTCAACGACACCCACCCCTGGCAGCACAAGGCCGGCGACGTCCTGCTCACGAGCATCGCCGTCGCGATGCGGGGCGCGCTCCGCGAGACCGACACCATCGGGCGCCTCGCCGGCGACGAGTTCCTCGTGATCTGCGAGGAGGTGGGCGACGACGTCGCCGTCACCGAGCTCGCCGAGCGCCTGCTCGACGCCGCCCGCCAGCCGGTGCCGCTCGGGCCGCAGATCCACCACCCCACCGTCAGCATCGGCCTCGCCGTCAGCTCGGAGGACGACGAGACCTCCGAGGAGCTGCTCTCCCGCGCCGACGCGGCGATGTACGTCGCCAAGAGCCACGGCGGCGGGCGCGTCGAGCGCGCCGACGAGCTCACCTCGGCCGTGACACCGGACCTCGTCGGCGCCCTCGCCCGGGGTGAGCTCCGGATGCAGTACCAGCCCGTGGTGTCGCTCGCGACCGGCGCGGTGCTGGGCGTGGGCGCCGTCCTGCGCTGGCAGCACCCGACCCTCGGCCTGCTCCCGGCGCACCAGGTGCGGGCGGCGCTCGACTCGGCCGCGGTGCTCCCGGTGGTCGACTGGTGCATCGACCGCGCGATCAACGACGTCCGCACCGTGGCGCCCTTGCGCGTCGACCACGTGTCGGTGTGGCTGCCGGTCCCGGGCCGCGCCGTGCAGGCCACCAGCACGCGCGATGCGCTGCGCGCCGCGGTGCTGGGACCCGACGGGTCGCAGACCCCCGACACCTCGCCGTCCCTGGTGCTCGACGTGCACGAGACCGACCTCGCGACGCTCGCCCGCCGTCCCTCGCTGCGCCGTCAGCTCACTGCGCTGACCGAGACCGGTCCGGTCGCGGTCGGCGTCGAGCACCTGTCGGCGGACGTCCTCCCCGTCGGCGCGCTGCAGCTGCTCGGCGCGGCGTCGGCGTCGGTCGACCCCGAGCTGCTGCTCGCGGCGTCGGAGAACGAGTCCGGGGAGGCGCTCGTCCGCTCGCTGGTCACGGGCGCCACCGCCGTCGGCGTGGTCACGGTCGCGACCGGCATCTCCTCCCCCGAGCTGCTCGAGGAGGCCCGGCGGCTCGGCGTGCACGCGGTGTCCGGCGACCTCATCGGACCCGCCGCGTCGCTCGAGGTCTACTCCGACCTCCTGCACGGCGAGCGCGTGACGCTGCCCGGCGCTCCCGAGGTCACGATCGTGCGGCCGTTCGACGACGAGGACTACATCGCCCCCGGGCGACCGATGCTGTCGGCGATCCGCGCGCTGGAGGAGGAGGCCGAGGACGACCTGCTCGCCCAGACGCTCGAGGACGACGTCGCGGACGACACCGAGGCGTGGGACGCCCCGGCACCGGCCGACGACGCTGCCGAGGCCGCCGGCGCCGATGCGCCCTCCGACGCCGCCGAGCCGACAGAGCCGACAGAGCCGGCCGAGCCGGCAGCCGAGGCCCCGCGCTCGAGCCGGCTGCTGCTCGGCGACGTCGTCGACCTGGCCGAGCAGGTGGCCCGCGACCTCGGGGTGGCCCTGCCGCCGCACGCCGCGGGCAGCCCCGAACGCGACGAGGGCCGCCCCGCACCCGGCTTCGGGATCGACGTGGCCGACCAGCTGGCCCGGGAGCTCGGCGTCGCCCTGCCCCCGCTCCCGGAATTCGATGATGTCCCCGCGCCCGTCGACGAGGCGCTGCCCCCCGGCCGCACCCAGCCGCGCCTGCCCGGGCTCGCCGACCTGCACGCCGCGCTCGGCACGCCCGAGGTGAACCGCGCGTTCCCCGACCGGTCCGACAGCGGCGCCACCGACCCTGCCGACGTCGTCGACGACGTCGAGGGCGTCGAGGGCGTCGAGGGCGCGGAGGCCGGCGCCGACGCACCGGACGCGGCTGCCGACGAGACCGACCTGCGCGACGCCGCCCCGCCCCGCGACGCCGGCCCCGGGCTCAGCCTCACGAGCTCCGACCGGGACGACGTCGACGGCCCGGACGGGTCCGCGCCCCCGTCGAACCCGGGCCCGTACATCGTCGTGATCGACGACGTCGCCGACCCCGATGCCCAGGGGGGTCCGGGCCCGGGCCTGCACGACGGTGACTCCGAGGCTCGGACGACCCCCGACGTCGACCTCACCGACCAGCCGACCGTCGACCTGCGGGTGCGCGGGGGCGACGGCCCGCGGATCGTGCTGCGACCGGCCGGCGTCGACACCCCGGTCACACCCGAGATCGCGCCGACCCTGCACCTGCGCGGCCTCGGCGGCAGCGACGGCGGCTCGATCCTCTAGCTCGCCGGCGGCGCGTCAGCCGTAGCCGAGGTCGTGCAGCCGGTCGTCGTCGATGCCGAAGTGGTGGGCGATCTCGTGCACCACGGTGATGTGCACCTCGTCGATCACGTCGTCGATCGTGTCGCAGATCGCCAGGATCGGGAGCCGGTAGACCGTGATGCGGTCCGGCATCGCCCCTGCGTAGTAGTGGCCGCGCTCGGTCAGCGGCACGCCCTGGTAGAGCCCGAGCAGCGGCTCGTCGCCGGGCTCGACGTCGTCCTCGACGACGAACACCACGTTGTCGACCAGGCGCGCGAGCTCGTCCGGGATCTCGTCGAGCGCCTCGGCGACGAGATCCTCGAACTCCTCGAACGGCACCTGCAGCACCCGCCGATCCTCCCTCACCGCGCCGCCGCGCGCGGCCCGACCTGCCCCGGTCGAGCAGCGGGTGAGGTCGGTTTTGGATCGTCGGCGGGCGTCCCGTATGCTTCCGGGGTCCCCGACGGGTGACGTCGGAGGCCTTCGGCCCCCATCGTCTAGTGGCCCAGGACACCGCCCTTTCACGGCGGCAGCACGGGTTCGAATCCCGTTGGGGGTACGCACAGCACCACCCGCACGACAGCACCACAGCAAGGCCCCGTAGCGCAGTTGGTTAGCGCGCCGCCCTGTCACGGCGGAGGTCGCCGGTTCGAGCCCGGTCGGGGTCGCCAGCACGAAGGGCGCCACTCTCGCGAGTGGCGCCCTTCGTCGTTCCCCGGCCCGCCGCGCCCGTGGCAGCGACGAGCAGGTCGTCCGTTCCAGGTCCGGCGAGGGAGTCCCCGGGCCTGGAAGGTCGGCGGGTGCCCGATCAGGGCGCCGTCGCCTCGCGCAGGGCCGCGTAGGCCTCGCGCACGTGCGGGGTGGGATCGGCCTCGACCCAGCGGCCGGAGGCTTCTGGCCAGTGGACATCAGCGCTGCCGCCGGCGAGCACCTGCGCCGCCTGGCGCGCGGCACCGTCCGCGACGTACTCGCCCGGCTCGGCAAGGAACACCGGGCGGCCGAAGACCCGCGGCGCCGCCTCGGCCACGGCGGGGTTCTTCGCCGCGCCCCCGATGATCAGAACGCGGCCGACGGGCACGCCGAGGGCCTCGAGCGCGTCGACGGCGTCGGCGAGGCCGCACAGCATCCCCTCGACCGCGGCGCGGGCGAGGTTGGCGGGCGTCGTGTTCGCGAGGGTCATGCCGGCGAGCACTCCGGTGGCGTCGGGCCGGTTCGGAGTGCGCTCACCCGCGAGGTACGGCAGCAGCACGAGGCCGTCGGCACCTGGTGCCGCCGAGAGCGCGAGCCGCGCGAAGCCGTCGTGGTCGACGCCGAGCATGCGTGCCGCGACGTCGAGCACCTGGGCCGCGTTGAGCGTGCAGACCAGCGGGAGGAAGCGGCCGGTCGCGTCGGCGAAGCCGGCCACGGCACCGCTGACGTCGTGCGTCGAGGTCTCGGACACCGCGAACGCCGTACCGCTCGTGCCGAGCGAGACGACGACGTCGCCCGGCTGGGCGCCGAGCCCCAGCGCGGCAGCCATGTTGTCGCCCGTGCCAGGGGCGAGCAGGGTGCCCGGGGCGGCACCCCATCGTGCCTCGACCTCGCCGACGCTCTCCCACGGCGAGGCGACCGCGGGCACCTCGAGCTCGCGGCCGAAGGCGCCCACGAGCAGGTCGGTGCGGTACTCGCCCGCCGTCGGCGACCAGTAGCCCGTGCCGCTCGCGTCGCCGCGGTCGGTCGTGAGACCTCCGCCGCGCAGCCGGCGGGTCAGCCAGTCGTGCGGGAGGCAGACGGCTGTGGCGCGGGCGGCAGACGCCTCATCGTGCTGCGCCGTCCAGCGCAGCTTGGTGACCGTGAACGATGCGACCGGCACGGAACCGGTCGCATCGGCCCACACCTCGGCGCCGAGCTCGGCCACGAGGTCGGACGCCGCACCGGCGCTGCGGGTGTCGTTCCACAGCAGCGCAGGGCGGACGACGTCGCCGCTCTCGTCGAGCAGCACCATGCCGTGCTGCTGCCCGCCGACCGAGACGGCACCGACGTCGTCGAGCCCGCCGGCGTCGGCGATCGCAGCGGTGAGCGCGACCTCCCACGCCGCGGGGTCGACCTCGGTGCCGTCCGGGTGCGGAGCGCGACCCGAGCGCACGAGGGCGCCCGTGGTCGCGTCCCGGACGACGACCTTGCACGACTGCGTCGAGGAGTCGATCCCCGCGACGAGAGAGGGGCCCACCGCGATCAGGCGGTGCCGAGCAGGTGCTCGATCGCGAGCTGGTCGAGCTGCACGTAGTGGTAGCCACGCGCCGCTGCGGCCTCGACGTCGAAGTTCGCGTCGACATCGGCGACGAGGTCGTCGTACGTCTCGCCGGGGGCGAGGGTCGGGACGGCGGTGCCGCCGACGCGCGAGGCCTCGAGCGCCGCCTGCACGCGCGGGTCGGCGCGGAACGCCTTGGCCTTCTCGCGCAGCAGGATGTAGGTGCGCATGTTGGCCGCGGCCGAGGCCCAGACGCCGTCGATGTCCTCGGTGCGCATCGGCTTGTAGTCGAAGTGGCGCGGGCCGTCGTAGTCGGAGGCCTCGAGCAGGTCGACCAGGAAGAACGCCGACTGCAGGTCGCCGTGGCCGAAGACGAGGTCCTGGTCGAACTTGGGGCCGTGCTGGCCGTTGAGGTCGATGTGGAACAGCTTCTTGTGCCACAGGGCCTGCGCGATGCCGTGCACGAAGTTGAGGTTGGACATCTGCTCGTGCCCGACCTCGGGGTTGAGTCCCACCATCTCGGGGTGCTCGAGCTCGTTGATGAACGCGAGCGCGTGGCCGATCGTCGGCAGCAGGATGTCGCCGCGCGGCTCGTTCGGCTTGGGCTCGATCGCGAACTTCAGGTTGTAGCCCTTGTCGATCACGTACTGGCAGAGGAGGTCGAGGCCCTCCTTGTAGCGGCTGAGCGCGTCGCCGACGTTCTTGCCCGCATCGACCTCCGAGCCCTCGCGGCCGCCCCAGAAGACGTACGTCTCGGCGCCGAGCTCGGCGGCGAGGTCCATGTTGCGCATGATCTTGCGCGTGGCGTAGCGGCGGATGTCGCGGTCGTTGTTGGTGAACGCGCCGTCCTTGAAGACGGGGTGCGTGAACGTGTTCGTGGTCGCCATCGGCACCTTCATGCCGGTCGCGTCGAGGGCGTCCTTGAAGCGCTGGATGTGCTTGTCGCGCTCGTCGGAGTCGGACCCGAACGGGATGAGGTCGTCGTCGTGGAAGGTGACGCCGTAGGCGCCGAGCTCGGCGAGGCGGTGCACGGACTCGACCGGGTCGAGGTGCGGGCGGGTCGCGTCGCCGAACGGGTCGCGTGCCTGCCAGCCCACGGTCCACAGACCGAACGTGAACTTGTCGCCCGGGGTCGGGGTGGGGAAGTTCATGGTTGCCTCCGTCGGGCTTCTGGGGGAGTATTCGTTCAGCGCCCAAACATACTCGCCTGGAGGCACCGTGTCGATAGCCCCGACGCCTCCTTCGCGACGCCCCCGGCCCACCGACCAGGCCGACGTACGCCGGCACAACGCGGGCCTCGTCCTGGCCGCGGTGACCGACGGCCCGGTCTCCCGCGCCGAGGTCGCGGGCCTCACCGGGCTCACGCGGGCGACGGTCGGCTCGATCGTCGACGACCTGCTCGCCGCCGGCCTCGTGAGCGAGCAGGGCACCCGTGCGCCGCGCGGAGTCGGGCGACCCGGCACCGATCTCGCGCTCGACCCGTCCGGCGGCGCGGGCGTCGGGGTCGAGATCAACGTCGACGGCCTCTCGTGCGTCGTCGTCGACCTCACCGGCGAGGTGCGGCACCGCGCGTCTCGACCCGGCGACCAGCGCGACAAGCCCGTCGGCACGGTGCTGAGGACGGCCGCGCGCCTCGTCGACGACGCGCTGCGCGCAGCCGCCGCCGACGGCCTCAGGGTGCGCGGCATCGGCGTCGCCGTCCCCGGGCTCGTCGACCTCGAGGCGTCGGTGCTGCGCGTCGCGCCCAACCTCGGCTGGGCCGACGTGCCGGTGCTCGACCGGATGCGCGCGGCGTCGAGCCTGCTCTGGCCGCGCGCCTCGCTCGACAACGAGGCCAACCTGGCCGCGCTCGGCGAGCTGTGGTCGGGCGACCACGCGTGGCCTGCTGCGGGGGCCAGCTTCGTGCTGGTCAACGGCGACGTCGGCGTCGGTGCCGGCGTGGTCCTCGAGGGCCGGCTGCACCGCGGCACGCGCGGTTTCGGCGGCGAGCTCGGCCACCTGACGGTGGCCCCGGACGGGCCCGAGTGCCGATGCGGCGCACGGGGATGCCTCGAGCAGGTCGCCGGCCTCGACTGGATCCTGCGCAGCGCCGGGCTGCGGCCGTCCTCCGCGCACGGAGCCGACGCGACGCCCACGCTGCTGGCCGCGCTGGCAGAGGGCGAGCCGCGGGCCGTCGGCGCGGTCGAGGACGCCGGCGCCTCGCTGGGCGTCGGGATCGCGGCGATCGTGAACCTGTTCGACGTCGACGCCGTGGTGCTCGGCGGCGTCTACGCCCCGCTCTTCCCCTGGCTCGAGGCACCGGTGCGCGCGGCGGTGGCGCGCCGGGTGCTGTCCGCGCGCTGGGCGCCGATCTCGATCGCGCCGTCGCGCCTCGGACGCGATGCCGCAGTCGTCGGTGCCGCGCGGTCGGCCCTGCGCGAGGTGCTCACCGACCCCCTCGGCGCCGTCGCCGAACCCGCCTGATCACCTTCGCGCTCGCACTGATCGATCCGTCGTCTCCCGGGCCCGGTAGCGACGGATTCGTCGGTCTCAGCGGGCGGGCGGCGCTACGGTTCCTGCCAGTGGGTGCACGGGCGGCTGCGCAGCGTGCACGTGAGGGTGGAGGGGCTTGATGTCGGGGACGACGGAGCACGGCGGCGACTCGACGGTCGATCCCGCCACCACCCCCCGGGCCGTCGGCCGGCTGGACCCGCGGGTCTGGCGCCGTGGAGCGGGCCAGCTGTGGTCGTCGGCGGCCGACGCGCCGCTCGAGCGGCGTCCCACCGACGTCGTGCTGATGGTCGTCACCGTGGTCACCCTCGCGCTGCTCTCCGTCCCCGCCCCCGGCCCGGGCACCGTCGACAACGCCGTCACGCAGCTGCTCGACGCCCTGCCGGGCCTGCTCGGCTGGTTCTGGGAGACGGCGTACACCCTGGCCCTGGGATGGGCCCTGCTGCTCGTGGTGCTCGCCGCGTTCGGCCGTTCGCGACGTCGCCTGCTCCTCGTGCAGCTCGTCGCCGCGATCCTCGCGCTCGGCATCGCGACAGCCCTCGCCTACGCCGAGGGCGGCACGTGGAGCGGCGTCTGGGACGCCCTGACCTCGCAGGACACCGGCCGCATCTACCCGGCGGTGCGCCTCTCGCTGGTGGTCGCGATCGTCGCGGTGTCCTCCCCGCACCTCGCACGCCCCTACCGCCGCCTCGGCTGGCTGCTCGTGTCGTTCGGCGCGGTCGCCGGGGTCGCGCTGGAGATCGACCTCCTCGTCGGCGCCATCGCCGGCGTGGTGCTGGGAGTCGCCGCCGCGTCCGCGGTCCACGTCGCCTTCGGGTCGCCGGGCGGGCGCGTGCCGCTCGAGCTCGTGGTCGACGAGCTCGAGGACCTCGGCGTGCATGTCCGCGAGCTCGAGCACGCGCCGACAGACCGGCGTGGCGTCGTGACCGCGACGGGCACCGACGACTCCGGACGCCGCATCCTCGTGCGCATCTACGGGCGCGACGCCTTCGAGGGCTCGCTCATCGCGTCGGCGTGGTCGCGCCTGCTCTACAAGGACGGCGCCCCCGCGACCTCGGTCGGACGCCAGACGCAGGTGGAGCACGAGGCCTTCCTCACCCTGTACGCCGAGCGCGCGGGCGTGCCCGTGCAGCCGGTCCTGGCTGCCGGCACGGCCTGGGGCAAGGACGCGCTCCTCGTGCGGCGCGACGACGGCCGGGCGCTGCCCGACCTCGCGCGCGACGAGGTCACCGACGAGATGCTGCACGGGTTCTGGGCCGCGCTCACGAGCCTGCATGCCGCCGGTGTCGCGCACGGGCAGGTGCGCCCGCACGCCCTGGTCGTGCGCGAGGACGGCACCGAGGCTCTCTCCGACCTCGCATCGGGCACGAGCTCGCCCGACGCCAACGACGTGGTCGCCGACAACGCGCAGATGCTCGTCTGCACGGCCACGGTCACCGATGTCGAGACCGCGGTGCGCGTCGCGAAGGCCGCGCTCCCGCACGACGACCTCGTCGGTCTCATGCCCTTCCTGCAGCCGGCCGCTCTCGACGCCGAGACCAAGACGGCGACGAAGGCGGCGGAGTGGAAGATGGCCGAGCTTCGGGCGGCGGTCGCGGAGGCGACCGGCGTCGAGGAGCCGCCGCTCGAGAAGCTCCAGCGCGTCACGATCGCCTCGGTCTTCATGATCGTGGTGCTCGGGTTCGTCGCCTGGTCGGTGATCAGCGCCGTCGCCGGCATCGGGATCGACACGCTGATCGCCGAGTTCAAGGGCGCCGACTGGTCGTGGGTGCTGGTGGCGATCCTCATCGCGCCGTTCATCCAGGTGGGTCAGGCGATCGCGACGCTGGGCGCCTCGATGGCCAGGCTGCGGTTCATGCCGGTCCTCGGTCTGCAGTACGCCATCAGCTTCCTCGGCCTGGCGGTCCCCGGGTCGGCCGCGAAGATCGCGCTGACGATCAGGCACCTGCAGCTCGTCGGCAGCAACCCGACCGCCGCCGTGGCCATCAGCGTCATCAACACCCTCGGCGGGCTGCTGGTGCAGGTGCTCGTCATCGTGCTGACGCTGCTCACCGGCCTCGTCGTGCTGACGCCGTCGTCGCCGTCGTCGGGATCGACCAGCACCGTCGGCGGGGCGCTCGCGAGCGTGAACTGGACGCTCGTCCTGATCGTCCTCGTCGTCCTCATCGTGCTGGCGGTGCTGCTCTACCTCGCGGTGCCGAAAGTACGTCGCTTCGTGCAGGACCGCGCCGCCGACAGCATCGATGCGCTGAAGGTGCTGCGCTCCCCGACCAAGCTGCTGCTCATCCTGTTCGGCAGCGTGCTCTGGAACGTGATCGCTGCGATGGCGCTCGGCGCCTCGCTGCGCGCGTTCGACCAGACCGCGACGTTCGCCGAGCTGATCCTCATCAACACCCTGGTCTCGCTCTTCGCCGGCCTCATGCCGATCCCTGGCAACATCGGGGTCTCGGAGGCCGCGCTCACCGCCGGTCTCACCGCGGTCGGGATCCCGCAGTCGGCAGCCCTGTCAGCCGCGATCGTCTACCGCATCGCGACGTTCTACGTGCCGCCGCTGTACGGCGCGGTGGCGCTCAAGGGCATGCGCAAGCGCGGCTACCTGTAGCGCAGGCACGTCATGGCGGTGGCCCGTCCCCTCGCGAGGGGACGGGCCACCGTCGTTCGCCGGTCAGCCCCGGCGGGCTTGGTGCTGCTGCAGGCGTCAGGCCTTCGGCAGGTCGAGCGGGCGCAGGACGCGGTCGATGCCGTGCGCGATCTGCAGGTTGCCCTTGTTGATGTCGTAGGCGTCCCAGCGCACGCGGGCGTCGGTGGCGTCGGGGTCGAGGTCGCGGAGCTCGATCTTGCGGTTCGGCACGATGTCGACCGTGAGCGGAGCTCCGGCAGCCGTGTCGAGCACCGCGCCGTCGGACATCAGCGCGCCCGCCCGGTCGATCGTGGCACCGGCGACGACGTGGTAGAGCAGCACCGTCTCGACGGTGGGGATGCCGAAGCTCGCGACGGCCTCGAAGACACCCTGCTCGCTGGTGATCCACTTGCCGGTCGTCGAGTAGACGAACAGGCGGAAGGCCTGGTCGCGCGGGATGAACGCGGTGACCGGCACGGTGCCGTCGGTGAGGACCTTGACGGCCGAGTCCGGCTTCTCCGCGAGGACCGCCAGCGCGGCCTGGGTGACGATGTCGAAGTCGTTGCGGTTGTCGTCGAACGTGTCGCCGTCCGAGAGCAGGACGTTGGCGAGCGAGTTGGTGCCGGGCGCGGAGGCGGTGGCGGCGGGTGCAGCTGTGACGGCGCCCGTCGCGACGGCGGCGGCGACGACGAGCGAGGCAGTGGTACGGCGAAGGCGCACGGGGGCTCCCGGGGACTGTGCGGGCCCGGCTGTTCCGGGCGTCGACCTCTCTTCTGCCCACCTCTGCGGCCTGGATGCACCCCGGGGGCAATCTCCTCCGACTTTCGACGGAGCGTGTCGGCGCCGTCACAGCCCGGTGGATTTCTGCTGCTCCCTGTGCGTCGGCTACGATCTCCGGGCTGCCCACGGCAGCGGAGGCCAGGTAGCTCAGTTGGTACGAGCGTCCGACTGAAAATCGGAAGGTCGGCGGTTCGACCCCGCCCCTGGCCACAGCATCACCACAGGTCCCGCACCTGACAGACACCGAGAGGCCCGAGCCCACGGCTCGGGCCTCTGGTCATCTCTCACCACGTTCGGCTGCGGTCGACGTCCCCGCTGACGTCCCGAACCTCGGTCAGCGCTCCGCGCGGTCGGCGAGCACCGCCTGGCTGGCGAAGCGGGCCGGCGAGCCGATGACGCAGCCGCCCGGGTGGGTGCCGGAGCCGCACTGGTAGTAGCCCTCGATCGGCGTGCGGTAGTCGGTGTAGCCCGGCGCCGGGCGGAAGGCCCACATCTGCGGCAGCAGGAACTCGCCGGCGTAGATGTTGCCCTCGGAGAGCCCGGTGGTGCGCTCGATGTCGAGCGGTGTCACGACCTCGCGGTGGAGCACGAGGTCGGAGAATCCCGGGAAGATCTCGTCGAGGCGGCGCTGGACCGTGTCGCCCAGGTTCTCCCGCTCGGTGTCCCAGTCGCTCCCACGCAGCTCGTACGGCGTGTACATCGTGAAGCACGACAGCACGTGCTTCCCCGGCGGTGCCATGTCCGGGTCGATGACCGACTGGAAGCAGGCGTCGAGGTAGGGCTTCTCGGAGTACCACCCGTACTTGGCGGCGTCGAACGCCCGCTCGAGGTACTCGATCGACGGGCTGACGCTCACGAAGCCGCGGTAGATGTCGGTGCGGTCCCCGAGCGCCGGGTACCTCGGCAGGTCGTCGAGCGCGAAGTTGACCTTGGACGCCGTGCCCTGGAAGCGGAACCGGCGCACGTCGTCGACGAGATCGGTCGGCAGCTCGCGCGGGTCGACCAGGTCGAGGAACGTGTGGCGGGGGTCGAGCGAGCTCACCACCGTGCCGGCGCGCAGCTCGACGCCGTCACGGAGCACCACGCCGACGGCGCGGCCGTTCTCCACGAGCACCTGGTCGACGACGGAGTCGTAGCGGATCTCGACCCCGACGGCCTGCGCGGCACGGGCGATCACCTGCGTGAGCCCGCCGTTGCCGCCCTTGTGGAACGACCAGCCGCCCATGTCGCCGTCGTGCTCGCCCATGCCCATGTAGAGCATCACCAGACCCGAGCCCGGGGACATGGGGCCGACCTTGGTGCCGATGATGCCCGAGCCGGCGAGGGCGCCCTTGAGGATCTCGGACTCGAAGTAGTCGTCGAGGAAGTCCGCGGTGCTCCCGGTGATGAGACGGACGGCGTCGTGGATGACCTTCTTGTCGGCGGACCCCAGGTGCCCGAGGAGCCAGGTGATCTCGTCGCGGTCATCGGCGCGGTCCGACCAGAAGTTCGGCGGCCGCCGGTCGAAGATCGGCTTCACGAGCTGCTTCACGCGCGAGAAGTCGTGCTGGAAGCGGTCGTAGGCGTCGGCGTCCCGCACCGAGTGCCGCGAGATCTCCTTGATGTTCAGGTCGTGGTCGTCGGACAGGTAGAGGTAGTCGCCGTTGTCCATGGGCGTGAACGACGTCGGCATGAACAGCGGCTGGTAGCCGAACTTCACCAGCTCGAGCTCCTGGATCACCTCGTTGCGCAGGAGCGAGAGGCCGTAGGAGAACGTCGTGAACGAGAAGCCGGGGTGGAGCGGCTCGGTGATGGCGGCGCCGCCCACGAACGAGCGCTGCTCGAGCACCAGCGGGCGCAGGCCGCCCTTGGCGAGATAGGCGGCGTGGATCAGTCCCTGGTGGCCACCGCCGATGACGAGGGCGTCGTACTGGGTGCCGGCCATGTCAGGCGACCTTCCGCTCGGGCTTGAAGAAGGGCAGCGTGGTCACGCGTGCCGGGACGTTCACGTAGCGGTGGTTGACCGACGTCTCGACGTGCACCGTGGTGCCCACCGCGGCGAGCTCGGGCCGCACTCGTGCGATGCCGATGTGGCCCTGCATCATCGGCGAGTACATGAAGCTCGTCGCGTAGCCGGCGCGCTCGCGCTCGTCGTCGTACAGCATCGTCTCCCAGCCCACCGGCTCCGGGTCCTTGGGCGGCACGAGACCGGCGGCCTCGAAGGTGTCGTGGTACGCCCTCCAGTCGACGACGATGCCGACGGTGGACCAGCGCGCGGAGCCCTCGGCCGCTTCGCGCTGCAGGGCCCGTCGCCCGACGAAGGGGCGGGAGTCGTCGTCCAGGTTCTTCACCAGCCAGCCCAGGCCGAGCTCCTGCGGCGTGAACCGGTCGTGGTCCGTGTAGGCGTAACGGGCCGAGGTGAACTCCTTCCCGTAGAGCGGCAGCCCGGCCTCGATGCGCGCCATGTCGAGGGCGACGTTCCCGAACGGCTTCATGCCGTAGGGGGCCCCCGCGGCGACGATCGCGTCGAGGACGGCGAGCGCTGCGTCGGCCGGGATCATCACCTCGAAGCCGAGGTCGCCGGTGAACCCGGTGCGGCTGATGGTGACGGGGACGTCCGCCACCTTCGCCGGGGTCATGGCGAAGAACGACAGGTCGAGCACGTCGGGCGCGAGGGTTGCGAGGATCTCGCGCGACTTCGGCCCCTGCACGGCGACCGACGCCCACTGCGTCGACACGTCGACCACCTCGACGTCGAGCCTGCCGATCAGCGACGACAGGTAGCCCGCGTTCGGCTTCGCGGCCGTCAGGAGGAAGTCGTCGGATGCGTGGCGGAAGACGACGCCGTCCTCGAGCACGTGCCCCCGGTCGTCGCACCAGACCGTGTACTGGGCCCGGCCCGGCCGGCAGGTGCGGATGTCGCGCACGAACACGCCGGCGAGGAACCGCTCGGCGTCGCGGCCGCGGATCGCGTACTTGTTGAGGGGCGACGTGTCGAACCACCCGGCAGCGTTGCGCAGCACGGTGTGCTCCTGCCGCGCCGACAGGTCGAAGCGGTCGGCGGAGAGGTAGCCGGCCCAGTGCTGCCAGAGCTGCGACTCGTTGAGCTCGACGAGACGCGGATGGAACGGCGTCGTGAGGACCATCGGGATGCTCCGTTCGCGGTGCCGACGGAGTCCGGCACGGTGACCAGACCCTAGGTTGTTGTTGGACAGACGCGCAATAGGCGTAACCTCCTGTCATGGCCAGGATGTCGCCCGACCGGCGTCGTACGGCGATCGTCGACGCCGCGCTGGCCGTGATGCAGCGCCACGGGATCGCCGCGACCACGGTGCGCGACGTCGCTGCCGAGATGGGCACCTCGAGCGGGCTGGTCCACCACTACTACGCATCGATGGACGACCTGCTCGCCGACGCCTTCGAGCGCGCGGCGGGCGACGACCTGCGCGCGGTTCGCGCCGCCCTGGTCGGTCCAGAACCGATGGACCGTCTCCAGCAGTTCCTCGCGACCTACTCGCGCGGCGACGACGACGTCGCCATGCAGCTCTGGCTCGACGCCTGGGCCGACGCCGTACGACGTCCGGCCCTGCAGCAGACCTCGCGCCGCCTCAACGAGGAGTGGCACGCGCTGCTCGTCGAGCTCATCCGCGACGGGGTCGCCGACGGGTCCATGAGGTGCGACGAGCCGGACGCGGCCGCGTGGCGCCTCCTCTCGATGCTCGACGGCCTCGCCCTTCAGGGTGTCGCGCACCGCGGCGCGATCAGCCCCGCCGACGCCGAGCGCTGGATGCGCCGGTCCGCCGAGCTGGAGCTGGGGCTCGAGCGTGGGCGGCTCACCCTCTAACCACGGTGCGATCGCTACCCGAAGAAGAGGGTGAGCGACAGCGGCGCCAGCGAGCCCTGGGTGTTGCCGAGCACCATGAGCATCAGCACCAGGCCGACGGCGACCGACAACACGCCCGCGCCGAGCAGGCCCCACCCGCGCAGCGAGCGCCTCCCCGTTCGACCGTGCGAGCGCCGGATAAGGGAGCGCCACGTCACCGCCGAGACAGCCACGAACCCCAGCAGCAGCGTGCTGGTGATGATCGCCTTCGGCCGCTGCCACGCGAGCCGTTCGTCGATCGCCCGGGTGACCTCCGGCGGCACTGAGGGCGCACCCGACTGCAGCCACGTCGCGAATGCGTCCTGCAGCTGCGCAGCCGACGTCCCGGCCCTCGGCGTACCGAGCAGGCCCATCGCTCCGCCGAACCCGTGCCGCGGGTCGAGGACGGTGCTGACGTTCGCCGCGACGACGAGCCCCAGGAACAGCGCGGCGCCGAATGCGACGAGCCCCAGCCCGAAGTACGTGCGGCGTTCGAAGCTCCAGCCCCGACCGGGCGTGCGTGAGCGCCGGAACCGCCCCCACAGCATCACGCTGAGCGTGGTGAGGGCGAGCAGGAACGCGCCGCCCACGATCGCGAGCACCCGGTGGTACGACGTGTAGTCGGCCAGCAGCGCGTTGAGCGCGGGGTTGGTGTCAGTGCCGGACGTGAGGAGTCTGGACAGGCTGGTGCGCAGGTTGTCGCCCGCGTCGTTCTGAGGCATCCCTCGACCGTAGGCACGGCGCCGACGTATGCCATCGGTCCGCGGGCCGGGCGTTGCGCCGCCGACGTCGTACTTCCGGTGGTCAGCCCGTCAGCCCGACGGACGACGAGACCCGTGCCTGTGGATGACGTCCGCGCACTCATCGCCCGCTCGGGCACCCTCCCGCCATGACCTTCGAGGACCTCCCCGACAACTGGCCCACCCTTCCCCTCACCGAGCCGCAGCTGCTCGCCGACGTGCTGGACCTCGTCGTCGGCCATCACGACCGCGTCGACGAGTCGTTCGTCGTCCTGGCGTGCGACTCCGACGTCCGGCTCGTACAGCCGTGCGTGATCGGGCCGGACCCGGGCCCGTGCGACCCGCAGACAGTCCGTGCCTTCTTCGACGCGATGCGCGAAGGCCTAGCCGACCTGGAGGGCGGCACGGTGATCGTCGCAGCCGCCCGCGCGCGTGGCCTGACGCCGACCCCCGACGACCACGCCTGGATCGCAGCGACCCAGGCGGCCATCGCCGGCACCGGTTGGACGCTGAGCAGCGCCCACGTGGTCACCCTCGACGGCAGCCGCGCCATCGCCGCGTGACCGCTCGCGTGTGCCAGGCTCGGCGTATGCCTGGTGGTCTCCCGGAGCTTGACGTCGTCCGCGTGCGACGTTGGTGCGAGCAGCGCGTGCCAGCCGAGATGCAGGATCAGGTGACGGTCGAGTGCGACGTCGCTCCCCGACACATCACGCTCGTCGAGTGCCGGCCACCATGGCGGGGTGACGGCGAATGGACGCGGTCCCCCATCGCTCGTCTCAGGTACACGAAGTCAACCGGCCTGTGGTCGTTGTACTGGTGCGACCAGCACGAGGCCTTCCACCTCTATCCGTACTCGTCACCGACATCGACCGTCGCCGACCTGCTGGACGAGATCGATCGCGACCCCACCGCGCTATTCTGGGGCTGAGACTCAGATCGTGGAGCGGTCGACGGCGCTGCGCAGGGCGACGAGGTCGAGGGCATGCGCCGCCAGCGCGCGGTCCTCGTCGCTCGCCGGCACCCACGCGCGAACCTGCACAGCGGCGCCGT
The DNA here is from genome assembly GCF_042660085.1 of Longivirga aurantiaca. Classification (NCBI taxonomy): domain Bacteria; kingdom Bacillati; phylum Actinomycetota; class Actinomycetes; order Sporichthyales; family Sporichthyaceae; genus Longivirga; species Longivirga aurantiaca. The sequence goes on along the minus strand of NZ_JBHSTI010000002.1, from coordinate 142,866 downwards.
CGTCGTCGAGCGCGACGAAGACGGTGAGGCAGTGCGTGGTGAGCCGCAGCTCGCCGTCCTTCGGGTCGCCCGAGCGCACGTGCACGCTGATGTGCATGCTTGACGTGCCGGTGTGCAGGAGGCGGGCCTCTACCTCAACCAGGTCGCCGATGAACAGCGGCTGGTAGAAGCGGATGCCGCCGGAGTAGACCGCGACGTTGTGCGTCGAGCCGGTCCACCGCGAGGCCACCACGTGCGCGGCCTCGTCGATCCAGCGCATGACGATGCCGCCGTGCACCTTGCCGCCCCAGTTCACGTCGGTGGGTGCGGCGAGGAAGCGCAGCACCTCGCGCGGCGCGGTGCCGGCCGACGTGTAGTGCTGCTCGGCCATCGCGGCCTCGATCGCGGCCCGCAGGTCGATCCGGCGTACGGCGCCCTGCTGCGCCTCGACGTCGTGCTCGGTCGACGGCGTCCACACGGGCACCTCGACCGAGCGGCCGTCGTCGCCGACGGCCACGAAGATGATGAGGCAGCTCGTCGCCTCGACCGGCTCGCCGCCACGAGGGTCGTGCGAGGTCACCGACACCTCGATGTGCATGCTGCTGCGCCCGGTGTGGATGATCCGCGCGGTCGCCTCGACGAGCTGGCCGACGAGCACCGGGCGCGAGAAGTGCACGTTGCCGACGTACGCCGTGACGCAGTACCTGCCGCTCCACTGCGCGGCGAGGGCGTAGCCCGCCTTGTCGATCCACTCGAGCACGCGACCGGCATCGACGGTGCCGGAGTAGCCGAGGTCGGTAGGTGCCGCCAGGAACCGCAGGGTCACGCGGTCGGATCGATCGCTCATCGTCGTCCCTCCGGGTCGTGGCCCATCATGCCGATCGGCTCACAGCGGGCGGACGGGAGCCCAGGCGACGACGTCCTCGAGCACCATGCTGCTCTCCGGGCGCCCGTAGTCGGCGAGGCGGTCGAGCAGCGCCTGGAACGCGGTGATGTCGTCGACGGCCACGAGCATCACCGTGCAGTCGACGCCGGTGACGCGGTGCATGGTCAGCACCTCCGGCCATGCCGCGACCGCCGGGTCGCGCAGCACGCAGGTGGGGCCGTAGCACTGCATCCGCACGAAGGCGCGCACGCTGCGACCGACCGACGCCGGGTCCACGTGCGCGTGGTAGCCGGTGACCACCCCGGAGTCCTGCAGCCGGCGCACGCGGTCGCCCGTCGACGGCGCCGACAGGCTCACCCGCCGCCCGAGCTCGTTGATCGACAGCCGGGCGTCGGCCTGCAGCTCGCCGAGGATGTGCCAGTCGGTGCGGTCCATGGGCCGTCTTCCGTCCGTGAGCCTGAAGGCGCGAATCGCCTCACGATCAGCAGGCTGACAGGTCCGATCCCCTGACGCACACCATTCCGGCAGGGCCGCGCGACGGCCACGCTGGAGCCATGGACGCACCCGAGTTCCGCACCATCATCGAGCCCTTCCGCATCCACTCGGTGGAGCCACTGCGGATGACCACGCCCGAGCAGCGCCGGGCCGCCGTGCGCTCCGCGGGCTACAACCTCTTCCAGGTGCACGCGCAGGACGTCATCGTCGACCTGCTCACGGACTCGGGCACCGGCGCGATGAGCCGCGACCAGTGGGCCGCGCTGCAGCACGGCGACGAGTCGTACGCCGGGTCGCCGTCGTACTTCATCTTCCGCGACGCCGTCCGCGAGCTGTTCCCGTTCGAGCACGTGATCCCGACGCACCAGGGCCGCGCGGCCGAGCGCATCCTCTTCAGCGTCCTCGGAGGCGCGGGCAAGGTGGTGCCCAACAACACGCACTTCGACACCACGCGCGCCAACGTCGAGTACACCGGCGCCCTGGCGCTCGACCTCGTCTGCGGCGCCGCGCTCGACGCGATCTCGACGTACGCCTTCAAGGGCGACATGGACCTCGAGGCCCTCGAGGCGCTGCTGCAGGAGCGCGGCGACGACGTGCCGCTCGTGATGATGACGATCACCAACAACAGCGGCGGCGGTCAGCCGGTGTCGCTCGCCAACCTGCACGCCGTCCGCGACATCTGCGACCGGCACGGCAAGCCGCTGTTCCTCGACGCGTGCCGCTTCGCCGAGAACGCGTGGTTCATCCGCGAGTACGAGCCCGGCCACGCCGACCGCGAGGTGCCCGACATCGTGCGCGAGATCGCCGGTCTCGCCGACGGCATGACGATGAGCGCGAAGAAGGACCCGATGGGCAACATCGGCGGCTGGCTCGCGATGGACGACGACGACCTCGCGCGGCGGTGCCGCGACCTGCTCGTGCTGACCGAGGGCTTCCCGACGTACGGCGGTCTTGCGGGCCGCGACCTCGAGGCGCTCGCGCAGGGCCTGCGCGAGGTCGTGCACCACGACTACCTGCGCTACCGCATCCGCTCGACCGCGTACCTCGGAGAGTCGTTGCGCGACGCGGGAATCCCGGTGGTGACGCCGATCGGCGGCCACGCGGTCTACATCGACGCACGCGCGATGCTGCCGGGCATCCCGCCGCTGCAGTACCCCGGCCAGTCGCTCGCCGTCGCGCTCTACGAGGCCGGCGGCGTACGCACCTGCGAGATCGGCACCGCGATGTTCGGCCGACAGCCCGACGGCAGCGAGGTGCCCGCAGCACGCGACCTGGTGCGCCTCGCGATCCCGCGCCGCACCTACACGCAGAGCCACATGGACTACGTCATCGAGGCGTGCCGCCACGTGGCCGCGCATGCGGACCGGCTGACCGGCTACCGCATCGTCGAGGAGCCGCCGACCCTCCGGCACTTCACCGCGGTGTTCGAGCCGGTGGCGTAGCGGGCTCGGTCAGGAGCGGCGCGAGAACTGGTCGAAGTCGGGGGTTCGCTTGGCCTTGAAGGCCTCGCGGCCCTCGCGCGCCTCGGCCGACCCGTAGAACAGCAGGTTGGTGTCGTGCGCGAGCTGCTGGATGCCGGCGTACCCGTCCTCGGCCGCGTGGAAGCTCGCCTTCAGCAGGCGGAGCGCGAACGGCGACTGCTGCAGCATCTCCTTGCACCACTGCACGGTCGTCGCCTCGAGCTCGTCGAGCGGCACGACCGTGTTGACGAGGCCCATGTCGAGCGCCTGCTGGGCGTCGTACTGGCGGCAGAGGAACCAGATCTCCTTGGCCTTCTTCGGGCCGACGAGGTCCGACAGCACCGCGGCACCGAAGCCGCCGTCGAACGAGCCGACCTTGGGGCCGGTCTGACCGAAGCGCGCGTTGTCGGCCGCGATGGTGAGGTCGCAGACCACCTGCAGCACGTGGCCGCCGCCGATCGCCCAGCCGGCGACCATCGCGACGATCGGCTTGGGACAGCGGCGCATCTGCACCTGCAGGTCGGTGACGTGGAAGCGGCCGACCTGGCCCTCGTCCGACTCGTAGCCGGCGTCGCCGCGCACCCGCTGGTCGCCGCCCGAGCAGAACGCCTTGCCGCCCGCGCCGGTCAGGATGATGACGCCGACGGTGCTGTCCTGGCGCGCGGCCTCGATGGCGTGCGAGATCTCCATGATCGTCTCGGGCCGGAAGGCGTTGTGGACCTCGGGCCGGTTGATGGTGATCTTCGCGATGCCCTCGGCGGTCGCGTAGAGGATGTCGGTGTAGTCGCCGCTCGCGACCCACTCGATGCCGCCGGATGCCGTTGCCTGCTCGCTCATGCCGTCATTCTGGCCGCATCCCGCCCGCCCGCGCCTTCCGGGGCGCGCACATCCAGTGGCATCCGGCTCCGGACATGCCTCGGGGCCCTCACCGGGTGGGTGGGGGCTGCGGGGCGGGGTGGTCAGAAGGGTGGGGTGTCGTCGGCAGGGTCGGGTGCGGGGGTGGGTGCGGGTCGGGGTCGTCTGCGTGGGGGCAGGACGAACCGGACGGGTGTGGTTCGGGCGGCGAGGACGGAGTCGCGGTCGGGGTCGTCGAGGTAGGGCGGTGGGGTGGAGCAGTAGACGATCCCGTGCGGGGTGGTGATCTGCACGGCGTGGTCGGTGCGTCCGTCGACGTCGAGCTGGCCGGCGGTCTTGCGTTGGTGGCATTCGCGGCAGAGCCACCATTCGTTCCAGGGGGCGGAGGGGCCGCCGCGCAGGAACTCGACGAGGTGGTCCATCTCGCCTCGGGTGGCGCGTCGCCCGCAGCAGCGGCAGGTGGCGCGGTCGCGGGTGCGGATGTGGGCGCGCTGCTTGGCCGAGAGGTAGGTGTCCTGGCCGAGGTCGAGCAGGTGGGCGGTGCCGTCGGCGACCAGGGCGCGGGCGATCACCTCGACGTCGACCATGAGGGCGCGGGCGACGCCGGCGCAGATCGGGTCAGTGCCCAGGCGGGCGAGGTTGTCCTTGATGCCGGCGGCGGTGGCGACGTCGATGACGAGCTCGAGGCGGCTCTGGCGGTGCTCGCGCGGGGCGTAGGTGACGATGCCGTCGTCGTCGACCTCCCCGAGCAGCGCGGCCACGACGGCGTCGGAGCGGGCCTGCGCGGTGGTCAGGCGGGGGCGTGACTGCGTGGCGCCCTGCCCGGCGTCACTTCCAGTGTCACTCGCTGCAGCTGCTTCGGCGTCGGCGGCGGCGCGGTCGGCGGTGATGAGGGAGATGGCGGCGTCGTCGATGCTCTCGCGCATCGCCTCGACGTCCTCGGTGCGCGCGACCACGGTCATCGAGGAGACGCCGTCGCCGAGGTTGGAGTAGGTGACCCGGCGCGCGAGGCGGGCCTGGCGGCGGCGCTCGGCGGCGTTGGGGTCGTGGCGCTGGATCAGGCGGCGCAGCGCGGTGCGGAACCGGGTGGCGGACTGCGCCTGCGCGAGCGGGAGGGCCTTGCCCGCGATCCGGGCCAGGGCGGCTGGGTCGGTGACGACCACGGTCTCCTCGTGCAGGACGTAGCAGTGTCCGAGGGTGATCCGGCCGGCGGTGAGCGCGGTGACGAAGTCGGGGAACTCCTGCACCAGCCGCGTGTAGGTGGTGATGAGGAACGCGGCCTGGTCCTTGGATCGGCCCAGTGCCAGCCCGACCTCGTGCCGGGCGGTGCGCTCGTCCATCGCCTCGGGGGCCTCGCCCTCGTCAGCGATCTCGACGATGCCCAGGACCGTCTGACCGCTCAGGAAGCTCGACACCCGCTGGGTCGCCATCAGGCGCATCAACCGCCCGGCCTGGTCCAGCGGCACGTCCCGCACGCCCGCCAACGTCCGCAGGTCGTCCCAGCAGGGGTCGCGGTCGAGCATGCCCGCCAGGCGCGTCAACGCGCGGTCGGCCTCCAGCTCGGCGGAGATGCGGTGCCACTGCGACTCCACGTACGACACCGGGACCCCCGCCGGGGCGGGGATCACATCGACGCGGGTCAGGTCCATGCGAGGAGTGTAATAGTACACATGTACGAACGCAAGGGGTTTCCACGGATTCCTTGGATCCGTTGGGCCACCACGGATCTCACCGTTTCGAGCCTCTACCGTGACCCCGGAGCACGAGCGCGATCGGCACCTCGACGCGTCAGCCGCTGCTGCGTTCGCGTCGTCCCCGAGGCGGATCCTCCTGGTCGGCGCGTGGTCCGCGCCGACGCAAGATCAGGTCCGCGACGACGATCGGGGCGAACCAGACCCACCCGAACGCCGTACCTGCGGCACTGTCGTCGGTGGCGGCTTGGACGACCAGCGAAACAGGGATGCAGAGGATGAGTCCCACTACGAGGGGCCATCCCAGCGCCCCCCTGATCACGTGACGATCGTGCCGGACGAACCGGGTGCTATCGGCAGGGATGTTGAATCGGCGGTGTGTTCCCGCCCGGCCTGACTCAGCTATCGGCCGCTTCTGCCTCGGTTGCGGTCAACTGCCCTCCACGCCCACATCAGGTGTGAACGGGGTCGTCCCGGCCGGTGCGGCGTACCGGTGCAGCGCGAGCAGGACGATCGAGAGCAGCGCCCCGACCAAGAACACCGACAGGCTCAACGAATCTGTGTCGGCGGGGTGCGGGCCCGTGTAGCTGGTGTAGATGGCGAAGTCGTAGAGGGAGTGCACGAGCGCCGGGACGAGGATGCCCCCGGAGACGCGGCGCATCCAGTAGAAGAGGAAGCCGGTGACCAGCGTCGACAGGATGTTGGGGACGCCACCGGAGAAGTGCGACAGGCCGAAGATGACGGTGGTGATGAGCGCGGCGAGCCATTCCCTGCCGTAGCGGTCACGCATAGCCGTGAGGATCACGCCTCGGAAGAACAGCTCTTCGGAGAAGCCGATGAGCAACGAGATGGCGAGAACGCCCAGGGCCAGGGCCCAGCCCGACGCCGCCACGTTGTCGCGGTCGATGAACCACAGCGACATGGCGAGCGGGACGACGACCACGACCCACACCCAGGCGCGAGCGCGGAGCCGCTCGCGCCACACCACCGGCCACCATCGCAGCGCCGAGATGACCACGACGATGAGGACGAACTCGGTGACACGCCCGGGAAGCAGGCTGGTGGCCCGGGCGATGTCGGGGAAGTAGTTGTCGAAGTTCCCGTGCACGACGTTGTCGACGATCGCGGGCAGGAAGGCGAAGGCAACCCAGAGGGCGGCAACACCGATCCACCCCAGATGACGGCGTTCCGACCTCGGGTTCGATGTTCCGGTCGTTCCGGATGCGGCGCTCACGGGACTCCTCCGCTCGGCAGTCGGCGGAGGCTATCGTCCACGTTTCGGCGGCGCTTCCCGAGGCCGTTGATGTCCGCGCATCTTGCCGGTTCTTTCTCGGGCTGTCCTGTCTTCTGTCAGGGAGCGAAGCCGCCGGCACGTTCCGCGCCTGATGTGGCGCTCCGACCGATCCGGGGGCGCAGGGTGCTGGCACCGCGACGGTCGAGACAGGCACGGGTGCTATCGGCCGTCGACCTCCCGACCACGGCAGGATGTGGCCGACGACGAGGAGGCGCGCGGTGCGAGCAGTGGTGTGGTCGGCGTACGGCGAGATGCCCGTGCTCGGCGAGCTCCCCGAGCCGGTCTGCCCGGACGACGGGGTGGTCGTCCGCGTCGGCGCGACCGGGGTCTGCCGATCCGACTGGCACGCCTGGCTCGGCCACGATCCCGTGCCGTTCCTGCCCTGGGTGCCGGGGCACGAACTCGCGGCGACCGTGGCCGTCGTCGGTCGAGACGTCACGCGGTGGGAGGTCGGCGACCGCGTCACCGTGCCGTTCGCGTGCGGGTGCGGGCGCTGCGAGCAGTGCGCCGCGGGCGACACCCAGGTCTGCCCCGACCAGACGCAGCCCGGCTTCACGCACCACGGCTCGTTCGCCGACCTCGTGGCGCTGCACGCCGCCGACACAAACCTCGTGCGCCTGCCGGACGACCTCTCCTTCGTCGACGCCGCCTCGCTCGGATGCCGCTTCGCGACGGCGTACCGCGCGGTCGTGCACCAGGGGCGCACCACCGAGGGCGACGTGCTCGCCGTCCACGGGTGCGGCGGTGTCGGGCTGTCGGCCGTCGTCGTGGGGGTGTCGCTCGGGGCGCAGGTGATCGCGGTCGACGTGTCGTCCGAGGCGCTCGCGACCGCGCGCGCTCTCGGAGCGGCCGCCACGGTCGACGCGACGGGGCTGACGCCCGACGAGGTCGCGGCCGCAGTCCGCGACTCCACCGGCGGCGGCGCGCACGTGTCGGTGGACGCACTCGGCGGCACCGCCACCATGACGGCGTCGATCGGGTCGCTGCGTCGTCGCGGCCGGCACGTGCAGGTGGGGCTGATGCTCGAGGACTCCGCCGTCGCGCCGGTGCCCATGGGGCGGGCGATCGCCGAGGAGCTCGAGATCTACGGCAGCCACGGGATGCCGGCGCACGACTACCCCGAGATGCTCGCGCTCGTCGCGTCGGGGCGGCTCGACGTACGACGCCTCGTCGGACGGGTCATCGCACTGGAGGACGCCCCTGCGGCGCTGGCGGCGATGAGCGAGCCGGCGACGACGTCGGGGATGACGGTCGTCGACCTCGCGCTCTGAGCGCGGGTCAGCCGGCAGCGGCCTTGAGCTCCTCGAGGGTGGCCGAGACGCGGATCCGGGCCGAGGCCGCGAGCTGCGGCCCCACGAAGTGCAGGTAGTGCTCGAGGTACGAGATGCGGCGCTGCGGGTCCTCGGTGGGACGGTCGAGGAACATGATGTCGTGCGGCGTGATGCCGCGGATCGCGTACATCGGCACGGGCGCCTGCATCACCGGCAGCTGGTCGTTGCGCACGCTGGCCACGCCGCTCGTGGGGTGAAACTCCCCGAGCATGAGGCCCTGGCCGACGTACTCCATGCGCAGCAGCTTGTGACCGCCGTCGATGAAGGTGCCTGCCTCGGCCTCGGGGAGGTCCGGGAACATCGCGATCAGCGCGGCGCTCTTGTGGTCGGAGGTGTCCGGGTACAGCGACCGGTAGAGGGTGGCGAGCTGCTGGCCCGCGGCGTACGCGGTGCCCAGCTCGGCGTCGGGGGTCTGCATCGTCACGAAGGTGAGCCGGTTGGCACTCACGACCGGGCCGAGGCGCGGGCACACGTGACCTGGCCTTCCCAGGCCGTCGTTCGGCTGCAGCACGAACGAGTCGAGCCATCCGAGCGCGAGCGCAGCATCGGCGAAGAGCGCCGGCTCGCGGCGCACACTGTCCACATCGACGACCGACCCGGGCACGATGAGATCGCGCTCGGCCAGGACGTCCGTAACCCCGTACGGCGTCATGCGATGAGGATGCCGGAACTGTGCGTCACTTCGAATCGACCGCACGGGTGACCACGAACGGGTGAGTGGCGACGTACCGCAGTCAGGCCCTCACTCTGTGTAAACCATCGTGAACCCCGTGCAAACAACAGGTTTCGTGCGCGTGCCGCCGCGCGGCCGACGTCGACGGTCGAGCACCCTGGGCACGCGGGCGGCCTCCGGCCGTCCGTCCAGACTCCGAGAGGTGCAGCGATGATCAAGGTGGCGAGGTCCCGCAAGGGCGGCACGACGGTGACGTTCGTGCTGCCCGGCGACGTGCACGACGGGCCGGTGAGCGTGGTCGGCGACTTCAACGGCTGGACGCCGGGCGCGAACCCGCTCGTCCGCCGGTGGAACGGCACCCGCAGCGCCAAGGTGGAGGTCGCCGAGGGGCGGTTCGAGTTCCGCTACCTCGGCGAGGGCGGCACCTGGCTCGACGAGCCCGAGGCCCCCGAGCGCAACGGCGACAACGCGGTGCTGGTCGTCGCCTGACGAGTGCGACGAAGCGGTCGGGTCAGAGCCAGCCCTCGACCGTCGACCGGGTCACGTTGATGTGCTCGGCCATCACGCGCGCGGCCTCGTCGCCGTCGGCGGCGACGATCGCCTCGACCACCGCCTCGTGCAGGTCGTTGGCCGTGGGCTCGAGATCGGTGAAGACCGCACCCACCGGCAGGAACATCGCGCTGCGCGACTCGAGGATCGCGGTCGCGAGCCGCTGGCTCCCGGCCGCGTGCGCGATGGCGAGGTGGAACTGCGAGTCGAGGTTCTGGAACTGCGCGAAGCGGGCCGACCCGCTCACCTCGGCAGGGCTCTCGACCACGAGCGACAGCATGTCGACGAGGCGCCGCAGGGTGTCGATGTCCGCAGCCGTACGGCGTTCGGCCGCGAGGCGCGCGGCGGCCGACTCGACGGCCACCCGGAAGTCGAACGTGTCGCGCAGCTGGTCGCGGTTGGCGCGCAGGAGCTTGCGCAGATCGGCCTTGGTGCGCACGACGTCGAGCACGATCGCCCCGCCGTTGCGGCCCCGACGTACCTCGATGACGCCGCGGTTCTCGAGCACCGCGATCGCCTCGCGCACCGTGGTGCGCGAGACGTGCAGCATGTCGGCGAGGTCGCGCTCGGTGGGGAGCCGGTCGCCGGGCCGGAACCGGCCCAGGTTGATCGCGGTCTCGATCTGCTGCAGCACCAGCTCGTGGGCGGACCGCGTGCGCACGGGCTGGAGTCCGTACGGCGACGTCGTCACAGAGCGCCCTTCGTCGATGCCTGCAGTTCTCGGAAGCATAGGTGAGCGCCGCGGGACGGAGGCTGGGCTCATACGATCTGCGCGATCCATCCGCCGTCCACCACCAGGTCGGTGCCCGTGACGAACGAGGCCTCGCTCGAGAGCAGCCAGCGGACCGCCGCGGCGATGTCCTCGGGCCTGCCGAGCCGGCGCAGCGGGGTCTTGCCCTCCATCCGCGTCCGGCGTTCCGGCGCCTCGTCGTACAGGTGGGCGATCATCGGTGTGAGCACCGCGCCGGGGCACACGGTGTTGGACCGGATGCCCTCCGGCCCGAGCTGCACGGCGATGCTGCGCGAGAGCGACACGACGCCGGCCTTGCTCACCTGGTAGGCGTCCATCGGCGAGTCCATCCCGCGGAGGCCGGCGATGCTCGCGACGTGCACCATCGCGGCGCCCGCCGTGCGTCGCATGTAGGGCACCGCCGCGGCGCTCATCCGGCGCATGCCGTCGAGGTTGACCGCGAACGTGCGGCTCCAGAGCTCCTCGTCGACGTCGAGGGCGGAGACGTCCCGGTCGAAGAACGCGACGCCGGCCGCGTTGACCAGCGCATCGAGCCCGTCGTCGCCCAGATGCTCCGCGAGGAGCGCGGCCGGCGCGGCCGGGTCGGTGAGATCAGCACGTACGGCGACGATCCCTGTCCCGGCGAGCTCGGGCGCCGCGTCCTTCACGTCGACGGCCCACACGCGGTAGCCGTCGCGGTCGAGCCGCAGCGCCGTTACGAGGCCGATGCCCCCGCCTGCGCCGGTGACCACAGCGGTCGGGCGCCGGGCCTCGCTCATGCCGTCGTCCCGACGGCAGCGCGCACCGCAGCGCCGGCGAAGTCCATCGCCGCGGCGGCCTCGGGGAAGAGCATCTCGAGGCCGAAGAACCCGTGCACCAGGCTCGCGTACTCCTCGACCTGCACGGGCACGCCCGCTGCCGCCAGCGCCTCGGCATAGAGGCGGCCCTGCGGACGGATCGGGTCGCACTCGCCGAGGACGACGGTGGCGGCCGGGAGACCGGCGAGATCGGCCAGCAGCGGCGCCACGTGCGGGTCGGTCCGGGCCTCGGGCCCCGGCAGGTAGTGCTCCTGGTGCCACAGCATCTCGTCGCGGTAGAGCATGACGCCCTCCCACTCCGGGTCGAACCCGATCTCCAGGTCGCAGGTCGTCACCGGGTAGACCAGCAGTTGGTGCGTCACCGCGGGGCCGCCCTCGTCCCGGCACCGGATCGCGGTGACCGCGGCGAGGTTGCCGCCGGCGCTGTCTCCCGCGAGGACGAGCCGCGACGCGTCCGCACCCAGCATGTCGGCGTTCGCCACGGCCCACCGCACGGCGTCGAGCGCGTCATCGGTGGCGGTCGGGAACCGCGAGTCGGGGCCGCGCCGATAGCCGACGCTGAGGACGACGCAGCCGGTCGCGATCGCGATCTTGCGCGCCATCATGTCGTGGCTGTCGATGCTGCCGAGCAGCCAGCCTCCGCCGTGGAAGAAGACGAGCAGCGGCGCGCCCGGCTCGGTCGTGTCCGAGAGGACCCGGCCGGGGATCACGGTGTCCCGCACCGGGATCTCGACGTCCTCGCTGCGGGCGATGGCCGGCTTGGGCAGCGAGCCGAAGTCGCTCTCGAAGTTGGCGCGGGCCTCCTCGACGGGCAGCAGGTGGGCGTTCGGCCGCCCGGTCTTGGCGTCCTCGACCATCTGGGCGGCGACGGGGTGCAGCGGCATCAGGGCTCCTGACCTTCGGGCGTGCGGGACGAGTACGTCCTGGCCTCGCGCACGAGCCAGGACGCGAGGCGCGACCAGTAGTCGTTGTCGAGCTGGCGCTCGGGGTGCCACTGCACGGTGATCAGCGGCTGGTCGGGGTGCTCGGTCGCCTCGACCGAGCCGTCGGCCGTGTGCGCGACGGCACGCAGCGAGGGGGCCGTGCTGCCTACGGTCTGGTGGTGCAGGGAGTTCACCGGATGGTTCCCTGCGCCCAGCACGGAGGCGAGCCGCGAGCCGGCGGCGACGTCGACGTCGTGGAAGCCGACCGTGGGGTGGCCGTAGCCCTGGTGCGTCGGTGCGTGCTGCACGAGCTCGCCACCGAGCGCCACGTTGACGACCTGGTTGCCCCGGCAGACCGCCAGCACGGGCAGGCCCCGGTCGACGGCTGCCCGGACGAGTGCGATCTCGAACGCGTCGCGCTCGTGGTCGGGCGTCCCGGTCTCCGGCGCCACCTCCCGCCCGTAGTGAGACGGCTCCACGTCGGCACCGCCCGTGAGCAGCAGCCCGTCGAGCATCGCGACCGCGTCGTCGGTCGTCTCGGCCGCGCTCATGAGCAGCACCGGGAGCCCGCCGGCCTCGAGCAGACCGTCGGTGAAGACCCGCTCGGTCGCGGTGAACAGGTAGCTGCCGTGCTCGAACGCCCACTGCTCGTGGAAGCCCGTGACGCCGATGACCGGACGACGGCCGCCCACCTCAGACCCGCTCGTAGTAGCGGACGAGCTCCCAGTCCGTCACGCAGCCGGAGTCGAACGCCAGCACCTCGGCGCGGGCGCTCTGCAGCAGGTGCTCGAACACGTCGTCACCGAAGGCGTCGCGCGCCACCTCGGCCGCGGCGAACCGGTCGACCGAGCGGTGGAGCGACGTCGTCATCGTCGCGAGGTCGCCGTCGGTCCACGCGTTGCCCGAGTGCAGCTCCGGCGACGCGGCGCCCGCCTCGATCCCGGCTAGACCGGCGGCGATCGTGGCGGAGTAGGCGTAGTACGGGTTCACGTCGGCGCCCGGGATGCGGTTCTCCATGCGGAACGACGGGCCCCGGCCGACGAGGCGGAACGCGCACGAGCGGTTGTCGACACCGACCGCGATCGCGGTGCCGGCGAACTGGTCGGGCTGGAACCGCTTGTAGGAGTTGACCGTCGGGGCGAGGAGCAGACCGAGGTCGAGCACGTGGGCGAGCTGGCCCGACAGGAAGCTCCCGAACCTGGCCGACATGCCGGCGGGCCCGGTGCCGTCCCACGAGACCGGGTTGTCGTCGAGGTCCCACATGCTCACGTGCAGGTGGCACGACGAGCCGACCTCGTCGATGGCCGGCTTCGCCATGAACGTGCAGGTGAGCCCGGCGCGGTGGGCGAGCTCCTTCACGCCGTACTTGAAGAGCACGTGCCGGTCGGCCATCTCGAGGGTGCTCGTGTAGTCGAGCGTGACCTCCTGCTGGCCGAGCCCCCACTCGGGCTTGGACGACTCGATCGGGATGCCCCAGTCGCTCATGTGGTTGCGGACCTGGGAGATGAACCACTCGTCCCGGCCGCCCTGCAGCACCTGGTAGTCGTTGCGGTACGGCGTGAGCGGCTCGAGGTCGCGGTAGCGGCGCCTCCACGCCTCGGCCTGCGGCGTGCTCGACAGGAAGAACTCGAGCTCGGAGGCGAACTTGAACCGGAGGCCGAGCGCCTCGGCCCGCTCGATCTGCCGGCGCAGGATCGTCCGGGGCGCGACCGCCACGAGGTCGTCGCTCCCCATCTCGTACGCGTCGCACAGGACGAAGACCGAGCGCGGCTCCCACGGCATGCGGCGCATGGTCGCCATGTCCGGCACCAGCCGGAAGTCGGCCCAGCCGTTCTCCGCGCTCGACACCGGGAGGTCGAGCGGTGTCATCTCGACGTCGACGGCGAAGACGAACGTGCTCGCGCCGATCCCCTCGCCCTCGACGCAGAGCGTCGTGAACGCCGGCACCGTGAGGCGCTTGCCGACGATGCGCCCGACCGGGTCGGGCGTGCCGCAGACGACGGTGTCGACCTCGCCCTGGCGGGCGAGCTCCAGCAGTTCGACGTACGTGATCAGGGGCGATGAGGTCACAGGTGCTCCACGTAGCGGCGAAGTTCCCAGTCGGTGATGGAGGTGTTCCACCAGGTCTCGAACGCGGCCACCTCGGCGTCCCGGGTGGCGGCGTAGCAGTCGACGAACCGGTCGCCGAGCATCGAGCGGGCCCGGCTCGAGCCCCGGAACGCCGCGATGGCCGTCGGCAGGGTCGAGGGCAGCGCGTCCCCTGCCGTCGCGATGTCCGACCCGACCTCGAGCGGGTCGCCCGGGTCGAGGCCGTCGCGCAGCCCCTCGAGCCCGCCCGCGAGCAGCGCGGCGGCCACGAGGTACGGGTTGGCGTCGGCGCCTGGACGCCGGTGCTCCACCCGCGTCGCGGCCGACCCCGCGTTGTGCACCACGCGGCAGGCGGCGTTGCGGTTGTCCCAGCCCCACGTCGCCCTCTCGGCGACGAAGAAGCCGGCGCTGATGCGCTTGTAGGAGTTGAGGAGCGGGTTGAGCAGCACCGTGTAGTCGCCCATGCTGCGCACGAGCCCGCCGAGGTAGGCGCGGCCGGTGTCCGACAGGCCGTTCGCGCCGTCGGAGAACTGGTTGACGCCGTCGCGCGTCACGCTCTGGTGCACGTGGCCGCCGGAGCCCGACGCCTCGATCCGCAGCTTGGCCATGAAGGTCGCGACCAGCCCTCGCTCGGCGCACAGGTCGCGGAAGTACTGGCGTGCGCGGACGGCGCTGTCGGCGGCCCGCATGGCATCCATCGGCGACATCGCGAACTCGAAGAAGCCCGGGCCCAGCTCGGAGTGCGCGGCCTCCACCGGGATGCCGATCGAGTCCATCCGGTCGATGAACTCGCCGAGCAGGTCGGCGCTCTCGGTGTGCCGCCCGATGCTGTACGCGTTGTCGACCCGGCCCAGCGCGCGCAGCGAGGCGTAGTCGCCGCGACGCAGGACGTCGTCGTCCGCGTGCAGCACGTAGCACTCGTACTCGAAGCCGAGCACGGGCACGAGGCCGAGCTCGGCGAAGCCGGCCACGACCCGAGCGAGCACCGTGCGCGGCGACTCCTCGAGCAGTGCGCCGTCGTCGTCGACCATGTCCGCGATCACGGCCTCGGTCGCGCGGCGCCACGGCAGCTGGACGCGGGTCGACTCGTCCGGCACGGCGAACGCGTCGGGGTAGCCGTTCGCCGCCGACGACAGAGGCGTGTCGGCGACGCCGTCCGCGGGGTCGAGCCCGTAGATGATCGTGCAGAACGCCGCCTTGCCGGAACGGGTCAGCTTCTCGCTGCGCACGAGCTTCCCGCGCAGGCCGAGGTCGTAGTCCGGCACCTCGAGCTGGGTGAGGGGGACGGGGCTCACTGCTGCTCCTCCTGGGGACGGGGTCGCCGGTCAGGTGTGCGCCCGACCCGCTCGTACACCGAATCGGGCACCAGCGACGGGTCGTCGTACACCCACCAGGTGCAGGTGCCGCCCTCCCGGGCGTCCGGCCACGTCGGCGGCTCGATGACCCGGGTCGGGTAGCCGAGCCGGTCCATCGGCATCGTCATGTTGAGCAGGCAGCAGTGCACGCAGTAGGTGCAGACGCCGGCCTCTCCGAACGACCAGTCGTGCGGCTCGGTCGTCACGGAGAACGCGAACGGCTCCTCGACCCGCGGCCGGCCGCCGGTGGTGTCGTCGCGCAGCACGCGCCCGCCGGATCCGCAGGGGGCGAACCGGAAGCCGGTGCGGCCCGGCTCGGTGATCAGCTCGACGTCGCCGAGGCGGTCGGTGCCCGACAGGTGCGCGTGGAACCCGTCCACGATCGCGAGCTTCAGCTGCCGCGCCGACTCCGACCACGGCTGGTTCGCCGTGGACAGCCTCGTGGCGTGGTCGTCGTACCAGGGCGACATGAGGTGGTCCCAGACCCGCGGCACCGAGCCCTCGCCCAGCAGCCGGAAGCAGAGGTCGACCAGGCCGTAGACGTGGTCGACGGCCTGGTCGTGCGCCGCCCGCCAGGTCTCGTGCGCGCGCAGCACCGCCTCGCGAGTGCCCTCGTCGCGGACCGCGGCCAGCGATGCTGCCGTGGCGGTGTGCTCGAGGTACCGCTGCCAGGCCCCTTCCCAGTCGGGCTCGGTGCCGTCGCCGATCGCGGTCCAGAGGCGCCGCCTCCCGGCGTCCACCTCGTCCGTCCCGGCGCCCTCGGCCAGGAGGAACTGCGCGATCTGGCCCGGCCAGACGCCGTAGATGCCGTGCAGCTCCTCGGCCTCGAGGATCGTCACGGGCAGCAGCTCCTCGGCCACGTGCCACTCACCGGAGTCGAGGGCCTCGAGGATCACGCGGTACGTGCCGCGGGAGAGCTCCTCCCAGGAGCCCGCGCGCGCGTCACGTCCGAGGAACGCCTCGAACCGCGTGGTGTCCGCCATGCCTCTTCCTACCGCTCAGGGGTGCCGCCCGTCAGGGCAGCGCGAGATCGAGCCACATCGCCGGTCACGTGACCAGGTAGCCGCCGTCCACGTGCAGCGTCGTGCCGGTGATGAAGCCGGCCCCGTCCGAGAGCAGGAAGCAGACCGCTACGGCGATCTCCTGGGGCTCGGCGTAGCGCTGGATGAGCGCTCGCGCCCGCGCGGGCTCGGGGAGATCGGATGCGTCGTGGTTGCCCCGGGTCATCGGCGTCGCGACGAAGCCGGGTGCGACGGCGTTCACGCGGATGCCGTAGGCGGCGAGCGCGTGCGCCTCGCTCCGGGTCAGCATCGCGAGGGCCGCCTTGGACGCCGCGTAGTGCGGCACGGCGTCCGGGTTCACGAGCGCGATGACGCGCTCGGCCTCGGTCGAGGTGACGTTGACGACGGCGCCGCCGCCGCTGGCCCTCAGCCAGCGTGCCGCGGCCCTCGTGACGGCGAACGCGCCGAGCAGGTTCACCTCGAGCATGCGGCGCCACTCGTCGAGCGTGATGTCGTCGAACGAGCGCTGCTGATGGATCCCGGCGCAGTTGGCGACGTAGGCGAGGCCGTCCGCGCCCGCCGCCTCCAGCGCGGCGACGAGACCCTCCTCGTCGGTGATGTCGTGGCGCACGGCGACGACGTCGCAGCCGGCGGTCACGAGGTCGCGCACCGAGTCCTCGAGCCCTGCGGCGACGTCGACGGCGAGCACCCGGACGCCCGCGGCGCCGAGCATGCGCGTGGTCGCGAGCCCGATCCCCGAGGCGGCGCCGGTGACGAGCGCGGTCGCCCCGGAGAGCTCCAGCTCGATGCGCGAGGTGCCCGCCACGTCTAGCCCTGCACCTCGGGCAGGGTCTGCCCGCCGTCGACCGTGATCGACTGGCCCGTCACGAAGGACGACGCCGGTGAGGCGAGGAACGCCACGGCGTTGCCGATGTCCGACGGTGCGCCGATGCGGCCTGCGGGGATGCGGCCGATGACGTCGTCCATGACGCCGGGCTCGGAGTAGAGGGCGGCGAGCCCCTCGGTGAGGATCGTCCCGGGTGCCACGCAGTTGACGGTGATCCCGGAGCCCGCGAGCTCCACGGCGGCCGCGCGCGCGAACCCCTCGAGGCCGGACTTGGACGCGCAGTAGTGGGTCAGACCGCTGATGCCCGTGCGCGGTCCGGAGATCGAGCTGACCAGCACGACCCGCGCCGAGCCGGAGGCCTGCAGGGCGGGGAGCGCGGCGCGCACCAGCGCCATGGCGCTGGTCAGGTTGGTGTCGATGACGTCGTGCCAGTCGCCGTCGAGCATCGAGCCGATCGGGTGCTCGGGGTAGATGCCCGCGCAGTGGCAGAGGATGTCAAGGCCGCCGAGCGCGCGCACGGCACCGTCGACGAGCCCGGCGACCGACGCCGTGTCGCGCAGGTCGGCCGGGAGGAAGCTGACCTCGGGCACGGCCGCAGCGAGAGCCTCGCCCGCCTCCGTGTCACGGCCCGAGGCCACCACCGTCGCGCCGCGCGCGACGAGGGTGTCGACGATGCCCCGGCCGATGCCGCGGGTGCCGCCCGTGACGAGGGCGCGGAGGCCCTCGAGGTCGCGGGTCACAGCGCGATCCCGTACTGCGCCTCGAACCCGGACGCAGCTGACTCGAAGCACTCGCGCGGGGCCCGGATCACCCCGGCGCCGATCTGGCCGCCGTCGCGCCCCGCGAGGCCCACGTCCATCACCGGCAGCACCGAGGTCGCGAGCACCTTGCGGACGTCGATGCCCGTGGGCGTGCCGCGGAACGCGAAGAGCGGGATGCGGTAGTCGGGGTTCTCCCCGACCGTGATGCCGTACATCTCCTTGTTGCGCTCGATCATGACCTCGGGCGACCCTCCTTGGTACTCCTGCAGCGACAGTGCGCAGGCCTGGGCGAACCCGCCGAGGCCGATCGTCTCGGTGATGGGGCTCTCCCCGCCCATCCACGTGATCTCGTCCTCGGTGTGGCCGGCGAAGAGCCGGCCCTCGTGGACCGGCGGCGGTCCGGTGAACCACTGTGTGCCGGTGCCGGCCACGCGGATGGCGAACCCCTGGCAGCTGAAGGCCATGGCGCTGACCACGGTCGAGTTCTCGAGCCCGATGATCGAGTCGGCGGTGGCCTTGGCCGCGGCCATCGACAGGCGAAGGAAGAAGTAGTCGTTCTCGGCCAGGTGCGTCGCCGTCTCCGTGACACCGTCCCGGTCGGTCGCGACCTGGTCGAGGAACGCGGGCAGGAGCTCGCGGCTGAACAGCATCGACGCCGCCGCGTTGCGGCTGTGCACCTCGTCGCCCATGCGCAGCGCGCGCGAGATCAGCGGCTTCAGCGCCACGCCGCCGGTGCGGCGGATCGCCTCGCCGACCACGGGGGCGAGCACCCGGTTGACGTGCAGCAGCCGCTCGTGGACGCCCTCGTCGTAGCAGCCGTAGTTGAGCCGGCGAGGCTCCTTGCCCTCGTAGAAGTTGCAGTAGCCGTGCGCCCCGGTCGCCCGGTTCTCCACCACGAACACGGGCATCGACGCGGAGTAGACGCCGGCCAACGACCCGACGGCGCCGTGGTCGTGGCACGAGCCGACCTCGATGTCGCCGGACTCGAACCCCTCGATGGCCTCCTCGCGGCTCGCGGCCAGGCCCTCGAACTGCGCCGCCCCGATGAGGGCGTCCCGCTGCCCGCCGACGTACTCCGACCACGGCATGGGCGCGCCGGAGGTGAGGATCAGGTTGGGCCGGTAGCCCGGCAGCACCTCCCCGGCGGTGCGTACGTCGACGACCACGGGGTCCGCGGCGCCGAGCAGCTCGAGCGCGCGCGCATTGGCCGCGTCGATGTCCGCGTGGGTCACCATGCGATGAACCCGCCGTCCACGAGCAGCGTCTGGGCCGTGACGTACGACGCCCGGGACGAGAGGAGGAACTCGACGACCTCGGCGACCTCCTCGGCCGTGCCGAGTCGGCCGAGCGGGACGTGCTTCGCCGACTCCACCGGCCCGCCCGAGATCGCGTCCATCGACCGGCTCATGGGGAGGTCGATGACCCCGGGGGCGACGTTGTTCACGCGGATCCCGCGCGGTGCGAGCTCCATCGCGAGGTAGCGCGTGTAGCCGGCCACGCCCGCCTTCGTCGCGCCGTACACCGAGGCGCCCACGAACCGGCCCATCTGGCCGGTGAGGCTCCCGATGTTGACGATGGCGCCGCCGTCCACGAGGTGCGGGGCGACGACGTCGGTCACGCGTGCCATGCCGGCCACGTTGACCTCGAACATGAAGCGCATGTCGTCGTCCGACAGCGACCCGAGGAACGTGTCGCGCAGGACCCCGGCGCAGTTCACCAGCCCGGTGACGGTGTGCCCCTCGGCGACGATCGAGGCGACGGCCCGCTCGATGCTCGCGCGGTCGGTCACGTCCATCTCGACGAAGCTCACGCCGGGCTCGTCAGCACCGCCGTGAGCCTCGATCGCGACCGCGACGTCGGCCGCCACCGCGAGGTGACCTGCCTCCACCACACGGCGGCAGATCGCCATGCCGATCCCGCCGGCGCCGCCCGTGACCACGACCGTAGACATGCACGCTCCTCGGCGTCGGGATGTGAGAAGGCTTTCCTATCCTGCGTCGAACAAAACAGCAAGAGAATGGACCATTACCCGCGGTCAGGGGCTTCCTGCGGGTTGCGCACAGGTTGCGCAGGCGGGTCGATGGCGTTGCGTCCGTTCCGATCTGGGAAAGGGTTGACAGCCCGGCACTTTGGTCTACATTGTGGGCCTTACCCTCGCCCTGGGCCCGCACCCACCGTCGGCGAGCGACGCATGCACGGACGTGAGGCCCGGGAGGATCCTCGTGACACCACCGCTCCCCACGCCCGGCCGCCCGCGGGTCGCCGTCATCGGTGCCGGCTTCAGCGGCATCGCCGCGGGTGTCGAGCTCCGCCGCAAGGGCATCGAGGACTTCGTCATCTTCGACAAGTACCCGGACGTCGGCGGCACGTGGTGGGCCAACCGCTATCCCGGGGCCGAGGTCGACCTCGAGTCGCACATCTACTCGTTCTCGTTCGAGCACTCGGACTGGACCCGCACCCATGTCGAGTGGCACGAGCTGCTCGACTACCTCCGCCGCGTGGCCACCAAGTGGGGCCTCCTCGAGCACATGCGGTTCGAGGAGAAGGTCGAGTCGGTCACGTGGTCGGACGACACCCGCACCTGGTCGCTCACGACGGCCTCCGGGGAGGACTTCGGCACCTTCAGCGCAGTCATCAGCGCCGTCGGTTTCCTCAACGTCCCGCTCATCCCGCCGTTCGCGCGCGGCGAGACGGAGTTCGAGGGCGTCATGTGCCACACGTCGACGTGGCCGGAGGGCCTGGACATGACGGGCAAGCGGGTGGCGGTGCTCGGCACCGGCTCGTCCGCGGTCCAGATCATCGTCGAGGCCGCCGCCGTGGCGAGCGACGTCACGATCTTCCAGATCGAGCCCAACTGGCTGCTGCCCAAGAACAGCCGGGCGTTCACCCCCGAGGAGCGCGAGGCGAGCAGGAACCCGCTCGTCTACCGGTGGAAGCGGTTCAAGCTGTATGCCGAATACGACCTGCGGCAGGCACGGTCGCAGCACGCCCGGACCGACGGCAAGGCCCACCGTGAGCGCCGCGTGCGTTCGCTCGAGTACCTGCGCCAGTCGCTCGGCGACCGGCCCGACCTGGTCGAGGCCTGCACGCCCGAGTTCCCGTTCGAGGGACGTCGCACGGTCATCAGCGACACGTACTACCCCACGCTGAAGCAGGACCACGTGCACCTCGTGCCCCGCGCGGTGACGTCGCTCACGCGCACCGGGGTCGTCGACGCCTCCGGCACCGAGCACCCCGTCGACATCGTCATCTTCGCCACGGGGTTCGATGCCGCGAACTACCTCAGCAGCTACCAGGTCACGGGTGAGGGCGGCGCGGACCTGCAGAAGGTGTGGGACGGCGAGCCCGAGGCCCTGCTCGGCATGATGGTCCCCGGCTTCCCGAACTTCTTCATGATGTACGGCCCCAACACCAACGCCGTGCCCCTCGTGTCGTTCTACGAGGCCCAGGCGGACTTCGCCGCCTCGCTGATCGCGAAGCTGAAGGACCCCTCCCGGTCGCTCATCACGGTGAACCCGGAGGCGTTCCGGAAGTTCAACGACTGGGTCCAGGCCCAGCTGCGCCGGACGGTGTGGGCGGAGACGACCAGCTACTTCAAGGCCGGCACCGGCAGGGTGGTGTCGCAGTGGCCGTTCTCGGCGAGCTCGTACATCCTGCGCACCAAGCTCGCGCGGTTCCGCTCGGTCGAGGTCCGATGAGCACCTCGCCGCCCGTGGCCGTGGTGACCGGCGCCGCCGGAGGCATCGGCCGCGCCATCACCGCCCGGCTGCAGCACGACGGCTGGCTCGTCGTGGGCAGCGACCGCGCCGACGCGGTGCCCGGGCCGGACCGGTGGGTGGCGTGCGACGTCACCGACGAGGCGTCGGTGGCCGCGCTCGCGAGCACCGTCGAGACCGAGCTCGGCAGGCTCGACGCCGTCATCACCTGCGCGGGCGTCATCGACGTCGCGCCTGTCGAGACGATGAGCCGCGCGCAGTGGGACCGCGTGCTCACCGTGAACCTCACCGGCACCTTCCTCGCGGTGCAGGCCTGCCTGCCGCTGCTGCGCCGCTCGCCGCGCGGCCGCGTCGTGTGCATCTCGTCGGACGCCGGCAAGACGGGCGAGCCCGGGATCGCCCACTACTGCGCGTCCAAGTTCGGCGTCATCGGGTTCGCGCAGTCGCTCGCGCTCGAGCTCGTGGGCACCGGGGTCACGGTCAACTGCGTCTGCCCGGTCATCTGCGACACCGCGATGATGGAGAGCCTGGCCGAGGACTTCGCGCACGCATACGCCGAGGTCGACACCGCGGGCTGGCGCGACCGGTTCGTGGCCGAGATCCCGCTCGGGCGGGCCTGCACGCCGGACGACGTCGCCCACGCGGTCGCCCACCTCGTCGACGAGCGCTCGTCGTTCGTGACGGGCCAGGCGGTCAACGTGTCCGGCGGGCACGAGGTGCACTGACCCACGCCTCACGCACCGAAGTGCCACAAACCGCAACGGTTTTCTGGGACTTCGGTGCGTGAGGCGCTCGGTGGTGCCTCAGCCCTGTTCACCCGGCCTCACCAGGCCCTGCTCGTAGGCGGCGATGGCGGCCTGGACGCGGTCCCTGACCGAGAGCTTGCGCAGGATGGACGCGACGTGGGTCTTCACGGTCCCCTCACCGACGAACAAGGTGTGGGCGATCTCGAGGTTGGACCTGCCCACCGCGATGAGGCGCAGGACGTCGATCTCCCGCGCCGTGAGCCGCTCCATCGCCGGTGACGCCGTCACCCTGCCATGGACGTGCTCCGCGAGGAGTCGCTGCACGAGCGCGGGCGCGAGGACCGTCTGACCGCGTGCCGCCGCAGCCACCCCTGCCACGATGTCCTCCGGCGGCATCGACTTGAGCAGGTAGCCGTCGGCTCCCGCCTGAGTGGCACGGACCAGGTAGTCGTCCTCGGCGAAGGTCGTCAGGACGACGACGCGCACGTCGTCGAGCTCCGGGTCGTGCCGGATGCGGCGCGTCAGCTCGATCCCGTCCATCCGAGGCATGCGGAGGTCGGCCAGCAGCACGCGCGGCCGGCAGCGCCGGGCGAGCTCGAGCGCGTCCAGCCCGTCGCCCGCCTCGCCCACGACCTCCACCGCGGAGCCGTCGAGGATGAGCCTCAGGCCGCTTCGCACGAGCGGCTCGTCGTCGGCAATGACCACCTCGACCGCGACGGCGCTCTGGCTCATGACGGCATGTCCTCGTACGGGATGCGGGCCGCGACCTGCCACACGTCGCCCTCCGCCCCAGCGGCGAGGCTCCCCCCGAAGACCGCGACCCGCCCGCGGAGGCCTCTCAGTCCTCGCCCGCCGCCGTTCGCGCCTGCCCTGGGTCCCGCCAGTGCGGCGGGGCTGACGACGAGCACGTCGAGCGCGTCGGATCCCGCCACCACCCGCACGCGCATCGGTCCTGGCGAGGCGTGCTTGAGCGCGTTCGTGAGTGCCTCCTGCACGACGCGGTAGCCGGTCGCGCCGACACTGGCCGGCACGCGGTCGACCTGCCCGGAGATGCTCACCTCGACGTCGGCGCCGGCCGCGCGGGTGACGTCGACGATGTCGGGCACGTCGTCCAGCCCCGGCGCCTCGCCGAGAGCCTCGACGTCGCTGCCGAGCACCTCCAGGAACCGGTTCATGTCGGTGAGCGCCTGCCGACCCGCGCCCTCGACCACGAGGAGGGCGTCCTGCACGACGGGATCGCTGGACCGGCGCCGTGCGCCGCCTGCCTGCAGAGTCATGACGGTGATGGCGTGCGCG
This sequence comes from Longivirga aurantiaca, assembly GCF_042660085.1. Lineage (NCBI taxonomy): Bacteria > Bacillati > Actinomycetota > Actinomycetes > Sporichthyales > Sporichthyaceae > Longivirga > Longivirga aurantiaca. The sequence continues at coordinate 119,372 of NZ_JBHSTI010000002.1, read as the reverse complement.
ACCGAGTCATGCAGGTCCCGCGCGATCCGGGCACGCTCGGACAGCACCGCCTCCCGGGCTGCACGTTCGCGTCCCAGCTCGGCCTCGAGGCGTCGCTCGATGCTCCGGTGGATGAGGAACGCCCCCGCCCACGTCCCGATGATGACGACCGCGTTGACGAGCAGGTCCCCCACGGCCATCCCGCTCAGGACGGCGGGCACCGCGCCCGCTGCCAGCAGCAGGGCGACCCCGGAGGCACCCCGCCCGGGCGACGCGTAGAAGCCCAGCGAGGCGAGCAGGACGAGGAGTGCCAGGAAGCCGCTGGCGACCGGGGCATCACCGACGGCCGCCTGGAGCGCGAATCCCGTCGAGGCGACGGCCACCGCGGTTATCGGCGCCCGCCGACGCGCGGCCAGGGATGACGTGATCAGCAGGAACGCCGAGCGCTGCCAGAGCAGGGGGCCCTCGACAACCGACGACTGGGCCGTGAGCTCGAGCTGCGCGGCGAGGGTGAACGCGCCCGCGAGCACGACGTCCTGCACGAGCACCCGTCGGTGTCCTCCGCGTGACATGGGTCGGAGCGTAGGTGCTGGCGACGCGCTCGGCCTCTGCCTTGCGGCAGAGAAGGCCTGGCCCCGCGACAGAAGCCACCTCACCGTCGCCGCTCCTAGCGTCCGGTCGACCGGGGCACGGGCCCCGGCCGACCATGGGAGAGAGCATGCACATCGACGTCGAGACCTCCACGCCACCCGTGCCGACCGCATCCCGGCGGATGGACGCCATCGGGCGGGCCGTCAGCGGTGCGGGGGCTGTGCTCGCGGCCGCTGCCCTCGTCGTTCTGGGCGAGAGGATCACAGCGACCGACGGAGCAGGGCTGGGCGCACAGCTCGTCGACCAGGCAGGCGCGATCGTGCTCGCGGCGACGTTGGCGGTCTATGCCGCGGCGGCCCTGTCGGTCGCCGTCGTCCGCGTTTCGCGGACGGTCCGGGGGCCTGCCGGAGCCGTCGTCGGCCATGCGGGCTGCGCCGTCGCCGTCCTCTTGGCGCTCTACTACGGCTCGTTCGCGGCCGGCTCCCTGGTGGGCGCCGACCTGCTCACGACCCCCGGGGCCGCCTCGGGCGAGGCAGCCCTCGTCGCCGCCAACATGGTCGAGTTCGGCCGCTACGCCGTGGGGTTCGCCCTCGTGCTCGCTGTCGCCGTGGCGTTCCGCCGTATCCCGAGGTGGCTGTCGATCAGTGCCTTCGTCATGGTCGTGCTCGCTGCGACCCCCGTGACGGCGTGGGTCGCAGCGATCCTCATCCCAGCGTGGCTCGGGACCGCCGGAGCGCTGGTGACCCCCGTCGAGGCCCGCTGACTCTCGTGGACGGCGGGCACGAGGTGCACTGACCAGCGGTCAGAGCGCCTCGAGGTAGCGCGCGACCTCCCAGTCGGTGACGGCACGGGACTGCGCCTCGATCTCCGCGCGCTTCATGGCGACGTAGTGCCCCACGAAGTCCGCACCGAGCCACTCGCGGGCCATCGCGCTGCCGTCGAGCAGGTCGACCGCGTGCTCGAGGGTGCGCGGAAGGCCGGGCACGGTTCCCGCGGGCATGGCGTACACGTCCTCGCGGACGACGTCGGCCGGCTCGATCGACTCCCCGATCCCGTAGAGACCGGCGGCCAGGGCGACGGCCGTCCCGATGTACGGGTTCACGTCCCCGCCGGGCTGACGGTGCTCGAGCCGGGTGCCCAGCTCCCCCTCGACGATGGCGCGCAGGCCGGCCGACCGGTTGTCGATGCCCCACGTGGCCGTGGTGCCCGCCCAGCTGTAGGGCGCGTAGCGGCGGTAGGAGTTGGGGGTCGGCGCCATGAGCGCCGTGAGCTCGGGCATCGTGGCGAGGATGCCTCCGACGAAGTGGCGCATCGTCGCGGAGATGCCGTCGGGGGCTGCGGCGTCGTAGAACAGGCCGCGGCCGGCGTCGTCGCGCAGGCTCAGGTGGATGTGGCAGCTGTTGCCCGCCCACTCGTGGTTCGGCTTGGCCATGAACGTCGCGAGGTAGCCGAGCTGACCGGCCACCTCCTTGACGGCCGACTTGAACAGGAACGCGTGGTCCGCGGATTCCAGGCTGCCGGTGTAGCGCAGGTTGATCTCGAACTGGCCCGGCCCGGTCTCGGGGTTGCAGGCCTCGATGGGAAGCCCGTAGTCGAGCATGCTCTGCCGGATCACCGACGAGATGTGCTCCTGGTGCGCGCCGAGGACGACGCCGTAGGTGCTCGGGCGCTCCTGCAGGGGAACGAGCTCGGCCGGGCGCTTCGCGTGCGCGGTGCCGAGCGGCTCGTCGAACAGGTAGAACTCGAGCTCGAGGGCGCTGTACGGCGTGAGGCCCATGCCCTGAGCGCGCTCGACCACCGACCGCAGCACGTTGCGGGGTGCGATCGGCACCGGCCCGTGGCCGTGCGGCAGGTGCCAGTCGCCCAGCAGGAACGCGGTGTCCTCGTGCCACGGCACGACACGCACGGTGCCGAGGTCCGGGAGCGCGACGATGTCGGGATAGCCCTGCTTCTCCGTGGGGAAGTAGCCGACATGGTCCTCGGGCCGCGGAACGAGGTCGGACTCGTCGACGTGCATCACCCAGAACACGTCGCAGAGCGGCATGCCGTGCTCGAGGATCTGCCGCAGCTGCGCGAACGGCAGGCGCTTCCCGCGCATGACCCCGTGCGTGTCCGACCCGCCGATCACCACGGTCCTGATGCCCAGGGCCGTGAGCCGGTCGAGCAGCTCCGTCGCCGCCTCGTCGAGCCCGGTGCCGCCGCTCATGACCCGCTCCTCTGCGACTCGTTCCCCTGCCGTCCCCTGACGAAGCCGCGATAGCCGGCAGCCACGACGTCGTCGCACTCCTGCCGGTAGGGCCCGCAGCCCGCGACGTACACGTTGAACACCCGGGGCTTGCCGGGGATGTTGGTGCCGAGGTACCAGGAGGTCGCCCGAGGGTAGAGCGTGGGCTGGGCGAGCTCGTCGACGTGGCGCATCCACGCCTGCTGCGCCTCGAGGGTCGGCTCGATGGTGTCGAGCCCGTCCGCGCGCAGGCGGTCGATGCAGTCGGCCACCCAGTCGACGTGCTGCTCGATCGACACCACCATGTTGCTGAGCACCGACGGGCTGCCCGGTCCGGTGATCAGGAACAGGTTCGGGAACCCGGCCGTCTGCAGCCCGAGGTACGTCTGCGGCCCCTCGGCCCACGCGTCCCGCAGCCGCACGCCGTCGCGGCCGCGGAGGTCGATCTCGGCGAGCGCACCCGTGATCGCGTCGAACCCGATGGCGAAGACGATCACGTCGACGTCGATCTGCCGGTCACGGGTGCGGATGCCGTCGGGCGTGATCTCCACGATGGGGTCGGTCCGCACGTCCACGAGCTCGACGTTGTCGCGGTTGTAGGTCTCGAAGTAGCCGGTGTCGGTGCAGGTGCGCTTCGTGCCGATGTGGTGCGTCGGCGAGAGCAGCTCGGCGGTGCGGGGGTCGTGGACGATGCTGCGGATCTGTTCGCGCGCGAAGTCCTGCGCGTAGCCGTTCGCGACCTCGTCGGTGAACATGTCGGTGAACGCGAACGACAGCGAGCTGATCCCGCCCCGCTTCCAACCCTCCTCGTACCTGGCGCGCCGCTCCTCGGGGGTGGCGTCCACGGCCCGGGTCGTGGGCGGGGCGAGCGGGGTGCCGGCATCGGACCACTCGCAGATGCGGCGGCGCTCGGCGAACGTGCGCACCGCCTCCTCGATCTCCTCGCTCGCGAGCGGCCGGTTGTGCGCGGGCATGCTGTAGTTCGGCGTCCGCTGCAGGACGTGCACCATCGCCGCCGTGCGCGCGATCACGGGGACGGCCTGGATGCCGGACGAGCCCGTGCCGACCACGGCGACGCGCTTGCCGGCGAGGTCGACCGGCTCGGTCGGCCACTCGCCGGTGTGCAGCCAGCGGCCCCGGAACGAGTCGAGCCCCGGGATCCTCGGCGGCTGCACCACGGACAGGTTGCCCGTCGCCATCACGCACCACCGAGCCGAGAGCACCTCGCCCGCATCGGTGGTGACCATCCAGCAGGCGGCCGCCTCGTCGTAGACGGCGGACGTGACAGACGTGCTGAAGGTGATGTCGCGGCGCAGGTCGAAGCGGTCGGCCACGTGCTCGAGATAGGCGAGGATCTCCGGCTGGGCGGCGTACCTCTCGGACCAGCGCCACTCCCGCAGCAGCTCCTCGCTGAACGAGTACTGGTAGTCGATGCTCTCGATGTCGCACCGGGCGCCCGGGTAGCGGTTCCAGTACCAGGTGCCGCCGACCGACGGCGCCCTCTCGATCACACGGGTCCGCAGGCCGAGCCCGCGCAGCCGGTGCAGCATGTACAGGCCGGAGAAGCCGGCCCCGACCACGACGACGTCGAGGTCCAGGTTCTCGTCGTGACCCGTCATGGCACGCGCCCGTCAGGCCGCGGTGCGCGAGGTGAGCGCGAGGGCGGACAGGAACGCCGCGCGCACCTCGTCCCGGGTCCACGGCTCGGGCGCCATCGTGATGAAGAAGTCGTCCAGCGCCGCGTCGGCGAGCCGGTCGACGTCGTCCTCGGTGAAGCCGAGGCTCGAGAGCACGGGGAAGTCGAGGGCGGTGATGATCGCGCGGACCGCCTCGACCGCACGGCTGCCGTCGCGCGTGCCGTCGTCCGGCGCGCCCAGGGCGTCGGCGACGCGCTCGAGCTGCTCCGGAACGTGGTGGCGCTCGCGCTCCAGCGTCTCGACGAGCACGAGCCCGATGGTGAGCCCGTGCGGTGCGTGGCTGAGGCCGCCGATGGCCTGCCCCAGCGAGTGCTCGGCCGTGCAGTCCGAGAGGTTCATCGTGAGCCCGGCCATCATGCTGGCGCACGCCATCTCCGAGCGGGCCACGGCGTCGGAGCCGTCGCGGTAGGCGGCGACGAGCGACCGGCCCATCATGCGGATGGCCTCGAGGGCGATCGCGTCGCCGATCGGCGTGCGCACCTTCGCGACCATGCCCGCGATCGCCTGGGCGAGGGCGTCGATACCCGTGTTCGCGGTCATGCTCGGCGGCATGCTGTGGGTCAGCACCGGGTCGACGATCGCCACCTGGGCCCGGAGGTTCGCGTTGGCGATGCCTGCCTTGCGCCCGGCGTCCGGGTCGGACACGACGGCGCCGCCCGACACCTCAGACCCGGTGCCGGCGCTCGTGGGCAGCGCGACCAGCGGGAGCACGGGCTCGGGGTAGCGCCGCTCGGAGGCGAGGAACTCCGCGAACGTGCAGCCCTGGTCGGCGCACAGCCGCGCGGCCTTCGCCGTGTCGATCACCGAGCCGCCGCCGATCGCCACGACGACGTCGGCGTCCGCCGCCGCGAGACCCGCGATCGCGGCGTCGACCATCGCGACCGTGGGCTCGCCCGCGGGCTTGGCGAAGCGCGTCACGGTGAGGCCGTCCGTGGAGTCGAGCAGGTCGAGCAGCGCCGCGACCGCCGGGTTGAAGCGCTCGATGCCCTCGTCGAGCATCACGAGGGCACGGGTCGCACCGAGCTCGGCCAGCACCGCGGGGAGCTCGGCGGCTCGGCCGTCGCCGAAGCGGATCCGCACCGGGAGGTGGTTGGCGAAGGGCGGGACGGTGCTGGTCATGTGGGCTGCTCCGGCGACGGTGGCTCGACGAGGACGGCGACGTCCGTCCGGGGTGCGGACCGCGTCGAAGAGGTTCTCTCCCTATACCAATAGACCTTAGCCAGACCGTGGTATGCCCACAAGACGGTCACCGGTCAGTCGGTGAGCGCCCCCGCGCGGTCGGCGGCGCGGACGACGGCCGCCTGGCGCAGCGCCGTCCAGAGGAGCGCGCGGTCCTCCCCGGAGCCCTCGTCGTCCTCCGGGTGCCACTGCACGCCGACGGCCCACGCGGTCGGGTGCTCGACCGCCTCGACCACGCCGTCGTCGGCGACCGCGGCCCGGCGCAGCGCGGGCGCGACGTCCGCGACGGCCTGGTGGTGGCCTGCGCGCACGATCCACTCGCGCCGCCCGAGGATGGCAGCGAGCCGCGTGCCCTCGTCGAGCGTCACGTGCTCGTCGATGAACAGCCCGCTCGCGTAGTCGCCCTTGTGCAGGTGCCACGGGTCGAGGTCGGGCACGATGCCGCCGCCGAAGGCGAGGTTGAGCAGCTGCCCGCCCCGGCAGATCCCGAGCAGCGGGACGTCCGCCTCCACCGCCGCGCGGATCGCGTCCATCGAGAAGAGGTCGGCCGCGGTGTCGACGCCGTACTCGTGGGGCACCGGGCCGGGTACGCCGTACAGCTCGGAGTCGATGTCGCCGCCGCCCAGCACGAGCACGGCGTCGGTGTCGAGCACCTCGTGCAGCGGCGGGAGCGGCGCCGAGGTGTCGACCAGCCGCCAGTCGAAGCCGAGCCCCGCCAGCTCCTCGAGCGCGACCCGCGTGAAGCGGCGCACGAGGTCGGCGACGTGCCCGTTCATGTCCGGGAAGTTGAGCGACACGAGCACGTTCACCCGCGGGCCGGTGCGCGGGCCCGGGTGCGACGGCACGACCTCGGACTCGAGGACGACGGTGCTGCTGGAGCTCATGGGCTTGCCTGGACCTTCCCGGTGCGGTGGCGCTCGCGGTCGGGACGAGTCTGGACCACCGCTCGGCTCGGCAGCCGGAGCCCCCGCCCCCTGACACCTCAGGCTGAGAGCAGAGCGAGAGCCGTGACGCCGCCGACCACGAGGGCCACGCCGAGGATCTGCAGGCGCCCCAAGCGTTCTCGGTAGACCACGTATGCGATCACGGCCGCGATGGTGGCGAACTGCGAGGCGAGCACCGACGCGATGGCGACGCTGTCGCGAGCGGCGAAGGCGAAGGACGTGAAGCCGACGACCTCCATGATCCCCGTCGTGACGACGTACGGCGCCGCCGCGCGGTTCATCCGCAGCCGGCCTGTGATCGCGAGGGGGATGACGAGCACCACCACGCCGGCGAGCCGTGGCGGCAGCGAGGCCCATGCCACCGGAAGCTCGCCGCTCAGCCGCCCGATCGAGTAGAGCGCGAGCCCGAACACCACGGCGCTGCACGTTGCGAGCAGCACGGCGCGCACCGGGCGCTCGTGCTCGATGGGCGCAGGGTCAGGTGCCACGGAGGAGACGACGACACCGACCACGATGACGGCGAGCCCCAGCACGACGAGAGGGGCGAGGGACTCGCCGAGCACCGACGACACGACCGCGGCGACGGCCCCCTCGGTGGCCGCCACGGGCGCGACCAGGCCGACCTTGCCGACCTTGAGCGCGGCGTACACCAGCAGCAGGCCGCCCATGTTGCCGAGGCCGGCGAGGGCGAACCACAGGAGGTTCATGCCGCTGAGCGCTGCCGGAACGCCGCCGCCGAGCGCGAACGGCAGCGTCAGTACGAGGCCGATCAGCATGGCCCAGGCGACGACGCTGTACTGGTCGAGCACCTTCACCGAGCGCGACGACGAGACCGTGCTGATCGACCAGGCCAGCGCGGTGGTCAGCCCGAGCACGACGGCGATCACGTCGCCATCCTGTCGAACGCCACCGGCGTCCCCCGAGGCGGGCGACCAGCCGGTCTACGCCGTGCCGCGCGCGGCCCGCTTCGCGGCCTTGCGGCGGCGCCGACGCCGTACGAGCCCGCGCACCGCGAGCACGAGCAGGACCAGGGCACCGATCCCGACAGCCCAACGGGTCAACGGGAATCCGACGCGCTCGGGCAGCGGCGGGTCGACGACGTCGGAAGCCGATGCGGCCAGCGTCGCGACGACGCCGGCGTGGTCGGTGGGCAGGCAGGCACCCGACGCGGGGACGGTCGCACCCATGGCCTTCGCCGCAGCCTCGGCGTTCTCGCTCTGCGCCTGCGTCGTGCACGCCCAGGTGCCGCCCTCGGTAGGCCAGTCGTTGCCCACGAGCGCGGCCTGGCGCACCGTGACGCCGTTGCGCGTGAAGACGTAGTCGAGCCGGTCGGTCATGCCGTACGGGTTGCCCATGGCCTTGGCCGCGGCGAGCCGGTCGAGGTCCGGCCCGGCGAGCAGGCCGCTCGCGCCCCAGCTGAGGTTGAGCGGGTCGGTCGCATCCGGCCCGGAGTCGGTGTAGCCGGCGCCGATCATCGTCCAGTAGGCGCTGCAGGCGCCGTCGGTGCCCGACTGCGCGGGGCAGTCGCCGGTGGCCTCGGGCTGCCCGCCGGGGTTGTCGCCCGGGGTGCGCGGATCACGCGGGTCGCTGTTGAAGTCGCCCATCACCACGAGCGGCATGCTGACCTCGGCGAGATCGCGCACGAGCTGGCGCGCCTGCTCGGCCGAGGCCGGGATGGCCCCGGGCTTCCAGAAGGCCTCGAGGTGCGTCGTCACGAAGCGCACCGGCGTCGACCCGATCCGGATGTCGGCCCACGCGTAGCCGCGCTGCACCTCCATGAGCACCGGCACGATCGCGGCCGCGTTCTCGTACTCCACCGTGCCGACGTCGAGCACCTGCCCGGCGAGGTCCGCCCGGACGGCGAGCGCATCGGCGATGGTGAAGCCGCAGTCGGCCTCGTCGGTGCCGAAGAGGGGCTGGAAGGTCCCGGGGTCGACCACGCGGGTGAGACGCGGGATGGCGGGGATCGAGTAGCCCTGGTTGAGAGCCGTGCGGCCGTTCGCCGAGGCGAGCACGTACGGCGTCCCCGCGGCGGCGGTGGCGTCGAGGAACTGCTGGGTGAAGTCGTAGACCACCGTCGTCCCCGCGAACGCGGACGGCCGGCACTCCCAGGTGGTGGCCTCCTGGATGCCGATCACGGCAGGCCGGGCGGCGACGGTCTCGGCGGCGAGCACGGGCACGCGCGCGGTGAAGTCGGTGGCCGCGACCTGGGACCACATGTCCTGCGCGGCGGCGGGCAGGTCGGGCAGCAGCCCGAGCGCGCTGCTGACGTCGGCCCCGAGGTAGAGGTTGCGCGTCATGACGACGAGGTCGGCGTCCTCGGCCTGCGCAGGAGCGGCGCCCAGCGCGGACGCGAGGGCCGCGAGCGCGACCGGGACCACGAGGCGGGCGAGGCCGCGCCCCACGCCGACGTCCGCCATCCGGAGCCTCCCCCTCACTCCGGCCGCCCGACCGGCGTGCCGCGGGCGTGACGGTAGCAGCAGCCACCTGGACGAAGGGGGGGTCAGCACGCATCCCACAGGGGGGTCAGCAGGGTTCCCCAGGAGGGCCATGACCGGAAACGTCGGGCTCTCCCGGGCAACCGCGCCCGGGTGCGCGTATGGTCGAAGCAGTCCTTGGGTTGACCGGCGGTTGTGACGGGCTTTCGCCGTTGTCGTGACCGGCCACTTCGGGAGTGCTTCCAGCTCTCTGAGGTGAGAGGTCATGCAGTCGGGACCGGCGCGACCGCGAGTGGTCCTCGCCGCCAACAGCCTGCTGCTCGGCGACGGGCTTGCCGCGCTCCTGCGCGAGCGCGACATCGAGGTCGTGGGCCGGGCCCAGGACCTCGACCAGGTGGCCACGCTGGTGGAGACCGAGGAGCCCGACGTCCTCGTGGTCACGGTCCTCACCCCCGTCGTCAGCACCATGGCGACCATCGCGCTCGCCCGCGACCTGCACGCGCGTCGCCGCAGCCTCGGCATCGTCGTGGTCTCCGACCGCGGCGACGGCTTCGCGATCGAGCTCCTGCGCGGCGGCTCCGACCGCATCGCCTACCTCGTGGACGAGCATCTCCCGAGCATCGAGGTCGTGATCGACGCCCTGCGCCAGGTCATGGCGGGCCAGACGGTTCTCTCGCCCTCGATCGTCGCCAGCCTCCTCGACCGGAACACCCGGCCACAGATCGACGACCTCACGGTGCGCGAGCTCGACGTGCTCGAGAACCTCGCCTACGGAGCCTCCAACGGCGCGATCGCAGCGCGGCTCAACCTGTCGGTCAAGGCCGTGGAGAAGCACGTCACCGTGATCTTCCGCAAGCTCGGGCTGACGGGGCAGGACTCCCTCGACCGCCGCGTCACCGCCGCCGTGATCTACCTGAGGTCGCGCGCAGCACCGTTCGACTGACTGGTGCGCCCGCTGCCCCGCGTCGGGCTAACCCTGGTCCGACGCGGGGGAGCGCCCGGTTACCGGGCGGTACGCCGACAGTCATGCTGGAGCAGGGCCCCGACCTGCATGGCTAGACCATGCAGGTGGGGGCGACGGGGCTCCATCGGGGAGACAAGGGGGTCGGACACCGTGACGACGAGCATGCGGCTGACCGATGGCGCGACGCCGTCCGTCGCTGCACCTGCTCCCGCATCCGCCCCGCCCGAGGTCCCGTGGGTTCGCCCCGACCGCATCCTCGACGCCGTCTCCGACGCGCTGCTCGCCGTCGATGCCACCCTGTGCGTGCGCTGGGCCAACCCCGCTGCCGCCGCCCTGCTCGGCGCCCCCGAGCCCGTCGGCCGCAGCATCGCCGACCTGGTGGCCGACGACACCGACGCCGCCGAGCGGCTGCGCACCGCCTGCCTCCACGTGCTCATGACCAGCGACTCCGTGTCGCTGGGCGTGTCCGAGCAGGCCGTGGGCCACACCGTCACCGGCGAGGAGCTCGAGTGCCGCCTGTCGCCGGTCACCGCGGGCCCGCCCGACCAGGACGGCCACGTGAACGGTGTGCTGGTCGCCCTGCGCGACGGCGACGCGGCCGGTCGCACGCTGCGCGCGGCGCTGCACCTCGCCGAGCACGACGCCCTGACCGGGCTGCACAACCGTCACTACCTGGCCAGGATCGGCGGTCGTCGCACGGGGGACGGCCGGGCGGTGCTCTTCCTCGACGCCGACGGCTTCAAGGCGATCAACGACGGGCACGGGCACGCTGTCGGCGACGCGGTGATCCAGGAGATCGGCGAGGTGCTGCGCGGTGCGATCCGGAGGGACGACCACCTCGTGCGCATCGGCGGCGACGAGTTCGTCGTGATCCTCGACTCGTGCGGCCTCGACCGCGCCGTCGTCGTCGCGGGCGAGCTCGTCGCCGCGGTGGCGGGCCACGAGTTCTCGTGCGACGGCACCGTCGTCCGGCTCGGGCTCTCCGCCGGGGTGGCGGCCCAGACCGTCGTCGGCTCCGAGGGCCTCGATGACGCCATCCGGCGCGCCGATCTCGCCTGCTACGCGGCGAAGACGCTCTGCCGCACCCATGTGGCCGTCGACGACCCGGACGCGCCCACGACCCGCACGGGGTCACCCCGGGGGGACGGGAGCAGGGGGGCGACCGGGGGCGGGCCATCCAGGACTGCGGACCAGGGGGGGCGCCCGTAGCCCTGGAAGGCCCGCCCTCCCGAACTCGGGGGATAACCCCCCGTCCCTCCAGCGCCGTGACGTCGGAGCCGCTCTAGCGTGAGCAGCAGAGTCCAGGTTGCCCACGTGAGGACGCATCCATGACGGACACGACGGTCCAGAGCGCACCGGGCCCCACGGGGGTGGGCCCGGTCACCTTGGTCGTCGTCGCGGACATCGCGCTCGTACGTGTGAGCGTGGCCTCGCTGATGACGGACGCGGCGGGGATGGACGTCGTCGCCACGGTCGCCCCCGACGACCTGCCGGCCTTCCTGGCCAGGAACCCCGACAGCCTCCCCGACGCCGTCCTGCTCGGCCTCACGTCGGACTCCTCGCACTCCACGGTGAAGCAGGTGGCCTCGGCGGTGCGCTCCACGCACCCGGCACCGGCGCTCCTGGTCATCGGCCCTCGCCGCAACGGGCTGGCGCGCGCGCTGCTCGAGCACGGCCCCGAGCGGGTGGCCTTCCTGCTCGACAGCAACGTCCGCGACGCCGAGACCCTGGCCCACGTCACCCGCACGGTCCTGCGGGGCGTCTCCGCCTTCGACCCCGAGATCGTGGCGGGCGTCAACGGGGGGGCCCCGGACGACGGGCTCGGCCGGCTCACGCCCCGCGAGCACCAGGTGCTCGAGGCACTGGCCCGCGGACTCACCAACGCTGCGATCGCCGACGAGCTCGGCATCACCGTGAAGTCGGTGGAGGCCAACGTGACGAAGGTCTTCCGCAAGCTCGAGCTGCGCGACGGCGCGAAGTACGACCGCCGGGTGCTGGCCGCGCTCGCCTTCCACGTGTGAGCCGCAGCCCCCGTCGGCACGCCCTCCTGTCCTCTCGCGGGCCCGCCCATGCCCTGGCGCGGGTAAGTTGACGTGGATAACTGAACATGGCTAACGTAGCGGCGTTCAGTCAATCCGCCTTCCCCCGAGGAGCAGCCATGTCCACCACGACACCGACCCGGTCCGGGTCCCGCGCCGGGTGGTTCGACCGCCTCGGAGCCTTCACCGTCCGCCGCCGTCGCCTCGTGCTCGTCGTCGCCGTGATCGGCGTCGTCGTCGCGGCGGTCGTCGGCGGCGGCGTGTTCTCCCGCCTGTCCTCCGGCGGCTTCGACGACCCGGGCTCGGAGTCCGCCCGCGCCGCCGACCAGCTGCTCGAGACCTTCGACGCGGCGCCCTCGGACATCGTGCTGATCGCCCGCAGCGTCGACGGCGCCTCGGTCGACACCGCGGAGGTGGCGGCCGCAGGCGCGGCGCTCGCCCAGCGCCTCGCCGGGCAGGGCGACGTCCGCGACGTCACCAGCTACTGGGCCACCGGCGCCGCCGCGATGCGCAGCACCGACGGCACCCTCGCCCTCGTGACCGCGCGCCTCACCGAGACCGGCGACGCCGCGCAGGAGCGCGCGGGCGAGCTGGCCGAGGAGCTGTCGGGCTTCACCGACGACGGCGTGCTCGAGGTACGGGTCTCCGGGTCGCCGGTGATCTTCGCCGAGGTGGGCAGCACGATCGAGAAGGACCTCGTGCGCGCGGAGAGCATCGCGGTGCCCGTCACGATGCTCCTGCTCCTGCTGGTGTTCGGCACTCTCGTGGCGGCCGGTCTGCCGGCGATCATCGGCGCCGTCGCGGTGCTCGGCTCGTTCCTCGCGCTGTGGACCATCACGCAGTTCACCGACGTCAGCGTCTTCGCGATCAACCTCGTCACCGCCCTCGGCATCGGCCTAGGCATCGACTACGCGCTCTTCATGGTGACCCGCTTCCGCGAGGAGCTCGCCCGCGGACGCACGCCCGACGAGGCCGTCATCCGCACCGTCCGCACCGCCGGCCGCACGGTCGTGTACTCCGGCATCACCGTGGCCATCTCGCTCTCGGCGCTGCTCGTCTTCCCCCAGTTCTTCCTGCGCTCCTTCGCCTATGCCGGCATCGCCACCGTGGTGCTCGCCGTCATCGCTGCCGTCGTGGTGCTGCCCGCGGCGCTCTCGACCCTCGGCACGAAGGTCGACCGCTTCCGCGTGCTGCGCTCGACCACCGAGGTGCGCGACGACGGCTTCTGGTTCCGCCTCTCCCACGCCGTGATGCGTCGGCCGTGGCCGGTGCTGGTCGGAGGCGTCGCCCTGCTCGTCGCGCTCGGCCTCCCGTTCTTCAACGTCGCCTTCGGCCAGACCGACGACCGGGTGCTGCCGGCGTCGGCACAGGCTGCCCAGGCGGGCGAGTGGCTCCGCACCGAGTTCGACTCCCGCGAGTCCGACCCGCTGACGGTCGTCGCCGCCACGAGCACGGTGTCCCCCGGCACCGTGGGCTCGTACGCGGCGCAGCTGTCCGAGGTGGGCGGCGTCGCCCGGGTCGACTCGGTCAACGGGTCGTACGTCGTCGGCGCGCTCGTCGCCGACGCCGGCCCGGCCGCTGCCCGCTTCGTCGCCGAGTCGGGCACGGGCACCTGGCTGTCGGTCGTCACCGACGTCGAGCCCTACTCGGCGGAGGGACGCGAGCTGGTCGAGGACCTGCGCGCGATCCCGTCCCCGCTCGGCGAGACCCTCGTGGGCGGGAGCGCGGCGACCTTCGCCGACTCGCAGACCGCGATGGGTGAGCGCCTGCCGTGGGCGATCGGGATCATCGCGATCGCGACGTTCGTCCTGCTGTTCCTGTTCACCGGCTCGGTCGTCCTTCCGCTGAAGGCGCTCGTGCTCAACACGCTGAGCCTGTCGGCGATGTTCGGCGCGATGGTCTGGATCTTCCAGGAGGGCCACCTCTCGCAGTGGCTCGGCGGGTTCACCGTGACCGGAGAGCTCGACACCGCGATGCCGATCCTGATGTTCTGCATCGCGTTCGGCCTCTCGATGGACTACGAGGTCTTCCTCCTCTCCCGCATCAAGGAGGAGTACGACCGCACGGGCGACAACGCCGCCGCCGTCGCCCTCGGCATGCAGCGCACCGGCCGCCTCATCACGAGCGCCGCGGCCCTGCTCGCCATCGTGTTCATCGCCTTCGCCACGAGCGGCGTCACGATCATCAAGATGATGGGCGTCGGGGTGGCCCTCGCGGTCCTCGTCGACGCGACCCTGATCCGGGGCCTCATGGTGCCTGCGTTCATGCGGGTCATGGGCGACGCCAACTGGTGGGCGCCGGCCTGGTTGAAGCGGCTGCACGACCGCTTCGGCATCAGCGAGGGCGACGCCGACGAGGACGACGTCAGGGACCTCCGCGACGACACCGTGGTCGTAGGCTGACCGCGTGACCACCGCAGCAGCTCGCCCTCGTCGCCGCGCCCGCCGTGGCGAGGGCGAGCTGCTGCGCGCCGAGATCCTGACGGCGGCGCGCGAGCTCCTCGCCGAGGCGCAGGACGCGGACGCCGTCTCGGTCCGTGCCGTCGCCGAGCGGGTCGGGGTGTCGACCCCTTCGATCTACCTGCACTTCGCCGACAAGCAGGCCCTGCTCGACGCCGTGTGCGAGCTCGTGTTCACCGAGCTCGACGCCCGCATGCAGGCGGCGGCCGCGACGACCAGCGACCCCTTCGACGGGCTGCGCCTGCGCGGGCTCGCCTACGCGGAGTTCGCCCTCGCCAACCCCGAGCAGTACCGCCTCGCCATGATGCGGATGCCCGCGCTGCACGGGGAGTTCGACAAGAACACCTACGGGCCGTTCAGCGCCGAGGACATCGTCGCCGGCCCGACATACCATCACCTGATCGACGCCGTGCAGAGCTGCATCGACGTCGGCGTCTTCGCCCCGGGGACCGATCCGGACGTGATCGCGACCTCGCTGTGGGCCGCCACCCATGGGGCAGTGTCGCTGTGCCTCGCGAAGCCCGGCCTCGTCGGCGACGACGCCCTCGCCCTCTGCGAGATGGTGATCGAGAACGCGGGGCTCGGGGCTGCGCTCTCGAGCCACATCGGCCACCCGCACGACGAGCCGGACGCGCACGGCCACGAGGGCATGAGCGAGGGCCTCGCCCTGCTGCTGCGCACGACCGCCCAGATCGCGGCGATGAAGCCGCCGACGGCTTCCTGACCTACGGCGCCTCAGGCGCCGAGCGCCGGCCCGGCCTCGGAGGCCGCGGCCTCGCCTGCACGGGGGCCGGGGATGTCCCCGAGCAGCGCCCGCACCTCGGCCGCGCGGTAGCGGCGGTGACCGCCGAGCGTGCGGATCGAGGTGAGCTTGCCGGCCTTGGCCCAGCGCGTGACCGTCTTCGGGTCGACGCGGAAGAGGGCCGCGACCTCGGCAGGGGTCAGCAGCTCGTCCGCCTCCGGCGGGCGACTTGCCATGTGCTCCCCCTCGGGTAGGAAGGTCCGGTTCGGACCCTCCCGCACCGGGTGTCCGGTTTGGTCGCTTTGGTCCGCCCGCGACTATCTCAGGCAGTGATCCCCGAACGGGAGGTCCGTGGCCGATCCGTGACCGAATGCCGGTCGGACCGAGACGAGCGCGTGCCGCGGGCCGCCGTGCGCCGACCGGTCGCACCTCCGTCACCGGATCCCGGGAGGGAGGGTCCGCCCGGGGATCCGGTGACCTGGAGGCCCGCTCAGTCGGAGATGAGGCCGGTGATCGTCCCGAGGAGCGTGTCGACGTCGAACTCCGACGTCGGGGCGTCCTTGACCACCCGCCCGAGGCGCAGGACGACGACCCGGTCGGTCACCTGGAGCACGTGCGGGAGGGTGTGCGAGATGAAGATGACCCCGAGGCCCTCCGCCTTGGCCCGCTCCACCACGTGCAGCACCTCGCCGGCCTGGCGCGCGCCGAGATGGTTGGTGGGCTCGTCGAGGATGATCACGCGGCTCGCCCAGGCGACGGCCCGGCCGATCGCCACAGCCTGTCGCTGACCGCCCGAGAGCTGGGCGACCGACCGGCCGGACGCCGGGACGGCGATCCCGACGCGGTCGAGGTCCTCGTGGGCGCGGCGGTCCATCGACTTCTGCGCGAGGAAGCCCATCCTGCCGAGCAGGCCGGGCTTCAGCTCCTCGCGCCCGAGGAAGACGTTGGCGCTGACCGACAGGTGCGGTGCGAGACCGGAGTCCTGGTACAGGGTCTCGACGCCGGCCTGGATCGCGTCGTGCGGCGACTTCCACGAGCGCTCGACCCCGTCGAGCAGCAACTGGCCGCTGGACGGCGCGTGCGCACCGGAGAGGCACTTCACGAGCGTCGACTTCCCGGCACCGTTGTCGCCGACGAGGCCGACGACCTCGCCCGCGTGGAGCTTCAGGTTGGCGTCGTCGAGTGCGACGACGGCGCCGTAGCGCTTGCTGAGGTTGCGAGCCTCGTAGATGACGTCCCCGCGCTCGGTCATGCTGCCCGCCCCTCGGTCTTGCGCAGCGCCTGCAGCGTGGCGGCGATGGCGATGAGGACGGCGACGACCACGCGCTTCCACGAGGGGTCGACGCCGACGATGATGAGCCCACTCGTGACGGTGGTGAGGATCAGCGCGCCGATGACCGTGCCGGTCACCCGGCCGACGCCGCCGGCGAGGGCTGCGCCTCCGATCACGACTGCGGCGATGGCATCGAGCTCCATGCCGAAGCCTGAGGTCGGCGCACCACCGTTGAGCCTCAGGTAGAAGAAGAAGCCCGCGAGCCCCGCGAGCACGCCCGACAGGACGTAGACCTTCACGATGTGGCGCCGGACGTTGATGCCGGCGGCGCGTGCGGCGAAGGAGTTGGAGCCGATCGCGTACGTGTACCGGCCGAACCGCGCCTTGTGCATGAACAGCCACAGCACCACGACGATGCCGATGATGACGACGACCGGCTTGGAGAACGGGCCGATCCAGGGGGTCACCAGGAAGATGGCGTCGGCCGGGCCGCCCATGATCGGCGCGCCCTTGGTGAGCACCAGGGAGAGGCCGGAGGCGGCGCCGAGCGTCACCAGCGTGGCGATGAACGGCACCAGGCGCGCGTAGTTGATGAGCGCTGCGTTGATGGTGCCGATGAAGGCCCCGACGAGCATGCAGACCAGCACTCCGGCGACGAGGGTCGTCGCGGTGGGCTGCCCGGAAGCGGTGAGCGACTTCATGGCGAACGCGCCGATGACGCCGCTGAAGCCGACGGTCGCACCCACGGACAGGTCGATGCCGGCGCTGATGACGACGACCAGCTGGCCCAGTGCGATGAGCACCAGGGGCGCCCAGTCGAGCAGCACGTTCGCCGCGACGTCGACGGAGAAGAAGATCGGCGAGATCAGCGAGAAGCCGAGGACCATCGCGAGCCAGACGACGAGCAGCAGGAACTGCTGGTTCGACAGCACCGCCTTGAGCCGGGACGTCGGCGCGACGACCTGCGTCACCGGCGTCGCCGGCTTCACTTCAGTGGATGCCACGTGCCCTCCTTCGGGCGGCCGCGCCGGACGGGCGTGGCGCTCTGACTGGGGGTGGGAGAGGGGCGTGGGGGCGGACGTCGTCGACGTCCGCCCCCACGGGTGTCGTCAGGAGGCGACGTAGGTGTACTTCTGGAGGTCGGCGTCCGACGTGTCCTTGTTGAGGACGACGTTCGGGATCACGACCTCCTTCTCGATCGCGGAGGCGTCGCCGCCGGTGAGGCTGGCGCAGAGCGACTCGACGGCCTGGCGGGCCTCCGTGGCCGGGTCCTGCGCGATGAGGGCGGTGAAGACGCCGCTCTTGATCAGGGCGACGTTGTCCGGGTAGGCGTCGTAGCCGACGAGGGCCACCTTGCCGACCAGGCCCTTGGCCTGCAGCGCCGCCGCGGCGCCCTGGGCATTGGTGCCGTCGATCGCGAAGATGCCGTTCAGGTCCGGGTACTTCGTGAGCCAGTTGTTGACGTTGGTGTTGGCGACCTCGGGCTTGGACTGCGAGTACGCGATATCCACGATCTCGATGCCGGGGTACGACGCGGCGATCGCGGCCTTGAAGCCGTCGAGGCGCGCGACGTTGGTCGTGGCGGTCTCGGAGGTGAGGCCGACGACGACCTTGTACTTCTGGCCGTCCGCGTAGCCGATCGCGTTGGCGATGGCCTCGGCCGCCTTGGTGCCGCCGTCGGTGTTGTCACCCGTGATGAAGGTGAGGACCTGACCGAGGTCGGTCACGCGGGTGTCGACGTTGGCCACCGTCACGCCGGCCGCGACGGCCTTGGCGACCGACGGCTGCAGGGCGTTGGGGTCGGTCGGGATGAGGACTAGACCGTCGGGCTTCTGTGCGAGGACCTGGTCGACGACCGGGATCTGCGTCGCCGGCGAGTACTCCTTGGGGTCTCCCTGCCAGATCAGCTCGGCGCCGGCAGCCGCGGTGGCCTCAGTGGCGCCGACCTTCATGGCCTGGAAGAACGGGTCGGACTCGGCGCCCATGACGAAGGCGATCTTCTTGCCCTCGCAGGTGGCGGCGGAACCCGACGCGGAGCCGGAAGGGGCGGCCGAGGACGAGTCGGCAGTGCTCGCGCTGCTGCCGCAGGCCGCGAGCAGGAGCGAGGCGGCAGCGCCGACGACCGCGAGGCCGCGGGCGCGGGGGGAGCTGAGGACCATCTGGGGGGTTCCTTTCACCGGGGGCCGCAGCGCCTGGAGGACCGCTACTGCCTGACAACGTTGTCGAGCAGGGTGGACCGGCCATTGCCCCTCTGTCAATAGATTGTTTCATCTGGACGTCAGCGTGATGACAACGTTATCGTCGGCGTCCTGGCCCTCCGCGACCGCGGACCGCACACTGCCCGGATGGAGCGCATGTCCCTCGACGAGGTCGACGCCCGGCACAGCCGGCCGACCATGAAGGACGTGGCCGCGCTGTCGGGCGTCAGCATCAAGACGGTGTCGCGCGTCGTGAACGGGGAGGCCGGCGTCTCCTCCGACGTGGCCGAGCGCGTGCTCGCCGCGACCGTGAAGCTCGACTACCGGCGCGATCTCAGCGCCAGCAGCCTGCGCCGCGGCGACGGCAAGAGCCAGACCATCGGGCTCCTGCTCGAGGACGTCTCGAACCCGTTCTCCTCGGCGCTGCACCGCGCGGTCGAGGACGTCGCGCGCGAGCACGGCGTCGTCGTGTTCGCCGGCAGCGTCGACGAGGACCCGGACCGTGAGCGCGACCTCGCGGCCGCCCTGGTGGCCCGCCGCACGGACGGCCTCGTGATCGTGCCCACCGCGCCGGACCAGTCGTACCTCGCCCGCGAGCGGCGCAACGGCACACCGGTGGTGTTCGTCGACCGTCCGCCCGTGCAGCTCGAGGCCGACCACGTGGTCACCGACAACCTCGCGGGTGCGCGCGACGGCACCGAGCACCTGGTGCGGCACGGGCACCACCGCATCGCCTTCCTCGGCGACCTGTCGACGATCAGCACGGCGCGCGAGCGCTACGAGGGGTATGTCGATGCACTGGGTCGCGCGGGGCTCGCGCTGGCTCCCGACCTCGTACGCCGCGACCTGCGCACGGCCGAGCAGGCGCAGGCAGCCGTCGAGGAGCTGCTCGCGCTGCCCGACCCGCCGACCGCGGTGTTCGCCAGCCAGAACCTCGTCACCGTCGGTGCCCTGCGCGCCCTGCGACATGCCGGTCTGCACCGCACGGTCGCGGTCGTCGGCTTCGACTCCCTGCCGATGCAGGACCTGCTCGACCCCGGCGTCACGATCGTGGAGCAGGACGTCCGACGCCTCGGCGCCATCGCCGCGGAGATGCTCTTCCAGCGGATCGCGGGCGACACCTCGCCCGCGCGCAGCGTGGTGCTGCCCGCCACGCTGACCGAGCGCGGCACCGGGGAGATCCCCGGACCCTTCGCCTCCTGACGCCGCCGGAGGCCGTGGGCACCCCCGCGCACGACCACCGGCCGTAGGTTGGGATCATTCCCCTGCCCCACCGTCTGCCCCCCGGGAGCTGCGCCATGACCGTCGTCGTCGCCGGCGAGGCTCTCGTCGACCTCATCCTGCGCCCGGACGGTTCGATCACCGCCGTGCCCGGCGGCGGCCCGTTCAACGCCGCGCGCACGCTCGCGCGCCTCGGGGTGCCGACCGTGTTCCTCGGGGGGCTGTCGGTCGACCGCTTCGGTCGCGACCTGCGCACCCGGCTCGAGGAGGACGGCGTACACCTCGGCATGCCGACGCCCGTGGACCTCCCGACGACGCTCGCCCTCGCCGAGCTCGACGAGGGCGGGGCCGCGAGCTACCGCTTCTACTTCGCCGGCACGTCCGCGCCGCTCGTCACGGGCGACGACGCACGCGCGGCGTTCGACGCGGCTGCGACCGTCCTGCACGTGGGCACGCTCGGCCTGGTCTTCGAGCCGATGGCGACCACGATGGAGTCGCTCGTGGCCGGCATCGGCGACGACGTGCTCGTGTTCATCGACCCCAACTGCCGCCCCCTCACCATCTCGGACCGCGACGCCTACATCGCACGACTTCACCGCGTGCTCGCGCGCGCCGACGTCGTGAAGGTCTCCGGCGACGACCTCGACTACCTGTCGCCCGGCGTCGACGGCCTGACCGCGTGCCGCGACCTGCTGGCCCTCGGGCCGCAGGTGGTGCTGTTCACCGACGGCGCCGAGACCGTGCACGTGCTCGTGCGCGACGGCGGCTCGTTCTCCGTCGACGTGCCCTCGGTCGAGGTGGTCGACACCGTCGGTGCCGGCGACTCCTTCGGCGGCGGCTTCCTCGCCACCTGGGTCGACGCCGGTCTCGGCCGCACCGACCTCGCCGACCTCCAGGCCCTGCGCACCGCCGTCGAGCGCGCGATCGTCGTCGCCGGCATCACCTGCACCCGAGCCGGCGCCGAGCCCCCGCACCTCGCCGACCTCCCCTCCTGATTCGAGTTACTGCCCAAAGTGGGGTAATCGACCGCCGCATAACCCCACTATGGGCAGTAACTCGCGTCCTGCTCCGAGGCCGGAGCGCGGGGACGGGTCGTAGGTTGAGGCCATGAGCCTCCCCCCGGCGCTGCTCGGGAACGAGCAGGTCGTCGTCGGCCACGACGCCCCCTCGGGCCTGCGCGCGATCGTCGCGATCCACTCGACCGCCCTCGGCCCGGCCCTCGGCGGCACCCGCTTCGTGCCGTACGCCGACCTCGACGCCGCGATGGACGACGCCCTCGCCCTGGCCCGTGCGATGACGTACAAGAACGCGCTCGCCGGCCTCCCGCACGGTGGCGGCAAGGGCGTGATCGTCGGCGACCCCGCCCACGACAAGACCCCGGAGGTCCTGCGGGCGTACGGCCGGCTCGTCGCCTCGCTCGGCGGCCGGTACGTGACCGCGTGCGACGTCGGCACGTACGTCGCCGACATGGACGTCGTCGCCACGGTGAACCCCTGGACCACCGGCCGGTCGCCGGAGCACGGCGGCGCCGGCGACAGCGGCGATCTCACCGCGGTCGGCGTCCACCACGGGCTCAAGGCCGTGGCCGAGCACCTGTGGGGGACGCCGTCCCTCGCCGGACGCCGCGTGGCGATCGCCGGCGTCGGCAAGGTCGGACGCCGGCTCGCCGGGCACGTGCTGGCCGAGGGCGGCAGCGTGCTGGTGGCCGACGTCTCCGCCGACGCCGTGGCACGGCTGCGCGCCGAGCACCCCACGGTCGAGGTGGCAGCGAGCGCCGACGACCTCGTCGAGGCGGACGTCGACGTGCTGGCCCCCTGCGCGCTCGGCGGCATGATCACCGCGGAGGTCGCCGAGAGACTGACCGCGCGGGCGGTCTGCGGCGGTGCCAACAACCAGCTGGCAGCGCCAGCCCTCGCCGACCGCCTGGCCGAGCGCGGCGTGCTCTTCGCCCCCGACTTCCTCGTCAACGCCGGCGGCGTGATCGCCGTGGGAGCCGAGTACGCCGGCCGCGGCACGTACGACGACGCTGCCGCCCGGGCCCGGGCGCGGGAGATCGGTGCCACGCTGCTCGACGTCCTGCGCCGTGCGACGGCGTCCGGGACCACCCCGCTCGTCGCCGCCGAAGCCCTGGCCGAGGAGCGGATCGCGGCCGCCCCGCCCCGGCCGCCGTTCGCCGGGGACCCGGGCCGCTGACCTGCGGGGACGCCGACCCTCCCGGCGTCCCGCGGCGCGACACGGCCGGAGTGCGCTCCCGGCGAACCCCGGTCGAACGCGCCCGTCGCTGCGACTATGCTGGGCAGTCGAACCACTGGCGGCACCACCCCGGTGGGCTGTCATGTCGGTCGCATCCGGGGCACTGAGCCCCAGAGGGGGTCACGCCATGGGTCGTGGCAGGGCCAAGGCCAAGCAGACCAAGGTCGCACGCGAGCTGAAGTACGGGTCGGTCAACCCCGACCTCAACCGGCTCCAGGCAGAGCTTGCGGGCGGTCATCACGACCTCCCGGCGGCTCCCGCCCACGTGCCCGAGGTCGACGACGAGGACGACGACGACCTCTACTCGAAGTACATCGAGGACGACGAGGACGACGACTCGCGCTAGCCGCGACGTCCCACCTGCGCACGAAGGCGCCCACCCCCTCGGGGCCGGGCGCCTTCGTC
The DNA here is from genome assembly GCF_042660085.1 of Longivirga aurantiaca. NCBI lineage: Bacteria > Bacillati > Actinomycetota > Actinomycetes > Sporichthyales > Sporichthyaceae > Longivirga > Longivirga aurantiaca. Next base: position 96,766 of record NZ_JBHSTI010000002.1, on the reverse strand, counting down.
GTACCCGGGCGCGGTCGAGCGCGTCCAGGATCACGAGTGCGGGTCAACGAGCGCAGTTCAACTGCCGTGATCGACCCTCAGGGCCGAGAAGGTCAGCGGGCGTGGGTGCCGGTCAGGGTGACCGAGCCGCCGTTGCCGCCCTTGGCGGCGGCGTCGCCGGTCTCGCCCTCGGCACGCGCCCGCGCCTCGCCGAGAACCCAGGCGTCGAGGCCACGGGCGGCGAGGCGGGCGAGCGCGGCGTCGACCGACGACGGCGCGACCATCGCGATCATGCCGACGCCCATGTTGAACGTCTTCTCGAGCTCGGGCAGCGCGACCCGGCCCATCTCGCCCACGAGCGTGAAGATCGGGTGCGGCGTCCAGGTGGAGCGGTCGATGCTCACGTGGATGTCGGCGGGCAGCACGCGGGCGAGGTTGGCTGCGAGCCCGCCGCCCGTCACGTGCGACACCGAGTGGACGTCGACGTCGGCCGCCCGCGCGAGGTCGAGCACGTCGAGCGAGTAGATCCGCGTCGGCTCGAGCATCTCCTCGCCGAGGGTGCGGCCGAGGACGTCGATGTGCGCGTGCAGGTCGAGACCCCCGGTGGTCAGCAGCACGTGCCGGGCGAGGGAGTAGCCGTTCGAGTGCAGCCCGCTCGCTCGCATGGCGATCGCGACGTCGCCCGCACGCACACGGTCGGGACCGAGCAGGTCGTCGGCGTCGACCACTCCGGTGCCGGCGCCTGCGACGTCGTACTCGTCGGGTGCGAGCAGGCCCGGGTGCTCGGCGGTCTCGCCACCGACGAGCGCGCAGCCCGCCTGGCGGCAGCCCTCGGCGATGCCCGACACGATCGCGGCGATGCGCTCGGGCACGACCTTGCCGGTCGCGATGTAGTCGGTCATGAACAGCGGCTCGGCGCCGCACACGACCAGGTCGTCGACGACCATGGCGACGAGGTCGATGCCGATCGTGTCGTGCTTGTTCATGCGCTGGGCAACGACGACCTTCGTGCCCACGCCGTCGGTGGAGGTCGCGAGCAGCGGACGGTTGTACTTCTTGATGAGCGAGACGTCGAAGAGCCCGGCGAACCCGCCCATCTCGCCGACGACCTCGGGGCGCTGGGCCCGGGCGAGCGAGGCCTTCATGAGGGCGACGGCGTGCTCGCCCGCCTCGACGTCGACACCGGCAGCGGCGTAGGTCGCCGGAGCGCCGGCGGACGTGCGGACGACGTTCCCGGCGACGACCGGGTCGAGCTCGCTCACGGGCGGTCGAGGGCGTCGGCCGCGCCGCCGCCACCGATGAGGGTGGTCAGGCCCCCGACGTCGAGCGCCACCTGCGGGTGCGCCTCGACCTCGATGACCTGCTCGGACGCGAGCACCTTGGACTCGAGCTGGTCGAGGCCCTCGAGCAGGTGCTTGCCGAGCATCTCGGGCGTGGGCAGCTCGATGGGGTAGACGCCGTCGAAGCAGGCACGGCAGAGGCGGTCCATGGCGACGCCGGTGGTCTGCACGAGCCCCTCGAGTGAGACGTAGCCGAGGGAGTCGGCGCCGATCGCCGTACGGATCTCGTCGACCGCGAGGCCGTTGGCGATGAGCTCGGCGCGCGTGGCGAAGTCGATGCCGTAGAAGCACGGCCACTTCACGGGCGGGCTCGAGATGCGCACGTGCACCTCGAGCGCACCGGCCTCGCGCAGCATCCGCACGATCGCGCGCTGGGTGTTGCCGCGCACGATGGAGTCGTCGACGACGACGAGCTTCTTGCCCTGCACGATCTCGCGCAGCGGGTTGAGCTTGAGCCGGATGCCGAGCTGGCGCAGGGTCTGCGACGGCTGGATGAACGTGCGCCCGACGTAGGCGTTCTTCACCAGGCCCTGGGCGAACGGGATGCCCGACTCCTGGGCGTAGCCGACGGCCGCCGGGGTGCCGCTCTCCGGCACCGGGATGACCAGGTCGGCGACGACGGGGAACTCGCGGGCGAGCTGACGGCCGACCTCGGCGCGGACGCCGTGGATCGACCGGCCGCTGATGGTGGTGTCGGGGCGCGCGAGGTAGACGAACTCGAAGAGGCAGCCCTTGGGCTCGGCCTCGGCGAACCTGCTCGAGCGCAGGCCCTGCTCGTCGATGGCGATGAGCTCGCCCGGCTCGATCTCGCGGACGAACGAGGCGCCCACGATGTCGAGCGCGGCGGTCTCGGACGCGACGACCCAGCCGCGCTCGAGGCGGCCGAGGGTGAGCGGGCGCACGCCCTGCGGGTCGCGGGCGGCGTACAGCGTGGTGTCGTCCATGAAGACGAGCGAGAACGCGCCCTTGAGCAGCGGCAGCTCCTCGATCGCCGCCGCCTCGAGCGAGAGGTCGGGGTGCGAGGCGAGCAGCGAGGTGAGCAGGTCGGTGTCGGACGAGCTGCCGAGGCTCGTGCCGAGCGACAGCTCTCCGCTCTCGTCGGCGCGCTCGCGCACGCGACGCGCGAGCTCGTGCGTGTTGGTCAGGTTCCCGTTGTGGCCGAGGGCGATGTGGCCGGTGGCGGTGGCACGGAACGTCGGCTGCGCGTTCTCCCACACCGAGGCGCCGGTGGTGCTGTAGCGCGTATGGCCGATCGCGAGGTGGCCCTGCAGGCTCTCGAGGCTGGCCTCGGTGAACACCTGCGAGACGAGGCCCATGTCCTTGTAGACGAGGATGTGGGTGCCGTCGCTGACCGCGATGCCGGCGGACTCCTGCCCGCGGTGCTGCAGGGCGTAGAGCCCGAAATAGGTGAGCTTCGCGACCTCCTCGCCCGGGGCCCAGACTCCGAAGACGCCGCAGGCGTCCTGGGGGCCCTTCTCACCGGGGAGCAGGTCGTGGCTGAGCTTGCCGTCGCCTCGCCGCACGGGTGCAGTCTACGGGGCACCCCGGACCGCACCGACCACGGCGTGCCAGGCATCTGCCATCGGATCGATCACCCCGAAGTGGCCGCAGCCGGGCACCTCGTCCACGCGCGCCCGGCGGTGGGCCGCGGCGTACGCGCGCGCCTGGGAGACCGGCACGATGTCGTCCTCGACGCCGTGCACGAGCCTGACCTGCGAGAACGGGGTCGGGAGCAGCGCCGGGTCGAGATCGGGTCGGGACGCCGCCGGCCCGCCGAGGAACGCCACGACCGCTCCCGAACCGAGGCCGTCCGTCTCGGCCAGCACGAGGGAGCCGACTCCGCCGAGCGAGACGGTGAGGACGAGGCCCGGCGCGGGCGCCGCGGCCGCCGCCCAGAGGGCGAGATGACCCCCCGCCGAGTGCCCGAGGACGACGACGCGCCCGTCGTGGTGGTCGGCGAGGAGGCTCGGCAGCGCGACGAGGGCGGACGCGACGTCGGACGTCGTGGCATCGGGGTCGCCGGGCACGCGGCGGTACTCCGGTGCCGCGACCGTCCACCCCTGCGCGTTCAGGCCCTCGGTCGTGGCACGCACGTGCACCCGGTCGTACGCCGGGCGCCAGAACCCGCCGTGGATCAGGACGACCAGCGGCCGCGCAGGGTCGCCGTACCGGATGTCGGCCACGTCGTCGGGTCCGTCGCCCCAGCGGACGACGGCATCGAGCGGTGCGCACGGCCGGTCGAGCACGGACTCGTCGTCGGGCATGCGCACATCCTGCCCTGGAGCCGGGCGGACTAGATGCGACCGCCGCCCGTGGCGTCGCCGGACAGCCGCTGGGCGAGGTACACCGGCACGATCGAGATGAGGACGAGCATCGCCGCGACCGCGTTGACGATCGGGGCGCTGTTGGGGCGGAAGAGGTTCTGGAAGATCCAGAGCGGCAACGTCTGCTGGCCGGGACCAGCGGTGAACGTCGTCACGATGATCTCGTCGAACGACAGGCCGAACGCGAGCAACCCGCCGGCGAGGAGCGCAGAGCGCATCGCCGGGAACGTGATGTCGCGGAACGCCTGCAGGCGCGTGGCTCCCAGGTCGAGAGCCGCCTCCTCGACGTTCCCCAGGGCGCGCCGCAGACGGGCGGCGGAGTTGTTCAGCACCACCACGACGCAGAAGGTCGCGTGCCCGATCACCAACGACACGTAGGACAGACCGCCGAGGAAGGTGGTGAAGACGTTGTTCAGCGCGATGCCGGTGATGATGCCCGGCAGCGCGATAGGCAGTACGAAGAGCAGCGAGATGGTGTGCCGGCCCCAGAAGTCGTAGCGGGACACGGCCATCGCGGTGAGGGTGCCGAGCACGAGTCCGACCATCGTCGCGATCGCGGCGACGATCACCGAGGTCACGAACGCCGAGCGCACGCCCTCGTTGGCGAAGGCAGCGGTCCACCACTCGGTGGTGAACCCGGGCGGCGGCCAGGCGAAGAGCTTGCTGGTGTTGAACGAGTTGACGACGACGATGCCGAGGGGCACATAGACGAAGGCAAGGCCGACGAGCATCGCCACGCCGAGCAGCCACTTCGCGGGTCGCGAGAGAGTCATCGCAGGCCGCCTTAGAGGTTGTCCAGCGCGCCGGTGCGGCGCACGGCGAGCAGGTAGCCGACCATCACGATCACGGGGATCGTCGCGAGCGCGGCGGCGAACGGCAGGCTGACCGAGAAGTTCTGGTAGATCGCGTTGCCGATCATGAGCGACGAGCCACCCACCAGCTGCACGGTGATGTAGTCGCCGAGGCTCAGCGAGAAGGTGAAGATCGAGCCGGCCACGACCGACGGCCACACCATCGGCAGCACGATGGTGCGGAACGTCAGCCAGGGGCGGGCGCCGAGGTCGCTGGCGGCATCCAGGAAGGAGCCGCGCATGTTCGCGAGGCCCGCGTAGATCGGCAGGATCATGTACGGCAGCCACAGGTAGGTGAGCGTGAGCGCCACCGCGGGCAGGCCGTATCCCGGGCTCGCACCGAGCCAGGACTCGGCCGGGCCCTCGGGCGCGAGGATCGTGCGCCAGGCGTAGACCTTCACCAGGTACGACGCCCACAGCGGCGTGAGCACGAGCGCGACGAGCGCCGGCTGCCAGCGGGGCGAGGCGACCCGCGCCATGAAGAAGGCCATGGGCAGGCCGATCAGCACGCAGAGGACCGTGACCGCGGCGGCGATCCCGACCGTGCGCACGACCATGAGGTAGTAGTTCGGGTCGGTGAAGATGTCCTGGAAGTTCTCCAGCGAGAACGACCGCTGGAGCAGCCCTGTGAACGAGTCCGTCGTCCAGAACGCCGTCACGAAGATCAGGGCGAGCGGGATCAGGTAGATCAGCAGCATCCACGTCATCGGCAGCGCGAGCAGCGCGGACACGCGCAGCCCGGGCCGTCGGTGCAGCCTGGACTGCACGCGGCGCAGCGGGCCCGGCCCGCCGTCGGCCGCGGGCCGGCTCACCGTCTGGCTGGCCATGAGGTGGTACTCCTTCGTCGTCCGTGAGACACGGGCAGTGGGTCAGATCCTGGGTTGGTCCGGGTGGCGCCGTGGCGCCACCCGGACCCGGTCAGACCGAACCGGTCAGGCGGCCGTCAGCGACGACCACGCCTTGACCCACTCGTCGTACGTGACGCACTTGACGTCCGTACGGCCGTCGAGGCAGGCCTCGGTCGGTGTGGTCCAGTACCAGACGTCGTCCCAGTAGTCGGACTCGCTGGCGTGGAACTCCTCGCAGTGGTTCGCGTTCTTCGTGAGGTCGCAGGCCTTGATGTTGGCCGGGGCCTCGCCGAAGTACTCGGCGATCTGAGCCTGGACCTCGGGCGAGGCCACGTGGTCGAGCCAGAGGTACGAGCAGTTGATGCTCTTGGTGTCCTTCTTGACCATCCACGTGTCGGACCAGCCGGTGGTGCCCTCCTTCGGCTTCACCGAGCCGACCGCGCCGGGCGTGCTCGAGTTGGTGAAGTTCGCCGTGAGCTGCCAGCCCTGGCTCTGCTTCACGGTGCCGTTGGCGATGTCCTGGCCCTGCTTGACCAGGTCGCCCCAGTAGTACGCGACCAGCGGCTTCTGCTGCTCGAGCAGCGCGATGGCGGCGTCGAACTGGGTCTGGTCGAGCGCGTACGGGTTCTTGATGCCGAGGTCGGGCTGCGTAGCCATCAGGTAGACGGCCGCGTCGGCGATGTAGATGGCGTCGCCGTACGGTGCGACCTGGCCCTTGAGGGGCGAGTCCGCCTCGAACATCTCGGCCCACGAGTCGGGCGCGGTCGGGTAATCCTTGGTCGGGTACAGCAGCAGGTTGGCGCCGCGACCGTGGGGGACGCCGTAGTTCGTCTCGCCCACGGTGTTCCACGGCTGGTTCTTCAGCTCGGGAAGGATGTCGGCGTAGTTCGGGACGAGGCCGGTGTTGACCGGCTGGACGAGGTTGCCGTAGACCATGCGCAGCGACGCGTCGCCGGACGCCGAGACGACGTCGTACTGGCCGGACTGGAACAGCGTGAAGGCCTCGTTCGAGGTCGCGAAGACCTTGACGTTGACCTGGCAGCCGGTCGCCTCCTCGAACGGGCTGACCCAGTCGACGGCGGGGTCGGTCGAGCCGTCCTCGGCGTACCCGGGCCACGCGAGCACGTTCAGCGTGCCCTCACCTGCGCCGACCGGACCGGCGTAAGCGCTGCCACCGGGAGCGGCGGAGCCGTCCCCGGAACCACTGTCGCTGCTGCCGCATGCGGCGAGCAGGACGACGGCCGAGCCGATGGCTGCGACCTTGAGCAGGCTCTTCTTCACCTGCGTACCTCCCTCTCCCTGGTCGTCCCGGCAGAGCCGCCGAGCCGTCTACCCACGCGGGACAGGTCCCGCGTGCCGATCTCCGTGCGACCGATGCGATCGGTCGCGCGAGCCTGTGGGGGTCAGCCGACCCTGTACTCGTGCTCCTTGCGCCACACCAGGCGGACCTGCCTGCCGCGCATGCCCATGACGTCCATCGACGTCGAGCGCTGGTTCTGCTCGAGGGCGACGAGCGACCCGCCCACCTCGAGGTCGACGACGTACCGCGTTCCGCTGCCCACGTACACGACCTCGCGCACCCTGCCGAGAGCGGAGTCCTCGCCCTCGCCCGCCACGGCACCGGGCTCGGCGACACGGATCTTCTCCGGACGCACGCTGAAGACGCCGTCGTGACCGAGGACCGCGCGAGACGCCTCGCCGCGCAGCAGGTTGGAGGTGCCCACGAATCCCGCCACGAACTCGGTGGCGGGGTGCTCGTAGACCTCCGCCGGCGTGCCGATCTGCTCGATGCCACCGTTGTTGAAGACCGCGATGCGGTCGGACATGGTCAACGCTTCTTCCTGGTCGTGCGTCACGAACACGAACGTGATGCCGACCTCGCGCTGGATCGCCTTGAGCTCGACCTGCATCTCCTCGCGGAGCTTGAGGTCGAGGGCGCCGAGCGGCTCGTCGAGCAGCAGGACCTTGGGGCGGTTGACCAGCGCGCGGGCCAGGGCGACACGCTGGCGCTGGCCGCCGGACATCGCGGTCGGCTTGCGGTCGCCGTACCCCTCGAGGCGGACGGACGCGAGCGCCTCCTCGGCGCGTTGGCGGCGCTCCGCCTTGGGGACCTTCTTGACCTTCAGGCCGTACTCGACGTTCTCCTGGACGCTCATGTGCGGGAAGAGCGCGTAGTCCTGGAAGACCGTGTTGACGTCACGGTCGAACGGAGCCTTCTGCGTCACGTCGACGCCGGCCAGCTCCACCGTGCCCGCGGTGGGGAGTTCGAAGCCGGCGATCATGCGCAGGACGGTGGTCTTGCCCGAGCCCGACGGGCCGAGCAGCGTGAGGAACTCGCCGTCGGCGATGTCGAGGTCGACCGAGTCGACGGCCACCACCTCGCCGAAGGTCTTGCGCAGACTGCGCAGCCGGATCGCGGGCAGCGACGCGTCAGCCGGTGCGTCGGTGGTCTCGGTCATGGGCGGGCTGGTCCTCGCGTCACGTCGGCGTACGGCGCAGCCGAGGGGCGCCCCGGTGCGCGCACCGGGGAGCACGACGTGCCCGCGCCCCACGGTGTGAGGCGAACCTTAGCCACGTATCCGTCGTCAGATCGACAGGCAGGCACCGGATCCGTCGCGATCGTGACCGAATCGTGCGAATTCAGCAGTTCCCGGACACACGGACGACTTCCAGGCGAGCACCCGGCCCCCGCGGACACGGGTCAGCCTGGCAGGCCGGGCCACGGGCCGCGAGTCTTCTCCAGCGACGATTCAGGGGGCGGGCGGCGCCGGGCGGCCGACCCGGCGGCGGGGGTCGCCCGGCTGGGGCTGGTGCCGGTCGAGCTCGCCCCGACGCACACCGACGCCGTCAGGCGCCTCGATGCCGAGGCGCACCAGGCCGGTCCTCGTGGTGATGACGGTGACGACGATCCGGTCGTCGAGCACGACGCTCTGGCCGTTGCTGCGGGCGAGCACGAGCATGGGAGACCTCCCTGTCCGCCGCCGGCATGGCACGGGCCGCGCCGGGGTTGTCGTGCGCCCGCACCGATGCTGCGCCCCCGCCGTACGACGTTGCCACGCACCTGGCCGGTCTACCGCACCCACACGGCCGAGCGACGGCTACAGCGGCAGGAGGTGGGAGAGGTCGGAGCGCTCGCCGCTGGCGCGCACGCGGCCGTCGGCGACCGCGTCGGCCCAGCCGAGCCGGCCGGTGGCGAGCTCGAGCCAGGTGCGAGCATCGCACTCGACCACCGCGGGCGGCGTACCCCGGCGGTGGGTACCGCCCTCGACTGCCTGCACCGCGGCATGCGGCGGGATGCGCACCTCGACCGCCCGGCCCGGGGCCTTCTCGACCAGCTCTGCGAGCGAGGCCTTGACCACCGAGCGCACGACCGTGCGCTCCGGCGCCTCGCCGGCGTCCCAGGCCGCGAGCAGCTCGGCGGGCGTCATGGTCGTCACGCCGCGATCCTCCCAGCCCGGCCACCCACCCCGCTCGCACTGATCAGTGTCAGCGGGCGGGGGCCTGGCCCCAGGCGGGGAGGTCGGCGGCGAAGGCGAGGACGGCGTCGAGCACGCGGTCCCAGCCGCGGTCGAGCATGACGTCGTGACCCATCCCGGGGAACCACTGCGGCTCGACGCCGTACAGCTCCGCGGTGCGCTGCACGTCGGCCGGCCGGACGAGCCGGTCGGACGGCGTGCCCACGACGAGCACGGGGCAGCGCACCGGGCCGACCTTCCGCGGCACGAGCAGCTCCCACTGCACGAGGGGCGACTCGGTCTGGGTGCGGTCGGAGTAGCGCCGCGCGGTCTCGGCGTCGAGGCCCTCGAACAGGATCTCGGGCTCCATCGAGAGCGTGCGGCCGACCACCGCGCCGAGCGCGTCCACCGGGCGGTCCTTCGCGATCTCCCACAGGTCGCCGATCGCCGCGTGCAGCGGGGCGGGCGTCAGCAGCACGAGGCCGCGCAGCGGGTAGCGCTCGGCGACGAGCTGCGCTACGACCGCGCCCATCGAGTGACCGATGAGCACGGGCGGCTCGGGCAGCTCGGTGATCGTCTGCATGACGTCGTGGACGTAGTCGCGCGTCAGCGTGCGCTTGAGGTGCCGGCCGCCGGCTGAGCCGCCATGCCCGCGCAGGCTCACGGCGTACGACGGCCAGCCCTGCTCGGCAGCCGCGGGCAGCCAGTTCTCCTCGAAGCACCAGGCGGCGTGCGCGACGCCGTGCACCATGAGCAGCGGCGGCCTCCCGGAGTCCTCGGCGGGCAGCGCGGACACGACCTCGCGGTGGCTCACCGGGCGCGACGGGAACGACCAGTCCCACGGCCGCATCGCGAGCGTGCCGCGGCGGGAACGGGCGCTCATGCGGACTCCTCGAGCTCGTGGATGGCGTCCTGCAGCGCCTGCAGGTACTCCTGGTGGGCGACCTCGAAGTAGTGTCGGGTCGACTCCTTGTACTCGGTGCCGGCGCTGAAGCGGCGTCCGGCCTCGGCGTTGGCACGAGCCAGGAACCGGTGCGCCACCTGGGGTTTGAGCGCCAGGGCCTCGGCCACGCGGGCGGCGAGGATGCCCTGCCAGTGCGCGAGCGTCCACTGCCCGGAGTCGGGCTGGATGAGCCCGGACACGATGAGGTTGTCGTACGCCGGCGTGAACATCTGCAGGAAGAGCTGAGGGTGGTCGCCCTGCCAGTTGAGCCACTGGTGCTCGAGGAACGGGAACGTCACGAGGTAGCCCGTGCAGAACACGACGAGGTCGACGTCGGCGCGGCTGCCGTCGGCGAACACCGCGCCGGCAGCGTCGAAGTGGTCGATGTCGCGCTTGGGCGTGATGTCGCCGTGGCCGACGTAGTAGACGAGCTGCTGGTTGACGATCGGGTGCGTCTCGAAGAACTTGTGGTCGGGCTTCTGCAGCCCGAACTTCGTGATGTCGCCGACGACCAGCTTCAGCGTCGTGCCGAACAGCGCGCGCCGCACGGGCAGCGGCAGCCGCATCGCGAGCAGCGAGTCGGCCACCTGGTCGCTCGGACGCCCGAGCGTGAACTTCGGGTTGTAGTAGTAGCCGCGCCGCGTCGAGTGGAACGTGTGCGCCGCGTTCTGCGCGCTCTCCACCGCGACGTCGCACCCGGTGTTGCCCGCGCCGACCACGAGCACCCGCTTGCCGCGCAGCACCGCCGCGCCCTTGTAGTCGGCGGAGTGGATCACCTGGCCCGCGAACTCGTCGAGACCTGCGTACTCCGGCATCTTCGGGTTCCAGTTGTGGCCGTTGCCGACCACGAGACCTGCGTAGCGGTACGTCGTCTCCACGCCGCCGGACCGCACGGTCACGTCCCAGCGCGCGCCGCCGTCGACCGGCACCGCGTGCACGACGTCGGCCCCGAACGTGATGCGCCGTCGCAGCCCGAAGTGGTCGGCGTACCGGCCGAAGTACTCCTTCACCTGCCGGTGGCTCGGATAGTCGGGGTAGGAGTCGGGCATCGGGAAGTCGGGGAACTGCGTGAACGGCTTGGACGAGATGAGGTGGGTCGACTCGTACACGCGCGAGTTCTCCGCGCCGTAGTTCCAGTTGCCGCCGACGTCGGACTCGCGCTCGTAGCCGTCGGCGTCGATGCCGTTCTGCAGCAGCGCCTTGAGCGCCGAGAGCCCGTGCGGCCCGGCGCCGACCACGCACCACGCCGCACCGCGGTCGACGAGCGCGGGCTGCTCGGCCGCCTTGGTCGTACGCCGCCGTGCGGGCGCCGGGGCGCCGGGCTCGGCAGCCTTCGCCGTACGCGTCCGACGCGGCTTCGGCGTCTCGGGGGCATCGCTGGTGTCGGCCATGGGCGCATCCTGCCAAGGCCGGGGCGGCTCCGCGCCGCGAACCGCGCGGAGCCGGCCTAGTCGACGAACCAGAGGGCGGGCGTCAGGCGAAGAGGGCGGGGAAGGTGGCGTCGGCGGTGGCGCGGAGCTCGTCGACCGGCCAGGCGGCCGTTCCGCCGTACACGCCCTCGACCACGAGGTCGGTGCCGCCGACCACGCCGAGGCGCGTCACCGGCACGCCGTGCGCGGCGGCCAGGGCCGTGAGCGCGTCGACGTCGGACTCCGCCACGGTGACCACCGCACGGGCGGTGGACTCCGAGAGCAGCAGCACGAACGGGTCGACGCCCTGGGGCACCGTGACCGTGGCGCCCACGCCCTCGCGCAGCGCCATCTCGACCAGCACCTGCGCGATGCCGGCGTCGGAGACGTCGTGCGCCGCGGTCGCGAGACCCGACGTCGAGGCCTGCACGAGCACCTCGCCGAGCGCGCGCTCGGCTGCGAGGTCGACGACCGGCGGCAGCCCGCCGAGGTGGCCGTGGACCACGTGCGCCCACTCCGAGCCCGCGAGCTCGTCGCGCGTCTCGCCCAGCACGAGGACCGCGTCGCCGGCGGTGCGGAACGCCATCGTCGTACGGGCGGCGACGTCCTGGATCACGCCGAGCACGCCGACGACGGGGGTCGGGTGGATCGCGACCTCGCCGGTCTGGTTGTAGAAGCTGACGTTGCCGCCGGTGACCGGGATGCCGAGCTCGAGGCAGCCGTCGGCGAGGCCGGTGACGGCCTGGCTGAACTGCCACATGACGTCGGGGTCCTCGGGCGAGCCGAAGTTGAGGCAGTTGGTGACCGCGAGCGGCACGGCACCGGTGGCCGCGACGTTGCGGTAGGCCTCGGCCAGTGCGAGCTTCGCGCCGTTGTACGGGTCGAGCTTGGCGAAGCGGCCGTTGCAGTCGGTCGAGAGCGCGACGCCGAGGCCGCTCTCCTCGTCGACGCGGATCACGCCGGCATCCTCGGGCTGCGCGAGCACGGTGTTGCCGAGCACGTAGCGGTCGTACTGCGCGGTGACCCAGGTCTTGCTCGCGAGGTTGGGCGAGCCCACCAGGCGCAGCACGGTCTCGCGGATCTCCTCGGCGGACGCCGGACGCGCCAGCGACGACGGGTCGGCTGCCTGCAGCGAGTCCTGCCACGAGGGCCGCGCGTAGGGGCGCTCGTAGACGGGGCCGTCGTGGGCGACAGTGCGCGGCGGCACGTCGACGATGACCTCGCCGTGCCACTCGATCACGAGCCGGCCGGTGTCGGTGACCTCGCCGATCACGGCGCAGTCGACGTCCCACTTGGCGCAGATCGCGAGGAAGGCCTCGAGGTTGTCGGGCGTGACGACCGCGGCCATGCGCTCCTGCGACTCGCTCATGAGGATCTCCTCAGGAGTGAGCGTGTGGTCGCGCAGCGGCACCTTGTCGAGGTCGACGCGCATGCCGCCCTCGCCGTTGCTGGCGAGCTCGGACGTCGCGCACGAGATGCCCGCGGCGCCGAGGTCCTGGATGCCCTCGACGAGGCCGGCGTGCAGCACCTCGAGCGTGCACTCGATGAGCAGCTTCTCCATGAACGGGTCGCCGACCTGCACCGCGGGGCGCTTGGCGGGGCCGCCGTCCTCGAAGGTCTCCGAGGCGAGGATCGAGGCGCCGCCGATGCCGTCGCCGCCGGTCTTGGCGCCGTACAGCACGACGAGGTTGCCCACGCCGCGCGCGCTCGCGAGGTGGATGTCCTCGTGCCGCAGCTTGCCGACGCAGAGGGCGTTGACGAGCGGGTTGCCCTGGTAGCAGTCGTCGAAGACGACCTCGCCGCCGATGTTGGGCAGGCCGAGGCAGTTGCCGTAGCCGCCGATGCCGGCGACGACGCCGGGCAGCACGCGGTGGGTGTCGGGGTGGTCGGCCGCGCCGAAGCGGAGCGGGTCCATCACCGCGATTGGGCGCGCGCCCATCGAGATGATGTCGCGCACGATGCCGCCGATGCCCGTGGCCGCACCCTGGTAGGGCTCGACGTACGACGGGTGGTTGTGCGACTCGACCTTGAACGTGACGGCCCAGCCCTGGCCGATGTCGACGACGCCGGCGTTCTCGCCGATGCCCACGAGCAGGGTGTCGGTCTCGGGCTTCTTGTCGCCGAACTGCTTGAGGTGCACCTTGCTCGACTTGTACGAGCAGTGCTCGCTCCACATGACGCTGTACATCGCGAGCTCGCCGCTGGTGGGGCGGCGGCCGAGGATCTCGCGGATGTCGGCGTACTCGTTGGGCTTGAGGCCCAGCTCGGCGTACGGCTGCTCGCGCTCGGGGTGCGCGATCGCGTCGGCGACGGTGTCTGCGTGACGGCTCATGATGCCTCGACGAGGCCCTTCAGAATCGAGGTGAAGAAGCCCAGGCCGTCGGTGGTCGGGCCGGTGAGGGCCTCGACGGCGTGCTCCGGGTGGGGCATGAGGCCGACGACGTTGCCGCGCGCGTTGCTGATGCCCGCGATGTCGCGGCGGCTGCCGTTCGGGTTGAGGTCGAGGTAGCGCGCGACGACGCGGCCCTCGGCCTCGAGCAGGTCGAGAGTGGCCTCGTCGGCCACGTAGCCGCCTTCGCCGTTCTTCAGCGGGACGACGATCTCCTGGCCCACCTCGTACGACGACGTCCATGCGGTGCTCGTCGACTCGATCCGCAGCTTCTGGTCGCGGCAGATGAAGTGCAGGTGGTCGTTGCGCACGAGGGCACCGGGGAGCAGGTGCGACTCGCACAGCACCTGGAAGCCGTTGCAGATGCCGAGCACCGGGAGGCCGCCGTTCGCTGCGTCGACCAGCGGGCCCATGACAGGCGCGAAGCGCGCGATGGCGCCGCAGCGGAGGTAGTCGCCGTACGAGAAGCCGCCGGGGAGCACCACGGCGTCGACGCCGTGCAGGTCGGCGTCACCGTGCCAGAGGGTGACGGCCTCGCCGCCGGCGATGCGGACGGCGCGGGCCGCGTCCTGGTCGTCGAGCGACCCGGGGAACGTGACGACGCCGATCCTCATGCCGAGGTCTCGCGGATGACGTAGTCCTCGATCACGGGGTTCGAGAGCAGGGAGCCGGCGAGCTCGTGCACCTGCGCGAGGAGGGCCTCGTCGAGGTCGCCGTCGAGCTCGAGGGTGAACGTCTTGCCCTGGCGGACCGAGCTCACCCCCTGAAGCCCGAGGCGTCCGAGCGCCCCTTCGACGGCCTTGCCCTGGGGGTCCAGGATCTCGGGCTTGAGCATGACGTCGACGACGACGCGGGCCACGGAGCGCTCCAGGGGGAGGTTCGGTCAGGCGGTACGCGGCATCCTATCCGGCGCCGGACGCGCTCCCCGACCGGGCGAGCAGCGACCCACCTCCCGTCGGGCAATCGAGATCGGTTCCTTCAGCTGGCCCTGCTGGCGGCGCTGCCTGTCGATGGCCATTCAGTAGGAGAGGCGCGAGCGCGGCGCTGACGCTGCACGCAGGCTGACCGCAGACCCGTGGCCTCGGTGACCTGTCACCCCTGCGCCGTATGCCCAGAGGCTCCGAGTCGAGCAGCAGTTCAGCCGCGGGAAGCTCCTTGACACGGTTCTTTCCAACAGAATATGTTCTGCTATAGGAAATGTCGGCGCTGGAGCGTCGAGCACGAGAGGAGGACGTGGTGACCCGCCGCATGACTGTTCATCGACCGGGTGAGATCCCGGTGATGCACCCCACGGGTCCCGTCTTCAGCGGCGAGATCGAGGCCTTTCGCTTGGTCTCCGGGCAGGAAGGACAGTGGACGCGCGTCTCCCTTGTCACCTTCGCCAACAACGCGACCACCACCCCGCATATCCACACGATGGACCAGCTGCTGCTGATCGTCTCGGGCGAAGGGCTCGTCACGTCGGACGGCGCCGAGTACGTCGTTCAGCCGGGAGACGCGGTCTTCACCCCCGCGGGGGTGGCACACACTCACGGTGCATCGCCGCGCTCCGGGCACATGTCCCACTTCGTGGTCATGGGGGAAGGCGACACAGAAGCCGTATGACGATTCGACCGGCGTGTGCCCCGGGCACCGAGTGGTCCCCACGGGATATGAGGGAGAATGGCGAACCGCACGTACGTCCTGAGTGACTTTGTTGGAACCTCGACCGTGAGTTCCGACGAGGCGATACGCAACGCAGTGGCGCGCGCGTGCCAGAGCGTCGAGCACATCGATTGGTTCGAGGTCACTCAGATTCGCGGGTACGTGCGCGCTGGGGCCGTTGATCACTTCCAGGTCGCTTTGCGTATCGGGGCCCGGCTCTCCGACGTCTAGCGGTACTGACCATAGACGTTGGTTACGGGTCGTGCGTCGAGCCTGCTTGATCAGACGGAGACCTCGAAACGCGAGGGTGCTTGCGACGGCCCCTTCAACCCTGAGGGCTTGCGTTCGCCGTCACTGCCGAACGGAAGGGTCTTCCGTCGTGCCCGGCGCGAGTCCTGCCGGAGGCGCAGTGGGTCGATGAACGTCGCAGTTCTCCCCGGACACCGCGTCGGCCTGCTCACCGTCGAGCATGTTCCCGAAGTTCAGTTCTCGTCATCAGCCGCCGAAGACGGGGCCTCCGTCGACCCACGTGGACACCACGCGCGCGGCGCCGACCTCCTCGGGCGGGCCAGCGAACGGATCCCGGTCGAGGACGACGAGGTCGGCGACCGCGCCCGGGGCGAGCCGTCCGGCATCGTCGCGGTGCAGGGCCCACGCGCTGCCGGAGGTGTACGCCGCGAACGCCACCTCGAGGGGAATCGCCTGCTCGGCGAGGAACGGGTCCGCACCGAGCCGGCCCGGCTTGCCGTACTGGGTTCGGGTGACCGCGGTGTGGATCGCCGCCAGGGGGTCCGCCCTGCTGACCGGCCAGTCGCTGCCCATCACCAGCCGGGCGCCACTGCGGTGCAGGTCGCCGAACGGATACTGCCAGCCGGCCCGGGGCTCGCCGAGCACCGGGATCGCCAGGTCGACCATCTGGTCGCCGAGGCTGGCCCAGAGGGCTTGGCAGTTCGCGGCCACGCCGAGCGCGGCGAACCGGGGGATGTCGTCGGGGTGCACCACCTGGAGGTGGGCTATGTGGTGCCGACGCGCCGGGTCGGTGCCGACCATCGCGTCCAGCGCCTCCCGTACGGCCCGGTCACCGATCGCGTGGACGTGGACCTGGAACCCCTCCGCGTCCAGCGCCGGCACCGCCTCGGCGAGCAGCCCGGCGTCGAGGAACGAGTGACCCTCGTTGCCCGTGCGGTGCCCGCACCGGTCGAAGTACGGTTCAAGCAGCGCCGCGGTCCCGTTCTCGGCCACGCCGTCCTGCATGATCTTGATGCTCGTCGGGTGGAAGCGACCCACCGACAGTGCGTCGCGCCGCGCGACCAGGTCCGCGATCTGCTCGAGCCCGCGTCGCCGGTCCCACCAGAGCGCCCCGACGACGTAGGAGACCAGCTCGCCGCTGCGGGCGGCGTCGACGTAGGTCTGCCCCGGGTCGGCCATCCCCAAGTAGGAGCCGACCAGGGCGTCCTGCCAGCTCGTGACCCCAAGGGAGTGCAGGTGGGACTGGCTGACGAGCAGGGCGCGGCGGTACTCCTCGGCGGTAGGCGCCGGGAGGTGGCGCGCGACCAGGGTGGTCGCGCCCTCGTGCAGGGTGCCGCTCGGGTTTCCGGCCTCGTCCCGCTCGATCCGGCCGTCGGCCGGGTCAGGGGTGTTCCGGTCGATCCCGGCCAGTGCGAGCGCCCGGCTGTTGACCCAGGCGCCGTGCTGGTCCCGGTTGGGGAGGTAGACCGGCCGGTCCGGCACCACCGAGTCGAGGTCGGCGGCCAGCGGTGTGCCCCCGGGGAACGCCGGCATCGCCCAGCCCCCGCCGAGCACCCACTCCGCGTCCGGGTGTCGGTCGGCGTACGCCTTGACCGCGGCGAGGTACTCCTCGAGGGTCGACATCCCCCCGAGGTCGCAGCGCACCCGCTCGAGCCCGCCGAGGACGGGGTGGACGTGGGCGTCGGTGAAGCCGGGGCTCACGAACGCCGCATCCAGCACCACGTCGCCCTGCAGCTCCTGGCCCATCGCCGTGATGCGGCCACCCTCCACCAGGACGTCAGTGGGCCCGAGGTGACGGTGGCCGTCGAACGCCGCCGCCGCGCGGATCACGGTGCTCATCGCAATCCCTCGAGCACCGGTCCGGCCGGGTTGTGGGTGCTGCCGACCTTCTTCGCCGCCAGGCCGGACAGCGCCTCGTTGCGGACCTGGTTGGCGAGGAACGCGGTGATGTCGGAAAGCCCCGGCGAGTAGCGGAAGAGCGAGCCGAGCCAGGCGGCAGGTCTGCCGGATGGCCGTAGGGCCGCAGTGTGTGCGGGGTCGGCGCGGAGTGCCGTCGACCAGCGGCGCCCGACGATGCCGACGTCGGCCCCCTCCCGGGCCTTCAGGTCGTCGAGGTCAACCGCGTCGCCGCCGACGAGGTGGGCAACAGTTCCCAGTTGCATCATTTCCCGGGTCATGCAGGTAACATACCAGTATGACCCACGACCACGACCAGCTCCAGAAGTCGGCCCACGCCCACCTGTGGATGCACTTTGCCCGACACACCGACGCCGACATCCCGGTGATCGTGCGGGGCGAGGGCGCCTACATCTACGACGACCAGGGGAAGCGCTACCTCGACGCGCTGGCCGGGCTGTTCACCAGCCAGCTCGGCCACGGGCGCGCCGACCTCGCAGAGGCGGCCGCCAAGCAGGCGAAGGAGCTGGCCTTCATGCCGCTGTGGTCCTACGCCCACCCGCAGGCGATCACGCTCGCCGAGCGGATCGCCGGCAGCGCGCCGGGTGACCTCAACCGGGTCTTCTTCACCAGTGGCGGAAGCGAGGCCGTCGAGAGCGCGTGGAAGCTGGCCAAGAACTATTTCAAGCTCACCGGCAAGCCGATGAAGCACAAGGTGATCTCGCGGTCCATCGCCTACCACGGGACCACTCAGGGTGCGCTCTCCATCACCGGCCTGCCGGGGCTCAAGCAGCAGTTCGAGCCTTTGGTGCCCTCGACGTTCCGCGTCCCCAACACCAACTTCTACCGCGCCCCCGAGCGCGCCGACGACCTCAAGGCCTTCGGCCGCTGGGCCGCCGACCAGATCGCGGTAGCCATCCAGAACGAGGGCCCCAACACCGTCGCGGCCGTCTTCCTCGAGCCGGTGCAGAATGCCGGCGGCTGCTTCCCGCCGCCGCCCGGCTACTTCGAGCGGGTCCGCGAGATCTGCGACGAGTACGACGTCCTGCTGGTCTCCGACGAGGTCATCTGCGCCTTCGGCCGGCTCGGCTACATGTTCGGCGCCGAGCGCTACGGCTACCAGCCCGACATCATCACCTGCGCCAAGGGCATCACCTCCGGCTACGCCCCCCTCGGCGCGATGATCGCGACCGACCGGCTCATGGAGCCGTTCCTGCGCGACGGCAACGCGTTCCTCCACGGCTATACGTTCGGCGGCCACCCGGTCTCAGCCGCCGTCGCCAATGCCAACCTCGACGCGTTCGAGAACGAGCACGTCCTCGAGAACGTCCGCAGCAACGAGGGCGCGTTCCGGGCGACCTTGGAGCGGCTTCTCGACCTGCCGATCGTCGGCGACGTCCGCGGCGAGGGTTACTTCTACGGCATCGAGCTGGTCAAGGACAAGGCAACCAAGGAGACGTTCAGCGACGAGGAGTGCGAGCGGATTCTTCACGGCTTCGTCTACAACCAGCTCTACGCCGAGGGTCTGTACTGCCGCGCCGACGACCGCGGCGACCCGGTCATCCAGCTCTCTCCCCCGCTGATCTGCACCCAGGAGCACTTCGTCGAGATCGAGCAGATCCTGCGGGTCGTGCTCACCAAGGCCGCGGCGCTGCTCTGAGGTGCGAGGACCACGTCGAGACGTAGGTGAAGTCCGCGAACCAGAGGCGGTCCGGTGCCAGCGGACACTGTCGCGTTGCTGCCCTGCACGAGCGTGAGGACGGTCGGGCAACTCATCAACTTCTCCTTGGTAATGCCGCACGTGCCGAAGGGCCCGTGGTAGCTGGCGCCCACGACGGCATCCGTGACGGCCTGCGGGTCCGTGCTGCCGGCAGTCTCAACAGCCGGCTTCGTCAGCCGGCTCGGGATGTGCCTGAACGTACTCCGCTGAGGCCGTCTCGCTCACGTCGAACTTCCCGACGTCACGAAGCTCAGTACCACCATCGAACCGCTGCCCGGCTCAGAGCACCTGGGCATGCCAGCGGTGGGGCGTCATCGGCACCACGGGCCGTCAGAGCTCCAGGATGGCGCGCGCGGCGGCCGTGCCTGATACCAGTGCGCCCTCGAACCAGCCGGAGTGCTCGGCGGCGAAGTCGGAGGAGGCGAACGCGAGGCGCCCGGTCGGCGCCCAGGCCGCGGGGGTCAGTCGCTGCGACTGACCGGCAATCGGGTTGACCCAGGTGCCCAGACTCGCTGGGTCAGTGAGCCAGTCGTGCGTGACGTGCGCGAGCAGCTCGGACTCCGGGAAGAAGTGCTGGAGCCCGCACTCAAGGTCTTCTCGTCGGGATGGATCGAAGCCGGGGACCGGCCACCCGATCCCGAGGACCAGGGTGTTGTCGCCAACAACTCGGTCGCAGTAGAGCAAGTTGAGGCCACGACCGAGCCCGAAGGCCAGCGCCCGGTGAGGGACGCCGCGGGTCAGCATCCAGACCTTGAACGCCTGGCCGGCGCTGCAGCCGAACGCGTCCTCGAGCCGATCGGGCAGCGACGGTGAGAAGCGAACACGTGAGTAGGTGGTCACGGGGATCGCCATCACGACGGCCGCAGCGGTGAACGTCGAGTCCACCGTGCGCACGCTCACCGAGACGTCGTCGTGGAACACCTGCGACACCGCTTGGCCATACTCGAGGTCGACGCCGTCCGTAGCGGCCATGGCCAGGGCGAGCGCGCTCCACCCCGGGTCGGGTGCGTAAGGGAGTTTCGGTTGCAGTTCTCCAATCGGTCCTTCGGAGATCATCGAACCGAGGATGCCGTTGACGCAGCCGATGGCTGGGTCGCCGCCGCCGGTGATCGACCACCATCCGTAGGCCAAGTCACGCATGGGTTCTGGGGCGTTGATCGCGTCGAGGTAGCCGTCAAGAGACAGCTCGAAGCGCGGGTCTTGGGTTCCGGACGCCATAGCCGCAGCGTCGTCGTTCATACGCTGCAGGGCAGCCGCGCTTGCCGCGTCGTCGCCCGAGAAGGGCGTGTCGAGGCGCAGTTGGCCTCCGGTGTGCCAGCGCGTTGACGACACCGGGTCGATCTGTTCGAGAACGCCGAGGCCGTAGCGCTTCAGCTCTTGTGCGACAAGTGAATGGTGTTCGGTGAAGAAGGAGCCACCTAGCTCGACCGAGATGTTGATCCCTGGGAAGGCCGACGTCCACCCGCGGCCGCCGACACGGTCTCGCGCCTCGAGTACGAGCACGCGGCGTCCGGCATCCGCGAGGTCGCGAGCGGCGCGCAGACCGGCAAGACCGGCTCCGACCACGACGACGTCGTGCTTGGTGCTGGTGGACATCTATCCCTCCCAGGGCTGTGTTGCCTGTTGACGATCGTTGGACGGCCGCGCCGTTGGCGCATGCGGATGCTTCGGATCGCGAGTTGGAGTCCGACGAATCCGGTGGGCACGTCGTCGAGGGCACTACGCGTCATGCCGACCCGCTCGTCCCAGTCACGCTGCTGCTCGACTCAGAACACCTGGGCATGCCAGCGGTGGGGTGTCAGTGTTACCAGGGACACGGGATCCTGGGCCAGCCTCCCGGCAGCCTCCGTACCGCGCTCGTGCCCCTCGTAGCGAACGGCCATGGACAGCATCGCGGCGTAGCACTCGGCCTCGTCCAGCTCGCGGACCTCGACGGAACCCGTGGCGGACACGTAGCGCTGGGGCTCGCCATCCTGGTAGACGCACAAGGAGGCACGTCCCCACCGGCGCATGAGGGCGGCCTTGGGCGACCATGAAGGGACGAGAAGGAGGAACTGCCCGGTCGGTCTGTACTCGTACCAGACCGGTGCCACGAGGGGCCCGTCCTCCACCCGTTCCACCGAGAGCACCGCTAGGAGAACGCGCTGAAGAAGTTCTTCACGATCGATGATGCTCATGTCAGGCACGGGAACCTCCGAGGCTCGTCGGCGCAAAGAGACGGTCCCTCTCGCCGATGTAGATCACGTGCGACGTCGAGGACACTGCATGGGTCGCACAGGGTCCTCGGCCAGGTCCGTGAGCGGGGATCCCCTGAGCGGGGATCTTCACCAGCTTCCCTGCAGGAACGTGCCGACGTGATCGGCATACTCGGCCGGGCGCTCGAACGGAGGCCAGTGCCCGGTTGACTTCATCACGATCAAGCGGCTGTCGGGGATGAGGTTCATCGTCCGAATGCCGATCTCGACATGGCAGA
Organism: Longivirga aurantiaca; assembly: GCF_042660085.1. NCBI lineage: Bacteria > Bacillati > Actinomycetota > Actinomycetes > Sporichthyales > Sporichthyaceae > Longivirga > Longivirga aurantiaca. Next base: position 75,246 of record NZ_JBHSTI010000002.1, on the reverse strand, counting down.
CGCGATCGTTCCTCCCCCAGATCACGAGCGTAGGGATCGCCAGGTTGATCAGGTCGCCGGTGAGGTCATGCGGTTCGCCGTACTGCATCGACTCTCGTGCGACTCCGATGGCCGGATTCTCGACGTGTGCGTGCAGCAGATACTCGATGAGCTCATCTGTCACCAACGAATGGTCATCAAGGTGGCATTCAAGATAGGCACGGACGGTGTCGGGGGTCGGAGTCTCCTCCGCGCGAAGACCGAGCCGAATCCCTTCCTCCTCGCCAAGCGCGAGAAGGTACTCGCCGCCGGTCGTTCCGAGGTGATGCGCCCCGACGACCAGACGGTCCACACGCTGCGGCCATCTCGTCGCCAGTAGCAGCGCACTCTGAGCACCCTGCGAATTCCCGACGATGTGAGCGCGCTCTAGGCCGAGGGCGTCCATGAGCGCTGTCGCACTCGACGCCTGCAGGTCGTATCGCGACTCCTCAGAGAAGATCGGACCCGACCGGGTGAAGTTCGGCAGGTCCAGGAGAAGGCAGCGGAACCGGGGAGCAAGGGTCCTCAGGACCTTGCTCCAGGTGATCCAGGCCGTCGTCCCGATCCCCCAGGAGTGGAGGAAGACGATGGGCTCCCCCTCGCCGACGTCGTGGTAGTGAAGGACCGAACCCCTCCAGTCGACGGAGCGGCTCGTGCCCTCTTCGCTGTATGGCGAGTCGTCCGACAGCGTCATCTCACATCCCTCAGACAGGTTGCGTGGCCGGGCCGGACGTGGACACCCGTTCGCTACTCGTCAGCCTCATCGATCACGATGGCGTTGGCGGGGCACACTCGCGCGGCCTTCCTCACGGACTCCCACAGGTCCGGCCCAGGCTCCGCCAGGAGTACAACGGCGATGTCGTCGACGTCGCTCATCTCGAACACGGCTTCCGCGGCATCCACGCAGTTCCCGTACCCGGCACATCTCGTCAGGTCTATCGATACGCGCAACTCTCTCGCCTTCCTTGTGGTGATCCTGAAGCAGCCGACGACCACTCTCGGTGCTCGAGTCAGCCCCCCAGCCGACGGTGACCCCAGATGCGGTCGGATTCATAGGTAGCAGTGGACCAGGCGTTGTCGTCGATGAGCCGGCCCTGGCAGCCGTACTCGACCTCGATGCCGCTCGGCGAGCGGACGTAGAACGAGAGCATCAGGTCATTGGTGTGACGGCCCAGGCCGGCGGTCAGCGGAGCTCCCGCATCCATGAAGCGATCAAGGGCACGACCGACGGTGTCCTCGTCTGTCACTTCGAGCATGAAGTGGTGATAGGCGGACTGACCCGGCACGTGTCCGAAGGCAAGGGAATGGTGTCTCGGGTTCACGCGCGTGAACAGCCACGGCTGCTCCAGCAGGCAGATGTCGCTGACATCGAACCCGAGCAGATCGATGTAGAAGTGGCGCGCCGCCTCGTAGTCGTCGAAGGTCACGACCACATGACCGAAACCGAGATCGCCTCGGCCTCGATGGCTCGTCACGAACACCGCCCCGGTGGGGGAGACGAAGGGCTCTCGGGCGATGCGCGCACCAACGAAGAACTCAAGAACATTGCCCCCGGGGTCCGCCGTGCGGATCAAGCGATCCACTCCTCGCTCGATCGCCAGATCCGGTGACTCGGTGCATTCGATCCCGGCTGCGGACAGGCGTACCGCAAGCCGATCGAGGCCCTGCTCGGAGGCGACTTCCCAGCCCACGTAGCGAACGGCGTCCTCACCCGGTTCGACGCTTACGCGGAACGCCCTCTCGTCCACGCGAAGGAGGAGTCTCGTCTCGGTCGAGTCACTGCTGACCTGCATGCCGAGGTCCGCGGCGAAGGTGCGCCAATCCTGCAGCGCATTGCACGACAGCCCGATGTAGCCACAGGCCACGACCTCTCGTGGGCTATCAGCCTGAGCGCCGTCCGCCCTCACAGGAGGACGCCCATGTTCTGGGGAACCGTCTCGGCATCGATGACTACCCGATGCTCCTGGAACACGAGGCGCCCACCTTGGCGAACAAGCATGTCCTCATACCGACCGCAGACATGGAGCTGGGACTCCTGTGAACGATCCGCGACGAACATCACGAAGTAGGCCGAGGCTTCGATCACCGCGTCGTCACGCTCATGGCCACGGATGTTCGTGATCACGTGGAGTGTCTTGGCCGGGTTGTGCCAGTGGTAGCCGTTGGTGTACGCCGCCCGTTCCCGTAGATCGACAAGCCCCCGATCGACGTACCACCACATACCGGTCGTGGAGATGTTGTTGTGCGTGCCGGCCGCGTTCACTCCCTCATCCGTGAAGAAGCTCAGCCAATCGTTGGGGCGCTTCTGATCGATCGCCTCGGCGTAGTGCGCATAGAAATCCTCGAGCTCGCTCCGGAGAGCCGCCGAGGTCGAGCGCGTATCAGACATGTGTCGGCCGTCCTGTTCCGTAGTGCGCAGAGGTGCCAAAGCCGCTATTCCGCGGAGAGGTAGTCGTCGTACGCGCGATAGAAGATGCGCAGGGAGTATTCGTCCCGCGGGTCCGCGTCTTGGCCGCCATTGCCGGGCGCGACGCCACGGGTGAAGATGCTCTCCCGCGTGCCGGTTCCCTGCGCACCCATCTGGCAGCGATGCGCGGCCTCGGTGTCGTCCCCGCTGATCTTTCCCCAGGAGCCCTGCGAATCAGCGAGGTTCTCGAGGTTGCGCGCGCGCGTCTCCGGATCATCGTCGACGGCCGAGTAGACGACCATGTCGACCCGGGATCGGGATGGACTCAGCGGAGTCACCGTCTGGATGTAGCCGGCCTTCATGCCCCGACCGCGAGTCTTCGGGCCAGGTTGGACGTCGAGGTTGGGGAAGACGGCCAGCACCTCCTGCGGGGCTTCATGGAAGCCTTCGGGATTCGAGAAGCTGGGTGTGTCGTTCTCCGCGAACTCGACTCCGCTGTATCGGCGAAGGCTTCGGATGTAGGCCTTGGCGTTGGGCGCCTCGGCCACCCATTGGAGCACCGAGTGTGCCGGCTCAAGCGCCCAGTTGCCGCCGCGGTCGGCGTAGTGCGGGATGATGTCGTGGATGTTGCGATGAGCGAACTCGGGGTGGTAGTTGTCCCGGAAGTTCTCGTGCCAGAGCTTCCAGTTGCCCTCATACGTCCAGCTGTTCCTACCGATCGCCTCGATGCCCTGAACATACGGGCCGAGGTGGTCGACGATCTCCCCGAGATAGTCGACGAGCGAGGGAACGCGGGGATTGATGGCGACGAAGACTAGATCGAAGAAGGTGTCCACGGAGACGCTGACGAGGCCGAGCTCTCCGCGATCGAAGTCAGGCCCGTAGCCCTCCTCGTAGGGCACCCCGACGAGTTCTCCCTCGAGATTGAACGCCCACGCGTGGTACATGCACTTGAGCACTCGGCCGTAGTTGCCGCACTTCTGTCCGGTCAGGATTGCTGCTCGATGAGTGCACACGTTGAAGAAGGCCCGGATCACATCATCGTTGCCGCGAAGAAGGATGAGCGGCTGATCGGCGACCGTCACCGTGAAGAAGTCACCGGGCTTCTTGAGGTCGCTTGTCAGGCAGGCGAAGTGCCAGGTGCGGCCGAACACCCGCTCCTTCTCCAAGCGGTAGATCTCGTCGCTGGTGTAGACATCTCTGCTTACTCGGGCGCCGCGACGTTCGCCTACGGTGGGGTCAAGCATGGTCATGGGGCACCTCCAGTTGGCGACACTTCTGTGCTCGGGACAGGCGGTTCATCGGTTGAGGAAAGCCTTCATGTGGGCCGCGAACTCGGTGCGGCGCTCCACCATGACCCAATGACCGGTGTCGCGGAACACGACGAGTTCGGAGTGCCGCAGGGCGGACAGATAGGCGAAGGCGTCCTCGAGGTTGCAGAACTTGTCGTCTCGGCCCCACAACAGCAACGTCTGGTTGTCGATGCTCCGCACCTTCTCAAGCGCCGAGCGCGGGTCGGGGTCGGGGGACGTCGAGGTCACCATGCGCATGTACCCCGCCTCGACCTGCGGGTCCAGGGTCGCCTCGTATCGAGCGCGGACCAGTTCCTCCAGGTTGGGGATCTGATCGGCGTCGAACACGAAGGTGCGGATCAAGTGACGGGCCCGTTCCAGCGTCGGGTCCGGGTAGTAGTTGTTCAGCAGCGGCCCGCCCTCAGGCTCTGCGGACAGAACTTGAGGTGCGAAGCCCCACAGGTACGGGCCCATGAGGACGAGCCGATCGACGAGATCATGCCGTGCGAGCGCCATCTGCAGGGCGACTCCACCACCCATGGAGTTGCCGACCACGTGAGCTCGGTCGATCCCGAGGGCCTCGAGCAGGTCGATCATCGCCTTCGCCGAGACCACCGGGTAAGGCAAGCCGCTGTCCGTGCTCAGTCTTGACGCACCGAAGCCCGGCTGGTCAGGGATGAGGAGTCTGAACGAGTCGGCCAAGTCGGCCACGTTGCCGCGGAAGTTCCCCAGCCCTGTCGCGCCGGGACCGCCACCATGCAGAAGCAGAAGGACTGGACCGGAGCCAACATCCGTATAGGACACCACCGCCTCCGACGTCTCGACAACGCGTGCCGCAGGCATAGGTACCTCAACCACTCACATCACCCTCCAGTGTCGATTTCGCACTGTGGCATGTAACAGGCCATGTGTCAATGCACAGCCCAGCCTGCGGTCGAGCCGTCCTCCGGGATGGGAGACGGCGTCAGCGGCAGTCGCCGGGTCCTCTGCGATCAGCGCGTCACGAGTGGGGAGCCCGGCCGACCGCGATGGGAGGGCTTACGGGGCCGATCACACCCGCGAAGGAGCGAGGATCTTCACAGTTGCGCGCAGCGCATCGCCGCTTCGTCGGGGCCGGCGACGCGTCATCGGCCCCGATCATGCGTCCGTGAGTGGGCGATCGACGTCTCCCAGCGGGCCGCGACGGCGGCGCTCGTCGGTGTCGCGGAGTCGGCGTGCGCCGCACTCTCGCACTCGTCCGACAGCGACTCCAGCCCCTGCCTCGTGCAGTGGACGACTCGAGCGTCGCGCAGGAAGTCGCCCGGCGAGACCTCCCGGCGCGACGTGCCCTGGGGAGTCGTGGAGACCAGCGGTCTCGTCAGCCCGAGACTTCGCAGAGCGAAGGGACTATGTGCCCCGACGTACACCGTCTCGGCGCGCCTGATGCGCGCGGCGTAGGACCAGGCATACGCCGAATGGATCGCCACATCCATCGGAGCACAGGTATCGACGACGGCCAGCGCGTGCTCCATGTCATCAACGAGAGCAACGGTTCCCAGGGGGTCGCGAGCCGCTTCCCCGTGGTCAGCGTGGGTCTGACCGAGTCGAAGCCGTGCTTGAACCGCCACAACTACGTCCTCGGCGAATCCTTCACCTGGAGTCACCAGGAACACGTCGCGCCACGACCTCCCCTCGGCGACGTCGACGATGTCCGCCGCCACCAGGTTCGGGTTCGCCCATCTATCGGCGAGGATGGCGAAGGCACGGGTCCTCGCCACATGAAGAACGTCGACGTCCGGGGAAACAAGGGACTTCGCTTCCCGGCTTTCCTGGTCATCCGGCCCAGCGATGAGATCGACCGGGTCGCAGCCTCCAGAACCGTACGCGAGCAGGGCGATGGCCTCGGCGCCCCCGACGGAGTAGACCTCGTGCGCTCCCGCGATGTGGCAGGCCGCCATCACGAGTTGGTGCATGGACTCAGGGGACCGGGGATCGATCGCGACGGCGACCGATCGCACACCAGCGGCCCGCGCGCAGAAGGCGTACCACAGGAGACTGGAGACCGCGCCGATCGTCGAGCCCCCCGACGGCAAGTACAGGCCGACTCGATCGACAGCCACCCGGCGGTGCACCACCCGGACCCCGGGCGACAGCTCGTGCTCCCGTTCCCGACCCGCCGCGAGGAGGCAGTCTGATCGAATCCGATCAGCCAGCCCTTCCATCCGAGCCTGAGTAGGCGACGGCAGCGAGGCCAGCGCCCGAGCCGCAAGGTCGGGGTCGAGCGCCTGGTATCGCGTGTCGGACGGGCCGAGCTGCCCCGAACCCCACCTCATGGCTCCTGGTCCGCCGGCGCGGACGTGCTCGACGATGGCGGCCGTCTCCTCGCTCGCGATCAGGCGTCCACCGTGACCGCGAAGCCCCGGCAGGGAAGCCGACCTCCCCGAAGCCGCCTGCGAGCGGAGATCAAGATGACTCAGCATGGTGACATACTAGTATGTCACCATGCTCGCGGTGGTCGAGCGGACCCCTGGGCGCTACCGAGGCGACGGCGCCAGGTCGGCGATCAGCCACTCCTTTGCCGCCGATCGGGCCAGCTCCGGGTCCTGCGCCTCGATCGCCGCCGACAGCCGGGTGATGTGGTCCCGTTCCTCACCGTCAGCGTGCGGCGCCGGAGTCCCACTAGCGAGGATGATCCCCCAGGCGAAATCGCCGAGATCCCAGAGCTGTTCGCACACCTGCTGCAGAACTTCGGAATGAGCCATCTCCAGGACCAGGCCGTGGTAGTCGCGGGTGAGCTGGCGCGTCTCGTCACCGAACGAGGTGACCTCTTGAAGTTCGCGAGTGATCGCCGCGAGGTCTTCCAGTTGCTCGCTGGTGCGGCGCGTCGCTGCCAACGCAGCCACCTCGCCCTCCAGGTCGCCAACGGTCCTGATGTAGTCGACCAACGCTTGCTGGTCGTACTGAGCCACTCGGCAGCCGACCTGGGGAACGATCTGCACGAGCCAGTCGCCGGAGAGCCGTCGCATGGACTCCATCACGGGCTGCCGGCTGACTCCGAACGTGCGGCATAGATCGTCGACGGGGAGCCACTCGCCGGGGGCGTAGTAGCCGGAGAGGATCTGCGACTTCACCTGCTCATAGACCCGCGCCCCGAGACGTTGCGCAGGTGCCACGTTGCGCGACAAGGATGACGTCTGCCTAACCATGCCAGACAGACTAACGACAGGCTGGGGGGGAGGCGAGACTGGACGGCACTGCCGGAAGGGCCAGCGCAACGTGAGCCGAGACCGGAAGACCCCGGTGACGAAGCTGCCCCTGCGACAGTCGTACACCCGGGCGTGGGCTCGGCCCTTCCCAAGACCGGACGATCTCGTGGCACGCCTTCAACCCACGCGACCTGCCGAGACGTCTAGGTCAGGTAGGCCTTCAGCAGGTCCTCGTCGTGCATCAGGCTCTTCGACGGCTCCGTGCGGATCACGCGGCCCCTCTGGAGAAGGATCGCCTGATCGGTCAGGTCAGCCGCCAGCGCGATGTTCTGCTCGACGAGAACGAATGTCGCCTTCCACTCATGCCGGATGCGGGCGAGCAGGTAGTAGAGCTCATCGGTGAGCTTCGGGGACAGTCCGACCGTTGGCTCATCGAGCAGGATCAGCCGAGGATTGGCCATGAGAGCCCGGGCTATAGCCAGCATCTGCTGCTGTCCGCCCGAGAGCTGCCCACCCACCTGACCGAGCTTGTCCCGCAAGGCGGGAAACGTCTCGAGAAGCGCGTCCAGTCGTTCGGGAGCGTCGGCGCTGCCCTGCGCGCCGAGGATCAGATTCTCTCTGACCGTGAGCCTCTGGAGTACTTGGCGACCTTCAGGGATGTGGCCCACCCCCGCACGTGCGATCTTGTGAGGGCTGAGACTGCTCACGTCGTGGCTTCCCAACGTGATGCTGCCTGCCAGGACGGGCAGGAGCCCCGAAACGGCTCTCAAGAGGGTCGACTTGCCGGCTCCGTTAGATCCGACGATGGCAACGGCACTGCCCGGTTCGACGTTGATGGATACGCCATGGAGAACCTCGATCGAGCCGTACCCAGTCACGAGGTTCTCTACCACGAGTCCGAGCCCAGCTTCTGACTCCTCAGTCATTGGCTTCCTCCGTGCGACGCTCGTCTGCGTACTTCTGGGCAAAGCCCGACCCCAAGTAGGCCGCGATGACCTCAGGATTCACGGTGACCGCGTCAGGGGCCCCTTCGGCGATCTTCCTCCCGTAGTCCAGGACCGTCAGACGATGGCACAGCGGGAGTAGGAATGACATGTCGTGATCGACGATCACGACGGAGACGCCTCCATCACGAGCGCCGAGGATGGCGTTGGCTAGCCGACCGCGGTCAACGGTGCTCAATCCTGCGGCGGGTTCGTCGAGCAGGAGAACGTGCGGCCTTCGTGCAAGAGCGGCCGCAACCCCAAGGAGTCTCGTGTGCCCATAGGAGAGGTTGCCGGGCAACTCGTCGGCAACCTCAGTGAGCGCGCACAGCTCGAGGTAGAACTCAGGATCGTCCGGAAGATCCGGATTGAATGTGCGGCCTCCGCCCAGTGATCCCAACGAGTTCATCACCATCGCGCACGTCTGGCGTGCCGTGAATGTGCGAAACACTTCCGGCTGCTGAAATGTTCGGACCAGACCCATGCCGGACACCTTCTCCAAGCGCCGACCGCCAATCGAGGATCCGCGGAAGAGCACCTGCCCCGAGTTCGACGGGATGAAACCGCTGATCAAGTTGAGCGTTGTCGTCTTGCCCGACCCGTTCGGTCCGATCAACCCTCGGATCTCGCCACGCCTCAACTCGAACGACAGGTCGTCGAGCACCAGGTTGGCTCCGAAGCTATGGCTGAGGTTGCGTACGTCAAGAACGATCTCCTCCGGGAGGTCCTTCCCGACAAGAACCGGAGCTGCCGGTTGATCCGCCCGAGGGAGCGCCGGCGCATCGCGGAGCCGAGGCGCCCTGTCCCGCGTCGTCCTGATGGAAGACAAGGCCGGGACTCCGAGGATTCGCGTCCGATAGAGGATGCTCAACTGGCCCATGACGCCATTGCGAGCGACCAGCACGAAGAAGAGCAGGAGCAGGCCGTACAAGAGCCTCTGAGCGTTCGGCCCAATGCCAGCGACAGAGCCGATCCACTCAGGAAGCCCCTGCACCACCCAGGCGCCGACAGCGGGCCCCGCGATGGTCGCGATGCCGCCGAGCATGATCATGAGGTAGACGCTCAGGAAGACGTCCGTGCTGAAGAGTCCGGGGGTGATCACGCGCTGTTGAAGGAGTATCAGCGGACCCGCCAGTCCCGTGACCGCCGCCGAGAGGAGGAAGAGCGTGACTCGGTGCAAGCCCGTGACTATCGACACCGAGCTCGCGAGGTTCTCGTTGTCTCGAACGGCTTGCACTCGTTGACCGAAGCTGGAACGACGCACCATCCAGTACACGCCGATCGCGACGGCCAGTACGGCGAGGTACACGTAGTACTGACTCAACGGGGAGGAGAAGTCCAACGGGCCAATCGATGGCGGGTTGTCCAGGAAGGACAAGCCCGAGAAGCCACCGGTCAGGCCCTCGGCGTTGGCGAGAATCAGAACGATGAACTCGCTGAAGGCGAGTGTCACGATGAGGAACGCATTGCCGCGAGTGCGAAGGGCCACGAGCGCTGCCGGTATCGCGACGATGACCGAAGCCGCAATAGCCACAAGGAAGCTGGCCCAGAAGTTGAGTCCGAATCTGTCCATGGAGATTCCCGCGGCGTAGGCGCTCACACCCCAGAGACCGGCCTGTGCGATCGATGGAAGCCCCGTGAGGAAGGCGAACATCGCCGTGGCCACGGCGACTGTGCCGAAGATGGCTGCCATGCTGGCAACTGTCATCGCCGTGTTCGTGGCGTTCCAAGGAGTCGAGAAACCCCCGAGCGGAATCACGAAGACAGGTGTGATGGCCAGGAAGGCAAGACCCACCCGGGGCAGAGCCTGAAGGACCCTCTCCCGGCTAGACATCGACATCGCCTGTTCCCCTGAAGAGACCACGTGGGCGAAGCGCCAGGACAGCGATGATGAGGACGAAGGCATAGCCGTCCTGCCACTCGGGTCCGAATGTGTAGAAGCCGAGGGGGACGCCGTACGCGGTCGCATATGTCTCGATGAGTCCCAGGGCGAGACCGCTGATCACCGCACCCGAGATGCTTCCCAGCCCGCCGGCCAGAGCAACGGCGATGCCCTTGATGAGGTAGGACCCCCCGCTGAACGGACTGAACGGGAACAGGGTCGCGATGAGAATCCCCGCAAGAGCTGCGAGCACTGCGCCCAGGGCGACAGCCGAGCGCATCGTTCGACCCACATTGACGCCCAAGAGGGAGGAGACGTCAGGGTTCTCCGCGCAGGATCGCAGGCGAAGCCCTGCCTTCGTCCTCGCCAGTACGTAGTAGAGGACCGCGACGGCAGGAATGGTGACGGCGAACAGCATGAGCTTGGAGACCGGAAGCACCAGTTCGCCGATGTAGACGACGCCCGAGAAGGGGCTCGCGATCTGTCGCTGCTCGGGGCCCCAGAGCAGGACGATCGCGGACTGCAGGACGATGCCGAAGCCCAGCGTGCCAAGGAACACGACCAAGCTGTCGGTCCCAGCGAACCGCACGATGCTCTCGCGGATCCCCATCCCCACCAGAGCGACGGTCAGGAGGACGCAGGGGACCATGACGATGTAGGGCATCCCTGCTGCAGTGAGTACCGCCCCCATGATTGCCGCTAGGGCCACCAGCTGTCCTTGAGCGAAGTTGAAGAACCGTGCGACACCGATACCCACCGTCAAGCCAACGCCAACGAGTACGTATACGGCACCGGTCACGAGCCCGTTGAAAGTGAACTGGAGAAACTCGTTCAACTCACTGCTCCCGTCGGGTCTGCGAACGTGAGCAAGAACGCGGCCCCACGAGTACGCGCGCGGCACCGTTCATCGGCTGAGGAACGCTTTGGTGTGGGCAGCGAACTCGGTGCACCGCTCGAACATGAGCCAGTGCCCCGTGCTGCGAAAGACAACGAGTTCGGAGTTGCGGAGGGCCGACAGGTAAGCAAAGGCGTCCTCCACGTTGCAGAACTTGTCGTCGCGCCCCCACATGAGCAGCGTCGGATTCTCGATGCTGCGAACCTTCTCGACCGCCGAGCGCGAGTCGCTGTCGGCAACCGTCGAGGTCATCATCCGCAGATAGCCCGCTTCGCTCTGCTGGTCCAGGGTCGCGTTGTAGCGCGCCTCCACCACCTGCTCGAGGTTGGGGATCTCATCAGGGTCGAACACGAAAGAGCGGACCAGGTGGCGAGCCCGTTCAAGGGTCGGATCCGGATAGTAGTCGCGCAGCAGGCGCTCGCCCTCGGCTTCAGGGGCCAGCACATGGGGTGCGAAGCCCTCCAGTGCAGGAGTTACGAGCACGAGGCGATCCACAAGGTCGGGCTTGAGCAGGGCCATCTGCAACGCGACCGCCGCCCCTTTCGAATTACCCACGACGTGAGCTCTGTCGATCCCGAGCACGTCGAGGAGCTCGATCATGGCCTGTGCGGAGACCACCGGGTACGGGAGGCCGCTGTCGCTGTTCAACCGCGATCCACCGAAGCCCGGCTGGTCTGGGGTGATCACACGGAAGTCAGCTGCCAAGTCGGCGACGTTGCGGCCGAAGTTCCCCCAGCCGGTCGCCGCCGGCGCGCCTCCGTGCAGAAGCAGAAGAACGGGTCCCGAGCCGACATCCCGATAGGAGACCATCGCTTCCGACGTCTCGACGGCTCGCGTCGACGCCCCATGGATGGTTGCCATCAACTCCGAGTTCCTTTCAGGGCGGTGCTCGGTCCCCGACGGACGGGAGTCTTACATGTTACCGACTAGACATCAATCACCCGCCGACAACTTCCGGTGTGGAAGCCGGAGTCGAGGGGTTGCGATCATTAGCATGTAACATACACTTGGCTCATGATGAGGAGCATCTGCATCGTCGGAGCGTCATTGGCGGGCCTCCGGGGAGCGGAGGAGATCCGCCGCCAAGGGTTTGAAGGACGGATGACCCTCATCGGGGCAGAAGCCCAGTTCCCACCGTTCGACCGGCCTCCGCTGTCCAAGGCCGTGCTCGCATCCACATGGACCCTCGAGCAGGCTCGCCTTCCCGTCTTCGAGGACTTGGATGCCGCGATACATCTCGGCGTAGCTGCGACCGATCTGGACCTTGCCGCCCGGTGCGTTCGCGTGCAGGGAGGGACGTCGGTTCCCTTCGATGGGCTCATGATCGCCACAGGCACAGAGGTGATCCGGCTGCGGTGCCCCGGGGCGGATCTTCCCGGCGTGCGCTACCTGCGGAGCGCGGACGATGCATCCCTCCTGCTAGCGAGGATCTCGCGGCGGCCGCGGGTCGCAGTCATCGGTGCCGGATTCATCGGTTCGGAGATTGCCTCCGTATGCCGGGAGCGGGGGCTGGAGGTCACGCTGATCGATTCCAGTCCGCTGCCCTTGGAGCCGCAGGTCGGGAGACTGGTCGCCTCGTACATCTTCCAGCAGCACCGCGATCGCGGGGTCGCCACGCGCTTCGGCGCCAGCGTGACATCGATCGAGGGCGACTCGGACGTGACGGGAGTGACCCTGTCCGGGGGCGACACCATCGCAGCTGATCTCGTCGTCGTCGGGATCGGCGTCAGGCCGGCGGTGGGTTGGCTCTCCGGATCAGGCCTGGACATCTCCGACGGTGTGCTCTGCGACGAAGAGTGCCGCGCCATCGGTGCGGACGGGGTCGTGGCCGCGGGGGATGTGGCACGCTGGCAGAATCCGGCGTACGGGCGAGCCATGCGCATCGAGCACTGGACCAACGCGGTTGAGCAGTCGGAGTACGCCGCTCGCTCGCTGCTGGGGGTCCAAGAGGGCCCGTTTCGATCGATCCCCTACTTCTGGTCCGATCAGTTCACGATGCACCTTCAATGCGCGGGCGTTCGCGGCGACACGGACGAGGTCGTCGAGGGGTCGATGGCGACCGGCGCGTTCGTCATCGAGTCCCGAGTCGACGATCGAGTGGTAGGCGTCCTGGCCTCGAACTCGGTCAACCGCTTCCAGAAGGCCCGCCGTGCACTCGCGGCGGCGCGCGCACACTCCTGACCGTTCCTCCCAGCCGGGAGAGAGACCACGGCAAGGTCCCACGGCGCGTTGCGGCTCAAGGCCGTCGCGACCGGCTTCGCGGTCGTGCAGTTGGATGAAGCGCCCCGGTCCGATGGAGGGTGACGCCCCGCGTCAGAACCCGCGGCGCCCTGGCGCACGACTCGAGGACGCGCACCCGGAAAGCCGTGGTGGGCGGACCCCAAGGGCCCGCCCACCACGGCTTCTGTCTCGTGTGCTACCGCTCCTTGCAGGTCGCGTCGGCGCAGTCAAAGACGGCCATCGGAGCCGTCTCGAACGGGCCCGCGAACTGGAACACGGTCACGTCGCCACCCTTCAGCACCGTGAACACGGTCGGGCAACTCATGTACTTCTCCTCGGTGATGCTGCACGTGCCGAAGGGCCCGTCGTAGCTGGAGCCCACGAGGGCATCCATGACGGCCTGCGGGTCCGTGCTGCCGGCCGTCTCAACGGCCTGCTTGGTCAGCCAGGCCGCGTAGTAGAGCACGATGGCTGCGGCTGCCACGAGGGGTGCCTTCCCGTCGGGGAAGATGGCCGTCACGTCGTCGGTCGGCAGGGTTGCTGACGCCGAGAACGTCGGAGCGAAGGCCGGGAGGAAGACGGTGGCGCTCGCCAGCTCGGGGAGCGCTTCAACCGACTCCGCCGAGGCCGTCTCGCTCATGTAGTACTTCGCCACGTTCATCGGAACAGCCTGCGACATGATGCCGGTCGACTGCTCCGCGGAGGTGCCGACGATCAGCAGGTCAGGCTTGGACGCCGCCACCTTGGTCAGGAAGGTCGAGTAGTCCTGGGTATCCGGCGGGAAGAGGGTGGTGTTGACCACCTGCATGCCGTTCGCCTCGGCACCCTTGGTGTAGTCGTCGACCCACGCATCCGTGACCGCGCCGTTGGGCAGCAGCATCGCGACCGTCTTGATGTCCGGCGCACTTGCCTTGGCCTGCGCCATGTAGGCGATGTGCTGCAGGTCCTGGAAGGCCAGCAGCGACAGCATGAGCGGGCTGTTCTCGGGATCGGTTCGCAGCCGCTCGATCATGTCCGAGCTCGTGACCCAGTCGATGATGCCGGCCTTCTTCCACGTCTCGTAGGCCACGTCACCGCTGAAGTCCGGGCCGAGCGCAGCGAGCGCCTTGGCATCCACGACCTTCTGGGACGCGGTCAGGACCTCGGCCGGATCCGACTTGTTGTCGACGTTGACCGCGACGAACTCGCAGGTCTGATCGCCGACCTTGACACCACCGGCGGCGTTGATGTCCTTGGCCGCCTCGTCGAGTCCTTGCGCGGCTGGCACGCCGTAGACCTGGTAGTCGCCCGACAGCTCGGTGTTCGTCCCGAACACCACCTGGCAGTCAGACGACACGGAGGCGGTTGCCGAATCGGACGTACTCGGCGCAGCGCTGCTGGACGACGAGTTGTTGGCAGCGTTGCTACCGCATGCAGACAGCGTCAGAACGCTGGCAACGACGACCCACGCCGCCAGGGCCTTTCCAACTGGGTTTCGCATCCTGCTAGTACTCCTTGAGAGGGGTAAGGAGCGCGGTGGAGACCGCACGCCACGTGGATCACTGCTCGAACAGGCTCCGGCCGATCGGTCGCCGGGGCCTCCATGTGGGACCAGAACCTCTGCCGCGGACGGCTCTGGGTGCAATGTAGATGTGATCGGTAACATATTAGTTAACGGACGCATAACGATGTTGGCGGCGGGCCCTCGGATGGATCGCCGCCATCCGGGCAGCACTCCGCTTCCGAACCCAGCGCTCCTCATTCGACCCGTCGAGGTGCCCTATTGTTCTAGCGTGCAGAAAAGGCGCGGTGCTGCCCCGGACACACTCCACGGGGCTGCGCCGACAGGGACGGGGGCCTAGAAGTGGTGGAACCCAGGGGCGACAACGCGGGCCCGCAGTACCGGATCGAGTCGGTGGACAACGCGCTTCGGCTGCTGCTGATGTTCCGGACAGAGCGCACCGTGCGCGTGTCTCAAGTCGCCAAGTACTTGGACGTAGCGCCGTCCACCGCCCACCGGCTCCTTGCCATGCTGCAGCACCACAAGTTCGTCGCGCAGAACGTCGAGAGCAAGGCCTACGGCCCTGGCGAGGCCTTGGTCGACCTCGGGGTCTCCCTGCTCGATCTTTCCGATATGCGGCTCTGGGCGCGACCGCATCTAGCGGCCTTGGCAGCGAAACTCGACGAAACGGTTGCCGTGGGCGTGCTACGGGGCATGACGCTGACATTCGTGGAGAGTGTCGAGGTCCAACGCGCCCTCCGGGTTGGCACCCTCAGGGGCGCCAACTACCCGGCCCACATCACCGCGGGCGGCAAGGCCATCTTGGCCTTTCTTCCCGCCGACACCGTGTCTGCGATGTATCAGCCTGCTGGCCGCACGGACGCGGCCAGGCTCTCCGCGGCCGATTTCGACACCCTCATCGGCGAACTCGCGGCTGTTCGCAAGACTGGCTATGCCACGAACTACGGCCAGAGCGATGACGGTATCGGTGCTCTCGCCGTTCCTGTCTGGTCTGCAACCAACGAGCACGAGCCGGTCGCGTCGGTATGCGTCTCAATGCCGCTCTCCCGTTACGACCAAGCCGATATCCCGTCCGTCGTGGAGGAACTGAAGTCCACTGCGCAGCAGCTGGGGCGCTTCTCGATGTAGTGCGACGGCCCTGGGCATGACCGGCCACCAGGTTGGTGACGGCGTAGCGCCCGATCAGAACGAAGACCTCCGATGCAGTGGCTGACGGCTAGGGCACGCACTGCACGGTGGCCCTGATGGTCCACGCCAACACCCGGTTGACGTTCCACGGCCGTTGCCGGCGAGTTCAGCGGATCCGGTTCGAGGGGCAGCCGGTGTCACATGTCGCCCAGGAGCTGGGTCTGTCCCGCCAGGCATCGCAACGCTCGAGCCGACCCCAGGCGGCCTGGAACCGGACGCCGGTCACCGTCGAGGCGGCATGGGCTGGCGGGCCTACGGCTGCGCAGGCAACTCGCCCAAGCTTCCGTGCACCAGGGAACCCCGCTGGAGTACGGCTGACGGCACGATGTCCCCGAGGAGAGCACCATCCGTCACTCGTGGGTCACGGTCGAGTACGACGACGTTCGCCTCGCGCCCTGCTGCCAACGAACCCATCCGATGCGCGACTCCCAGGCCTTCCGCCGCCCAGACCGTGTGCATGGCAAGCGCCTCCATCACGGACACCTCCTGCTCGGGCGCGAGGTGATCGCCCACACACGTGACGCGCTGAGTCGCGCACATCACGTTGGCCATCGGGTTGAACAGCCGGATATCCGAGCCGGCGACGTCGGAGCTCCCCGCCAGCCGCCACCCGGCGTCGATCAACTCGCGGAAGGGGAAGAGGCGCGGACCGAACTCAGCACCGATGGACTCCGCGATGAACGAGCCCATCGACCAGATGAAGCCCGCTTGCACAATGGGGACCGCGCCGGCTCGCGCCCAGTACTCCGCCGTCTCGGGATCCGTGAGTACGTTGCCCGCGTGTTCGAGCCGCACGGGAATGCCGGCCCCACCGCCTCTCGCTGCAACCACCGAGTCACACACAAGGCGCTGCGCCCGCTCACCGTTGACGTGCGCGGCAATCTGGAGACCAGCAGCATCCGCACGACTCACCAGCTCCGTCATCTGGGCTTCGCTGAAGCCCATACGGCCGGTGGACGAGCTGCCCACGTAGGACGTCAACAGGGCAGCGCCGTGCGCCGAGTACCCCCCATCCACGAAGACCTTCATGCCGGCGACGCGGTAGTCGGATCCGTCGTAGGACTCACGGAACCCCGGTGCGAGCAGATTCGACAGGTCCATGGTGCCGGGGGTCCACACGTACGCCTGAACCGATTGAGGGAGATCGGCGGATCCTGCGAGATCGCTCATGATGCGCATGCCTCGAGCGGTATTCGTGATCTCACCGATGGCGGTCACGCCGTGGGCAGTGAGCCGCTCTCGTGCCACTGCCGCGACGGACTCACGCAACTGCTCGTCGGTGAGGGAGGGGATCGGGAGGGCGTAGAAGAGCTCATGCAGTTCGCCGGTGGCCTTGCCGCTGGAATCGAGGCACACGTGGGCGTCACCGGTCACCGGGAGACCAGCCTCCATCGCCAGCTCCATGCCCCGCGAGTTGACAACAGTGACGTGAGCGCCGAACCGAAGAGCAATGGGGAACTGCGCGGAGATCGAATCCAGCTCGGTCATCGTGGGTAGTCGTCGCTCGTCGAAGCGACGGGAGGCGTAGAGAACCCCCTGGCCGATCAGCCATCCGCCACGTGCTTCGCGCAACGCCTGGTTCTTTCTCAGCTGGTCGAGGACGTCGCCGACAGACGCGCAAGGTGGGGTGCGGCAGTCAACCGCGCCGAAGATCGCTGTGGCCGACATCTCGACGTGCACGTGCGGATCAACGAAGCCGGGGAGCACGGGCCGATCACCCACGTCGAAGACGCGCAGCCCCTCGGGGATCTGACTCCGGTCTCGAACAACCGACACGATCCGCCCGTTCTCGACCACGACGGCACCGGCGTGGACTTCGAGCGGGTCAGTCATCGGGAAGACTGCCCGTGAGCAGATCGCAAATGCACTGGGTATGGGTGCCACTCGGGGGATTCCTCACGTCGCCTGGTCCGTGCTTCAGCCTAACGCAGTTTCCGCCTACCAGAACGGCTTCTGCTACTGTTGGGGTGTGGTGAGCGGGTCTACGGCCGACGATCAGGGCGACGTGGCCGGGGCTTGGCCGGACGCCAGCAGCGCGCAAGGAGCCATCCGCGACCTGCGCGGGGCCGCGGTGCCCGAGGAACCCGCCATCAGCTTCTGCCCCTGGACGGGAAGCCCTGATGTCCATCAGTGACATCACCGCCTGGATCCGGGAAGGGCGGATGTCGGTGGGAGACGTCGTCGCAACCTCCAGGCAGCGGATGGCCGACCACCGGGACTCGAATCACTACACCAGCATCGACGACGCTGTCATCGAGCGGCAGGTTCGCATTGCCGAGAACGGAGATCCTGAGCGGCCGCTGCACGGCGTGCCGGTCGCCATCAAGGACCTCATTGACGAGGCCGGCTACCCCACCACGGCCGGGGTTCGGGCCGGGCAACCACTCGCCCGCCGCGATGCCCTGGTTGTCCGCAGGCTGCGCCAGGCAGGAGCGATCACCATGGGCCGCACGAATCTCGACCAGCTCGCCCTTGCGGTGACTGGCGAGAATCCCGACTTCGGGACGATTGCCAATCCACGGGCCGTCGGGTGCATCGCAGGGGGATCGAGCGGCGGTTCTGCCGCCACGGTGGCGCTGGGGGACGTCCCGGTGGCACTGGGAACCGACACCGGGGGCTCCATTCGCATCCCGTCGGCGCTGTGTGGCGTGGTCGGCCTGAAAGGAACGTACGGACTGGTTCCTACGGAGGGTGTGCACGCACTGGCCTGGAGCATGGACACCGTGGGCCCCATCGGGCGGACTGTGGACGACGTCCGACGCGTGTTCGAAGTGATCGCCGCGAGGAGCTACGCGAGCCCACGTGGGATCGAGGGTCTGCGCTTCTCCATACTCGTGGGGCAGTTCGCGGAACGGGTGAGTCCTGCCATAGCCGAGGCGGTGAGGCAGGCGGGCGAGGCCCTGGCGGATCGGGGAGCTCGACTCGTGGACCTGCCCGAAGTGGCTCTCGAGGGCGTGGACGCAACTCGGTTCATCATCGTCGCAAGCGAGGCCGCGGCCGCCCACCAGGACAAGCAGGCCCTCGTCGACCAGGCCGGAAAGGCCGTGCGCGACTACCTCGCCGAGGGTGCCTCTATCTCTGCTGTGGACTACCTGCGAGCGCAGAGGTCACGTCGAAGGATCATCTCCGAGCTCTCCGCCCTTGTGGCCAACGTCGACTTCGTCATCATGCCGACTGTGGCCAGCACGGCGATCCCGACGCTCGAGCTCATGACTGAGAAGGCATCAGACCGTCGCATACGCGATCGGTACGTTCGCCTGTGCTCACCGTGGAACCTGACTGGGCACCCCGCATTGACCGTGCCCTTCGGATCCGACGAGAGCGGCCTGCCCATGGGCATCCAGCTCGTCGCCGACTACTTCCATGAAGGTGCGCTGTTTGCCGCCGGCACGGCCCTGGAATCAGCAAGGGCCTCAGCGGCGCCCTCAGGGTGAACACGGGGCCTCGGCCGGAGCCCGATCAGCCGCTACTGCGCGATGCCAACTGACGGAACCCGCGGGCGTGGTACAGGAGCGGTTCTCTCTCCGACCCCTGCGCCTCCAGGACCTGCCCGATGATGATCGAATGATCATGACGCGGCAGGACCTCCTCGATGGCGCACACGATGCTGGCTGACACGCCATCGGTGAGGATCGGCACATCATGCCCCGGCCCGCTGGACCCCCAGCCGACACCAGCGAACTTGTCCTCGGCCCTCGAGGCGAAGCGCGAGGACAGCTCGAGCCCGTCATGGGACAGGACGTTGACGCTGAAGAAGCCGCAGCGGAGCAGATGAGGCAGCGTCCTGGAGGACTCCGAGACACTGACGAGGATCCGTGGCGGGTCGGCCGACAAGCTCACCACTGCCTGAATCAGCAGGCCCACTGGCCGCCCCTCAGGGGTTCGAGCGGCTAGAACCGAGATAGCCGTGGGCACGGTGGCCATGACTTCTCGGTACGCATCCGCGGACACCTCGCGGAGGCGCGTCGCGTCCAGGTCGGCCACCTGTGCGGTCTGGGGCATCACCGGTTCCCTCCGACCAGGTCGGGAGCCTTCACCACGTGGGCCAGTTCAGAGATGCAGGCAGTGAGGTCCGCGTGATCGCTCGTCATGACCTCGAAGCGAGCGTCGGGAAGAACCCGTCGATGCTCATCCGCGAGCGAGGCGTCGCGCTCGATGCTCACGATGGGCATCCTGAGCCTGGCGACCTGCGTGTCGAGCGGGGAGTAGAGGGCGAGCTCCCTCAGTTCCCTGCCGATGGTGCGTGACGTACGGGCGTCAGGCGAACCCATGCTCAGGGCCGTCGGCGAGCGGTGGATCACGTAGCCCTCATAGGCCAGCCGCGTATCCCCCGTTGCGACGGCAGCCTCGACACGCTCGGTGCCGGCCACGACCCGCGCCTTCGCCTCGGAGTCCAGCTCGAATCCGCCGTCCCACAAGATGAGACCCTTCATCGGCGTCTGCGTGAGCGTCGACGCGCGCAGTGCCAAGGCGCCGCCGTAGCCCAACCCGATGACCGTCACAGGTTCGGTCAAGGCGTTGAGAGTCTGGACGAGATCCGTCTCAGCCTCGCGCGTGAGTCCGTACGTCGTGGCTTCGTCCTCGCTGTCTCCTCGGCCACGCCTCTCCAGGACGTAGACCCTGTGGTCCTGAGCGAGAAGCGACGCCAGCTCCTCGACGTCGCGCGCCTGCTGGCCGGTATCCGGGACAATCATGAGAGCGGGTCCGGAACCACGGCTGTGCAGGCGGAGCTTGAACCAGGCCTTCGAGGTGACGAAGGACGCCTCCGGCTCACGGACAGTCGCCACAGCCTCCGTGCCCCGCTCGGCCGCGCGCAGCGAGATGATCTCGCGTGCCAAGGCTGTGGACATGGCCCGACCTGACTCGCGAGCAACAGCGCTCAGCGGCGCCGGGCCCGGAATCCCGTGGTTGCGCCGGTAGGGAGCCATCACGTCCTCGGCGAATTCCTGGATGGAATCAAGGATCTCCGCCTGAGGCGCTCCGAAGCCCATACCCAGGTGGATCTCATCGATCCCCAGCTCGTGATAGCGCTCGATGCGCTCGAGGATCTGCTCGCCAGAACCCAGGAGCATGCCCGTGCGAATGTCCTCGGCGGTCGGCATGTCGGGCACGGGCTTAGGCGCCACGTAGGAGCGCGGATCGGCATTCTCGGTGAAGTTGTGCATGTGGGTGTGGATCTGGTGGAGCGTTCCCGCCTCCTCGATCCGCCTCCGGATGCGGTCCGGGTCCTTGGTGATGAAGGTGGGCCTGGAGATGCCGAGCTGGACCTCGTCCCTGGACAGCCCGTTCATCTCGCGCCGGTTGTGGAAGGTACCCGCCACGTCCTCCGCGATCGCGTCCTGCCGACGCATCAGGGCGTTCAGAACGTTGTAGCCATTGTCGACGGCCCACTCGATCGTGGCAGCGGTCTGACCGGCGATCCAGATCGGTGGACGTGGCTCCGAGATGGGGCGCGGCCACACGTAGGTGTCGTCGAAGGACCAGAACTCACCGTCGTACGAGACAGCGCCGTCGGGGTGCTCCCAGATCTTCTCCAGGATGTTCAGCGACTCGAGGAAGCGACCGCGAGAGGAGTTGAAGTCGACGCCGAACCGGTCGAACTCGTACCTGTAGGCACCTCGACCCACGCCGAGCACGAGCCTTCCGTCCAGCGCATGGTCGGCAGCGGCGACGTCCCCAGCCAGCTGGAGGGGATGGTGGAGCGGCAGGACCAGGACGTGGACCGCGACGTCGCACCGGACGTGCTGCCCGATCCCGACTGCGTTGATGAGTGCGTTCGGGGACTTGACGATGTGGACGAGCGGATGCTCGGGCATGGAGATGCCGTCGTAGCCGAGGCTGTCCGCCAGCTTCGCCTGCGCCAGGTGATCCGCGTAGTTCGTCTCGCCATTCGAGGCTGGATCGAGCTCGTGCCAGGTCAGGAAGACCGAGAACCTCATCTGTATGCCTCTCCGCGACGCTCTCGCCATAGTTCTCTCTAGCAGAACTACTTCTGTTATGAAGAACCATAGGTGAGCAGCCCGCGGCGGTCAAGATCCCGTCACATCCGTCAGACCCGCGGGTCGGCGAAGGGTCGCGGGTGAGCGGAGCCATCCGGGCCGGGAAGGCCGCGCACCTACCCTGTGCGGGGGGCGCCGAAGGCCGCGGCTCGCAGCTCCACTGCGGAGGGAGGCCATGCTGCTGGGTGGCGCGGAGGGCTTCTGCTCACTCACTGGCACCGAGCTTCTGCAGCACCTCCTGCCAGAAGGACTTCATCGTGATCGTGGTGAGCCCCCGGGCAGCCGCGATCTCGCGATTGGTCTCGCCAGCGGCGACAGGGCGAAGAACCTCTCGCGGGCGCAGTGTCAACGTCGTCGTCGGCTCTGGGCCGTGGGTGCTACCCATGAACTCCGGCGCATCAGTAGGGCGACCCGCGAACGCTGCACGCACTGTGGGAGCGAGATGGGCAGCGGCACCGTCCGCATGCGCCGTAAGCAGGACGATCCGCGTTCCCGGGCACGAGGTCACCGTGCGCTGCACGACCTCTCAAGCCGTGAGGTCGGGGGGCCGGACGTCGAGGATCGCGATGTCCGGCCGCGCACCCTCCGCCTGTCGCGCGCAGTAGCTACGCCAGGCGGTCCTTCTCCGATCAAGCACACATCACACGTGCGTCGCCCTGCACCAACCTGCCCGGGCAGTACAACTAGCCGAGGCGGGCGGTGCCCTCGGCGGCGGCCAGGTTCCAGGCCTCCCAGGCGCTCGCGACCATCTCGCGCAGGTCGCGGGTGGCCTGCCAGCCGAGCTCGGCCTCGGCCTTGGCGCCCGAGGTCACGATGCGGTCGGGGTCGCCGGGGCGGCGCGCGCCGACGTCGTACGGCACCGGGCGGCCGATCACGTCGGCCACCGCGCCGATGATCTCCTTGACGCTGACGCCCTCGCCGCGCCCGAGGTTGTACGCCGGCGACACGGGCGAACCGGCGGCGAGCGCCCGGGCGGCGGCCACGTGGGCCGAGGCGACGTCGCTCACGTGGATGTAGTCGCGGACGCAGGAGCCGTCCGGGGTGTTGTAGTCCTCGCCGAAGACGGTCGGCGTGCGGCCCTCGGTGACGGCAGCCAGCAGGATCGGGAACAGGTTGTGCGGGCTGGCGTCGTACACCGTGGGGACGCCGGACCCGACGACGTTGAAGTAGCGCAGGCTGGTGTGGCGGAACGGCGGCTCGCCGTTGAGCTCGGCGGCGCGCGCGACGTCGCGCAGCATCCACTCGCCGATGAGCTTGCTCTCGCCGTACGGCGACTCGGGGTTCTTCGGGGTCTCCTCGGTGACGAGGTCGGTGTCGGGCGTGCCGAACACCGCGGCGCTGCTCGAGAACACGACGTTGCGCACACCGGAGTCGAGGCAGGCCTGCAGCAGCACGCGCGTGCCCTCGACGTTGACGCGGAAGGAGTCGAGCGGCTCGCGCACGCTGACACCGGCGTACTTCAGCGCGGCCACGTGCACCACGCCCTCGATGCCCTCACGGCCGAGGACACCCGCCATCAGCACGGGGTCGGTGATCGAGCCGTTGACGATCTCCACACCGGACGGCACGAACGACGCGCGCCCGCTGTTCATGTCGTCGAGCACGATCGTGTCGATGCCCTCGTCCGCGAAAGCCCGCACCACGTGCGATCCGATGTACCCAGCGCCGCCTGTCACAACCCACGTCATGGGTCCACCCTAGGCCGTGATCCGCGGCTGCGGAGTACGTCGGCCCAGCTCTCGTCCGATCGAAAGCGCACCCTCGACGAATCGAAAGAACCCAGCAGCCGCACCGAAAGTCGGCCACCGCCCTATCGAAACCCCGAGCGCTCACACTGATCATCCCGTCGCTTACCAGGACCGGAAGCAACGGGTTGATCGGTCTCGGCGGGAGGGGTCAGGCGAAGCGCTTGCCGGTGAGGCGCTCGTAGGCCTCGACGTACTTGGCGCGCGTCTTCTCGACGACGTCGTCCGGGAGCGCCGGGGGCGCCTCGCCGGAGTGGCGGTCCCAGCCCGAGGCGGGCGACGTGAGCCAGTCGCGCACGTACTGCTTGTCGAACGACGGCTGCGCGTGCCCCGGCTCCCACTCGTCGGCGGGCCAGTAGCGGCTCGAGTCGGGGGTGAGCACCTCGTCGGCGAGCACGATGGTGCCGTCGGGGCGCGAGCCGAACTCGAGCTTGGTGTCGGCGAGGATCAGGCCGCGCTCGGCGGCGATGGACGCCGCGCGGTCGTAGACGAGCGTGGTGAGACGGCGCAGCTGCTGCGCCTCGTCCTGGCCGATGGCCGCCACGACCTCGTCGAAGGTGACGTTCTCGTCGTGCTCGCCGAGCTCGGCCTTGGTGGCCGGCGTGAAGATCGTTTTGGGCAGCTTCGAGCCGTCCTTCAGCCCCGGCGGCAGGTTGACGCCGCACACCGACTTCTGCGCCTGGTACTCCGTGAGGCCGCTGCCGGTGAGGTAGCCGCGCGCCACGCACTCGACCGGGAACATGTCGAGGCGGTGGCACACCATCGCGCGGCGGGCCACGGAGTCGGGCACGTTGGTGGTGATCACGTGGTTGGGCACGAGGTCGCTGAGGCGGTCGAACCACCAGATCGACATCGCCGTGAGGATGCGGCCCTTGTCCGGGATCGGCGTGGGCAGCACCCAGTCGTACGCCGAGATGCGGTCGGACGCCACGAACAGCAGCCGGTCGTCCGGCGTCTTGTAGAGGTCGCGGACCTTGCCCGAGTAGATGTGCGTGTAGCCCTCGGGGAGCTCGTACTCAGGGGTCGGTGCGACGGCGCTGCTCACGTCGCGGAGCCTATCGCCCGCCCGATGCCGCTCCCGCCGTACGTCGTGGAGGTGGCTCAGCCGCGCGGGGCGAGGGCGGCGACGGTGCGGCTGGGGCTCGGGCGGCCGAGCTGCTCCGCCATCCAGACGCTGGTCGCCACCAGCGCCGGCAGGTCGACGCCGGTCTCGATCCCGAGGCCGTGCAGCATCCACACGAGGTCCTCGGTGGCGAGGTTGCCGGTCGCGCTCTCGGCGTACGGGCAGCCGCCCAGGCCGCCGGCCGAGGAGTCGACCGAGGTGACGCCGCAGCGCAGCGCCTCAAGCGTGTTCGCGAGCGCCTGGCCGTACGTGTCGTGGAAGTGCACCGACACCGCGCCGAGGTCGACTCCGGCCTCGGCGAGCGCCGTCAGCAGCGCGCGGGTGTGCCCCGGGTTCGCGACGCCGATGGTGTCGCCGAGGCTCAGCTCGGTGGCGCCGAGCGCCATCATCCGCGCGCAGACCTCGACCACCTGCGGCACCGGGACGTCGCCCTCCCACGGGTCGCCGAAGCACATCGACACGTACGCGCGCACCGGCAGGTCGCGCTCGCGGTACGCCGCCACCACGGGCGCGAACATCTCGTACTGCTCGGCCACCGTGCGGTTGAGGTTGCGCCGCGCGAACGTCTCGGTCGCGCTGCCGAACACCGCGATCTCGCGCACGCCGGCGTCGAGGGCACGTACGAGACCGCGCTCGTTCGGCACGAGCACCGGCATGCGCACCCCGTCGTACGCCGGCAGCGCAGCGAGCAGGGCCTCGGCGTCGGCCAGCTGCGGCACCCAGGTCGGGTGCACGAAGCTCGTGGTCTCGACCGCGGTGAGACCGGAGGCGACCAGGCGGCGCACGAACTCCGCCTTCACCTCGACGGGCACGATCGCCTTCTCGTTCTGCAGCCCGTCGCGCGGGCCCACCTCGTAGACAGTGACGCGCGCGGGCAGACCGTCGAGAGGGACGACCTGCGGCTCACGCATAGGAGCGACCTCGGCATCGGTCTGGGCATCGGTGGAGTGTGCGGTGATCAGACGTTAACAGCGCCTGTCTATCCTGGCCGACGTGACGACGACGCCCGTGGCCCCGGATGCGGCCGTGCCCGGCACGCGCCGCGAGCAGATCCTCGCCACGGCAGCCGAGCTCTTCGCCCACCGCGGCTTCAACGGCGTCTCGATCAACGACATCGGCGCGGCCGTCGGCATCAGCGGCCCCGCGCTCTACCGCCACTTCCCCAGCAAGGACGCCGTGCTCGGCGAGATGCTGCTCGGGATCAGCCGCTCGCTGCTCACCGAGGGGTCGCAGCGGCGCCGGGCCGCAGCCTCGCCGTCCGACCTGCTGCCCTCGCTCATCGAGGCGCACGTGGAGTTCGCGCTCAGCCAGCCCGCGCTCATCACCGTCTACAACCGCGACATCGCGAGCCTCGGCGAGGACGACCAGCGCGAGGTGCGCCGGCTGCAGCGGGCGTACGTCGAGATCTGGGTCGGCGCGATCCGCGACGCCGTGCCCGGCACCGACGAGCAGCACGCCCGGTCGGCAGCGCACGCGACGTTCGGCCTCATCAACTCCACACCGCACAGCGCCCGCATCGACCGCGCCGAGATGGCCGAACTCCTCACCCGCATGGCCACTGCCGCGCTGCTCACCCCCGGCACCCTCCCCCGCGCCTGACGCCGGGCATACGGGCGGTGGTGACGTGGTTGCACCGGCGTCGCACCCGCTCAGGGGAGGAACGTCATGACGGTCGAGGTCACGCGCAACGACGGATCCGCGCGCTACGAGGCGCGCGTCGACGGCGTGCTCGCGGGCTTCGCGGAGTACCAGCTCACCGACGCCCTCGTGGTCTTCACCCACACCGAGGTGCTGCCGGCGTTCGAGGGCCAGGGCATCGGCTCAGCCCTCGCGCGCGCCGCGCTCGACGACGTCCGCGACGCCGGCGAGCGCCAGGTGCTGCCGCTCTGCCCGTTCATCTCCGGCTGGATCGGCAAGCACCCCGACTACCAGTCCCTCGTGTACGGAGCCCCGCGCAGCACCGCCACCGACTGACGAGCGGCACGCCGTACGAGGTCAGTCGCGGCGCGGCGCAGTTCAGACGAGCCGTCCCAGCACGATCACGAAGTTGCTTCCGTAGTGGCGGGCGCACTTCGGGCAGGTCGTGTAGAAGAAGTAGACCTCCGCCACGTCCCGCCCCAGCGACGCCGCGTACTGCACGAGGCCGTCGCGCCAGGTCGGGGCCTGGCTGTACGGCCCTTCGAACGCGCGCGATGCAAAGGTGCCGTCGAGGACGACGTTGTCGGCACCCTCGACCGGTGCCGACACCGCGAACAGCTGCTCGGCCCGCCACGGCGAGAGGTCGCGGCTCAGCACCATCGCATGCTCGCCCGGCATCTGGGCCCCCGCCCGGGTCGCCGCCTCATCCAGCGCCTTCATGACGCGGCCCATGGTGAGCGGGATGTGGAACAGGCTCCGCGTGTGCATCCGGATGAACTGCTGGTGCAGGTCGATCGTGCGACCGTCCCAGTCGTCCACGTTGGGCACGGCGCAGCAGCCGGTGTCGTTCACGGAGGTGTAGGTGCTCGGAACGCTCATGATCGGCCTCCTCGTTTCACGGTAGTCCGGTAGGCGTGGCCATGCGGCGTCGAGGCACCCGCGGGTACGGCGGCGTCCCAGTGCGCTCCCCCGCGCACCTTCCCTTGCGCCAGGCCGTCAGTTAGCGTTCACTAACATCAGGCGGACCCCGACGGAGGAACCCATGGTCGACACCCGGCTCGACGACGAGCTCGAGGCGCTGCGCGCGACGGTCGAGGAGTTCGCGCACGACGTCATCGCGCCGATCATCGGCGACCTCTACGAACGCGGCGAGTTCCCCTACGCGATCGTGAAGCAGATGGGCGAGATGGGGCTGTTCGGCCTGCCGTTCCCCGAGGAGGTCGGCGGCATGGGCGGCGACTACCTCGCCCTGTGCGTCGCGCTCGAGGAGCTCGCGCGCGTCGACTCGTCGGTGGCGATCACCCTCGAGGCCGCGGTGTCGCTCGGCGCGATGCCGATCCACCGATTCGGCACCGACGAGCAGAAGGCGCAGTGGCTGCCGCAGCTCGTCACCGGTCAGATGCTCGGCGGCTTCGGGCTCACCGAGCCGGGCGCCGGGTCGGACGCCGGCGGCACGCGCACCACCGCGCGGCTCGAGGGCGATGAGTGGGTCATCAACGGCACCAAGGCTTTCATCACCAACTCGGGCACCGACATCACCGGCTTCGTCACCGTCACGGCCGTCACCGGGGAGAAGGCCGACGGCCGCAAGGAGATCTCGGCGATCATCGTGCCGAGCGGCACGCCTGGATTCACCGTCGCGCCGAAGTACTCCAAGGTCGGCTGGCAGTGCTCCGACACCCACGAGCTCTCGTTCGCCGAGTGCCGCGTGCCGGCGGCCAACCTGCTCGGCGAGCGCGGTCGCGGCTACGCCCAGTTCCTCTCGATCCTCGACGAGGGCCGCATCGCGATCGCCGCGCTGGCCACCGGCCTCGCCCAGGGCTGCGTCGACGAGTCGGTGACGTACGCGCAGACCCGCGAGGCCTTCGGCCGCCCGATCGGCACCAACCAGGCCATCGCCTTCAAGCTCGCCGACATGGAGATGCGCGCGCACACCTCGCGCCTCGCCTGGTACGACGCCGCGGCGCGCATGCGCGCGGGTGCGCCGTACAAGAAGCAGGCGGCGATCGCGAAGCTGCACTCGTCCGAGAGCGCGGTGACCAACGCCCGCGAGGCCACCCAGATCCACGGCGGCTACGGATTCATGAACGAGTACCCCGTGGCCCGCATGTGGCGCGACTCGAAGATCCTCGAGATCGGCGAGGGCACGAGCGAGGTGCAGCGCATGCTCATCGCCCGCGAGCTCGGCCTCTGACCGAGGCCGCGCTGTCTGGTCGGTCTCGTCGGGCTAGAGGATGGGCTCGGGGGCGTAGACGGCGGCGTCGGGGCGCTCGGCCATGAGGTGCTCGATCTCGTCGGCGACGGCGGACACCTGGGTGCGGGCGGCGCCGGTGAACTCGATCGGCTCGGCCACGAGCGCCTCGAGGTCCTCGCGCGAGAGGCCGAGGCGCGGGTCGGCGGCGAGGCGGTCGAACAGGTCGTTGCCCTCGGTGCCCTTCTCGCGCATCTGCAGCGCGACGGCGACGGCGTGCTCCTTGATCGCCTCGTGCGCCACCTCGCGGCCCACGCCGTTCTTGACCGCGGCGATCAGCACCTTGGTCGTGGCGAGGAACGGCAGGTAGCGGCGCAGCTCTCGCTCCGCGACGGCGGGGAACGCGCCGAACTCGTCGAGCACGGTCAGGAACGTCTCGAGCAGGCCGTCGATGGCGAAGAACGCATCCGGCAGCGCCACGCGGCGTACGACGGAGCAGAAGACGTCACCCTCGTTCCACTGCGCGCCGGAGAGCTCGCCGACCATCGAGGCGTAGCCCCGCAGGATCACCGCGAAGCCGTTGATGCGCTCGCACGAGCGCGAGTTCATCTTGTGCGGCATGGCCGACGAGCCGACCTGGCCCGGCTTGAAGCCCTCGGTGACGAGCTCGTTGCCGGCCATGAGGCGCACGGTGGTCGCGAACGACGACGGGCCCGACGCCAGCTGGACGAGCGCCGTGACGACGTCCCAGTCGAGCGAGCGCGGGTAGACCTGGCCGACGCTGGTGAACACGTGGTTGAAGCCGAGGTGCGCAGCGACGCGGTCCTCGAGCTCGTCGAGCTTGCCGGTGTCGCCGTCGAGGAGGTCGAGCATGTCCTGCGCGGTGCCGACCGGGCCCTTGATGCCGCGCAGCGGATAGCGCCCGATGAGCTCCTCGACGCGGCGGTGCGCGACGAGCATCTCGTCGGCAGCGGAGGCGAAGCGCTTGCCGAGCGTGGTCATCTGCGCGGCCACGTTGTGCGAGCGGCCGGCGATCGCGAGGTCCTCGTACGCGATGGCGTGGTTGGCGAGGCGGGCCAGCACGGCCACCGTCTTGTCGCGCACGATCTCGAGCGACCGAAGGATCTGCAGCTGCTCGACGTTCTCGGTGAGGTCGCGCGAGGTCATGCCCTTGTGCACGTGCTCGAAGCCGGCGAGGTCGGAGAACTCCTCGATCCGCGCCTTGACGTCGTGCCGCGTGATCCGCTCGCGATCGCGGATGCGGTCGAGGTCGACCTGGTCGACGACCGCCTCGTACGCCTCGACGACGCCGTCCGGCACCTCGATGCCGAGGTCGCGCTGCGCCTTGAGCACCGCGATCCAGAGCTGGCGCTCGAGCACGATCTTGTGCTCGGGAGACCACACCGTCGCCATGGGCGTCGAGGCGTAGCGGGAGGCGAGGACGTTCGGGATCGCGGGCGTGCTGGGCATGCGGCGGCCTTCAGGTCGAGGCGGGCGGTACGCCTCATCCTCTCAGGTCGCGGGCGTACGCCGGAATCGGCCATCGTGGGTGAGGCCCACGGGATCGACCGTTCGCGGGCGGCCACCTGTCGATCTCGTGGACGTCAGCCGGTGCGGCGGCCGCTCAGGGCAGGTGGATCTCGCCGAGCTCGGCGGCGAGCGCGATGTCGCTGCGGTGGTGCGAGCCCGGGAGGTCGATGAGGTCGACGGCGGCGTACGCGCGCTCACGGGCCTCGGCGAGGTCGGCGCCGACGCCGACGACCGAGAGCACGCGACCGCCCGCGGAGACGACGTCGCCGACGGCGTCGTGCGCGGTGCCGGCGTGCAGCACGTACGCGTTGTCGACCGCGTTCGCCTCGTCGAGACCGCGGATCGCCACACCGCTGACCGGCGTGCCGGGGTAGTTCTCGGCCGCGACGACCACGGTGACCGCGGCGCCGTCGCGCCAGCGCAGGTCCTCGAGGTCGTGCAGGGCGCCGGTGGCGGCGGCCTGCAGCACGTGCGCGAGCGGAGTCCTCAGCCGTGCGAGCACGACCTGGGTCTCCGGGTCGCCGAAGCGGGCGTTGAACTCGATGACGCGCAGACCGCGCGAGGTGAGCGCGAGGCCGGCGTAGACCACGCCGATGAACGGCGTGCCGCGGCGTCGCAGCTCGTCGACGGTCGGCTGCACCACGCGGGCCACGACGTCCTCGACGAGCCCGTCCGGCGCCCAGGGCAGCGGCGAGTAGGCGCCCATGCCGCCGGTGTTGGGGCCGAGGTCGCCGTCGGCCACGCGCTTGAAGTCCTGGGCCGGCTGCAGCGGCACCACGTGCTCGCCGTCCGACAGGCAGAAGAGCGACACCTCGGGGCCGTCGAGGAACTCCTCGACCACCACGCGGCCGTCGCCCTTGGCGAGGCACGCGAGCGCGTGCTCGAGCGCTGCCACGCGGTCGTCGGTGACGACCACTCCCTTGCCCGCGGCAAGGCCGTCGTCCTTCACGACGTACGGCGCACCGAACGCGTCGAAGGCCGCCTCGACCTCGTCGCTCGTCTCGCACACGTGCGCCATGGCGGTGGGCACGCTCGCGGCGGCCATGACCTCCTTGGCGAAGGCCTTGCTGCCTTCGAGGCGGGCTGCCTCGGCGCCGGGGCCGAAGGTCGCGATGCCGGCGGCGCGCAGCGCATCGGCCACACCGATCACGAGCGGGCCCTCGGGCCCGACGACGACCAGGTCGACGCCCAGGGCCTGCGCCAGCGCCACGGCCGCTGCCGGGTGGGCGAGGTCGAGGGGGTGCACCGAGGAGTCAGCCGCGATGCCTGCGTTGCCGGGCGCCGCGTGCAGCTCCTCCACGGTCGCGTCCGCGGCGAGCGCGCGGACGAGGGCGTGCTCACGAGCACCGGATCCGAGTACGAGCACCTTCACGCGTCTCACCCTAGGCGACAGGGGCCGCGGCCCTCAGGCCGGTTGCGCGGCCTGAGGGAGGGCGCCGCCTCAGGCGTCGTCGGAGATGAGCTCGGCGATCTGCGCCTCGACGAGGTCGCGGTCCTCGGCGTCGGTGATCCGGGCTGCCAGGGCCGCGGCCTCGCGGATGGCGGCCGACGCACCTGCGCCGTCGCCGTTCGCGAGCAGGGCGCGGGCGAGCCCCTCGTGCACCGATGCCGTCAGCCAGTCGGGCAGCTCGCCCTCGGCCGCGACGAGCAGCGCGAGCGAGACGTTGGCGTGCCGCACGGCCTCGAGCCCGAGCCCCGCCGCGGCGTACGCCCGGCTGATCTGCCACTCGCCGACGATGGCCTGCTCCTCGCCGCCCATCCGGCGCCAGAGGTAGCGGCTCGCGTGGGCGGCGTCGAGCATCTCCGCGGTCTCCTCCGCCGATCGCCCGTCGCCGGAGTCGAGGAGGTCCCACACGCGGTTGAAGAGCGCGACCGCGACCTTGCGCTGCGTGGCGGCGTCGAGCACGTCGTCGTCGAGGGTCATGCGCACCATCGTCATGGACGCGGTCCTGCGCGCGCAGCACATCGGCGGACAGGACTGCGGTTGCCGGACGGAGCATCCTGGAGCCGTGGACATGCAGTGGCTGATGCCCATCGTCCTGGGCGCCACCTGGGTGGTCTACCTCGCTGCCATCGTCGACTGGTGGATGACCGACCCCGTCGACGTCCGCACGCTGGCCAAGCCGGCCTGGGTCCTGACGTTCCTGTTCTTCTGGGTGCTCGGCGCCCTCGCCTGGTTCGTCTGGGGCCACCCGTGGCACCGCGAGCGCGGCCCCTGAGCCCTGGGCCTCGGACGACGGCGACCATCCCCTCCGACAGGCAGAGCGGCGACCCCGTAGGGAGCCGCCGCTCTGCGTGTACGTCGGTGTCAGGCGCCGGTGTAGTGCTTGTCGATCACGCCGAACGCCTCGTCGAGCACGGCGAGGCCGTCCTTGACCTCGGTGTCCGAGACGTTGCACGGCGGCACGACGTGCAGGCGGTTGAAGTTGGCGAAGGGGAGCACGCCGCGCTTCTTGATCTCGCCGAGCAGCTCGACCATCGCCGGCGAGGATCCGCCGTACGGCGCGAGCGGCTCGCGGGTGGCGCGGTCGGTCACGAGGTCGAGCGCCCAGAAGACGCCGAGGCCACGGACCTCGCCGATCACGGGGTGGCGCTCGGCGAGCTCGCGCAGGCCGGGCCCGAGCACGTCGGCGCCGATGCGCTTGGCGTTCTCGACGATCCCCTCCTCCTTCATCGCGTCGATCGAGGCGACGATCGAGGCGCAGGCCAGCGGGTGGCCGGAGTAGGTGAGGCCTCCGGGGAAGACGCGCTCGTCGAAGGTCGCCGCGATCGGGTCGCTGATGATGACGCCGCCCACCGGCACGTAGCCCGAGTTGGAGCCCTTGGCGAAGGTGATGAGGTCGGGCACGACGTCGAAGTTCTCGAACGCGAACCACTCGCCGGTGCGGCCGAAGCCGGCCATGACCTCGTCGAGGATGAGCATGATCCCGTGCTTGTCGCACAGGGCACGGACGCCCTCGAGGTAGCCGGGCGGCGGGATGAGCACGCCGGCGGTACCGACGACCGACTCCAAGAGGATCGACGCGATCGTGGCCGGGCCCTCGAACGTGATGACCTGCTCGAGGTGCTGCAGGGCGCGCTCGGCCTCCTCGGCCTCGGTGGTCGCCCAGAACGACGAGCGGTAGAGGTAGGGGCCGAAGAAGTGCACGTGGTCGTCGGCGAACTCGTTCGGCCAGCGGCGCGGGTCGCCGGTGGCGGCGATGGCTGCGCCGGTGTTGCCGTGGTACGAGCGGTAGAACGACAGCACCTTGCGGCGGCCGGTGTGCAGGCGCGCCATGCGGATGGCGTTCTCGATCGCGTCGGCGCCGCCGTTGGTGAAGAAGACCTTGTTGAAGCCGTCGGGGGCCAGCTCGACGATGCGCTTCGCGGCGTCGCCGCGGGCGGCGTTCGCGTGCTGCGGTGCGACGGTGGTGAGCAGCGCGGCCTGCTCCTGGATCGCCGCGATCACCTTCGGGTGCTGGTGCCCGATGTTGGTGTTGACGAGCTGGCTGGAGAAGTCCAGGAAGCGGTTGCCGTCGTAGTCCCAGACGTACGAGCCCTCGCCGCCGGCGATGAGCATCGGGTTGAGCGCGGCCTGCGCCGACCACGAGTGGAAGACGTGGGCGCGGTCGAGCCCGAGGACGCGCTGGCCCTCGGCGGGGTCGGGCGTGAAGGACATGGGATCTCCTGGTCGCTCGCGTACGGCGCGGTCGGGCCGCGCGTCTGCCGCTCAGGGTAGGCCGCCGCGCGCAGCAGCGTCACGTGCAGGGTGTCAGGGTGGAGCGTCGTGCGCCGTCAGGTTGTAGCGCAGGTCAGGCGAGGGCGTCGTACGCGTCGACGCGGTCGCCGAGCGATCGGCGTACGTCGGGCCAGTCCTCGGCCGTGATGCTGAACATGACGGTGTCGCGCACGGTGCCGTCCGCGCGGCGCT
The DNA here is from genome assembly GCF_042660085.1 of Longivirga aurantiaca. Classification (NCBI taxonomy): domain Bacteria; kingdom Bacillati; phylum Actinomycetota; class Actinomycetes; order Sporichthyales; family Sporichthyaceae; genus Longivirga; species Longivirga aurantiaca. Next base: position 41,539 of record NZ_JBHSTI010000002.1, on the reverse strand, counting down.
GGTAGCGGCGCAGGACGCCCTCGTACGCGGCGCCGAGACGGGCGATGGCCGCCTGCGACCGGTGGTTGCGGATGTCGGTCTTGAGCTGCACCCGTCCCATGTGCAGCTCCTCGAACGCGTAGCTGAGCAGCAGCAGCTTGCACTCGGGGTTCACGACCGAGCCCCACACGGCGGGGTCGTAGGCGGTGTTGCCGATCTCGAGGCGCGCGTCGTTCGGCGCGATCTCGAGGAACGACGACCAGCCGACGATCGTGCCGGCGTGCCGGCCGCCGACGTCGCGGCGCAGGCGGACGGTCCACGGGAACCAGCCGCGGTCCAGCACGTTGGTGACCCAGTGCCGCGCAGTGCTGTCGTCGGGGAGCGGGCCGCCCATGAGGTGCTGCCAGACGTGGTCGTGGTCGAGGGCCATCCGCAGTCCGTGCGCGTCCTGCGTGGTCGCGGGCGTGAGCTCGACCCAGGTGCCGCGCAGGTGGATGCCGGGCGGCGGCGGCCACTGCGCGACGGGCCAGTGGACGTCGTCCGGCCTGGGGTCCTCGCGCGGCGTGAACCGCTCCTCGATCATGGCTCCACGCTAGTCGCGCCGCGCGGTGCGTGGCAGGCCCGAGCCGCCCGGGTGTGCGTCTCCCCGCTCACACCCGCAGCACCGGCGTCGGTCAGATCTCGCGGCACATGAGCACGTGTCCGTCGGCGTCCGCCTCGAGGCCGCGCGCCTCGACAGGCACGCCGGTGCCCGTGACGACGAAGCCGATCGAGGTGTGGAACGCGACCGAAGCGGTGTTGACGGTCGAGGTCACGCAGCGGATCCGTCGTACGCCGCGCTCGCGCACGAGGTCGGCGAACTCGTCGTGCAGCCGCCGTCCGAGACCGTCGCCACGGCGAGCGGGATCGACGCCGATCATGTGGACGTACGCCTCGTCCGGGCGGTCCTGGCTCACGAAGCCGATGAGGAAGCCGGCGAGCTCGCCGTCGGCCTCGGCCACGAGGGACGTGCCGGCGAAGTGCTCGAGGAAGAGCGACGGCACGAGGGCGCGGAGGTCGCGCCCGCCCCACCACGCCGGCATGACGTCGAGGATCCGCGCGTGGTCCGGAGGGGCCGCCGTACGCAGCGTCATCATGGCGTCAGGGTGCCAGAGCCCGAGATGAAGGGCTCCTGAGTACGGCTCTATTGGATGCGCCTTGGGCCCCCGCTGGGCGAGGAGGCCCTGCCGACGAGGCCAGTAGGGGACTTCATCGCAAACGATCGGGCGGGACGGGTCAGTCGAGGAGGTCGTGGAGGACGACGGTCTGGTCGCGCTCGGGGCCGACGCCGATCGCGCTGATGCGCGCGTTCGACCGGTCCTCGAGGTACTGGATGTAGGCACGTGCGTTGGCCGGCAGGTCGCCGATCTCGCGCGCGCCCGAGATGTCCTCGCTCCAGCCGGGGAGGTACTCGTACACCGGCTTGGCGTGGTGGAAGCCGGTCTGCGTCATCGGCAGGTCCTCGAGGCGCTCGCCATCGACGTCGTACGCCACGCACACCGGGATCTGCTCCCAGCCGGTGAGGACGTCGAGCTTGGTGATGACGAGGTCGGTGACGCCGTTGATGCGCGAGGCGTAGCGCGCGATCGGGATGTCGAACCAGCCGCAGCGGCGCGGGCGCCCGGTGGTGGTGCCGTACTCGTGCCCGATGCTGCGCAGACGCTCGCCGTCCTCGTCGAACAGCTCGGTCGGGAACGGGCCCTCGCCCACGCGCGTGATGTACGCCTTGGCGATCGCGATCACACGCGTCACCTGCGTCGGCGCGATGCCCGCACCGGTGCACGCACCGCCGGCGGTCGCGTTGGACGACGTCACGAACGGGTAGGTGCCGTGGTCGACGTCGAGCAGCGTGGCCTGGCCGCCCTCGAGCAGCACGACCTCGTCGCGCTGCAGCGCCTCGCCCAGCAGCAGCGTGGTGTCGGTGACGTACGGGCGCAGGCGCTCGGTGTGCCCGAGCAGCTCCTCCACGACCTCGTCGACCGTGATCGCGCGCCGGTTGTAGACCTTCACGAGCAGGTGGTTCTTCTGCGCGAGGGCGCCTTCCACCTTCTGCCGCAGGATCTTCTCGTCGAACAGGTCCTGCACGCGGATGCCGACGCGGCTCATCTTGTCGGCGTACGTCGGGCCGATGCCGCGACCGGTCGTGCCGATCTTGCGGCTGCCGAGGAAGCGCTCGGTGACCTTGTCGAGGGTGCGGTTGTACGACGGGATGATGTGCGCGTTGGCGCTCACGACGAGGCGGCTCGTGTCGACGCCGCGCGCCTCGAGCCCGTCGATCTCGTGGAACAGCACCCCGAGGTCGATCACGACGCCATTGCCGATCACGGGGACCACGCCATCGGTGAGGATGCCGGACGGCAGCAGGTGGAGGGCGTACTTCTCCTGGCCGATCACGACCGTGTGGCCCGCGTTGTTGCCGCCGTTGAACTTCACGACGTAGTCGACCCGGCTACCGAGAAGGTCGGTGGCCTTGCCCTTGCCCTCGTCGCCCCATTGGGCTCCGACCAGGACGATCGCCGGCATCTGGCGCTCCCTCGATGTGACACGCGGGCACCACAGAGGGGTGGTGCCACCAGAGCCTACCGGCCGCGAGGGGCACCGTCCGAATCCCTGCGCGAGAGGTGCGGCGTCGCCTCAGACGCCGAGCGACTCCGCCACGGCCTCGCCCAGCCGCCGCCCGGACAGCCAGGCCGTCTGGATGCGCGGCGGCGCCCCCCAGCTGTCGCCGCAGATGCCGATCCCGTCCACGAGCGCGAACGGCTCCGGCCGGTTGGCCTCCGGCCGCGCCAGCGACCAGCGCCGTACCTCGTGCCACGCCGGGCTCGGCACGTCGAGCACGCTGCGCAGCGCCGCCAGCGCCTCGGGCGCCGCACCCGACGGGTCGTCGAGGTGGCGCGCCGCAAGCGCGGGGTGCGTCTGGACGACGAGGACCGGCGCACCGTCGCCGCGCCGTCGACCGTCCTCGGCGATGAACGAGATCGCGTCGTTGTCGTTGACGAAGACCCCGTCGAGGTCGTCCCAGCGGTGCGCGGCGTACGCCGCGGTCACGCTGAGCACCGGCAGCCACTCGACGCCGGTGAGCCGGAACTGCAGGGGGTCGTCGAGCGCGAGCACGTCGCGGGCCTGCGGGTCGGGCATGGCCAGCACCACGGAGTCGAAGCGCTCGCCGTCGACGAGCACGCCGTCGCGGTCGCGCTCCACCGAGGCCACCTCGCGCGGGTAGACCACGGTGGTGAGGTCGGCCGCCAGGTCCTCCACGAGCGAGCGCAGCCCCCCCGCGGCGGCGTACCGCATCGGCCCGGTGGTGCTGCCGCTCACGCCGTCGAAGGTGGCGGTGAGGAAGGTGTCGGTCCAGGGCCGCGCGACGCCGGCATCGACCCAGGCAGCGACGACCTCGGCGAACTCGGCGTCGTCCGCCGTGAGGTACGCCGCCCCCACGTCGACCACGCGGCCGTCGTACGGCAGCCCGGTGCCGCGCAAGGTGCGCGCCGCCATCCGGCCGCCGATGCGGTGGCCGCGGTCGAGCACGACGACGTCGACGCCGCGGCTCTGCAGCACCCGCGCAGCGGAGACTCCCCCGATCCCCGCGCCAACGACTGCGACGCTCGGTGCCACTCAGCGACCTTCGAGCGCGGCGGCGGCGGCCGCCGAGGAGTCGCGCAGGAAGAGCGTGCAGCGGGTGGCCTCGTCCTCCTCGCCGATGAGGGTGGCGGCGCGGGCGAGCGCGTGCAGGCAGCGCAGGAAGCCGCGGTTGGGCTCGTGCTCCCACGGCACCGGGCCGTGGCCCTTCCAGCCGTTGCGGCGCAGGGTGTCGAGGCCGCGGTGGTAGCCGACGCGCGCGAAGGCGTACGACTCCACCGTGCGGCCCTCGGCGTGCGCCTGGTCGGCGAGCACGCTCCAGACCAGGCTGCTCGTGGGGTGCGCGGCGGCGACGACGTACGGGTCGGTGCCCGCCTCGAGCGCCTCGCGCGGTGCCGGGTCGTCCGGCAGGAACGTCGGGGCAGGGCCGCCGATGAGGTTCTGGTCGATCGGAGTGGTCACGTGCTGATCCTGCCCGACCCTGCCGCCGCCCGCTCCACGGGCTCGCGGCCCCTGCGCCCGCCGCAGGACCCGGCGCCGATTCGTGACATGACGCGCGGCCGACGCGCGTGCGTCCGGGTCCATCGGTCCACTACGGTCCACGCACATTCGACGCGACGGGGGACAGGTCATGAGCGAAACGCCGGGCTACGAGGTCGGGCAGGTCGTCGACGGGCGCAGGTGGAACGGCCACGACTGGGAGACGGTTGAGGCGCAGGCCGCCGAGGACGTCACGACCGCCGAGGCAGGATTCGCAACGCCGCAGCCGGGCACGGACGGGTCGGAGGCCAGCGCCCCTCTCTTGGGCGACCCGCAGTACGGCGGACCGGCGTACGGCGCCCCGCTCGCCCCGGGTGCGACCGCAGGCGGACCGAGCCCGTTCGCAGCAGCGGCACCGCTGTTCCTGCTCGGCGTGCTCGTCGCCGTCGGCGTCTCGATCGCCGGGATCATGGTGATCAACAGCCGCGGCGGCGGGATCCTGTGGTGGGGCGGCTACTTCGTCACGTTCGGCCTCTGGCGCTCGGCGTTCGCCCGCTACAAGGCGGCCAGCGCGGCCTCGGGCTCCGGACTCGGCGGCCTCGGCACGGCGGTCGTCGCCGTCGGCACGGTCCTGGCCGTGGGTGCAGCGGCCGCGTTCGGTCTCGCCTTCGCGTCGGACAAGTCCACCCCGGCCCTCGCCGAGACGGTGGGCTCCTGCTACACGGCCGACGGAGACAAGGTGTTCGTCGTCGAGTGCGACTCCACCGACGCCACGTACGTGGCGCTCAAGGAGGTCGTCGCCGAGACCGACTGCCCGGCCTCGACCATCGGCACCATCGACACCGCGACCGCCGGCCGCTATCTCTGCCTCGGCCTGAAGTAGCCGGCCCAGAACTCGCTCCGCACCGGCGAGGTGCGTGATGACCACCGGATCGGCGCTGAGTTCGGTGGGCTTCACGCACTTCGCGCCGTGGCTGCCGCGAGAGCCCTTGCCACCCGCGCGGTGAACACCAGAGCCGGCTCGCCCGCGGTCCAACGGACGAACTCCCACCCGGCGTCCTCCAGATCGCGCTGGCGGTGACGTTCGGCCATCACCCGTTCCCTCACCGTGCGCAGGTCGCTTCCGTACTTCTCGACGCCGTCGGCCTCGGCAATCAGCCGCAGCGACGGCCAGGCGAAGTCCGCGTAGTAGAGCCGGCCCGAGGCGCCCCGTACCTCCAGCCCGAGCGCTTCGATACGCACGCCGGCTGAGACGAGCTCGCCTCGGCACCACGACTCGTACGGCGACTCGCTGCGCGGGTCGACCTGCTCGAGGCAGCGGACCAGTTCGCGGGTTCCCCGCCCACCGGCGATGCGCCCAGCCGCGGCACGCAGCTCGCCGAGGGCTGCGTCGACGCGTCGACGGGCGCCGGGTCGGGCCAGGAGCACCCGTCCGGCCGCGGAGTGCGCAGCCTCCCCGAGCGCCAGGATCCGGGTCGCGGAGTCGAGCGGCGCGAGGGCCTGGGCGAATGCCTTGCCGCGGGCGAGGTCCACCGCCGTCCGCGCCACGCTCGTGACCCGGACTCCGGCAAGTACGTCGACGTCGTCGTCGCGCAGGTGCGTGCGGTGCCGGCGTACCACCGGGTCATAGGTGACGGGCCGACCTGACGAGCTGAGGTGTATCCGAGGATCGGCTGGGTACGGGATCCACATGCGGCGGATGGCCGCCGCGGACTCGAACGAGACGGCTGCGTCGTCACCGGCGCCGAGGATCGGCGGGGCGTACGTCTGCGGCGCGTCCCATGCCAGCACCACACCGGTCGGCGCATACACCCCCCGGATGACGCGCTCGAGCCGGCCCTGCTGCAGATCACGCTCGATCTGCCGAGCGGACCACCCGGCTGCAAGCAGCTGCTGGCGCGCCCAGGGACCGTCGCCGAGGCGCCGGCGTACCGCCACGATCCGCTCGTCGGACCTGCTCCAGTGCACCGCGCCAGCCTGACGGGAACCTCGGCACGCCCGCTGAGCCTGTCCACAAGCAGGACCGGGAGCCGCGCCAACCTCTGCGTCGCGAAGTGCACGGAACCCACCGGATTGCAGCTAGATCCGGTGGGTTCCGCGCACTTCGTCCCGGCAGCGGCGTACGGCGGCCAGCCGCACGTTGCCGTGCTCCGCAACACCCCTGGGACGTGCGTCGGCCCCGCAGACCGGTGGTCTGCGGGGCCGTCGTTCGCGCGAGAGCTACCTGATGCGGGTGCCGGTGCTGCGCAGGTCCTCGCAGCCCTGGACGACGCGCGCGGCCATGCCGGCCTCGGCGGCCTTGCCCCAGGCGCGCGGGTCGTACTGCTTCTTGTTGCCGACCTCGCCGTCGACCTTGAGGACGCCGGCGTAGTTGGTGAACATGTGGTCGACGACCGGGCGGGTGAACGCGTACTGGGTGTCGGTGTCGATGTTCATCTTGATGACGCCGTAGTCGAGGGCCTCGCGGATCTCCGACAGGAGCGAGCCCGAGCCGCCGTGGAAGACGAGGTCGAACGGCTTGTCCTTGCCGTACTGGGCGCCGACGGCGTCCTGGATCTCCTTGAGGATGGACGGCGTGAGGACGACGTTGCCCGGCTTGTAGACGCCGTGCACGTTGCCGAAGGTCGCGGCGACCATGTAGCGGCCGCGCTCGCCCAGGCCGAGCTTCGCAGCGGTGGCGAGACCGTCCTCGGGGGTGGAGAAGAGCTTGGCGTCGTGGGTGGCCTCGATGCCGTCCTCCTCGCCGCCGACGACGCCGATCTCGAGCTCCATGATGATGTTGGCGCGGTGGCACTTGTCGAGGAGCTCCTCGGCGACGTCGAGGTTCTCCTCGAGCGGCACGGCCGAGCCGTCCCACATGTGCGACTGGAACAGCGGCAGCTTGCCCGCGGCGACGCGCTCGAGCGAGACGTCGATGAGCGGACGCATGTAGCCGTCCAGCTTCTCCTTCGGGCAGTGGTCGGTGTGCAGCGCGATCTGGACGTCGTACTTCTCGGCGACGACGTGGGCGAACTCGGCGAGGGCGACCGCGCCGGTGACCATGTCCTTCACGGCCTGGCCGGAGGCGAACTCCGCGCCACCCCACGAGAACTGGACGATGCCGTCGGACTCGGCCTCCGCGAACCCGCGGATGGCGGCGACGATCGTCTGGGACGACGTGCAGTTGATCGCCGGGTATGCGAACGCGCCGGCCTTGGCGCGGTCGAGCATCTCGGCGTAGACCTCGGGAGTGGCGATGGGCATGGAAATGCGCTCCTACACAACGTGGAACCGGTCCGTGGGCTTCGTTGCCTGCGGTTCTCTGCGGCCCATCCTTCCACGGCAGCCGCAAGCGGTTCCAGGCATGGCGGGTACTGACCGGTAGGTCACACTCCCGCCGTACGTCCCGCGCCGCAGCGGGCGGCCCCGGCTCAGGCTGCGGCGGCGTCGAGACCATCGGCGCGTCCGGCGCGCAGGGCGCGCACCTGCGGGTCGAGCAGACCGATCGCGGAGGTCAGGCACAGGGCCGCGCATGCCGACATGGTCGCCTCGACCCCGTACGTCGCCACCGCCCAGCCGCTCACGGCGAGCCCGATCGGGACGAGCGCCAGCGAGCCGAGGTAGTCGTACGACGACACCCGCGACAGCGCCTCGGCCGGGATGTTGTTCTGGAGGGCCGTGATCCAGAGGACCTCGAACACGTCGGAGGCGACGCCGGCCGCGAAGGCCAGCACGGCCACGACCGCCACCGGCCACGGCGGCGCGAGGGCGATGATCGGCAGCGCCATCACCGGCGCGACGCACATCGCCACCAGCAGCGGCCGCGCCGGCCGCACCCGCAGGGCCACCACGACTCCGGTCACGGTGCCGAGCGAGAAGCACGCCAGGAGGAGCGCCCAGGTGGGCGCGCCGTCCCACGAGTCCAGCGCGCGCACCGGCCCCACGACGCCGACGGCGGCGGAGAAGCCGATGTTCATGAAGGAGAACAGCAGCACCACGCCCCAGACCCAGCGGCGGGCGGTGAACTCCCGCCAGCCGTCGCGCAGGTCGGCGAGCGCCGAGCCCGCCCCCTCGACCCGGCCGCGCGCCCGCTCGCCGAGCAGCCAGATGAGCGTCGCGGAGAGCAGGAACGTGAACGAGTCGACGACCAGTGCCGGGCCCGCGCCGATGGTGGCGACGAGCAGACCGCCGAGCGCCGTGCCCAGGATCCCGGCCACGTTGGTCGACAGGCGCAGCAGCGCGTTCACCGACTGCAGGTCGCCCGGGTCTGCCACGAGCGACGGGACGAGGCCTGCGTACGCCGGGTAGAAGAGCGAGAACGCCGTTCCGTTCACGGCCGCGAGCACGCAGAGCCAGAGGATCGAGGCGGTGCCCGTCAGGAGCAGCACGCCGGCGAGCAGCTGGGCGAGCCCGGCCAGCACCTCCGCCGTGACCATGAGGCGACCCCGGTCGAGCCGGTCCGCCACCACCCCGCCGAGGAGCATGAAGACCACGCGCGGCACGGCTGCGGCGAACAGCACGAGGCCGAGGTCGCCGGCGTCCGCCCCGGGGAGGCCGAGGACGCCGAAGGCGAGCGCGATGGGGGCGATGCCGCTGCCGAGGTCCGAGACCAGCCGCGAGCCGAAGACCAGCCCGATCTCGCGCCGACGCAGCAGCCCGACGTCGCGCCGCCAGTCGTGCCCCGCGCGCACGCCGTCGGGCGCGGCAGCGGCGTCCGGGGTCACGTCGTCAGGCACCGGAGCACCCTGCCACGTCCGGCCACCCGCGCCGACGCCGTTTCGCGCCGAGCGGATGTGCTCGAGTCACTGCCCGAAGTGGGGTGCTACGCGCCCTCGAAACCCCACTTCGGGCAGTAATTCGCGTCAGGAGGCGGGTCAGAGGGCGTGCTTGTCGGGGCCCTGGAGGAGGCCGAGCACGAGGAGCTCGGCCGCGACGAGGAGTACGCCGAGGAGCACGAGGCCGGACGCCGCGAGCAGCACGCCCGCCGCCACGAACAGCACGAGCTCGACCGCGACCCGCACGGCCACCGGTGCCGCCACCCGGCGGCGCGGCGAGAGCAGCACGCCCCACACCGCCGCCACCAGCAGGGCGACCACGACGCCGAGCACCCACCCGGCGACTCCGCCGGCCAGCCGCGCGCAGGCCACGACGTACGCCGCGAGGAGCGCGAGCTCGAGGAGGAATCGCAGGAGGAGCAGGAGCCACACCAGCGCGGACGGCAGGGGCGCCGAGACGCTCGGTGTCGGGTCCGGCGGAGGGGTCGGCGACGTCACGCGCCCAGACTGCCAGCGGGAACGCTCGTCAGGCTGGCGGCTGGTCGAAGACGTGGCGGCGGATCCACGCGTGCATCGCCACTGCGGCCGCTGCGCCCACGTTGATCGAACGGGTAGAGCCGTACTGCGCCACGGACACGGTGGCCGTGCACACCGAGCGGGCGGCGTCCGACAGGCCGGTGCCCTCCTGGCCGAACAGCAGCACGCACTCCCGCGGGAGGTCGAACGTCTCGAGCGGCACCGAGCCGGGCAGGTTGTCGACGCCGACCACCGGGATCCCGGCCGCGGCCGCCCACGCAGCCAGTGCGGCCGCGTCATCGTGGTGCTCGACGTGCAGGTAGCGGTCGGTCACCATCGCGCCGCGGCGGTTCCAGCGCTTGCGGCCGACCACCCGCACGGACGACGCGTTGAACGCGTTGGCCGTGCGTACGACGGACCCGATGTTGAAGTCATGCGCGAGGTTCTCGATGGCCACGTGGAACGGGTGCCGGGTCGTGTCGAGGTCGGCGACGATCGCCTCGACCGTCCAGTACCGGTAGCGGTCGACCACGTTGCGCCGGTCGCCGTCGCGCAGCAGCTGGGGGTCGAGCCGGTCGTCGTCCGGCCACGGCAGCGGGTGCGGCCCCACCCCGACCTCCGCCGCCGGGGAGTCCGGCTCGGGGTCGGCAGGCGTATCCACGCCGTCAGCCTAGGCTCGGGGGCGTGTGGGAAGGCCCTGACCTGTCGTCGCTCGGCGCCATCGCCGTGTACGCCGTGCTGTGGGGGTTCCTGTTCGCCGAGTGCGCGCTGCTGCTCGGCTTCCTGCTCCCCGGCGACACGATCCTGTTCGGCGCCGGGCTCGTGGCCGCCTCGCCGAACAGCGACGTCAACATCTACGTCCTCGTGACGGGCGCCTTCCTCGCCGCAGTCATCGGCAACGAGGTCGGCTACACGACGGGGAAGCGGTTCGGCCGCGACTGGGTGGAGAACCGCGAGAAGGGCCGCGCCAAGGAGCAGCTGAGGCGCGCCGAGCGCTTCTACGACAAGTACGGCTGGCTCTCCGTGGTCGTGGCGCGCTGGATCCCCTGGGTGCGCACGTTCATCCCGATCATCGCGGGCACCGCGGCCATGGACCGGCGTGCCTTCACGTCGGCCAACATCGTCGGGGCCCTCCCCTGGGCGGTCGGCCTGCCGGTGCTCGGCTACTTCGCCTACCAGGTGCCGGTCCTGCGCGACATCGCCTACGCCGCCGCCGCGATCGCCATCGCAGCCACCGTCGTCACGGTCCTGGGGGGTGCCGCACGCGCCCGGAGGGCACGACGTACGGCGCCGGCCTCGACCGACCCTGGCACGGGATCCTCAGCCGAGTCGCAGCCCGGTGGTCAGAGCGCCCCGCCTGCGTGACCTACCCTCGTCCTGTGCTGGATCACCTGACCTGGACCCTCGCCATCGGACCGAGCTGGCTGCAGCCCGAGGCCATCCTCGAACGCTTCGGCACCTGGGCGTTCGTCGCCGTGCTGGTGATCGTGTTCGTGGAGTGCGGGCTCCTCATGTTCTTCCTGCCGGGCGACTCGTTGCTGTTCGTCACGGGTCTGTTCATCGGCGCCGGGACGATCGACGTCAACATCTGGGTCGCCTGCGTCCTGCTCACCATCGCCGCGATCGCGGGGAACGTCTCGGGCTACTGGATCGGTCGCAAGTCCGGGCCTGCGCTGTTCAAGAACCCGGACGCGAGGTTCCTGACGCCCGCGAACGTCGACAAGACGCACGCCTTCTTCGAGAAGTACGGCCCGCGCTCGATCATCCTGGCGCGCTTCGTGCCGATCGTCCGCACCTTCATCACGCTGCTGGCGGGCGTCGGCAAGATGGACTTCCGCCAGTTCCTCATCTACTCCAGCATCGGCGGCGTCATCTGGGCCGGCGGCGTGACGCTGCTCGGCTACCTGCTCGGGGACATCCCCTGGGTCAAGAACAACATCGAGGTCATCGCGATCCTCATCGTGGTGCTCTCCCTGCTGCCCGCCGGCTACGAGTGGTGGCACGCGCGCCGCATGGCCGCCTCCACCCCGGCGCCGGCCTCCGCCGATGAGGCCGAGAGCGCCTGAGCCACAGGGGATCCCCGACGGTCAGGCCCGGCGCCCCACGGATGGCAGCGGCTCGACCGGACGCATCTGCCGCTCGCGCACGACCTCGTAGACCGCGGCCTGGGTCGGGATCGTGCGACGGTCGGGGTACGCCTCCCAGGGCACGGCTTGCAGCAGCGTGCGAAGCGCCGTCCCGCGCGCGAGCAGGTCGAGCGGGTCGAGCCCTGACCCTCCGCGCGAGACCAGCCTGTCCCCCACCGCGGTGATCGACTGCACGGGTGCGGCCACGAGCGACTGGCGCACAGAGGAGTCGACGATCGCGCGGATCAGCCACGGCTCCTCGGCGCGCAGCGAGTAGCAGGCGTCGAAGTGCGCGTCACCGGTGTGCACCTCGCGCATGCCGTCGCCGATCTGCGGCGTGCTCTTCTCGCGCTGCCGCACCTCGAAGCGCGGGAGCACGGCAGGCGCGACGAGCTCGACCACGGCGATGTGCTTGCGGTCCTCGTACGCCCGGATCGCGATGCCCTCGACGTCGCCGACGAGCACCCCGTCGGTAGTGAGGTACCAGCCCATGGCGCGCGCATAGCGCTTCAGGCGGCCGCGTCGGGTGTGGGCGACGATCCACTGGGCGAGCGGACGTCGGGACAGCGGCCGGGCATGGCCCAGGCCGGCGAGCGTGGTCGCCTGTGCCTCCGTCGCCATGGCCGCCCCTTGCGTCGCTGCACCCGTCCCCTACGAGAGCGCTATCGCTGAGAGTGCTCGCACGGTCACGGCCTCGGTTGCTCCGATCGGGTGACGAGGGGTCCGCGAGGGTGACGTCGTCCCCCGTGCGGAGGAGTCAGGCGAGGCCGAGGTCGGTGAGGGAGTACGCCGCGAGGTACGGCAGACCGGCCTCCTCCACCTTCGGGGCGGCGCCTCGCTCGACGATGACCGCGACACCGACCACCTCGGCACCGGCCTCGCGGAGCGCCTCGACCGCGGTGAGCACCGAGCCGCCCGTGGTCGAGGTGTCCTCGACGGCGAGCACGCGACGGCCCGCGACGTCCGGGCCCTCGATGCGGCGCTGCAGGCCGTGCGCCTTCTCGCTCTTGCGGACGACGAACGCGTCCAGCGTGCGGCCCTCGGCGGCGGCCGCGTGCAGCATCGCCGTCGCGACCGGGTCGGCGCCGAGCGTGAGTCCCCCGACGGCGTCGTAGTCGAGGTGGCTCGTGAGGTCGAGCATCACCCGGCCCACGAGCGGCGCCGTGGCGCCGTCGAGGGTCACGCGGCGCAGGTCGACGTAGTAGTCGGCCTCCTTGCCGCTCGAGAGCACGACGCGGCCGTGGACCACGGCCTTGTCGAGGATGTCCTGGCGCAGCTGGTCGCGATCGAGGCTCGTCACGAGTCGAGAGGGTATCGGCGTCCCCGGTGAGGCAGGCTGGGCGGGTGACCACCGCCAGCGTCGTCCTCTGCCCTCCCCTGCCGGGCGCCCCGGCCGTCGTCGACGTCGCGGACGTCGCCGACGCCCTGCTCGACGACCCTCGTCTCGCCGGCGTGCGCGTGATGTCGCCGCACGTCCCGGACGCCGCGCCCGAGGACGACGAGCGCACCGCGACGGCGCACTGGGTGGCGCACCTCGCGATCGGGCTGGCCACCGGGGGAACGGTCGCCCCGGTGCTGCTGGTGCTGGCGGGCTCGGCCGGTGCCCTGGCGCCGGCTCTCGGGTTCTCGCAGAAGGCGTCGCGCCGCGCGGTGTCGGGCTACGTGCTCGTCGACGCCGCCGTCCCGCCCGCCGAGTCGCGCGGCGGCGACTGGCCGGACGCGCCGGTCGTGTTCGTGGCCTCGCCCGCGGCGGATCCGCTCGAGACCAACCAGGCGCGCCTGCGCGGGTGGGACATCGTCGAGGTGCCCGACGCCTGGCCCGGCACCGTGGCCGACGCGATCGCGGGCATCGTCTCCGCGTGAGCGCGCCGACCTAGTCGAAGAGCTCCTCGAGGAAGTTCTTGCGCTTCTTGTAGGGCTTGCCGCCGTACCCCTGCTGGTAGCCCTGCTGCTGGTACCCCGGCTGCTGGTAGCCCTGCTGGGGGTAGGCCTGCGGCTGCGGCTGCTGCTGCTGCTGCGGTGCGTACGCCGGGGCCGCCGCCGCAGGTGCCGGCGCGGGTGCGGGCTCGGCCTGCGCCGCCTCGAGCGAGATCAGGTGGTCGAGCTCGCCGCGGTCGAGGAAGACGCCGCGGCACTCGGTGCACTGGTCGATGTGGATCCCGTTGCGCTCATAGGTGCGCATGGGGGCGTGGCACTTCGGGCACTCCATGGTGTCCATCCTCCGCAGGTGTGTCGGTGCTCGAGAGCACATCACGGTGTCCTGTGCGCCGCATGTGGAGCACGTGAGCCGTCACCAGGAGCGACGAGCGGGGAGCCTCGGGGGTTCCTACGGCGTACCGCGACCGAGGCGGTCGGGGCCTCGTACGGCGCTCGCGCGGCGGACGATCGGCCGCGGCAGGTAGCGCGCCAGCGCGGACAGCGCCTTGTACTGCGCCCCGGGCACCGACACCGGCTTTCCGCGGCGGAAGTCGGCCAGCGCCGAGCGCACGACGTCGGGGGCGTCGAGCCACAACCAGTCCGGCAGGTGGTCGACGTCCATCTCGGCCCGCTGGTGGAACTCGGTGTGCGTGAAGCCGGGGCAGAGCGCGGTGACGGTGACGCCGGTGCCGTCGAGCTGCCGGTTGACCGACTCGGAGAAGACGGTGACCCACGACTTCGCGGCGCTGTAGCTGCCGCCGGCGATGAAGCTCGCGACGCTGCTGACGTTGACCACGCCGCCCATGCCGCGCGCGACCATGCCGGGGAGGGCGGCGTGGCTGAGGCGCATGACGGCGGTGACGAGGACGTCGAGCATGCGCTGCTCGGCGTCGAGGTCTCCGCCGACGAAGACCTGGTTGACGCCGAACCCTGCGTTGTTGACGAGCAGGTCGACCGGGCGGGTGTCGTCCGCGAGGCGCGCCTCGACGAGCGCGAGCTGGGCGGGGTCGGTGAGGTCGGCGACGAGCACCTCGACCGCGACGCGGTGACGCTGCTCGAGCTCGGCGGCGAAGGCCGCGAGGCGCTCGCCGTCCCGTGCGACGAGCACGAGGTCGTCGCCCCGTGCCGCCAGCTGCCGAGCGAACTCCGCGCCGATCCCTGCCGTGCCGCCCGTGACGAGTGCCGTGGTCATGCCCCCATCCTCACCCCGTCCGCGAGTTACTGCCCAAACGGTCGTTGAACCGGCCTGCTCTGCGACCGTTTGGGCAGTAACTCGGGGACTTCAGCGGCCGCCGGAGACGGCGAGGACGGTGCCGGTGGTGTACGACGAGGAGTCGCCGAGCAGCCACACGATCGCTGCTGCGACCTCCTCGGGCGTGCCGGATCGCTTCATCGGGATCGTCGGGCGCATGCGGTCCGGACGTCCGGGCTCGCCGGCGGCGGCGTGCAGGTCGGTGTCGACCAGGCCGACCGCGACGGCGTTCACACGGATCCCCTCGGTCGCGACCTCCTGGGACAGGCCGACCGTGAGCGTGTCGACCGCCGCCTTGCTCGCGGCGTAGTGCACCCACTCGCCGGCGCTGCCGAGCACCGCCGCGCGCGAGGACACGTTGACGATCGAGCCACCGCTGCCGCCGTGGGCCGTGGACATCCGGCGCACGGCGGCGCCGCAGCAGAGGAACGGGCCGGCCACGTTGACCCCGAGCACGTCGTCGAGCTGCTGCTGGGTGACGGTGTCGACGCGGGCGAAGCCGCCCGAGATGCCGGCGTTGTTGACCAGGCCCACCAGCGGGCCGCCGAACGCGTCGGCGGCGGCGAACAGCCGCTCGACCGACTCGGCGTCGCGGACGTCGGCCTGGACGGCGACCGCGCGGCGCCCGAGCGCCTCGACCCGGCGTACGACGTCGGCCGCGGCCCCGACGTCGCGCACGTAGTCGACGACGACGTCCCAGCCCGCCTCGGCCACCGCCACGCAGGTCGCGGCCCCGATCCCGCGCGAGCCGCCCGTCACCACCACTGTCGCCATGCGTCGCATCCTGTCGCACCCGCCACGGCCGGGTCGCACGAGTAGCGCGGTGCTCGCAGGAGCGTGGGGTCGTAGCCTCTGCGACGTGACCCGACGCGTGCCGCCTCTCGTGCCCCGCATGCGCGAGCACGCCGCCAGCATCTTCGGCGAGATGAGCACGCTGGCCGTCGAGACCGGCTCGGTCAACCTCGGCCAGGGGTTCCCCGACACCGACGGCCCGCAGTCGGTGAAGGACGCCGCCATCCGCGCGATCCAGGACGGCCGCGGCAACCAGTACCCGCCCGTGCACGGCCTGCCCGAGCTGCGGCGCGCGATCGCCGAGCACCAGCGGCGCTTCTACGGCATCGAGCTGGACTGGACCGCCGACGTCTGCGTCGCCACCGGGGCCAGCGAGGCGATCGTGGCAACGCTGCTCGCGCTGGTCGATACGGGCGACGAGGTCGTGATGTTCGCGCCGTGGTTCGACGTGTACGCCGCCGGCATCTCGCTCGCGAACGGCGTACGCCGCGAGGTGCCTCTTACCCCCGGCACGTTCCGCCCCGACGTCGACGCGCTGCGCGCCGCCATCACGCCGCGCACGCGCCTGCTGCTGCTCAACTCGCCGCACAACCCGACGGGCGTGGTGTTCACGCGCGAGGAGCTCACCGCGATCGCGGACGTCGTGGCCGAGCACGACCTGCTCGTGATCAGCGACGAGGTCTACGAGCACATCGTGTTCACCGGCCACGAGCACGTGCCGTTCGCGACGCTGCCCGGCATGGCCGAGCGCACCGTCACGCTGGGAAGCGCTGGCAAGTCGCTGTCGATGACGGGCTGGAAGGTCGGCTGGGCCACCGGGCCGAGCGACCTGATCCATGCGGTCCGCGTGGTGCGCCAGCACATGAGCTTCGTGTCGGGCGGCCCGTTCCAGTGGGCGGTGGCCGACGGGCTCGCTCTCCCCGACGAGCACTGGCGCTCGTTCGCGGCCGACATGCAGAGCAAGCGCGACCTCCTGTCGGCCGGCCTCATCGGTCTCGGGTTCGCGGTGACGCCGTCCGAGGGCACCTACTACGTGACGACCGACGTGGGGCCGACCGCGTATGCCGACGGCCTCGCCTTCTGCCGCGACCTCCCCTCCCGCGCAGGCGTCGTCGCGATCCCGCAGCAGGTGTTCCACGACGACCCGACGAACGGCGCGCCCTACGTGCGCTGGGCCTTCTGCAAGCGCCCCGAGGTGCTGCACGAGGCCCTCGACCGCCTCGCCCGCGCCCTGCCCTAGCCGCTCTGGATGCCTGACAAGCCTCTCGGTGCCTCTCGGGCATCCAGCGGGAACCGTCGCCCGGGCGGCGGGTTCAGGCGCCGCCCGAACAGGTCGATAGGCGCGCATGGCTACGACGCTCGCGGGCAAGCCGCTGGTCGAGGCGTCCTGGGCTCTGCTCAAGCGCGACCCGTCGATCATCGCGCTGCTGGTGGTCGGGAGCCTCGCCGCCTCCGTCGCCTTCGCACTGGTCGCGCTCCCGCTCTACGCCGTCTTCGGTCTGCCGACCGATGGTCGTGGCGACTGGTCGAGCGTGATCGTCTACGCGCTCGCGCTCTTCGCCTCCACCCTCGTGTCGACGTTCTTCCTCGGCGCCGTCGTCGCCGCGGCGATGCAGCGCGCGGACGGCGGCGACCCGACCTTTCGGTCGGCGCTCGCGGCGGCGTGGGAGCGGCGTGCGCAGCTCATCGCGTGGGCGGCGCTCTCGACCGTGGTGGGCGTCGCGCTGCGCCAGCTCGAGCGCTTCGGAATCGCTGGGCAGATCGTGCGGCTGCTCGCCGGCGTGGGGTGGGCGGTCGCGACGTGGTTCGCGATCCCCGTGATCATGGCCGAGGGCACGATGCCGTTCGAGACCATCAGGCGCTCGGGCAACGTGCTCACCTCGAAGTTCGGGTCGAACGTGCGCGCCACCATCCGCCTCGGCATCGTCTACGTGCTGCTCTGGCTCGCGGTGCTCGCCGTCGGCCTGATGGGGCTGTTCGCGTTCGTCGACGGCGTGCGCAAGCACGAGGGGCTCACGACCGGCTTGGGCCTCGTGATGATCGTGGTCGCGCTCGTCGGCGGGTTCGTCGTGATGGCGTGCTGGCAGGCGACCTCGGTCTACCTGCGCACCGTGCTCTACCGCTACGCCGCCGGCCTGCCGACCCCCGGCGTCGGCACCTGGGTGCTGCCGCCCCTGCTCGGCGGCCCGGATCCGGCGTACGCCGGCGACGCCCCCACCTGGACGTTCGCCATGACCGAGGCGGACACCCGGTTCGTGCCGCCCCACCCGTTCGACACCCCGACCCCCGCCGACCCGCGCTTCGCCGTTCCCGCGTCGTACGTCGCACCGGCAGCACCGGAGCAGGGCGGGTACCTCGCGCCGCCGCCGTACGTGCCGCCGCAGGCCACCGACGTGCTGCCTGCCGACGACGCACCGGAGCCCGCGCAACCGGCACCGCCGACCGCCGGGCCGTGGCCGGGCAGCGGCGTCTTCCTCCCTACGGACCCGCGCACGTAGCCCGAACACGTCGGATGCCGGATTCCGGGCCAGCGCACGGCATCCGGCATCCGACCGCGTGGGATCAGCGCTGGGCCGACACCACGAGGCGGTCGCCCTCGGGGGCGACGTCGACGAGCACGCGGTCGCCGTCGACCACCTCGCCGCCGAGGATCGACTTCGCGAGCTGGTCGCCGATCGCCGTCTGCACCAGCCGGCGCAGGGGCCGGGCGCCGTACGCCGGGTCGAAGCCGTTGAGGGCCAACCAGTCCCGGGCCGCCGGCGTGACCTCGAGGCCGAGCCGCCGGTCGCGCAGGCGGGCCGCGAGGAGATCGACCTGCAGCGCCACGATCGTCGACAGCTCCTCGATCCCCAGCGGGTGGAACATCACGGTGTCGTCGAGGCGGTTGAGGAACTCGGGCTTGAAGCTCGCGCGCACGACGTTCATGACGGCCTCGTTCTTCGCCTCCGCCGACAGCGTCGCGTCGGCGAGCACGCTCGAGCCCAGGTTGGACGTGAGCACGAGGATCGCGTTGCGGAAGTCGACCGTGCGGCCCTGGCCGTCGGTGAGGCGGCCGTCGTCGAGCACCTGCAGCAGGATGTCGAAGACCTCGGGGTGCGCCTTCTCGATCTCGTCGAACAGCACCACGGTGTACGGGCGACGGCGGACGGCCTCGGTGAGCTGGCCGCCCTCGTCGTAGCCGACGTATCCCGGCGGCGCACCGACGAGCCGTGCGACCGAGTGCTTCTCGCCATACTCGCTCATGTCGATGCGCGTCATCGCGCGCTCGTCGTCGAAGAGGAACTCGGCGAGCGCCTTCGCCAGCTCGGTCTTGCCGACACCCGTGGGGCCGAGGAAGAGGAACGAGCCGGTGGGGCGGTCCGGGTCGGAGACGCCGGCGCGCGCGCGGCGCACGGCGTCGGACACCGCCTGCACGGCCTCCTTCTGGCCCACGACGCGGTGGCCGAGCTCCTCCTCCATCCGCAGGAGCTTGGCGGTCTCGCCCTCGAGCAGGCGGCCGGCCGGGATGCCGGTCCACGCAGCCACGACCTCGGCGACGTCGTCGGGGCCGACCTCCTCGCGCACCATGCGCGAGCGGTCGGACGAGGAGGAGACGGCCTCGTCGAGCTGGCGCTCGAGGTTCGGGATCTCTGCGTACAGAAGGCGCGATGCCTGCTCGAGGTCGCCGTCGCGCTGGGCGCGGTCGAGGAGCATGCGCAGCTCGTCGAGCCGGATCTTCAGGTCGCCGACCTTGTCGAGCCCGGTCTTCTCGGCGTCCCAGCGCACGCGCATCGCGCGCAGCTCCTCGCTGCGGTCGCCGAGGTCCGAGCGCAGCTTCGCGAGACGCTCGATCGAGGCGTCGTCGGTCTCGCGCGAGAGGGCGAGCTCCTCCATCTTCATGCGGTCGACCTGGCGCTGGAGCTGGTCGATCTCGACCGGCGAGGAGTCGATCTCCATGCGCAGGCGCGAGGCCGCCTCGTCGACGAGGTCGATCGCCTTGTCGGGGAGGAAGCGACTGGTGATGTAACGGTCCGACAGCGTGGCGGCTGCGACGAGGGCGGAGTCGGCGATGGCGACCTTGTGGTGCGCCTCGTACTTCTCCTTGATGCCGCGCAGGATCCCCACGGTGTCCTCGACGCTCGGCTCGCCCACCAGCACCTGCTGGAAGCGGCGCTCGAGGGCGGGGTCCTTCTCGATCCGCTCGCGGTACTCGTCGAGCGTGGTGGCACCGACCATGCGCAGCTCGCCGCGGGCGAGCATCGGCTTGAGCATGTTGCCGGCGTCCATCGCGGAGTCGCCGCTGGCGCCCGCGCCGACCACGGTGTGGAGCTCGTCGATGAACGTGACGACCTCGCCGTTGCTGCCCTTGATCTCGTCGAGCACGCTCTTGAGCCGCTCCTCGAACTGGCCGCGGAACTGCGCACCGGCGAGCATCGCCGCGAGGTCGAGCGAGATGAGCCGCTTGCCGCGCAGCGAGTCGGGCACGTCGCCCGCGACGATGCGCTGCGCGAGGCCCTCGACGACGGCGGTCTTGCCGACACCCGGCTCGCCGATCAGCACCGGGTTGTTCTTGGTACGACGGCTGAGCACCTGCACGACGCGGCGGATCTCGGAGTCGCGGCCGATGACGGGGTCGATCTTGCCGTCGCGGGCGAGCGCGGTGAGGTCGACGCCGAACTTCTCGAGCGCCTGGAAGGTCTGCTCGGGCTCGGCACTCGTGACCGGGCGCTGCCGGACGGACGAGATCGCGTCGACGAGCGCGGCCGGCGTCGCGCCTGCTGCGGCGAGGGCGTCGCTGACCCCGGCGCCGCCCTGCTGGGCGAGGCCGACGAGCAGGTGCTCGGTCGACACGAACTGGTCGCCGCGCTCCTTGGCGCTGGCGTCGGCGTCCTGCATGACGCGGAACATCGCGGGCGAGAGCTGCGGCGACTGCACGGTCTGGCCCATGGCCGACGGCATGCGGTCGAGGGCGGCGTTGACGCTCGTCGTGAGCGCGGCGCGGTCGACGCCGACCTTGTCGAGGACGGCGGTCGCGATGCCGTCGCCGCTGCTGCCCTGCGCGAGCAGGGTGCCGAGCAGGTGCAGCGGCTCGACCTGGGCCTGGCCGGACGTCGCAGCGCGCCGGACGGCGCCCGCGAGCGCCTCCTGGCTCTTGGTCGTGAGCTGGAGATCCATGAGGGGTTCACCTCCGGTGGTGCTGGCCGGCGTCGGCCGGTGCTCTGGGATCGGGCTGCGTGCTGGTCCGCTGCGTCAGCGGGCGCGGTCGGCGGGGCGGGGGCGCCAGACGACCAGGGCGGTGCCGGGCTCGCCGGCGCCGGACGCGGTACGTGAGCCGAGGGTGGGTCGCAGGCGCTGGACCTCGGCGCGGAGCAGCCCGACCTCCGAGCGCAGACGCTCGTTCTCGGACTCGAGCTGCAGGATGCGGGCGATGCCCGCGAGGTTGACGCCCTCGCCGGTGAGCCGCGCGACCTCACGCAGGCGCGCGATGTCGTGCAGCGAGTAGAGCCGGTTGCGGCCGCCGGTGCGGTCGGGCGAGACGAGCCCGAGCCGGTCGTACTGGCGCAGCGTCTGCGGGTGCATGCCCGCGATCTGCGCCGCCACCGAGATCACGTAGACGGGCGTGTACTCGTCGGGCCGGAGACGGTTGTCGCTCATGACGCACCGTCGGCCTTCCGGGCCCGCGAGAGCAGATCGGCCCGCGGGTCGTGCTCGGCCGTGGAGGCGGCGTACGCCTTGAGGGCCTCCTTGGCGTCGTGCGAGAGCCGGGAAGGAACGGCGACGTCGACGGTGACGACGAGGTCGCCCTTCGTGCCGTCCCTGCGGGTGACGCCCTTGCCGCGCACGCGCAGCATGCGACCCGACTGCGTCCCCTCGGACAGGCGAACCTTGACCGAGCCTCCCCCCGGGGTGGGGACGTCGATGTCGGCGCCGAGCGCCGCCTCGGCGAACGTGACGGGCACGCTGACCGTGAGGTTGTCGCCGTCGCGGCCGAACACGGGGTGCGGCGACACCTTCACGACGACCAGCAGGTCGCCGGCCTCGCCGCCGCCCTCGCCGGCCGCGCCCTTTCCGCGCAGCTTGATCTTCTGGCCGCTCTTCACCCCGGCCGGGATGCGCGCCTGCACCGTGCGGGTGCTGGGCGCATGGCCGCTGCCCTGGCAGTTCGGGCACGGGTCGTCGACGACGAGCCCGCGGCCGCGGCAGGCGCGGCACGGCTCGGGGAACGCGAAGCCACCGGCGTTGCGGTTGACCTGGCCCGCGCCCTGGCAGGTCGGGCACATGCGCGGCGTCGTGCCGTTGCGCGCGCCGGTGCCCGAGCAGACGCCGCACGGCGCATCCGAGGTGAGCCGCAGCGGGAGGGTGACGCCCTCGAGCGCCTCGTCGAAGGACAGCGTGACGGTGCTCTCGATGTCGGCGCCGCGGCGTGCGCGCGTGCGCGCGCCGCCGCCCCGGTTGAACAGGCCGCCGAGGACGTCGCCGAAGCCCCCGCTGCCCGCGCCACCCTGGCCGCCGGTGTTGACGCGGCCGAGGAGGTCGGACAGGTCGAACGGCACTCCGCCGCCCTGACCGCCCGCATTGGGGTTGAAACCGCCCTGCGGCATGCGGAAGCCGCCGCTGCCGAACAGCGAGCGTGCCTCGTCGTACTCCTTGCGCTTGGTCTCGCTGGAGAGCACGTCGTACGCCTCCGAGGCCTCCTTGAAGCGGGCCTCGGCCTTCGGGTCGTTCTCGTTCGAGTCGGGATGGTTCTTCTTCGCGAGCTTGCGGAACGCCTTCTTGATGTCGTCCTGCGACGCGTCCTTGGGGACGCCGAGGACCTTGTAGAAGTCCTTCTCGATCCAGTCCTTCTGGCTCACGGCGTCCTCCTCTCTGGTGTCTGGCGCCGTGGGGCGTGGTGCTACTCGGGGTCGGCGACGGCGACGATGGCGGCGCGGAGGACCTTGCCTGCGTAGCGGTAGCCGGGCTGGAACACCTGGATGCAGGTGGGGCCCTGCACCTCGGCGCTGTGGGTGTGGCTGATCGCCTCGTGCAGCGTCGGGTCGAACGGGTCGCCCGCGACGCCGTACGTCTCGAGGCCCATCCGCGCGACCGTGGCCACGAGCGCCTCGGCCACGCTCTTGAACGCGCCCTCGAGGTCGCCGTGCTCGCGCGCCCGGCCGATGTCGTCGAGCACCGGCAGGAGCTCGGCGACGGCCGCCCCGACGGCGAGGTCCTTCACCGTCTCGCGGTCGCGCTCGACGCGACGCCGGTAGTTGGCGTACTCGGCGTGCACGCGCTGGAGGTCGGCGGTGAGCTCGGCCACCTGGGCGTCGGTCTCGGTGCCGGCGCCGTCGACGACCAGGCCCTCGACGATCTGCTCGAACTCGTCCGGGGCGGGCCCGGGAGCAGCTGCCTGCTCCCGGACCTCACCCGTCTCGGGATCGATGCGGCGCTTGTCCTGGAAGGAGAAGCCGCCGTCGTTCTGCTCGGTCACTGCTTGTCCTGGTCCTCGTCGACGATCTCGGCGTCGACGACGTCGTCGTCGCTCGAGGCGGTCTGCTCGCCGGCACCGGAGTCACCGGCACCGCCGGCGGCGTTGGCACCCGTGTTGGCGTACATCGCCGCACCGAGGGCCTGGCTGGTGGTCGCGACCTTCTCGGCCGCGTCCTTGATGGCGTCGACGTCGTCGCCGGCGAGCGCCTTCTTGAGGTCGGCGAGGGGACCCTCGACATTGCTCTTCGCGTCCTCCGGCACCTTGTCGCCGTTGTCCGCGAGGAACTTCTCGGTCTGGTGGAGCAGGCTCTCCGCGCTGTTGCGGATCTCCGCCTCCTCCTTGCGCTTGCGGTCCTCCTCGGCGTGAGCCTCGGCGTCCTTCATCATGCGCTCGATGTCGTCCTTCGGGAGGCCGCTGCCGCCCGTGATCGTCATCGACTGCTCCTTGCCCGTGCCGAGGTCCTTCGCGGCCACGTGCACGATGCCGTTGGCGTCGATGTCGAAGGTGACCTCGATCTGCGGCACGCCGCGCGGGGCCGGCGGGAGGCCGGTGAGCTCGAAGGTGCCGAGCTTCTTGTTGTAGGCCGCCATCTCGCGCTCGCCCTGGAACACCTGGATGAGCACCGACGGCTGGTTGTCGTCAGCGGTCGTGAAGATCTCCGAGCGCTTGGTCGGGATGGTGGTGTTGCGCTCGATGAGGCGGGTCATGATGCCGCCCTTGGTCTCGATGCCGAGCGAGAGCGGCGTGACGTCGAGGAGCAGGACGTCCTTGACCTCGCCCTTCAGGACGCCGGCCTGCAGCGAGGCGCCGATCGCGACGACCTCGTCGGGGTTGACGCCCTTGTTGGGCTCCTGGCCGGCGGTGAGCTCCTTGACGACCTCGGTGACCGCGGGCATGCGGGTCGAGCCGCCGACGAGCACGACGTGGTCGATGTCCTTGACCGAGATGCCGGCGTCCTTGATGACGGCGGCGAACGGGGCCTTGGTGCGGTCGAGCAGGTCGGCGGTCAGCTTCTCGAACTGGGCGCGGGTGAGGGTCTCGTCGAGGTGCAGCGGACCCTCGGCCGACGCGGTGATGTACGGGAGGTTGATCGAGGTCTGCATCGAGCTCGACAGCTCGATCTTCGCCTTCTCCGCAGCCTCGCGCAGACGCTGCATCGCCATCTTGTCCTTGGTGAGGTCGACGCCGTGCGCGTTCTTGAACTGGGTGGCGAGGTGCTGCATCAGGCGCTCGTCCCAGTCGTCGCCGCCGAGGTGGTTGTCGCCGGACGTCGCCTTGACCTCGACGATGCCGTCGCCGATCTCGAGTAGCGACACGTCGAACGTGCCACCACCGAGGTCGAAGACCAGGATCGTCTGCTCCTTCTCGCCCTTGTCGAGCCCGTAGGCGAGCGCGGCAGCGGTGGGCTCGTTGATGATGCGCAGGACGTTGAGGCCCGCGATCTCGCCGGCCTCCTTGGTGGCCTGGCGCTGGGCGTCGTTGAAGTACGCCGGCACCGTGATGACGGCGTCGGTCACGACGTCGCCGAGGTAGGCCTCCGCGTCGCGCTTGAGCTTCTGCAGCACGCGCGCGCTGATCTCCTGGGCGGTGTAGGCCTTGCCGTCGATGTCGACGTTCCAGCTTGTGCCCATGTGGCGCTTCACCGAGCGGATCGTGCGGTCGACGTTGGTGACCGCCTGGCGCTTGGCGACCTCGCCGACGAGGACCTCGCCGTTCTTGGCGAAGGCGACGACCGACGGCGTCGTGCGGGCGCCCTCGGCGTTGGGGATGACGGTGGGCTCTCCGCCTTCGAGGACGGAGACCACGGAGTTGGTGGTGCCGAGGTCGATGCCGACTGCTCGTGCCATGGGACGTGCCTTTCGTGTCGGGTCCGGGCGTCCCCTGGAGCGGACGTCCGATCGGTGCTGGTGGGCGCCCGCGGCGGGTGTCGCGGGTGCCGACTGAGGTCGAGACTGCCCGGCCTCACATTCGGTGTCAATCTGAAAGTCAGATAACTTGAGTCTGTTCGACTCATGTCAGATGACATAACGACAGCCATTGCGCCGATGCTTCCCGCGGGGCGCGGCGTCCGGGCGTGACCTGGGTCACGTGCGCGCGGGTTGGCCGCGGCTGCCGGCGCTCGCGGACGCGGCGTGCGGCGGAACGCCACCCGCAGCGCTCGGTACACGGCGTCGGTAGCGTGGGCACCTACGCCGCCGGTCGGGTAGGTTACTGGCCGGTAACATCCCTCGTGCCCGTGCAACGCTCTCCGCCGGAGGCCCTGGTGCCCGCGCTCTCCCTCCTCGCGACCGACGTCGCCGAGCTGACGCCGTTCTCCGCCACGCACCTGACGGTGCGCCTGGTGCTCGGCGTGCTGCTCACCCTCGTGGCGCTCTCGCTCGCCGCGTGGCGCGGCAACCGGATCTTCCAGGTGATCCGCTCGGGGCAGCCGGCGGTGGGGCGCACCGACGACAAGGGCGTGCGCATCCAGGGCGAGATCGTCGAGGTGCTCGGCCAGCGCAAGCTGCTCAAGTGGTCGGTGCCCGGGCTCGCGCACTTCGTGACCTTCTGGGGCTTCCTCGTCCTCGGCCTCACGATCGTCGAGGGCTTCGGCGCGCTCTTCGACCCCGACTTCCACATCCCGCTGATCGGCACCTGGCCGATCGTGGGGTTCCTCGAGGACCTGTTCGGCCTGCTCGTGCTCGTCGGCATCACGGTCTTCACGGTCATCCGCATCAAGCGCAACCCGCACCGCATCGGCCGGCAGTCGCGCTTCTACGGCTCGCACACCGGTGGCGCCTGGCTGATCCTCGCCTCGATCGCGACCATCGTGATCACGCTGTTCGTCTACCGCGGGGCGCAGATCAACACCGGCACGTTCCCGTTCGAGTCCGGCGCGTTCGTGTCCCAGTGGGTGGCGACGATCCTCGAGCCGCTCGGCGAGACGGCCAACGAGTGGATCGAGACGATCTTCATCCTGCTGTCGTTCGGCGCGGTGCTCGGTACGACGATCCTCGTGCTCTACAGCAAGCACATGCACATCTTCCTGGCGCCGTTCAACGTGCTGTTCTCGCGCCGGCCGAACGGCCTCGGCCCGCTGCTGCCGATGTACTCGCGCGGCGAGCAGATCGACTTCGAGGACCCCGCCGACGACGCGATCTTCGGACGCGCGTCGATCGAGGACATCACGTGGAAGGGCAACCTCGACCTGCTCACGTGCACCGAGTGCGGCCGTTGCCAGTCGCAGTGCCCCGCGTGGAACACCGAGAAGCCGCTGTCGCCGAAGCTGCTGATCATGGACCTGCGCGACAACCTGCTCGAGCAGGCGCCGTACCTCGCGGCGAAGAACAACCCGCAGTACCTCGGCAGCCCGGGCGTCGGCCAGGGGCCGCAGCCGGTGCCGGTCGAGATCGGGTCGTTCTCGCAGTCGGTGCAGGACGCGCACGCACGCCCCCTCGTCGGCAGCCGCGAGAACGACAACGCGGTGATCGACGAGGACGTGCTCTGGTCGTGCACGATGTGCGGCGCCTGCGTCAACCAGTGCCCCGTGGACATCGAGCACATCGACCACATCGTCGACATGCGCCGCAACCGCGTGATGATCGAGTCGGAGTTCCCGTCCGAGCTCAACGGCCTGTTCAAGAACATCGAGAACAAGGGCAACCCGTGGGGCGCCCAGGCCTCGCAGCGCAACGCCTGGATCGAGGAGGTCGACTTCGAGGTCGAGGTCTCCGACGGCGAGGCCATCCCCGACGACGTCGACTACCTGTTCTGGGTCGGCTGCGCCGGCGCGTTCGAGGACCGCGCGAAGAAGACGACCAAGGCCGTGGCCGAGCTGCTGCACCTGGCCGGCGTCCGGTTCATGGTGCTCGGCGAGGGCGAGACGTGCACGGGCGACCCCGCACGTCGCGCAGGCAACGAGTTCCTGTTCCAGATGCAGGCGATGCAGAACGTCGAGATGCTCAACGAGATCAAGGCGAAGAAGATCGTCGTCACGTGCCCGCACTGCATGAACACGATCGGTCGTGAGTACCCGCAGCTCGGCGGCAACTACGACGTCGTCCACCACTCGCAGCTGCTCGCGACCCTCGTCAAGGACGGGCGCCTCACCCCGGTCACCCCGGTCGAGGGGCTCGGCAGCTCGGTGACCTACCACGACCCGTGCTACCTCGGGCGGCACAACAAGGTCTACACGCCTCCGCGCGAGCTCATCGGCTCGCTCCCGGGCCTGCAGCTCACCGAGATGGAGCGCTCGGCCGACCGCTCGTTCTGCTGCGGCGCCGGTGGCGCGCGCATGTGGATGGAGGAGCGGATCGGCACGCGCATCAACCTCAACCGCACCGACGAGGCTCTCGGCACCGGTGCGACGACGATCGCCGTCGCCTGCCCGTTCTGCTCGGTCATGCTGAACGACGGCGTCACCAACCGGTCGCAGGGCAAGGACGAGCCGGTCGCCGTCGTCGCCGACGTCGCCACCCTCCTGCTCAGCACCGTCGACCGCACCAAGACCCCGACCGACGCCTGAACCACCGCACCTCTGGGCCCTGAGGGGCACGAAAGTGCGGTCAGCGGGCGGCCAGGAGGGGCTTGAGCTTCGCGTTGAGGTACGGCGCGAGCGCGGTGCTGAAGGTCGCGGTGAGGTGGTCGGTGTCGCGGTAGACGAGGTACTTGCCGTGGGTGGCCGGGCAGCGATCGACGTCGCAGATCACGTCCGACAGGTCGACGCCGGTCGCGCCGTCGTACTTCGCGGCCATCCCGACGTCGTACTTCGTGCCGTCGAGCGCGTCGCGCGTGACGTCGCACGCGGACGGGTTGCCGCGGTTCTGCCCCACGCATACGGCCATGTCCTTGCCGGGCCACGGGGTGTCGCGCATGACGGCCACGGGCACGCCGGCCTTCGTCAGCTCGGACAGCGTGCGGCCCCAGCCGGCCTGCCACTCCGCCCCCGCGCGCCCCGTGCCCTCGAGGCGCGACCCGTTCGACCGGTCGACGAGCGACTCCGTGCGCGTGCCCGCGGCGACCACGAGCGCCGGCTTGTCGGACGACGTGAGGCGGTCGAGCACCGTCCTGCGCCAGGTGTCGCACTCGTCGTACGGGCGGGAGAGCTTGCGCTGGAAGATCGTGACGTCGGGCGCGGGGCAGCCCGACTTCGTCCACGACAGCAGCCGCCACCCGTTCTTCGTGGCGAGCGTCTCGAGCGCCGGGAACCAGGACGCCGCGTGGCTGTCGCCGATCAGCACCACGGTGGTCGCCGAGCCGGTGTCGCCGAAGGCGCAACCGTCTGCGGGCGCGGTGCTGCCCCGCTCGAGGTGGCAGCCGTTGCCGTAGATCTTCGGCAGGTCGTTGCGGGCGGCAGTGGGGTCAGGCGTGAGATCGCCTGCAGGCCAGTCGATCACGGTCGCCGACGCGCTGGGCTTCGGAGTCTTCGACGGCTTCCCCGAGGGCGACGTCGACGGCTCGGCGGACGGCGACGGGGACGCAGGAGCGGTGGGTGTCGCGGCCGGCGCCGGCCCGCGCTCACCCTCGACGGGGGCCGCGACCGCGAGGGTCGCGAGTGATCCCCCACCCGGCAGCCACCCGAGCAGGAGGCCGCACACCGCCGCGCCCACCGAGAGCACCGCGCCGAGGCGCAGCGCACGTGCCGGCACCGCGACGAGCCGCGGGTTGTGCCGCACGGGCTCCTCGACGAAGCGGTAGGCCACGGCCGCTGGGATCAGCGCGAGCAGCACCAGCGCCAGCTTCACCGGCACCGACAGCTCGCCCAGCGCGGCCGCGGTGAGGATCAGCACCGGCCAGTGCCAGAGGTACCAGGAGTACGACAGACGCCCCAGTGCGCGCATCGGCCACGTGCTGAGCAGCGCGGGGACGCCGTGCGCGGGGACGACGTCGTCGCTCCTGGTGCCCGCGAGGATCACCAGGGCCGTGCCGACGACCGGGGGCACCGCGGCCCATCCGGGGAACTGGAGGCTGCCGTCGATCAGCACGATCGACCCGATCAGCAGCAGGGCGCCGATCCAGCCGGCGCCAGCGCGCAGTGCGAGCGGCAGCCGCGCGAGGCCCACGCCACCGATCGCGAGCAGCCCACCGATCGCGAACTCCCATGCGCGCGTGGGCATCCCGAAGAACGCCCACGGCTGCACGCGCGAGGTCAGCCAGAGCGAGAGCGCGAACGACACGACGCCGAGCGCGGTGAGCGCGATCGCCAGAGCGGCCGGGGAGACGGACGACGCGGCAGCGCGACGACGGCGTACGAGCAGCCACACCAGCGCGAGGATCAGCAGCGGCCAGACGACGTAGAACTGCTCCTCGACGCCGAGCGACCAGAAGTGCAGCACGGGCGACGGCGTCGCGTCCTCGGTGAGGTAGTTCGTGGCCTGGGCCGCGAAACGGATGTTGGACACGTAGAACGCGGCAGCGACGATGTCGAGGCCCACGACCTCGTGGTCGACCACGGGGATGACGAGGAACGACACGGCTGCCGTCAGCGCGAGCACCAGGGTCGCGGCTGGGAGGAGGCGCCGTGCGCGGCGGGCCCAGAAGCGCGCGAGCGACACATGCCCCGTGCGGGCGACCTCGCTGACGAGCAGCCCGGTGATGAGGAAGCCGGAGATCACGAAGAAGACATCGACGCCGACGAAGCCGCCGGGCAGGAACGGCAGCCCGGCGTGGTAGCCGACGACCGCGAGGATCGCGATGGCGCGCAGGCCCTCGACGTCGGGCCGGAAGCGCATCGACCGGCTCCGCTGCTCCGCGGGTGCGGTGTGGGTGCCGGTCACCTCGTCAGCATAGGCAGCCTCCGACCGCCGCCGACGACGCCCGACACGCGATCAGCGACGTCCAAGATCACGAGTACGGGTCAGAGCGTGCAGGTGAACTGCCTAGATCGACCCAAGGGGTGCAGGAGTGGGTGTCGGACGTGCGGCGTCAGGCGTCGGGGTCGCGGGCGAGCACGATCGAGAAGCCGAACGTGGACGCACCCTTGGGCCGCTTGGTGCGGCGGCGGTCCGCGAGGTACGGCTCGACGACCGCCTCAATCGACTCGCGCAGCGCGCGCGCCTCCTCGGGGGTGAGCACGAGCAGGTCGCGGCTGTACGTCGTCGTCCGCGCCCAGGTGTCGTCGTCGCCGTCCGACGCCATCGCGCGCCGGAGCCGGTCGGAGTCGAGAGCCATCGACTGCTCGACGAGGAGGCCGGAGGCTGCGGCCGCACCGCGGCCGGTCCTCCCCTGCTCGCGCAGCGCGGTGCTGAGCCGGTCGCCGGCCCGCATCCAGGGGCGCTCGCGGCCGTCGGCGGAGGCTTCCGCGCGGACCACGATCCCGTGCTTCTCCAGGGCCCGCAGGTGATAGCTCATGGCGCTGGGCGTGATCCCGGCCAGCGCGGCGCACTGCGTGGCCGTGAGCACCTCGCCGGCGTACAGCGCGTCGATGACGGCGAGCCTCGCCGGGTGGGCGAGGGCGCGGACGGCCGAGGCGTCGGTGAGGACGACGTCGCCCTTCGGCGGAGCAGGTCTGCGGGCCACGCCCCGACGGTACCGACAGGCCGGGGTCGTCGGGTCTTGACACGCGGTAGATGTGAAAGGATAGTTTCGAAGCATGTCTTTCAGATCCTCCTCCCGAGACCTCCCGGTCGTCGCCGCGGGGCGCGGCATCTCCGTCGTCGGCGACGAGGTGGCGCTCGTCGCCCTGCTGCTGTGGGCGAGCCAGGCCGGGCACGGGCCGGCCCTCGTGGCGGCGCTCGTGCTGGCCGCCGCTGTGCCTCAGCTGCTGCTCGCGCCGGTGTCCGGCCTCGCCGCCGACCGGCTGTCGGTGCGCGGCATCGTGGTGGTCACCGCCCTGCTGCAGGCCGTGGTGTGCCTGGGCATCGCCGTGGCGCTGCCTCTGGGCAGCCCCCTGCTCGTCGTCGTCCTCGTGCTGCTCCGCGCCGCGGGCCAGTCCTTCCTCGGGCCCGCCTGGCAGACCTGGGTGCCCTCCCTCGTGCCGGCGGATCGGCTCACCGCGGCGCTCTCGACCGTCCAGAGCACGACGGCGGCGGCCGCCCTCGTCGGGCCGCTCCTCGGCGGTGCGCTCGTCGCCGGTGCCGGCGCGCGTTGGGCGATCGCGCTCGACGCCGCGACCTTCGTCGTCATCGCCGCAGCAGCCCTGCTGGTGTCGCGGACGCCCGCGCGATCGGCGTCGCACAGTGGCGGCAGGCGTGAGCGCGGCGCGCTCACCGCGGGCCTGCGCGTGGTCGGCGCGGACCCCGTCATCCGCGGGTACGTCGTCGTCGTGGCGACGGTCGTCATCGCGCTCGGGGCGCTGAACGTCGCCGAGGTCTTCCTCGTCACGCAGACCCTCGGCGCAGGGCCGACGGAGTACGGCGTGGTCGCGACCGTGTTCGCCGTCGGCCTCGTGGCGGGGTCCTGGGCGGCCCGGCGGGTGCGCGGCGACCGCGGCGCTGCCTTGGCGCTGGTGGGTGGCACACTCCTGATGGCTTGTGCCGCGGTGGTTCTCGGGCTTGCGCCATCGGTTGCCGTGGCGGCTGCGGCGTCGTGCCTCGTCGGCGTCGGCAACGGGTTGCTCAACGTGCTCGGGCAGACGCTGCTCGTCCGGCGCGCGCCGCGCGAGGTGCTCGGACGCGTCGTCTCGGTGCTGCAGGCCGTGGTCGGTGCAGGTGCGCTCGTGGCGACAGCCGTCGGCGGCGTGCTGCTGACCGTTCTCGACGTCCGCGCGGTCGTCGTCGGCAGCGGCCTGGTCACCGCGCTCGCGCTGCTCCTCGTGGGGCGGGGGCTCGTTCGGGCGGCGTCGAGACCGCCGACGACGCTCGCCTCGCCGGCCGACCAGCGGGAGCTGCCTGCGGCCGCCTAGTGCGCGGCCCCCCGCTCTGCGGCGCTGCGCACCACGCAGAACTCGTTGCCCTCGGGGTCCTTCAGCGTGACCCACCCGGTGCCGTCGGGGTTGCGGTGGTCCTCGAAGAACGTGGCGCCGAGGGCGACGATGCGCTCGACCTCCGCGTCGCGCGTTCGGTCGCTCGGCTCGAGGTCGAGGTGGGCGCGGTTCTTCGTGTGCTTCGCGTCCGGCGTCGCCACGAACAGGATGTCGCCGCGCGGGCTGCGCACGAGCGCCTCCGGGTCGCCCGGCTGGTCGTCGGGCGACATCGGGACGTCGAGCACCGCCGCCCAGAACTTCGCCTGCTCGTAGGTGTCGCGCGCATCGAAGGTCATGCAGTGCACGGTGGAGGCCATGCCTCGATCGTCGTACGCCGTGGTGCGCGCGTCGAGCGGATTGGCCGCGGATCACTCCGACGAGTGGGGCGGCCCATGTCGACCGGGCTCGCACGGATCGTCGCGATCACGCGCGTGACCAAGCGTCTGGTGCGCATCCGCGCGTACCGTCGATGCTTCGACACACAGGGGGGACGGCGATGGCTCCAGCATCCGGCCTGCTGCGGCTCGCAGGCACGCTCGCCGCGATCGCGCTGCTCGCGACGTCGTGCGGCACCGAGACGGCGCCCGGGGCTGATGGCAGCGGGACCGCCGGGGGCTCGGCCTCCAGCGCTCCGGCGAGCGCGGCGCCGAGCCCGAGCGACCTCGACGTCGCATCGCTCGTCGGAACCTGGTCCGTCAGCGCCGACGGCGCACCGCCCGGCCTGCTGGTGACGATCTCGCCTGGCGAAGTCACCGTGTGGCAGGACTGCGGGGCAGTGGGGCTGTCCTGGCGGGCGAGCACGTCGGGGATGTTCGCAGCCGCGCTCGGCAGCTGGGCCGGGGAATGCGGCACGCCCGCGCGGCCCGACGCGGCCTGGCTCGAGGCGGTGGCCGGGTGGCAGCCGGAGGGCACAGGGATCCGGCTCGTAGACCCGAGCGGGGCGGAGTCCGCGACGCTCGAGCCGGCCGCTCCCCCGACGGTCAAGGCGTACGCCGGCATACGCGTGCCCGACCAGGCCTCGCTGACCGACGAGATGCGACGCGCCTTGAACGCGACGCCCAGCATGGGCGCGGGAGTCTCACGCGCGGCAACTCGAGAGCTGCTGGTCGGCGCGTGGGTCGCCGTGCCACCCGCGACGGCTCCGGCCGACAGCGGCGCGTTGGACCGCGAGACGCCCGGCTTCACACTCGCGGAGGATGGCCTCTGGAAAGGCACCGACGGCTGCAACGGAGGAGGCGGCCGGTGGAACGCCGACGCCGAGGGCCGCATCATCGCGACCTCGGGCAACTCGACGTTGGTCGGCTGCAACAACATCGATGCGCCGCGCTGGCTCGGCGGCGCGTGGCTCGCCGGCTTCACGTCCGACGGCACGCTCGTGCTCTACGACTACGAGGGCGCCGAGCTCGGGCGCCTCACCCGCGCCTGATCAGTCGTGCTGGACGATCGCTAGATCTCGGTGCGGTGGAAGTTGAGGTGGCTCTTGGACGGCGTCGGGCCGCGCTGGCCCTGGTAGCGCGAGCCGTACTGCGCGGAGCCGTAGGGGTGCTCGGCCGGCGACGACAGGCGGAACAGGCACAGCTGGCCGATCTTCATGCCTGGCCACAGCTTGATCGGGAGGGTCGCGACGTTCGACAGCTCGAGCGTCACGTGGCCTGAGAAGCCGGGGTCGATGAAGCCCGCGGTGGAGTGCGTGAGCAGGCCGAGGCGGCCGAGGGACGACTTGCCCTCGAGACGGCCGGCGATGTCGTCGGGCAGCGTGACGACCTCGTACGTCGAGGCCAGGACGAACTCGCCCGGGTGCAGGATGAACGGCTCGCCCACCTCGGGCTCGACCATGCGCGTGAGGTCGGGCTGCTCCTCCGCGGGGTCGATGTGCGGGTAGCGGTGGTTCTCGAAGACGCGGAAGAACTTGTCGATGCGCACGTCGACGCTCGACGGCTGGACCATCGCCTCCTCGAAGGGCTCGAGGACGACACGTCCGGACGCCAGCTCGGCGCGGATGTCGCGGTCCGACAGCAGCACAGTTCCTCCAGGGGCTCCTACTGCCCCGGAGGCTACCGGGCGGCCCCGCCGCGGCGGCACCCCGGGCGTGGAGGGGTCAGTCGCGGCGGACGAGGCGGCGCAGCCGCTCGCCGGGGCTGAGCGCGTCCTCGGGATCCCCACCCGCGAGCTCGTTGGCATCGTGGTCGAACGGGTCCTCGGCCCACGGGCCGTGCCCGATCAGCGTGCGGATCTGGTCGACGCGTCCGAGCACCGTCACGCTGTCGAGCACGTCGACGACCTCGCGGTGGTCGGTGGTGGCCGCGACGGCGCCGCGCAGCCTGTCGGCGAGGGCCTGGTTGGCAGCCTCGCTCTGCGCATCCACACCGTCCGCGGCCACCCGGTCGAGCAGGTCGGCGAGGTCGTGCATCAGCGCGGCGAGGGTTGC
Organism: Longivirga aurantiaca; assembly: GCF_042660085.1. Classification (NCBI taxonomy): domain Bacteria; kingdom Bacillati; phylum Actinomycetota; class Actinomycetes; order Sporichthyales; family Sporichthyaceae; genus Longivirga; species Longivirga aurantiaca. The sequence continues at coordinate 7,346 of NZ_JBHSTI010000002.1, read as the reverse complement.
CGCGGGCAGCGCCGGCGGCGTGCTGTCGCGGTCGTAGAGGCGGTCGGCCGACCCGGCGAGAGCGCGCGCCTGCGTGGCGAGGACCGTGGCCCAGAGGCGGCGCTTCGCGACGTCCTCGAGCTCGCCCTGCAGCGACCGCGCGCGCGGGTTGAACCGAACCGACTCCATCCCCTCGGCCACGGCCTCGGACACCGTGCCGACGTGGCCGAGCAGAGCGCGGGCGTCGCCGATGAAGGGATGCCGGGCACGTGGGGGCAGGACGAGGTCGGGCCTGCCGATGCCGTCGGCCACCGTCCGGATCAGCGCCGCGATGTCGACGAGGTACGCGTCGACCGCGGCCCGGGCCTCGGCCACCTTCGGCCGCGGCGGCGCCACGAACACGGCGAGGACGCCGATGATCCCGCCGATGACGACGTCGGCCACCCGCCACAGGTCGGTCGTGAGGTCGCCCGGGCCGAGCGCGAGGACGAACACGACGGCGACGGGCAGCTGCAGCTGGCCGACCAGGCCGACCGGGAGCGCGCGCGAGACCAGCAGCGCGGCCATGACCGCGAGGAACACCGACCACCACGTGACGGGGACGTACGTCACGTAGAGGGTCGCGGCCGCGACGCCGAGACCGGTGCCGAGCACCCGCTGGGCCAGCATGCCGAGGGTGCTGAAGGCGCTCGACTGGACCACGAGCAGCGTCGTCGCCGGGGCGAAGATCGGCAGGACCGACTGCGAGAACCGCTGCGCCACGAGGTACGACACGGTCGTCGCGATGGCGACGCGCAGCAGCATGGTGAAGCTGCCGAAACCGCGGGTGCGCGCCTGCAGCGCCTCGGTCAGGCCCAGGTCTGCGGTGATGCTGCGGTCGGGCATGCGGCCAGTGTCCCAGGCGCTCCCAGCGGGGCAGGTGACGGATCGCTGGGGAAGCATGAGGGCCTCTGAGGTCCGCGGGGGCACCCTCATCGAGAAACGGGCGGAGGCACGGGCCGGGTGCGGAGGCCGTTGGGGACAGGGCCGTGGGCTCGGGCATAATGGCCGACGAGCACCGCTCCGCGGGTGTAGTTCAATGGCAGAACATCAGCTTCCCAAGCTGACAGTGCGGGTTCGATTCCCGTCACCCGCTCCCCACAGATTCTATGTCCTGCAAGGGTTCCGGGAAGCTCACCCAACAGCCTCTTGCCCTCTGCTGGCCTTCTTTGGCCGCTATTGGCCATGGCTTAGCCCACGGGGAGCCCACGCGGTCCACGCGCGGGCGAGCGGCTAACGCTCCTGGGTATTGGTCGGTGGCGGCGTGCAGGACGCGGGTGGGCATGTGATTGGCGGTGCCGGGCGCATGACCGGGGTCGTGGCTTCGAGCCCGTCACCAGAACCTGATGTCGCGGGGGACAGGGATGGGCTTGCTTGCGCGGCACCGTCGGATCCGAGGCGACCGCACCGAACAGTGTCGGCTGGGCACGCAGGGCCGCGACATCCGCGAGACAGTCCCCGCCCAGGGCCAACGCGACCGCGAGATCAGGGATCACCTTGCCCGGGTCGCGGACCGCCCGCGGTACCCGCCACGGAGCCAACCCCGCCGACAGCGCCCGATCCAGGCCGTCGCCCGAGCTGTGGCTAGCAACAGCGACCCGCCCGCGGAGGAGATCAGCGACTCGTTCGACGCGTCCATGACGACCGGGACGACCCGGCGGCTATTCTTCACCTACGGAGTGCCTTCCTCGCTGGGAGTTTGCTGACCTCGACAATCAGTAGTTTCCCAACCAGGACAGGCACTTCCGTGCTTTCAAGACCCGTGTCACGCCACCAGATCAGACCCCGCGCGATAGATCGAGGCTAGTCGCCGCTGGTGGCCTCGGAGTCCCACGACGTGCTCGTGCCCGCTGACCGCAGCTCGAACTTCTCCACCTTTTCCGTCGGCGTCTTCGGGAGGGCCGGCACGAACGCGTAGTAGCGGGGAACGAGGTAGCGGGGTCCACGTTCGGCCAGATCGCGGTGGAGGGTCTCGGCCGTGAGTCCGCTGCCCTGGCGCGCAACGACCCACACCTGCACGTCCTCCTCGGTCAGGTCGCTGGCCACACCGACCGCGGCGACCTCGACCACGTCCGGGTGGGCTCCGACGAGCTCTTCGACCTCGAAGGCGGAGATGTTCTCGCCTCGACGCCGGATAGAGTCCGTCAGACGACCGTGGAAGGCCAGATAGCCGTCACCATCGAGCAGCCCGAGGTCGCCCGTTCGCAGCCACCCGTCCACGATCGCCTTCTCGGTCGCTGCGGGGTCCCCGAAGTACCCGTTCATCATCAGGCCCGGCTCCCGGGAGCGCATGAGGATCTCGCCCACGCCCTCGGGGGCGCCGTGCCGTCGCGCGGCGGTGTCGATGCGCACCTCGTACTCGGGGATCACGCGCCCGGCGAACCCCGGCCGCTGCGAGCCGTCGACGGGGTCGTAGGCGGGAAGTCCTCCATCGGTCAGCCCGTAGACCTGGAACAGCGGGAACCCGAACCGGTGCTCGAACTCGGCCTTCCACTCGGGGATCGGCACGCCCCAGGCGAGCCGGACCCGATGGTCGCTGTCGCGCGGGTCGGGGTCGCGCTTCCACAGGATCGTCAGCGTGGCGCCCATGAAGTTGAAGACGGTGGCGTCCATGGCCCGCACCTCGTCCCAGAACCGTGAGGCGCTGAACCGCAGCCCGATCGCCGCTGTCGCTCGGGCCGCCAGGGCGGCCGACACCGTGAGGGTCGCTGCGTCTATGTGGAAGAGAGGGAAGGGGCTGTAGAGGACGTCGTCGGACGTCAGCCCAAGGTACGTCACGTGCAGCCGGCCGGCCCGGACCAGGTAGCGGTTGGACAGGGCGCACGCCTTCGACGCGCCCGTGGTGCCCGAGGTGAACAGAAGGGTGGCCGTGGCCAGGTCGTCGACCTGCTCCGCCTCGTCCACCGGCGCCCCCGGCAGCGAGCCGACGGCACTTGAGGGGATCACGCGCGCGGGCAGCTCATGTGTCCCGATGACGTTCTGGACGTCTGCCAGGAACTGGTCGTCGGCCAGCACCCACGACGCCTTCGAGACCCTGAGGTTGTGCGCCAGCCGTGCGTCGGTGAACGCGGTGTTGAGCGCTGCATGCAGGGCACCCAGGGCATTCAGGGCGAACCAGATCACGATCTGATCGGCGCTGTTGTCCATGACAACTGCCACGGAGTCCCCGCGCCGGATCCCGGCCTCCCGGAGCTGCCCGGCGCGCACCCGCACGCGGGTCCACGTCTCGGCGTAGGTGAGCTCCTCGCCCATGGTTCGGATGAACACCCTGTCCGAGGAGTCCTCCGCTGCCGTACGGAGCTGCGAGGACAGGGTCAGGGTCACGTCGGCAGTCCCACGCCGCCGCCCTCAAGACCGAAGAGCCGCTCGGCGTTGCGCGAGAGCAGCGCCTCCAGCGCCGCGTCCGGCAGACCGGAGTCCCGCCATTCCTGCACGGCCCGGCTCGGGCTGATCATCGGCCAATCGCTCCCGTAGAGCACCTGATCCCGAAGGACGTTAGCCATCATGGCGAACTGGACATCCCAACCCGTGCCGGGCTTCGCGACGTACTTGGGTGCGATGGCGCCGTACTCGAGGAAGACGGTCGGATGGCGCCGCGCAACAGCCGCGAACTCGGTCACCCAGGGCCAGCCCGCGTGGCAGGCGATGAGCCGCAGGTCGGGGAAGTCGCAGGCGACCTGATCGAGGTTCTCCGCGCGCTCGTGCTTGATCGGGTGCAGGCGGCTGTAGTTGATCCCCGTGTGGACGGCGACGACGAGGCCGACCTCCTCTGCCCTGGAGTAGAGCGGGTAGAGACGGCGGTCGTCGATGTCGAGGCCGAAGAATGCAGGCTGGAACGACACCCCCAGCAGCCCGAGGTCCTGCGCGCGCGCGGCCTGCGCCGCGATCGCGGTCGGCGAGGACAGGGTCACGTCGACGCAGCCCACGCCCACGAACCGGTCGGGGTGCTCGTCGAGCACGGAGCGCAGAGCGGTGTTGAGCGCATCGGCGTCCTCGCCCCCTTCGGACTCGGCATGCATCACGGCGCGGCTGATGCCGACGGCGTCCATCTCCTTCAGCAGGCCGGAAAGCGTGCCGCCGTTCATCTTGTCGGTCAGCCCGAGGACGCGGTCGTACTGCTCCGTCTGCCGGGCCGGAGCCGAGTAGCTTGCACTGGTCCGTCGGTCCTGCGGGAGTCGGACGCGCGCATCGGTGATGTTCAACTCAGGTCCTCCATCGTGTCGGGTGGGGCGTACGGCTCGCAGCGAAGAAGGTGCGGCGTCTGCACGGGGCCCAGCTCCGCCTCGTCCATCGCCGGCGCACCGACGAGGCGGCAGCCGAAGTCGACGAACTGCATCTGCACGGCCCGCATCGGCAGGCGGCCGGCATGGCGGTACCAGTTCGCGACGCCGTTGCACATCTCGAGGATCGCCAGCCGGGTGAGCCGAGGGTCGGCGACATCGAAGAGACCGGCTCGGGCGCCGGCATCGATCACGGCACCCAGCTGCGACTCGTAGCTGTCCCGCAGCACCAGCAGCGATGCGCGGTTGGCGGACCCCAAGGAACGGAACGCCTGATCCGTCACACGGGAGGACAGCGGGTTGAGGGCCGAGAGCCCGACATGGGCCCGGATCAGCCGCCCGAGCTGCACCTGCGGGTCGCCGCTGTGACGGAGGGCCTCGTCGGTCGAGCGGAGGAGCTCGTCGAGGCAGCTCTGCATGACGGCGACGAGCAGCCCCTCCTTGCCGTTCGTGTAGTGGTACAGCGTTGCGGAGTTCAGGCCGACCTCACGCGCGATCTCACGGATACCCGTCGCGGCGTAACCCTGTCGCGCGAACAGCAGCACCGCGGCCCGGAGCACCTCGTCGGACTTCATCCCGCCGTGCCTCCTCCCGCCCGGACCCCTCACCAGCCATCAATCAATCGATTGATTGATCGAATGCTAGCACCCGAGGCGCAGCGCCGGCGCCCGAAGCGCCGCGGGACGACACGTCGACCCGTCGAGCTCGCTCCGCTCCTGAGCGCAGAGGCGGAAGCACCCGGGTGGAGTGCCCGACGCAGCTCGGCCTCCGCACGCGGCATCGCCTGGCGACGGCCTCGTTCGGGTGGGCCGAGAACAGCGGGACCGGAAGCCCGACGAACGACGACGGCCCCGACCTCGAGGCGGGTTCACGCGGTCCTCGCAACACCTCGATTTGAGGAGTTGCGAGGACCGTGGCGTTTCCGGAGGGCTTGGAGGATACGAGAAGGTGCCGTGTGGCGACACGGCCTTCCTTCTCGGTCGCCTGTTTGTCTGGACCGACTCGTACAAGTCCGGCCAGGAGTACATCCAAGAGGCGCTTGAAGTCGCCACTGGATGGCATCGAGTCGTGGTTTCGACTGCACTCGTGGACAGTTGGGGCCGGTGGGCGGCCGCAGAGCTTCGAGGACGCTCGTATGACGGGGCGGTACGGAAGGCCTCAGTAGGGTGAAGCGCCCGAGGTTCTCTGCCGCTCCTATACGGATTGCGGCTCTCGGTTGAGGGCCGCGTAGTGGGCTTGCTCGAACTCTTCGGGGGTCAGGTAGTCGAGGCTATTGTGCAGGCGAAAGTTGTTGTTGAACCAGTCGACCCAACCAGCGGTTGCCCGCTCGACGTCGCTGACGTTCTGGTAGGGGCCGTGGTGGAAGACCGTGGTGCGGATGCACTCAGTCTTGAACAGGCCGATCACGCACTCCATCAGGCGTTGATGCTCCTTTTGCCGTCAAGCGGCGAGGCCGGCCTCGAGCCGGGCCTCGCGGAGGGGCCGCATGGCTGCCCAGAGTTCGCGGGCCAGAAGCCGCTTGAGACAGCGGATGATCTCGAACTTGGTCTTGGCCTCAGCGGTGCGTCTGGCCACGTAGGCCTTGGTCGGTTCGTGGTGTTGCATGCGCACGATGACGACGCGATAGAGCGCGGCGTTGGCCTGCCGGTGCCCGCCGCGGTTGAGTCGATGCCGGGTGGTCATGCCCGAGGACGCGGGGATAGGAGCCACGCCGCAGAGGCGTGCGAATGCTGCCTCCGATCGGACGCGCTCGGGGTTGTCGCAGGCGACGAGGAGCATCTCGGCTGCAGTGTCGGGTCCCGCGGCGAACGTCTTGGCCAGCTGAGGTGCGGCTTGGGCTGTGAGCTCGGCCAGGAGCTTCTCGTGCTCACAGATCTCAGTGTGGGCGTCTCCCAGCGTCGAGCGATGCAGCGCAGCGTGCACTTCGTCGAGGCCAGGATGGTCGTGACCTTCCCTAGCCGCAGCGCGGCGCAGCGGTGGATCAGGACCATCTTCGACAGCGACTGGAGCTCTTGGCGCAGGTCGTCAGGGGCGTTCACGCTGACCTGCTTGAGACTGATCATCGCCGCTGTTCTTGCGTTCACCGCAATGTCTTTGGCGACTTTGATCTATCGGATCATCTCCACGACACCGTCGTGGGACTTCGAGGTCGTCAGGCCGCCAGGCACGGAGGCCGCGGCTGGCACATGGCCGGATGCCGTGGTCGACGTCGTGACCGTGTCCACCGAGTGGCTGGAGCCTTCCCCTCGCCGTGACGGCCCACCTGGGACTTCGAGCGAGGCGAGGCGCGTCGAGAGCACGTACGACGCGGTCCTGGCTATCGAGACCGCGACAAGCCCCGCAGGCAGGGAGCCGGTCCCTTACGTCGCGAAGGCCCTGCGGGGCAACTGCGGCATGCTCGCCACGCTGGAGCTCATGGGGGCGGTCCTCGAGGCGTGACCCGCCGGAGCCTCAGCGCCGAGGACGGCGCCCACGAGTGACCGAGCAGCGTCGGCTCGCCCACCCGGTTCCTTGGCCATGATCGCCCTCACGATCACCGTGCGGCCTGCGCAACTGGGTGGGGCGACGGGTGGGGCGGCTCGACGGAGGGCCGTCGGGCTCACGGCTCCGACAGGTTGCGGGCGCGGCCCGCCTCCTGGCACAGGGCGCCCCAGAGCAGGGCGAGGTCGTGGCCGTGGCCGTCGTCGTCCTCCGGGTGCCACTGGATTCCGAAGGCCCACTTGTCCGGGTGCTCCACCGCCTCCACCACGCCGTCCACCGACCTCGCGGCCAGCCGCAGCTCGGGAGCGACGACGTCGACGGCTTGGTGGTGCGCCGCCCGCACGGTCCACTCCCGGTGGCCCAACAGCTCGGCGAGCCTGGTCCCCGGCTCGACGACCACGTGCTCGTCGACGAAGAGATCGTCCGCACGGGCCCCGCGGTGCAGGTGCTGAGAATCGTCGAGATGCGGGACCAGCGTGCCCCCCAGCGCCACGTTGAGAAGCTGGGCGCCCCGGCACACGGCGAGGACGGGCACCTCGGCGCCCAGGGCCTCCCTCAGAACCGCGA
>NZ_JBHSTI010000001.1:0-34590 GCF_042660085.1 Longivirga aurantiaca | reverse complement strand
CGGTGATGTGGTGGGCCTCGCACCACCCGACCGCGATCCGGCAGCCGGGGAAGGCGCAGTGCCGGTCGCGGAGGTCCAGCGCCCGGCGCAGGCGGGGTGGGACGGTGCGGTAGCGGCGTCCCTCGTCCCAGACGTGGTGGCGACGGCGCAGCAACCGCGCCGAGCCGGGGTGCAGCTCGCAGCCGGCGACGCCGTGGACGTGCCCGTGTCGCCCCCGGTGGGCAGCGCCGTGGCAGGGGACGCCGTCGTGGTGGTGCGCGTGCCGATCGGCGACGGATCCGGCTGTTGAGATCTCGGTGACTGAGGCGTCGCAGAGCATCCGCTCCACGGTGTGGGCGTTGACCAGCACCGGGGACGACATCCCGGGGACGGTCATCTCGCCCGGGAACCCGGCGTCGAGGTCGTCGACCGACGTGGTGATGGTGACGTGCGGTCGGACCCCGTGGGCGCGGCCGACCATGCCGTTGGTCAGCCACAGCTGCACGAGGTGGTTCAACGACAGGGCGTCCTGGTGCGCGGCCGCGATCCGGCGCCGGCGCTCGTCGACCGCGGCATCGCCGGTGGGCTGCTCGTCCGGGGTCAGGGATCCCGACCGGAACTTCGCGTCGCGCATCCGGTCCAGCAGCACCTTGAGCGCCGCGCCGTCCTCCAGGGTCAACGCACCCTTGATCACGAACTGGTCCCCCACCTGGGTCACGGTCAGGAACTGGCCGGCCATGGCTTCTTCCTTGCGGCGGGCGGCGGCCTCGGGATCGAGGATCTCCTTGAGCACGGCGGCAGCGCCGACGACCTCCTCGACCGAGCCCTGCTCGGCGATGGGGAGGAGGTAGTCCTCGCAGAACGCCCGCCACTGCACCCGGTCGTCGGCGGTCCTGTCCGCGATCGCAGCCTCCGACCCGCGCACCAGGGCAGCGGCCAGGTCGGGGGTGACCCGGCCGGCGACCAGCGCGACCCGGGTCGCGGCATAGGACCGCAGCGTGCGGGCGCCGGAGACGACGCTGCTGGCCCTGCCGGGGGCCATGCCGGTGCGCTGGGTCAGGAACGCCGTCGTCGACCCGAACCCCGCCGACGCCAGCACCCCCGACGCGTCCAGGCGATCGACCGCAACCACGCCCAGGGCGTGGGCGGCGTCCCGGGCCGCGAACAGCTCCGCCGTCAGCTCCGGCAAACCAGCCAGACCGACACCCGCAACCGCACCCGAACCGGCCAGCACCGACGCCTCCGCAAGGAGGCCCCGAGCACCTGCGACCAGGCGCGCGAACTCCACCGCCGGATCGACGAAGGTGGCCTGCGACATGACCCCATCATGCCGACCACCTCCGACAATGCACCGACCACCGACAGGCGATATCCACAGCAACCACAACCGATTGCGGCCGACCACCGACCCTAAGGACGGAACGCGTCGTAGAGAGCGCGATCCATCACGAGGCACCGCATCGAGGCGGACGAACGAACGCGCAGGGGGAGCCGGGGACGACGTCCACCGGCGTCGACCACATCGGGTCAGGCGAGGCCGAGGGCCGCGGCCTCCTCCCAGAGCTCGTCGCGGACGTTTGGGTGCGCGGCGTCGCGGATGAGGTGGCGTGCCTGCGACTTCTGGTCGTAGCCCCAGATCCACGCGGCACCGTTCTCGGTGACGATGGCCGAGGCCTGGAACGAGGTCACCGGCTCCTCGATCATGGGAACGATCGTCGACACGTTGGCCCGCGGGTGCCACGAGCGCAGCGCGAGGATCGCCTGGCCGCCGTGCGAGTGCAGGGCACCGACGATGAAGTCGGTCTGGCCGCCGAAGCCGGAGTAGATCTTCCCCTTCACGCGCGACGCGTTCGCCTGGGCGTAGAGGTCGACCTGCAGCGCGGTGTTCACCGACGTCATGAGGGGGCGCTGGGCGATGAGCGACGGCTCGTTCGTGGTCTCGGTGCGCAGCATCGAGACCCGGGGGTTGCGGTCGACCCAGCGGTAGAGCTCGGGGGAGCCGAAGAGGAACGACGACACCAGCTTCGCGTCGGCGTCGAGTGCTCCGGCACGGTCGAGCTCGAGCACGCCGTCGCTGAACATCTCCGACCACACCCGCAGGCCGCGTCGGCCGGTGAGGCCCGACAGCACGGCGTCGGGCACGGCGCCGATTCCGAGCTGCATCGTCGAGCCGTCGTGGACGCGCGCGGCCACCCGCTCTCCGATGGCGGCCGACACGTCGTCGATCTCCATCAGGCCGGGGGAGGTGAGCACGGCGTCCACCTCGACGGCGTAGTCGATGAGGTCCACAGGGATCTCGGCGTCGCCGAACGTGTACGGCATCTGCGGGTTGACCTGCGCGACCACGAGGGCGTTGCGTGCCCGGGCCGCCTCGATCGCGGCCGGGAGGATGTTGACCTCGATGCCGAGCGACACCTTGCCGTCGACGGGCACCGAGGTGTGCAGCACGACGAGGTCGGGCGGGCACGTCGTGGAGAACAGCCGTGGCACCAGCGAGAGGCGTGACGGGATGTAGCGCAGGCTGGGGCTCTTGCGCATGCCCGGCCCGACGAACGCCGTCTCCATCTCCACGCCCTCGCGGTCGGGGAGCCCCGGCTGGGCGTTCAGCGCGTGCAGGCGGTACGTCGGCAGCGCGGCGTCGACGGCTGCGAGCACCACGTGCGGCGTGGCGAAGTTGCCCGACACGACGACGCGGGGGTGGGTCGGGAGGGGGGCGAGGATGCCGGCGAGCTCCTCGAGGGCGATCGTGCGCATGGTCTTCCCGTCCTGCGGCGTGACGTGCTGACGGGTTCGACGCTAGCGACCCGCGGGCGCCGTCGCCGGGCCGTCGGGAGATCTCCGCTGTGAGATCGCTCGCCCGCGTAACCAGCCGTAGCGCCACGACCACCCGCCTGCCCCCGGCCCCACCTCTACGATCGCCCGGGGGACCAGCGCCGGGAGGGGACGCACATGGCGAACGACGACGAGACTGCAGGCGATCAGATCGCTGCTGCGGAGACCACGCCCGGCACGGCGCCCGGGGTGCGCGCTGCCGACCGCGTGAAGGCGCCCGAGCGCGAGGCCACGGTCGTCTTCGACCTGGGCAACCTGCGTCGCGTGGCGGCGATGGTGCTCGTCATCGCAGCCGTGGTCTGGTTCTTCATGTTCGTGCTCGAGGATGCCGGCGGCGTGCTCTTCACGATCATCATGGCGTTCGCCCTGTCGGTGGCCATGGAGCCGGCGGTCGGCTTCTTCGCGCGCCGGGGCATGAGGCGCGGCCTCGCGACCGGCCTGATCATGATCCTCGCGCTCCTGGGCACCGTGGTCTTCTTCCTGATCTTCGGGAACCTGCTGGTCGAGCAGCTGCTGCAGCTCATCACCTCGCTGCCGGACGTCGTCACGAACGTCATCGACTGGATCAACAGGCAGTTCTCGACGGACCTCAGCGTGGAGAAGATCCTCGACAGCATCGGGCTGACCCCGGGCGCCATCGCGTCGTGGGCGGCCGGGGCGGCAGGCGGCATCTTCGGGGCGATCTTCACGTTCCTCGGCTCGGTCTTCAACGTGTTCACGCTGCTGCTGTTCACGTTCTACCTGTCGGCCGACGCCCCACGCCTGCGCCGGTGGATCGCGAAGTTCCTGCCGCGCAGCGCGCAGAAGGTCAACAGCGAGCTCTGGGACACCGCGATCCAGAAGGCCGGCGGCTACGTCGCGGCGCGCCTCGTGCTCGCCTTCATCAACGGCAGCACGACGGCCCTGGTGCTGTACCTCATCGGGATGCCCTACTGGCTGCCGCTCGGCATCTGGACCGGCATCGTGGCGCAGTTCGTGCCCACCATCGGTACCTACATCGCGATCGCGCTGCCGGTGCTCATCGGCGTGCTGTCCGACGACCCGAAGGACGGCCTCATCGCACTGGTGTGGGCGCTGCTCTACCAGCAGGTCGAGAACCTCACCATCGAGCCCAGGATCAGCGCCAAGGCGGTCGACCTGCATCCAGCGGTGTCGTTCGGGGCGGTCATGTTCGGTGCCTCGCTGTTCGGCGCTGCGGGTGCCCTCCTCGCCGTTCCCGTCGCCGCGATCGTGATGTCGTTCCTCGAGACCTACGCGCCGACGTACGACGTCGTCGAGGACCCCGCGTCCTCGGGGTGACCGGGTCGGCGTACGCCGCGGTCACCGGTTCCTCTCCGATCGCTCTCGTCCGCTGATCGCTCGTTGAGCATCCCGAGAGGCGGATGTGATGAAGTGAGCGACGGAGTTGACCGGAGAGGTACTTCCGGTGGAACACGGACGGAGTAACTCAGGACGCGCGCAATCCGCGCCGATGTCTCAGTCAGTCCGCCCCGTCACCGGACAAGGCGAAAGGACAGGCATCGTGGCCACCCAGCGAGGTCAAGCCCTCATCATCGAGGACTCGCCAGAGATCACCCTGCTCGTTCGCGGTCTCCTCGAGAAGGAGGGGTACGACGTCGTCGCGACCCCGCTCGGGAAGAAGGGGCTGGAGTTCGCCCGGGCCGGCAAGCCCGAGCTCGTCATCCTCGACCTCTCGCTCCCGGACTGCGACGGCGTCGAGGTGTGCCGCCAGCTCCGCGTCTTCAGCGACGCGTACGTCGTGATGGTCACCTCGCGCGACGACGAGGTCGACAAGATCGTGGGCCTCACGGTCGGCGCCGACGACTACGTCACGAAGCCCTTCTCCCCGCGCGAGCTCGCCGCCCGCATCCGCGCGATGCGCCGCCGCCCCCGTCAGCGCGCGCAGCAGGAGGTCCGCGACTTCGGCCACCTGATCGTCGATCCGCTGGCCCGCGAGGTGAAGGTCGACGGCGAGGAGGTCGAGCTCACCAAGATCGAGTTCGACATCCTGGACCTGCTCTCGGGCAACCCGCGCCGCATCTTCACCCGCGAGCAGCTGCTCGAGCAGATCTGGGGCGAGTGGTTCGGCGACGACCACGTCATCGAGGTCCACGTCGGCAAGCTGCGCAAGAAGCTCGGCGAGTCCGCCGCATCGCCGCGGCACATCCGTACGCTGCGTGGGGTCGGGTACCGGTTCGAGCCGGTCTGATCCGACCGTCCGCCCGCCCGCCGCGGGCGCACGGCCACGCCGTCGAGTCGGAGAGGGGTGCCGTCGATGTACGGGCTCATCAACGAGGCGATGCGCCGCCACGTCGTGGAGAACGCCGGCCCCGCCGCCTGGAGCAGCATCGCCCTCCGGGCCGAGACCAGCCAGACGTTCGCCGCCCTGCACTACTACGACGACTCGGTGACCTACGCCCTCGTCGGGGCCGCGAGCGAGGTGCTCGACGCACCGGCCGAGGACCTGCTGCGCGGGTTCGGCCACTACTGGTCCACCCGCGTCGGGCCCGAGAGCTACGGCGACATCCTGGGCGCGACGGGCACCGACGTGGCGTCCGTGCTGCGCAACCTCGACGAGATGCACGCGCGGCTGCAGTCGCTCTACCCGGAGCTGCGACCGCCGTCGTTCGACGTCGTCGAGACGGGTGAGGACGGCCTCGACGTCCACTACCGGTCCGAGCGGGCCGGGCTCGTGCCGTTCGTCGTGGGCCTGCTCGAAGGGCTCGGCGACCTCTACGGCACGCCCGCAGCGGTCACCCACGACGCCGTCGCGTCCGACGGCACCGACCACGAGGTCTTCCACGTACGGCTGACGGCGTCCGGGGCACCGTGAGCATCCAGCTCCGCGACGACGACCTCGACCGCGCGGCACCGTTCGGGGTGCTGTGCGACGAGGACCTCGTCGTCGTCCGGCAGGGCCCGTCGTGGGCGCGCCTCGGGGTCGACCTGGTCGGTCGCCCGCTCCTCGAGGTGCTCGAGGTGGTCCGCCCCCTCGGCGTGTCCACGATCGAGCAGATCCGCGACCACCGCGACTCCATGCTGCTCATGCGGTTGCTGCCCGAGGGTCCCCGGCTGCGCTTCCAGGCGGTCGACGTCTCGGACCCGCCCGGAGTCCTGCTCATCGGCAACCCGATCGTCTCCTCGTCCCAGGAGCTCGATCGTCTCGGGCTGTCCGCGGCGGACTTCTCCCCGGTCGACCAGACCCCCGACCTGCTGTTCCTGCGCCGCGGCCAGGAGCGCAGCCTCGACGACCTGCGCACGCTGAACGCCGAGCTGCAGCGGTCGGCCACCGAGCTCCGTGATGCCAACCGGATGCTCACCCGGGCCGAGGCGCAGTACCGCCGCATCGTCGAGCTGCAGCCGCTCGTGATGTACATCGACACCCTCGGCGACGAGTCGGTGGCCGAGTTCATCAGCCCCCAGGTGGTCGACTGGCTGGGCTACCCCGTACGCCGGTGGCTCACCGAGCAGGCCTTCTTCTTCCGGGTGGTCGTGCACCCCGAGGACCGCGAGCGGGCCTGGGCGGCCAACCGCGCCGCCGAGGCGGACGACAGCCCGTACGACGAGGAGGTTCGGCTGCTGTGCGCCGACGGTCAGGTTGTCTGGACCCGGGCGGTCGACACCGTCGTCGAGGACGAGGACGGGCGACGACGCCGCTTCGGCTTCATGCTCGACATCACCAAGACCAAGACCGCGGAGATCGAGCTGCACGACACGATGTCGCGCCTCACCACGCTCCTCGACCACATGCAGTCGGGCGTGCTCGTCGAGGACCGGCAGCGACGCATCGTGATGGCCAACGCCATGCTCTGCCAGATGTTCCGCTCCGAGGCCGACCCCGACGAGCTCACCGGGCTTCCGATCAGCGCGGCCATCGCGCAGGTCGTGCGCCCCGAGGACGACCCGGCAGCGTTCCTGCGGCGTACCGAGACCCTCACCGCGCGTCGGTGGCCCACATCCAACCAGTCGCTGACCCTTTCGGGATCGCGCGTGCTCGAGTTCGACTTCCAGCCCATCGTGTCCGAGGGGCAGGACCTCGGGGCGCTCTGGATGTTCCGGGACGCGACCGACCGCGTGCTCTACCAGGGGGCGCTCGCCCGCGCCCGCGACGAGGCGATCGCAGCCTCGGACGCGAAGTCGCAGTTCCTCGCCTCGATGAGCCACGAGATCCGCACGCCGATGCACGGCGTGCTCGCCACCGTCGACCTGCTGCGCACGACCGACCTCGACGGCGAGCAGCGCGAGCTCGTCGGCGTCATCGACATGTCGGCCACCAACCTCGTGTCGATCATCAACGACATCCTCGACCTGCAGAAGGTCGAGGCCGGCCGCATCGACCTCGTGACCGAGCCCTTCTCGGTCGCCGACAGCGCGAAGGCCGTCGTCGACCTCCTCGGGCCGCAGGCGCGGGCGAAGGGAATCGAGCTGGCGCTGTCGATCGACCCCGGGACGCCGTCGCGCGTGCTCGGCGACCCGGTGCGGTTCCGGCAGGTGCTCGTCAACCTCGTCGGCAACGCGGTGAAGTTCACCGAGTCCGGCTCGGTCTCGCTCGCGCTGCGCCTGGTGTCCCAGCGCGGCCCGGAGTCCGTCGTCGAGGTCGAGGTGCGCGACACCGGCCCCGGCATCGTGCCCGAGCAGGCCGCGTCGATCTTCGACCCCTTCGTCCAGGCCCGCAGCAGCCAGGAGGGCACCGGGCTGGGGCTCGCGATCGCCGACCGGCTCGTCGGGCTCATGGGTGGGCAGATCGTGGTCGACTCCGCCGTCGGCGTGGGATCGGCGTTCCGCTTCGTCCTGCGCCTCGAGGAGGTCGCCGCCGACACCTCGGACGAGGACGTGCGCGAGACCCCGGTGCGGGTCGCCCCCTCGGTGCTCGTCGTCGAGTCGAGCGAGCCGCGCCGCGGCCACGTCATGCGCCTGCTGCAGCGCCTGGGCACCTCGGGCGTCGCCGTCGCCTCGTGCGAGGAGGCTCTCGAGCTCCTCGAGTCCGCCCCGGGCACGAGGCTCGTCCTCGTGTCTGCACGCATGACGGGACTGGACGGTCCGGACATGACCGAGCGCATCCGCAGGTCGCGCAACCCAGCCGTGGCCAAGGTGCCGGTGTACGCGATGTTCGGCGGCTCGGACGACGCCGTGCTCGACCGGTGCCGCACCAGCGGCATGGACGGCCAC
This sequence comes from Longivirga aurantiaca, assembly GCF_042660085.1. Lineage (NCBI taxonomy): Bacteria > Bacillati > Actinomycetota > Actinomycetes > Sporichthyales > Sporichthyaceae > Longivirga > Longivirga aurantiaca. Next base: position 26,610 of record NZ_JBHSTI010000001.1, on the reverse strand, counting down.
ATCGGCAAGCCGGTCGACATCGGCGAGCTCCGTCGGCTGCTCGACGTCGTGCTCGGGCAGGCCCAGTGAGCATCGACCCGCGCTCGGTCCCGGACGACGTCGGTCCGGACGGGATCGCACGCCTCGAGCACCGCGCCGCGCAGGAGCGGGCCGCGCGTCTCGAGGCCGAGCGCACGGCCGAGATGCAGCTGAGGCGGGCCTTCGAGCGCGCCCGCGAGGTGGAGCTGCTGGCCTCCATCGCGGTCATCGTCAACGAGACCGACGACGCCCTGTCCGCGATGAGCGCAGCGGCGAAGGTCGTACGCCGGCACTGCAGGTTCGCGGTCTCGCACGTGCTGCTGCGCGAGCCCGACGGCGCGTTCGTCACCTCCGACATCTGGGACGCCGACCCCGTCGAGCTCGACTTCCTCGATGCGGTGATGGGTGCGACCGTCGACCGGCGCTTCACCCCGGCGGTGGGGCTCCCGGGCGAGGTGGGTGCCTCGCACCTCGCGGCGTGGGTGCCCGACACGTCGGTGGCGCCGGGGCGCGGGCGCGAGGGCGAGGCGGCCGGATCCACCTGGGCGTTCCCGATCATCACCGGCATCGAGGTCGTCGCAGTCGTGGAGTTCCTGCACCCCGAGCCGATGCCGGCCGACGAGCGGCTGCTGCAGCTGGCACCGTCCCTCGCCGCCCAGCTGGGGCGCGCGGTCGAGTGGGAGCGGGCCCAGCAGCGCCAGGCCGACGACCGCCGCCGGCTCGAGGAGCTGCTGGCGCAGCGCACCCAGGACGTGGCCGCGCTCACCCGGCACGGCAGGAGCACCGACGACGCGCGCACGGCGTACGCGGCGTGGGTCGTGCACGAGCTGCACGACGTCTCGGTCGACCTGCGCGGCCGCGTGGACGCCGAGGACTCGCAGGGCACGGCCGACCTCGACCGGCTGGACCGCCTGGCCGACGCCCTCGTCGCCATCGCCGACGGCACCGAGCGTCGCGTCGCCGGGCCGCGTACCCCGACGGTGCTGCGCGACCTGGTGACCGAGGTCGCCGAGCGCCACTCGAGCACCGCGGTGCCGGTGACCGTCGCGTCGGTCCCTCCGGGCGACCACCCGGTCGAGCTCGCCCTGCCCCTCGTCACCCAGGTCCTCGACGAGCTCGTCGACAACGCCGTGCGTCACGCACACGCCGAGGCCGTGCAGCTGAGCGTCTCGCTCGAGGACGACGCCGTGGTCTTCGACGTCGTCGACGACGGCATCGGCTGCTCCTGGGAGACGCCGAGCCGGCCCACCGGAGGCTCCGGACTGGCCCAGACCGCACGCCTCGCTGCGGCCCTCGGGGGGACGGTCGAGGTCAGGCGCCGCGCCGAGGGCGGTACGGCGGCCCGGCTGCGCGTGCACGCACCGGTGCACGTGCCCACGGTCCGGTCCGACCACAGCACGCGGGTGCTCCTGGTCGACGACAACGACGTCAACCGCAGGCTCGCCGCCGCGATGCTGGGGAAGCTCGGCGTCACCACCGACGTGGTCGAGAGCGGCGAGGCCGCGATCGAGGCGCTGCGGGTCACGGCGTACGGGCTCGTCCTCATGGACGTGCAGATGCCCGGCATGGACGGGCGCGAGGCGACGCGCTGGTGGCGCATCCACGGTGGCGGTGCGACCCCCGCCGACGTGCCGATCGTCGCGCTCACGGCGCACGTCGGGCAGACCGAGCGCGACCTGTGCCGCGACGCAGGGATGGTCGACTACCTCAGCAAGCCGTTCGGCATCGACGCGCTCTCCGGCATGGTGCAGCGCTGGCTGGACGGCGCGAGCAGCACGTAGGCCGCCGACGCAGACCGCGCGCGGGGCGCACGGCTCAGGCGGTGGCCGCCGACTCGGCGAGGTACGCCCGCAGCCCGGACACTGTGCGCGCGGAGCTGGCGTCGAGGTCGGCCATCACAGGCGCGAGCACGTCCCCGCCGGCGTCGCACTGGTCCTGCATGGCGCGGCAGATGCGGTTGACCTCGATCGCGCCGAGCATGGCCGCCGGCGAGCCGAGGGCGTGCGCGGCCTTCTTGATCTCCGCGGCGTCGCCGCCCGAGATCGTGGTCCGGATCGCCTGGAGGCGCTCGACCAGCTCGTCGAGGAAGCTCTGCACGGCCTGGCGGACGATGTCCTGGTCGCCGATCTCGTCGACGAGGGAGTCGAGGCGAGCGCGGTTCACGGTCTCCGCGGTGATGTCGCTCATGACTCTCTCTCCGTCGGTGCCTGGCGCCGGATGGCGTGCTCGCTCACGGCGCGCGCACGTGCATTCTGGCGCGGTGAGGGCTCCGATCCCACCGGGGAGAGGCAACTGAGAGGTTCCCCGCACGCGCGGGCGAGGCTCGGGGACGGACGAAGCCCCGGCTCGCTCTCCCGCCGTTCACCGCAGCCCCAGCGGGCGGGCCCCCGGCCCTCACCTACGATGGCCGGGTGACCGGCAGCCGACGACCTGTGACGCCGCTGCGGCGCGTCCGCGGCCTCGTGGTGGGGCTGGTCGGGGCGCTCGTCGCCGTCGGCGGCCACGTGCTCGGCGGCGGCGACGCCGTCACGCCGGCGGTCGTCGCGGCGCTGGCCCTGGTCGTGGCCGGCACCGTCGTCGCCTCGGCGCAGCGGTGGACGGCGCCGCGCCTGCTGGTGGCCCTCGTCGCCGCGCAGCCCGCGGTGCACGGCGTCCTGTGGCTCACGTCGCCGACGGGTGCCGTCGACCCGCGCCTGTCCGCGGTGGGCCCGGCGTCGCACCCGGCCCACGCGCACGTCGGGCCCGACGGCCGGATGCTGCTCGCGCACGCGGCGGCCGTGGTGGTCGCGGCCCTCCTCCTCGCGGCACTCGAGGCGTGCGCCCTCTCGCTCTGGTCGCTGGTGCACGCTGTCCGGCTGGTCACCGCGCGCGCCACCGTCCCGGCGATGGTGACGCTCGCGGTCACGGGCTGCTCGGCGGCTGTGTCCGGCACCGGCCTGGTCGTGGTCGGCCGACGCCCGCGGCGCGGGCCGCCGAGGCTCCTCGCGCCCTGCTGACCTGGAAGGTGGGGCGTGCGCTGCCGCCACCCCACCACCGACAGAAGGTCCTGCATGTCCACGTCCCGTCCTGCTCGCGCCTCGCGGCGCCGGATCCGATCGCTTGTCGGCGCCGCGGTCGCGGCCGCCGCACTGGTCCTCGCCCCGGTGGCGCTCGCGTCCCCGGCCTCGGCGCACGACGAGCTCGTCTCGACCGACCCGGCTGACGGCGCCTCGCTCGAGGAGGCACCCGCGGCCGTCACCCTCACCTTCGGCGAGGAGGTGCTGGAGCTCGGCACGGCCGTCGTCGTCACCGACTCCGCCGGCGTGCGGCTCGCCGACGGCCCGCTCGTCGTCGACGGCGCAGTCATCACCCGGGCCATCACGCCGCCCACCGTCGCCGGCGAGGTGCGGGTGTCGTACCGCGTCGTCTCCTCGGACGGGCATCCCGTCACCGGCAGCCTCATGTTCACCGTCGCCTCGGTGCCGTCGCCGAGCCCGACGGCCACGGACGAGCCGAGCGAGTCGGCCTCGGAGCCCGGGACCGCGGAGCCGTCCGGGTCGTCGGCGGCAGCACCGACCGGCAGCGCATCGGTCGAGCCCGAGCCCAGCACGTCGCCGGTCTCGTCCGAGGCCACCGGAGGATCGGCCCTGCCGTGGGTGCTCGGCGGCCTCGCCGTGCTCGTCCTGGCGACCGCTGCGGTGGCGGCCTCACGCCGTGGCAAGGCAGGCTCCTCGTCATGACCACCACGACGGCGGCCCAGCCGCAGAGACGGGAGGCGGACGGCGCTGCCGCCCCGCGCCCCGCCGTGCTGCTCGGCGCCGCCGTCGTCGTCGCCGTGACGGTGATGGCCCTGCTGCTCTGGGTCGGCGACGGTCGACCGGTCACCGCCCCCGACGGGCTGCCCGACCCCGGCCTCGGCACGCAGTGGGCGGTGCCGGTGCTGCGGGTGCTCGGCGACCTGGCGGCGGTGCTCACGGTAGGGCTGCTGCTGCTCGGTGCGGTGCTCGTGCCTGCGCGCGACGGGCTCCTGCGCGGTGCACGCCTCACCTGGACCCGGGCAGCGCGTTGGTCGGCGCTCGTCTGGTGCGCCATCGTCCTGGGCCAGATGGTGACGTCGCTGTCGGACATCATCGCGCTGCCGATCGGCGAGGTGCTCGACCCGACCCTGCTCCGGAGCTTCGTCTCCGACGTCGAGCTCGGACGCGCCCTGCTCGTGCAGCTGCTGCTCGCCCTGAGCGTCGCGGTGTGCGCCCGGTGGATCCGCACCACGACCGGTGCGGGCCTGCTCTGCCTGGTCGCGCTCGGAGCGACGCTGCCCACCACGCTCGTGTCGCACGCGGGCACCTCCGACCAGCACACCCTCGCCGTCTCGAGCCTCATGCTCCACGTGCTCGCCGCTTCGGTGTGGGTCGGCGGGCTCGTCGCGCTCGTCCTCCTCGGCTCGAGCGACCGGCGCCCGCTGCCGGTGGCGGTGCCGCGGTTCAGCCGGCTCGCACTGTGGTGCGCGGTGGCCCTCGCCCTGTCGGGCGTCGCGAGCGCCGCGGTGCGGCTCGCCTCCCCGTCGGATCTGCTGAGCACGTCGTACGGCCGGCTCGTGCTGCTCAAGGTGGTGCTGATCGGCGCGCTCGCGTGGTTCGGCGTCTGGCACCGGCGGCACGTGCTGCCCGCGCTCTCGGGCGACACCGCGCGGCGCGGGTTCCTGCGCATCGCGGCGGTCGAGGTGCTCGTGATGGCAGCGACCGTCGGTGTCGCGGTCGCGCTGTCGCGCACGCCGCCGCCCGTCTCGGGCGAGCTGCCCGTCGACGCGCTCAGCCCGGCGAGGCTGCTGCTCGGCTTCGACCTGCCGCCGGTTCCCTCGCTCACGGGGCTGCTCTGGGGCGAGGCGCGGCTCGACGGCTTCTGGCTGGCGGTCGGCTGCCTGATGATCGCGCTCTACGCGACGGGCACCCACGTCCTGCGGCGCGAGGGCGACCGGTGGCCGGTCAGCCGCAGCCTGCTCTGGTACGTCGGCTGCGCGCTGATCCTGGTCGCGACCAACACCGGGCTGGCGACGTACGCGTCGGTGCTGTTCAGCGTGCACATGGTTCAGCACATGGTGCTGAGCATGGTGGCGCCGATCTTCCTCGTGCTCGGGGCGCCCGTGACCCTCGCGCTGCGCACGCTCCCGCGGGGTGGCGACCAGGTGGGCCCCCGCGAGTGGCTCACGATGGTCATCCACTCGCGGTACGTGACGGTGATCTCCAACCCGATCGTGGCGGCCGTCATCTTCGTGGCGAGCTTCTACGTCCTCTACCTGACGGCGCTGTTCCCGACGCTCATGACGAGCCACTGGGGCCACATCTTCATGGGCGTGCACTTCCTGCTCGCCGGCTCGCTCTTCTTCTGGAGCCTCATCGGCGTCGACCCGGGGCCCACGCGTCCGCCGTACCTCGTGCGCATCATCATCCTGCTGGTCGTGATACCGCTGCACTCGTTCTTCTCGCTGGCGATCATGGCCACCACGCAGGTCCTCGCCGAGGACTGGTTCGGCGGGCTGGAGCGGCCGTACCTCACCGACCTGCTGGCCGACCAGCACCTCGGCGGGAGCATCGGCTGGGCGCTGGGCGAGGTGCCCATCGTGATCGTGATGATCGCGCTGTTCCTGCAGTGGGTGAAGAGCGACGAGCGCGAGGCGAGGCGCGGCGACCGGGCCCAGGAGCGCGCGGCGTCGACGGGCAGGGGGCGCGACGTGCACGCGGACTACAACGCGTACCTCGCGCGGCTCGCCGACAGCGAGAAGCGTCGCGGCGAGGGGTCGGACTGACGCACGAGGCGTCGGCCGGGGTCAGTCGCGGTCGAGGACCCAGATCGTCACGAGGGTCCAGGCGGCCAGGACGACGGCGGCGATGATCACCCCGGTCTCCCAGGTGCCGCTGTTGAGCACGGCGAAGGCCTGGCCGAAGATCATCACGATGACCAGCCCGACGATGGACGCCGCGACCGGGCTGTCCTTGTGGGCGTGGTGCTCGTCGTGGGTGCTCTCTGCGCCGCTCATGGCATGGAGGGTAGCCAATCCCGCCCGGCGCGTGTCCAGGAGGGGGCCTACGAGGGCGGCGCGACCATCCGCGCCGCAAGGTCGGCCAGCTCGGCCTCCGGGGACTCGGTGATGCCCGTGTGCACGGGGGAGGGCTGCACCACGGTGCTGCGGGGGGCGACGAGCCATCGGAAGCGCTCGCCCTGCTTGCGGGCACCGTTCGCGCCCGCCTCGGGCGATCCCTCGCAGACCGCGCGGACGGCGTCGAGGTGGGCGCGCACGCCCTCGACGTCGAGCGTCGGGTCGAGAGACAGGGCCCGGCCGAGGTCGTCGGCGACGGAGCAGGCCAGGTAGTCGAGCGCCTGGCAGTAGACGACCACGCCGACGTTCACGAACTCGCAGCGCTCCACGCGCGGGACGACCCGCAGCACCGCCCACTCATAGGTATGAGGCACGGGCCACCTCCAGGGCGGGGAGCCACGCGTCGGCGTTCGTCGCGCGGGCGAGCAGGAGGTCGCGGTACGCCGTACGCCGCTCGTCGGCGTGAGCGTCGTCCGCGGTCAGCCACTGGTCGGGCACGAGCCCGAGCACCTCGTCGAGCAGCTCGGCGGTGACGCGGGGTGCGAGCGCGGCGTGGGCGGCGTCGAGGGGGCCGGCCACGGGCATGAGCACGTGGTCGCGCGGCGAGGGGTAGGCCCGCCCCGGCACGGTCGCCGCGCTCGACCAGTCGTGGTGGAAGTAGAGGGCCGCGCCGTGGTCGATGAGGTACGGGTCGCCGTGCCAGCGCAGCAGGTTGGGGTTGCGCCACGAGCGGTCGACGTTGAGCACGAGCGCGTCGAACCAGACGACCTGCGCTGCGAGGCGCGGGTCGACGCCGTCGGGCCGCTCCAGGCCGAGGGCGCCGGGCAGGAAGTCCATCCCGAGGTTGAGGCCGTGGCTCGCGCGCAGGAGGTCCTGCACCTCCTCGTCGGGCTCGGCGTTGGCGAGGCCGCCGTCGAGCTCGGCCAGCACCAGCTCGGGCACCGGCAGGCCGAGGCGGCGGGCGAGCTCGCCCGTCACCACCTCGGCCACGAGGGCGAGCAGGCCCTGGCCCGCGCCGCGGAACTTGAGCACGTAGGTGCCCAGGTCGTCGGCCTCGACGATGCCCGGCAACGAGCCGCCCTCGCGCAGGGCGAGCACGTAGCGGGTCGCGCGCACGGTACGCAACGCCGAGGTCATGCGGTCACCGTAGCCGTCGGCTGGCTGCGGGTTGAGCCCGAACCAGCGCAGCAGAAACGAAGAAGCCGGTGTCGGACCGCTCAGGCAGAGTGGGAACAACACCGGGGCGGCGATGGTTGCGCCTCGAGCCGCGGGTCCACCGCGGCACACCAGCCCGAGAGCACCCCCTGCGACCCAGCCGGGTGCCACCACGAACAGGTGCCTCCCGGCGCCCGCACCCGAAGCGGAAGGCACCACCGTGTCCAACACCCCCGACCTCGCGGCCTCGACCGCAACCTCTGGCGAGGTGAACGAGCACGGTTACGACGTCGTGCCCGACCCCAACCGCTGGCGGGCCCTGTTCGTCATCGGCATCAGCGCGCTGATGGTCGTGCTCGACGCCTCGATCGTGAATCTCGCGCTGCCGGCAGCGAAGGCCGACCTCGGCATCGCCGACGCCGACCAGCAGTGGGTCATCACCGCGTACACCCTCGCTTTCGGCGGTCTGCTGCTGCTCGGCGGGCGCATCGCCGACTACGTCGGCCGCAAGAAGATCTTCATCGTCGGCCTCATCGGCTTCGCCTTCGCCTCCGCGCTCGGTGGCCTCGCGGCCAGCCCCGAGATGCTCTTCGCCGCCCGCGCCCTCCAGGGCGCGTTCGCCGCCCTGCTCGCGCCCGCGGCGCTGTCGCTGCTCACGGTCACCTTCCACGAGCCCAAGGAGCGCGCACGCGCGTTCGGCGTCTACGGCGCCATCTCCGGCGGTGGCGCCGCGGTCGGCCTGCTGCTCGGCGGCGTCCTGACGCAGTACTTCTCGTGGCGCTGGTGCCTGTTCGTCAACGTGCCGATCGCGATCGTGGCGGCCGTGCTCGCCTCGCGCTTCGTCAAGGAGAGCAAGGCCACCGGTGCCGCGCGCTACGACGTCGCCGGCGCCATCACCGCCACCCTCGGCCTCGTCGCCCTCGTGTACGCCTTCACCAAGGCCGCGCCGCAGGGCTTCCAGGACACCGCGCACTGGACCGACACCGCGACCCTCGTCTGGTTCGGCGCCGCGATCGTGCTGCTCGTCGCGTTCTTCGTCATCGAGAGCCGCGCCGTGAGCCCGCTGCTGCCGCTGCGCATCCTGCGCGACCGCAACCGCGGCACCAGCTACGCCGTCAACCTCGTCGTCGGCATCGGCATGTTCGCGATGTTCCTGTTCCTCGGCCTCTACCTGCAGGTCGTCCTCGAGATGACCCCGGTGGTGGCGGGCTTCGCGTTCCTGCCGTTCAGCATCGGCATCATCCTGGGCGCGGGCGTGGCGAGCCAGCTCCTGCCGCGCGTGGGGCCCAAGCCGCTCATCATCCCCGGCCTCATCGGGGCCTCGATCGGACTGTTCTGGCTCTCGACCCTCGAGGCCGACTCCAACTACTGGACCCACGTGTTCCCGGCGATGGTCGTGATGAGCGTGAGCATGGCCCACGTGTTCATCCCGATCTCCACGACGTCGCTGCACGGCATCGGTCGCGAGGACGCCGGCGTCGCGTCGGCGGTGCTCAACACCACCCAGCAGGTGGGCGGCTCGGTCGGCACGGCCCTGCTGAACACGATCGCCGTGGCCGCCACCACGGCGTGGTTCGTGGCCAACCCCGGCGAGCCGACCGACGCCACGACCAAGATCGCGCTCACCGAGGGCTACACCCAGGCGTTCCTCTGGGGCGGGTTCTTCCTGGTCGCGGCTGCGGTGATCACCGCGGTGTTCCTGAAGATCGGCAAGGACGCGGTGGAGGCCGCCGACGACTCCGCCGTCGTGCACATGGGCTGACGGTCCGCACCGGGTCACGGGTCCGGTCTCCGCGAGGAGGCCGGGCCCGCGACCCGTGCCAGAGGCCCGAACAGGGGATCAGGCGACCCCGGCGGGTCGGAGCTGGATGCTCACGCGCGGCCCGACCGCGCGCGAGGTCTTCGGGACCGCGTGCTCCCAGGTGCGCTGGCACGACCCGCCCATCACGAGCAGGTCGCCGTGGCCGAGCGGGAAGGTGAGGCTCGGCCCGCCGCCGCGCGGACGCAGCGCCAGCGTGCGCGGCGAGCCGAACGACACGATCGCCACCATGGTGTCGTCGGTGGCTCCGCGGCCGATGGTGTCGCCGTGCCAGGCCACGGAGTCCCGGCCGTCGCGGTAGAAGCAGCAGCCCGCGCTGACGAACGGCTCGCCGAGCTCGGGGGCGTAGTACGCCGACAGCGCCGCCCGTGCGTCGACGAGGACCGGCACCGGCAGGTCGCGGGCGTCGTCGTACCAGCTGATGAGGCGCGGGACGTCGACGACGCGGTCGTACATCCGGCGCCGCTCGCTGCGCCAGGGGATGTCGCGCACGAGGGTGTCGAGCACGGAGTCGGAGCCCTCCACCCAGCCCGGGCGGTGGTCGACCCAGGCGCCGTGCGCGAGCAGGGTGCGGCGGACCCGGCCGCCGAGCGCCCCGAGGCGCACGTCGTCGGCGAGGTCGAGCAGGGAGGCCTGGACCGCGAGTGCCACGGCGGCACCCTAGCAAGGTATCGAACACGTGTCCTAGTGCGAGTACGGCGTGTCGTCGGGTCTGGCCGCCGTAGGCGGCCGGGGGGAGCAGAATGCCCCGCGTGATCCGCCCATGACCATGACGCTCGCCGTCGACTGCGGGGGCACGGGCATCAAGGCGTCCGTGCTCGACCCCGCGGGCACGCTGCACGCCAAGCCGGTCCGCGTGCCGACGCCGTACCCGCTGTCGATCGACCGGTTCCTGGACACCGTCGCGGGCCTCGCGACCGAGCTGCCGAAGGCCGACCGCGCCACGGTGGGCCTGCCCGGGATGATCCGCCACGGCGTCGTCATCGTGACCCCGCACTACGTCACCGAGAGCGGTCCGCGCAGCAGGGTGCTGCCGGACCTCGTCGAGCAGTGGCACGGCTTCGACGCCCAGGCCGCGCTCGCGGCCCGCCTCGGGATGCCCGCTCTCGTGCTCAACGACGCCGAGGTGCACGGCGCCGGCGTCGTCACCGGGGTGGGCCTCGAGCTGGTGCTCACCCTCGGCACCGGGCTCGGCTGCGCGCTCTTCGACGGCGGTCGGCTCGCGCCCCACCTCGAGCTCTCCCAGGCGCCGGTCCGCTGGGGCCAGTCGTACGACACCTACATCGGCGACAAGGAGCGCAAGCGGCTCGGCCCGGCGTTCTGGTCACGGCGGGTGCGCCGTGTGGTCGATGCGCTGCGTCCGGTCTTCGTGTGGGACAGGCTGTACGTCGGCGGCGGCAATGCGCGCGTGCTGTCGCCCGAGGTCATCGCCGTCCTCGGGGACGACGTCGTCATCGTCCCGAACACGGCAGGGATCGTCGGTGGAGTGCGGGCATGGGAGCTGCAGAGATGAACGCTGTCGAGGACCACGAGTCGCACCACGTGCTGTCGGGTCGACGGGGCACGGTCGAGCAGCAGGTCGCGCGCGGCAAGGAGGCGCGCAAGCGGCTGCCGCGCTCGTCGCACGCGGCACTGGTGCTGCCACCCGACCGCCGCGACCCCCTCAGCATCCTCGAGGAGCAGGCGGCGACGCGTGTGCCCGAGCTCGTGCCGATCCGGTACGGCCGGATGGCGTCCTCGCCGTTCGCGTTCTACCGCGGAGCGGCGGCGGTCATGGCGGCTGATCTCGCGGGCACGCCGTCGTCCGGCATCAACGCCCAGCTCTGCGGCGACGCGCACCTGCTCAACTTCGGGGTCTACAACTCGCCCGACCGTCGGCTGGTGTTCGACCTCAACGACTTCGACGAGACGCTGCCGGGCCCGTGGGAGTGGGACCTCAAGCGGCTGATGGCCTCGCTCGTCATCGCCGGGCAGGACAACGGCTACACGCAGGACGAGATCGAGGAGGTCGTGCGCGACTCGGTCCGCACGTACCGCACCGCGATGGCGACGTTCGCCACCCAGGGCAACCTCGCGGTCTGGTACTCCCGCCTCGAGGTGGAGGCCCTGCTGGACACGGTGCGGACCCAGATCGCCCCGGCGCGCGTCAAGGCGTTCAACCGGCAGTCGGCGAAGTTCGCCTCGCGCGACAGCATGCAGGCCTTCGCCAAGCTGACCAGGCAGACCGACGACGGGCCGCGCTTCCGGTCGGAGCCGCCTCTGATCGTCCCCGTCGACGAGCTCCTGGAGACCGACTGGGAGTGGGTCGCGTCGGTCGCCGACCGGTTCCTCAGCCACTACCTCCGCTCGCTGCCCGACGACCGGCGCGACCTCGTGCAGCAGTACCGCTTCGTCGACCTCGCGCGGAAGGTCGTCGGCGTCGGCAGCGTCGGCACCCGGGCCTGGATCGTGCTGCTCCTCGGCAGGGATGGCACCGACCCGCTGATCCTGCAGTGGAAGGAGGCGCAGGCGTCGGTGCTCGAGCCGTACCTCGGGCACTCGACGTTCGAGTCGCACGGCCGACGCGTGGTAGCCGGCCAGCAGCTGATGCAGGCCTCGACCGACATCTTCCTCGGCTGGTACCACGGGCACGGCATCGACGGCCAGCCGCGCGACTTCTACGTGCGCCAGCTGCGCGACGGCAAGGGCAGCGTCGACGTCTCGACCCTGCTCCCGATCGGCATGCGGGTGTACGGCGAGGTCTGCGCCTGGACGCTCGCCCGCGCCCACGCCCGCTCGGGCGACCGGGTCGCGATCGCGTCGTACGTCGGCAGCAGCCGCAAGCTCGACGACGCGCTCGTGGAGTTCGGCCACCACTACGCCGACCAGAACCGTCAGGACCACGCTGCGCTCGTGCAGGCGATCGCCGACGGCCGCATCACCGCGCAGTCGGGGATCTGACCGCAGGGAGGGAGACCGCCATGGTGTCGTCCGGAGCGCTCACCCCGGACCAGTACGTCGCGGAGCTCGCTCCCGACCGCGCCGCCGAGATCGAGGCGGTTCGGGAGCTCGTCAACGCGAACCTCCCCGACGGCTACGTCGAGACCATGGACTACGGGATGATCACGTGGGCCGTCCCGCTCGAGGTGTACCCCGACACGTACAACGGCCATGCCCTCGCGTACGTCGCCCTCGCCGCGCAGAAGAACTACTGCTCGCTCTACCTGATGACCGTCTACTCCGCGGCCGGACGCATCTCCGAAGAGGTCTTCCGCGAACGGTGGGACGGCCCCAAGCGGCTCGACATGGGCAAGTCCTGCGTGCGGTTCACGAAGGCTGCGGACCTCGACCTCGACCTCGTCGCCGAGGTCATCGCGGGGACGCCGCCGGACGCGTTCGTCGCGGCGGCCAAGGCCGCGCGACGCAGGGTCTGACCGACGTAGGGTGTGCGCGTCCCGCCCACCCCCACCCGAGGATGCGCATGCCTTCGCCCCGTGGCGTCTTCGCCGCGTTCGTCGCTGTCTGCGCCGTCAACGTCGTCGCGGTCGGCGTCGGGCTCGAGCCGGTCGCCACCGCGACCAAGCCGTTCATCGTCGGCCTGCTGCTGGTGTGGGCGTGGCTCGCGACCGACCGTCGGCCGCCGCGGCTGCTCATGGCCGGGCTCGCCTTCGCCCTGCTCGGCGACGTCCTCTTCGAGCTGCCCGGCACCCTCGCGTTCCTCGCCGGGATAGTCGCCTTCCTCGTGATGCAGGTCTGCTACATCCGCGGGTTCCTCCGGCTCGGAGCGGGCGCGTGGCTCCGCGACCGCCCCGTGGTCGTGGTCGGCTGGGCCCTGCTCTGGGTGGCGCTCAACGTGGCGCTCGGGCCGCTGCTCGGCGAGCTGCGCTGGCCCATCACGGTCTACTCGCTGGCCCTCGTCGCGATGGCGGCGTGCGCGCTGGCGACAGGAAGCCGCCTCGTCGGGGTCGGCGGCGTGCTGTTCCTCGTGTCCGACCTGCTCATCGGCCTCCGCGCGGCGGACGTGTCGATCCCCGCATCGGGCGTGCTGGTCATGGCCACCTACGCCGCGGCTCAGGTGCTCATCACCGTCGGCTGGGTGGCGCTCGCGCGGTCGCGGCAGGGCGCGCAGCCGGCCGTCGTCACCGGCTAGGTTCGGCACATGGTCGACGTCCGCCCGTTCCGCGCGCTGCGCCCCGCTGCCGGGCTCGAGGCCCGCGTGGTCTCCCCGCCGTACGACGTGGTCGACACCGCCGAGGCGCGCGCGTACGCAGCCGGGGACCCGATGTCGTTCCTGCGCGTCTCGCGGCCGGAGATCGACCTCGCGGACGACGCCGACCCGCACAGCGACGAGGTGTACGCGCTCGGCCGCCGCACGCTCGACGCGTTCGTGGCCGACGGTGTGCTCGTCCGCGACGAGGTGCCGACGTACTCGGTCTACCGGCAGGTGATGGGCGATGTCGTGCAGACGGGCGTGGTCGCCACGGTCGCCGTGGCCGACTACGACGAGCAGCGGGTGCGCACCCACGAGCACACGCGGCCCGACAAGGAGGACGACCGGGTGCGGCACGTCGCCGCCCTCGACGCCCAGGACGAGCCGGTGTTCCTGCTGTCGCGGCGCTCGGCCGCCGTCGACGCGGTGGTCGCCGAGGTCACCGCGCGCGAGCCGCAGGTCGACCTCGTCGCGCGGGACGGCGTCGGCCACACGCTGTGGGTCGTCACGGACGCCGCGCAGGTCGACGCGCTGCGCTCGGCCTTCGCCGGTGCCGGCGACCTGTACGTCGCCGACGGGCACCACCGCAGCGCCGCCGCCTCGCGGGTGCACGCCCAGCGGGTGGGGCAGCCCGGCACCCACGACGCGTTCCTTGCCGTGGTCTTCCCGCTCGACGACGTCCACGTGATGGCCTACAACCGGGTGGTGCGCGACCTCGCCGGCCTCACCGAGGACGCTCTCCTCGAGGCTGTGGGCGAGCACTTCGACCTCGTGCCCGCGGACGGTCCGGTCACCCCGTCGGGGCGGCACTCGTTCGGCATCCGGCTCTCGGACGGGTGGCGCACCGCGATCGCGCGCCCCGGTGCGGTGGACGAGACCGACGCCCTCGCGCGCCTCGACGTCTCCGTCCTCCAGGAGCTCGTGCTGCGACCGCTCCTCGGTATCGCGGACCCGCGCACCGATGCGCGGATCGCGTTCGTCGGGGGCATCAGGGGTGCGGGCGAGATCGACCGGCTCGTGGCAGGGGGCTCGTTCGCCGTGGGGTTCACGCTCTTCCCGACCTCGACCGACGAGCTGCTCGCCGTCGCCGACCGGGGCGAGGTCATGCCGCCCAAGTCGACGTGGTTCGAGCCGAAGCTGGCGAGCGGGCTGTTCCTGCACCCGCTGGTCTGACGCCCGCTCAGCCGAGCAGCGCGCGTGCGGCGTCGAGGTGGAAGGCCGCCGAGAGCGCGATGTCGTCCACGTGGATCCGCTCGTCGCGGTTGTGGAACCCCTCCTCGACGACCACGGTCGGCGTCGAGACGTAGGTGTTGAACCCGAACGCCTCGGTGCCGAACTCGCGGCGGAGGTAGACGGAGTCGGTGAAGCCCGTGCACAGCACGGGCAGCGGCACGCCGCCGAGGTGCTCGCTCACGTAGGCGCTGACGACGTCCCAGAGCCTGCCCTCGGCCGCGGAGGAGTTCCCGTGGACGGCGGGCTCGGCGAAGGAGAGCTCGTAGGCGACCCCGTCGCCGAGGCGGGCGCGGACTGCGGCGAGCACCTGCTCGTCGGTCGTGCCTGGCAGGGTCCGGCAGTCGAGCTCCACCCCGGCGCGGCCCGGCATGACGTTCCGCGCGGCCGAGCCGTGCAGCATCGTCGGCGCCATCGTGGTGCCGGCGAGGGCGGGCATGGCGTGCTCCCACGTCTCGTGCAGGGCTGCTGCGGCCTCGACCGAGCCGACCAGCCCGAGCCGGGCCACCTCGTCGGCGCCGAGCAGGGCCTCGAGCATCCGGCGTACGGCGGGGTGCTCCACCGGCTCGCCGACGCCACTGCCGACCCGGCGCAGGATCTCGCCGAGGATCACGACGGCGTTGTCGCCGATGCCGGGCATCGAGGCGTGGCCGGCCTCGCCGACGGCCTCGACCAGCACCGGGCAGGTGCCCTTCTCGCCGATGGCGACCTCGACGATCCGGCGGCCGTCCGCGAGGTCGAAGGCGAGGCCGCCGCCCTCGTTGAGCGCGTACGTCGTCGCGATGTCGGGGCGCTCCTTCACCAGCCAGTTCATGCCGACCTCGGCCGAGCCGTCCTCCTCGTCGGCCACCATGACGAGCAGCAGGTCGCCCGTGCCGTGCCAGCCCGAGCGGGCGAGCGAGGCGAACGCCGCGGTGCGGGAGGCCACCTCGTTCTTCATGTCGACCGCGCCGCGACCCCAGAGCACGCCGGCGTCGTCGACCACGCCGGCGAACGGTGGGTGGGTCCAGTCGCGCGCGTCGGCCGGGACCACGTCGAGGTGGCCCACGAACGCCAGCGACGGGCCGGCGCCCGTGCCGCGCAGCCGGGCGACCAGGTTGGCCCTGCGCGGGTCGCGGGCGACGAGCTCGACCTCGGCGCCGCACCCCTCGAGGTGCTCGGCCAGGAGCTCGGCCGCGGCGGTCTCGTTCCCGTTCGTCGAGTCGACGCGGATGAGACGGACGGCGAGGTCGACCGCGTCGGCGCCGAGCGCGTCCGGGCTGGTGGTGGGGGCCATGGGAGCACGCTAGGGGCCGCGGGCGGGGGAACCCACCGGGGGCCCGTGCCGCAGGGCGGGACGGCGTCCCGCGACGGTGACGGACCTCACGGCGTCCCTGGCTGGCAGGGACGCCGTGCCAGGAGGAACCTGTGACCCGGTGGACCGGGTGCTCCCGGACCGGCGGGTTCTCGGGGCCTGCTCCGCCCCGCTCGACCCGTCGCCGGCTCCACGCCCCGCCGCCTCGTCCGAGGCGCCGCTCCGCGGAGCCTTGTGGCGTGTGTCACGGACCCCTCCGGCTTGCCGGGGTATGGGGCCCATGGGGGGCATGGTCCTGGCACACTCGCCCACGGATTGACCCGCGAACTCGACTCACGCAGAACGGGCAGGGAGCCGCATGGCCAGCACCGGTGTCGACGCACCAGGACGCGCGAAGATCGACGTCAGGACGCTGAGGACGGACCGCTGGTGGATCCAGCCGCTCGTCACGTTCCTCGCGCTCACGGCGTTCGTCGTGTACTCCGCCTGGCGCGTGTTCAGCGGTCAGTACTACGTGTTCGAGCCGTACGTCTCGCTGTACTACTCGCCGTGCCTGGTCACCACCTGCGACCCGGGCGCCATCCCCGCCGGCCCGATCTCGTGGTGGACGCTCTCCCCGGCGCTGCTGATCGCGTGGATCCCGCTGACGTTCCGGTTCACCTGCTACTACTACCGGAAGGCCTACTTCCGGTCGTTCTGGATGTCGCCGCCGGCCTGCGCCGTCGCCGAGCCCCACGGCAAGTACACCGGTGAGCGCCGCCTCCCGCTGATCCTCAACAACATGCACCGCTACACGTTCTACCTGGCGCTGCTCCTCAACATCATGCTGACGATCGACGCCGTGGCGGCGTTCCGGAAGCCCGAGGGCGGCTGGGGCTACATCGGCCTCGGCACGATCATCCTGTGCGTCAACGCCGCTGCCCTGTGGATGTACACGCTGTCGTGCCACTCCTGCCGCAACGCCGTCGGCGGCCGGATCACGCACTTCTCCAAGCACCCCGTCCGCTACAAGATGTGGACGTTCGTGTCGCGCATCAACGCCCACCACATGAAGTGGGCGTGGATCTCGCTGTGCACCGTCGTGCTCGCCGACTTCTACGTCTACCTGCTGGCGTCCGGCATCCTCAGCACCGACCTGCACATCTCCTTCTGACGGCCGCGTAAAGGAACCCCTTCATGACCGAGCTCGAGCGCCATTCCTTCGACGTCGTCGTCATCGGTGCCGGTGGCGCCGGTCTGCGCGCCGCGATCGAGGCGCGACTCCTGGGCAAGCGCGTCGCCATCGTCTGCAAGTCGCTGTTCGGCAAGGCCCACACCGTCATGGCCGAGGGCGGCATCGCCGCGGCCATGGGCAACGTGAACTCGAACGACAACTGGCAGGTCCACTTCCGCGACACCATGCGCGGCGGCAAGTTCCTCAACTCGTGGCGGATGGCCGAGCTGCACGCCAAGGAGGCGCCGCAGCGAGTCTGGGAGCTGGAGACCTACGGTGCGCTCTTCGACCGCACGCCCGACGGCAAGATCAGCCAGCGCAACTTCGGCGGCCACGAGTACCCGCGCCTCGCCCACGTCGGCGACCGCTCGGGCCTCGAGCTGATCCGCACGCTGCAGCAGAAGATCGTCTCGCTGCAGCAGGACGACTTCCGCGCGACGGGTGACTACGAGGCGGGCATCAAGATCTTCGCCGAGGTCACCATCACCCGCCTGCTCACCGCCGACGGCCGCGCCGCCGGCGCCTACGGCTACTACCGCGAGACCGGCGACTTCGTCCTTTTCGAGGCACCTGCCGTCGTGCTCGCGACCGGTGGCATCGGCAAGACGTTCAAGGTCACGAGCGGCTCGTGGGAGTACACCGGCGACGGTCACGCCCTCGCGATGAAGGCCGGCGCGACCACGCTCAACATGGAGTTCATCCAGTTCCACCCGACGGGCATGGTCTGGCCGCCCTCGGTGAAGGGCATCCTCGTCACCGAGTCGGTGCGAGGGGATGGCGGCGTCCTCACGAACTCCGAGGGCAAGCGCTTCATGTTCGACTACATCCCCGACGTCTTCAAGGCGATGTACGCGACGACGCCCGAGGAGGGTGACCGCTGGTACACCGACCCCGACAACAACCGCCGGCCTCCGGAGCTGCTGCCCCGCGACGAGGTCGCCCGCGCGATCAACTCCGAGGTCAAGGCGGGCCGTGGATCCCCCCGCGGCGGCGTCTACCTCGACGTGTCGAGCCGGCTGCCCGCCGACGTCATCCGCAAGAAGCTCCCGTCGATGTGGCACCAGTTCAAGGAGCTGGCCGACGTCGACATCACCAAGGAGCCGATGGAGGTCGGTCCGACCTGCCACTACGTCATGGGTGGCGTGGAGGTCGACCCCGACTCCGAGATGACCAAGCTCCCCGGCCTGTTCGCCGCAGGCGAGGTCTCCGGCGGGATGCACGGCTCGAACCGTCTCGGCGGCAACTCGCTCTCGGACCTGCTGGTCTTCGGCCGTCGCGCCGGGCTCGGTGCTGCCGAGTACATCGACCGGCTCGGCGGCTCGCGGCCCGCGGTCACCGACGAGATGCTGGCCGAGGCCGAGGCCGAGGCGCTGCTCCCGTTCAACATCGAGAGCGGCGAGAACCCGTTCGTCATCCACGCCGAGCTGCAGCAGACGATGAACGACCTCGTCGGCATCATCCGCACCGAGGCCGAGCTCGTCGAGGCGCTCGAGCGGCTCGACGACTTCAAGGTGCGCGTGCAGAACGCCAAGGTCGAGGGCGGCCGGGCGTTCAACCCGGGCTGGCACCTCGCGATCGACCTGCGCAACATGCTGCTGGTCGGCGAGTCGGTCGCCAAGGCCGCGCTCGAGCGGACCGAGAGCCGTGGCGGCCACACCCGCGACGACTTCCCGGGCATGAACCCTGAGTGGCGCCAGGTCAACATCGTCTGCCGCGCGGAGGGCGACGGCGTCGCCATCGAGCGCCAGCCGATCCCGCCGATGCGCGAGGACCTCATCGAGCTCTTCGAGGTCAGCGAGCTGAAGAAGTACCTCACCGAGGCCGAGCTCCCGAAGGGTGCCCACTGATGACGTACACCGCCAAGTTCAAGGTATGGCGCGGCGACGACGAGGGCGGCGCGCTGCAGGACTTCGCCGTCGAGGTCAACGAGGGCGAGGTCGTCCTCGACATCGTCCACCGTCTGCAGGCGACCGAGGCTCCTGACCTCGCCGTCCGCTGGAACTGCAAGGCCGGCAAGTGCGGCTCGTGCAGCGCGGAGATCAACGGCAAGCCGCGGCTCATGTGCATGACGCGCATGAACACGTTCACCGAGGACGAGACGATCGCGATCACGCCCCTGCGGACGTTCCCGGTGATCCGCGACCTCGTCACGGACGTCTCGTACAACTACGAGAAGGCCCGCATGGTGCCGTCGTTCGCGCCGCCCGCGGACCTCGAGCCGGGCGACTACCGGATGCAGCAGGTCGACGTCGAGCGGAGCCAGGAGTTCCGCAAGTGCATCGAGTGCTTCCTCTGCAACAACGTGTGCCACGCGGTGCGCGACCACGAGGAGAACAAGACCACGTTCTCCGGCCCGCGCTTCCTCATGCGCATCGCCGAGCTCGACATGCACCCGCTCGACACGGCCGACCGTCGCGAGGTCGCCGTGGAGGACCACGGTCTCGGCTACTGCAACATCACCAAGTGCTGCACCGAGGTCTGCCCCGAGCACATCCACATCACCGACAACGCGCTCATCCCGCTCAAGGAGCGCGTCGCCGACCGCAAGTACGACCCGATCTTCTCGGTGGCGTCGCTCTTCCGGAAGAACGAGAAGCGCGAGAAGCCGGGCGCGACGCCGGGCGGCAGCACCCCGCGCTAGTCCCTGGACGTTCGAGAGCCCCGGCCGATGCGGCCGGGGCTCTCGTGCGTCAGGTGCTGCTCAGGCGGTGCGGACGGTCTGGCGCAGCACCGAGGCATGCTCGAGGTCGTCCTCGGTGCCTGCGGCGACCGCGGCCGCGACCTGCTCGGGCGTGCTCGCGTCGGCGTCGTACACGATCACGATCGCCTGGTCGCCGTCCTCGAGGTAGGTGCTCTCGCCGACCTCGGTGTAACGCGTGGCGCCGATGCCGATCACGGCCGTGGCGGGGCGGCCGGCGTCGAGGAGGTACTGCCCGACGTCCTCGAGCGGCGTCTCGGGCGCGCCCTTCTGGTGGTGCAGGCGCTCGACCATCCAGTCGAGCAGGACGTCGCCGTAGTACGAGTAGCCGACGACGGGGGAGTCGAGACCGTAGGCGTGCGCCTCGCCGGCGCGGCGCAGGAAGCTCGCGATGCGCAGCTCGGCGGTGCCTCCGGCGGGGCCGAGGTCGTCGACCGTGAGCAGGCGCGCGGCGAGGCCCTTGGACGCCGGGCCCCAGTTCTTCTTCTCGCTCAGCTTCTTGGCGTCAGGGCGGCGGATCGAGCAGTCGTTGAACGCCCCGATCGCATACGGTGCGAGCCGCTCGACGCTGCCGTCCTCGCCGTAGTGGACGTGGCAGAGCAGGCCGGCCTCCGGTTCGATCTGCAGGTTGAGCGGGGTGTCGGACTCCGGCAGCTGCACGGCGTCGGACGAGATCGGGAAGGTGCCGAGGTACGAGTCCTTGCCCGGCACGTAGAAGGGGAAGATGCCCTTCGGCGCGTTCTCGGGCGCCGTGACCGACACGAAGTCGCCCGCCTCGCCCGCCTGCTCGAGGTGGCCGGCGAAGTTGCCGGCGACGCCGAACCCGAACCAGGTGTGCGCCTCGTGCGCGTCGACGATCAGCATGGTCGAGAGCGTAATCGCCGCTCGTACCAACGCCCGATTCGGTAGTGGAATCTCGCGCTCTGCTGCGAGAAACCACTACCAAATCGCGTCAGACGACGGTGACGAGGTCGGCGCCGACGGACTCGGCGACCCAGGCGCCGTAGTGGGCGCGCTCCTCGGGCGTCGGCTCGGGGATGGACCGCGCTGCGGCCCGTACGCCGTGCGGCCGGAAGCCGATGACGCGCACGGGCACACCGGGTGCCCGGGCAGCGACGTACGCGCCGGTGCGGCGGAGCGTCTCCTCGGAGTCGTTGCGGCCCGGCACGATGAGCAGCCGGACCTCTGCGAGCTTGTGCGCGAGCGCGAGCCGGTCGAGGCTGCGCAGCACCGGGAAGTTCGACGACCCGGTGAGCTCGAGGTGGGTGCCGAGGTCGAGCGCCTTGAGGTCGAGCATCACGCCCTCGGTGCGCGGGAGCAGGAGGTCCCACACCTCGTCGTCGGCGCAGCCGTTGCTGTCGACGAAGCGGGTCAGGTGGGCGGTGGCCGGGTCCTCGCGCAGCGCGTCGAACCAGGCGGCCACGAACGGTGCCTGCAGCGTCGCCTCGCCGCCGGAGACGGTCACGCCCGAGAGGTACGGCGCCTGGGGACGCACCTCGTCGACGAGCTCGGCCACAGTCACCGACCGGGCGAGCGGCGTCTGCAGCGGCATCGTGTGCGGGTTGTGGCACACCAGGCAGTCGAGGTTGCACCCCTGGAGGAACACGGCGAACCGGTTGCCCGGCCCGTCGACCCAGGAGAACGGGACGACGTCAGCCAGCAGCCCGAGGGGCTGACTCATGGCTGATCACCCGCTTCGGCGCACGCTTGTCCGAGTGCGAGTTCGCCACCGACCCGGCCGCGAGGACGTCGCTGCCATGACGGGCGACGCCGGTCGCCTCGAGCTTGGCGAGGTCGCTCTTGCGCACGAGGTAGCCGGTGATGCGGATGAAGTCGTTGCTGTCGAGGTTGAACGTCACGTCGCGCATTCCGGTGGCCAGAGCGCCGCGTACGACGTCGACGCATGCCTGCGGGTTGCGCACGGCAGTGTCGTCGAACGACAGGATGTCGCTCACGCCCGAGGCGAACCACTTGTGGTTCGGCGTGACGGCCGCGAGGTGCTCGTACAGCGGGGGCTCGTCGCCGATGGGGATGCGCGTGCCGGCGGTGACGCCGAGGTCGGAGTCGATGCCGGACTGCGAGTGTAGGAACGCGCGGCCGCCGTTGCCCTCGCAGTAGGGGAGCGGGGTCGCGGCGACGAGCTCGGCGACCCGCTCGACGATGCGCCACCCGAGCGCGGTGGCATCGGCGTCGTGCCCGTAGCGGCCGGTGCCGCCACCGGCGGCGACGAGCGAGTCGACGCACTCGGCGAGGCCGTAGACGCCGAACATCGCCGACATCCGGTCGAGGTGCACGAGGCCCTCGTCGGCGAGCCAGCTGTGGTCGAAGAACTGCGCCTGCTCCACCAGCGACGTGATGCGCGCGGCCATGAGCTCGGCCGTGACGGCGACGTGCTCGGGCAGCGTGGCGGCGAGGTAGTCGTCGACGCCGCCGACGTTCCGGCGCGCGGACTCGGCGAGGTTGAGCCGCACCAGCGTGTGCGAGCCCCCGCCGACGCGCAGCGAGTTGTAGCAGGAGACGACGCCGTAGTCGGGCCCGAGGTCGGCAGTCATCATCGCGTGGTTGACGAAGTGCGGCTTGCCGCACGCGAACACCGTGCGGACGGCGTCGAGCACGAGGCTGTCGGGCGTGCGCTCGGCGTCCACCTTCAGCGTCAGGTTCGGCACGGTCTGCAGCAGCTCGCGCTCGAGCGCCAGGATCGTGCGGCCGACGCGCGAGTCGTCCGGCCCGAGGTTCGCGTGGGTGAACGCGTCGGGCAGCGACCGGTCGATCGTGACCCACATCAGCCGCAGGATCTTCGTGAGCGTCTCGTCGTCGACGCCCTCGGCGTACGGCTCGAGCAGCGAGTCGACGTCGCCGAGGTAGACCGGGTAGCCGGTGATCGACGGAACCTGGGAGTACATCGACAGCAGGAACGCGACGGCCTCGTAGAGGTCGGTCGGCGGCTTCAGGCCGAGGAACTCCGAGCCCTGGCGCAGCGCCTTGGGGTAGTCGGGCAGCAGGTAGCGGGGCCGGTACGGCGCATGGCCCTCGCCGATGTCGCACACGAGCCCGGTCGCGAGCGCGTCGGTCACAGCGGTGGAGGTGGGCGGCGGGTCGAGCGTCTCCTCGGCGAGGCCGGCGAGCGCCTGGACGCGCTGCTTGTACGTGAGCGCCGGGCTGTCGACGAGCGTGCGGGCGCGCGTGCGTACCTCGGACATGTCCATGAGTCCAGAGTAGGTGCGGCTGGCCTTCCACGGCTGCGCGATCGGGCATTCGGGCACGTGATTCCCGTTGCAGCACAGGCGATCAGGTGAGGCTTGCCTCACCAGCGGTTGCGGGCCTCCTCGGCCCAACCCTCGGCGCCGTCCACGCGGACGTGCTCGCCGTCGTCGGTGCTCATCCACCCCGACCAGGTGCCGAAGCACTGGTGCGTCTCGTTCGCGACCACGAGCAGGTTGGTGCGCGCCACCCGCTCGTGCCGCGGGGTGAAGGCCAGATCGACACGGTCGGAGTCGATGGTCCGGATCCGCCAGGGCCGCAGCCAGTCCGCGCGGTCGTACTCCCACCGCAAGGTGCCCGACTCCTTGTGCACGACGCCGTCGACCACGAGGGCGTTCTCGGTCGAGCCGGTGCCGTCGGTCCAGAGGCCGCCCACCTGGACGCCGATGCCGCGTCCGTCGACTGTGCCGTGGCCCGCGCCCCAGTTCCACGTGAGCGAGTACGGCCACCGCCCCCGGCCGTGGTCGAGCACCCCGAACGAGCCGGCGCCACCCACCTCGTGCTGAGCGCCGTCGACGACGACCGTGCCGGAGACCGGCCGCCCGACGTCCTTCACCGTGTACTGGAAGCGGGTGTCGGACCACGGAACGACCACACCCATGCGCTCGTGCCCCTCGGGCAGCGCGGCGACGACGTCGACCTCGATCCCCGGGGCGGTGGCGCTGATGTGCGTGCCGCCCGCTACCTCGACGAGCTCGATCCGCAGGTCCTTCGCGGACGCCGACGCACGGCCCGTGCCGCAACGATCGGGTAGCACCACGCCGCGGGCGAGCGGCACGACCGCCTCGTGCACGTGCTCGCGGCCGGTCGCGCGGTCGAGCACGTACACCGCCTCGACGCCGGCGTAGTCGAGCGAGGACACCGTGAGCCCGACGAACACCGACGGCGTCATGACGCCCCAGTACTCCCAGCGCTTCGTGCGTCCCCAGCCCGGCACCGCGGTGCGGTGCAGCGGCTGCCGCGTCCACCCCACGGCGTCGCGGTTGACGCGGCCCTTCGGCGTGCAGAGGTCGACGGGCCCGGTGATCTCGCGCTCGGTCACGCCCGCCACCGTACGGCGGTCAGCGCTTGATCTTCTCGTTGGCGGGGTCGAACAGCGGCCGCAGCGAGACCGTGCACGGCCACTCGCGGTCGACGATCTCCACCGTCCACGACCCCGCCGAGATCCAGGCGGCGTCGATGGGCTCGTCGGCCTCGATCATCGCCAGACCGACCGCGCCGCCGAGGGTGAAGCCGTACGACGCCGCTCGGATGTACCCGACAGGCACGCCGTCGCGCCTGATCACCTCGGCGTGGAACATCAGCGGCTCGGGGTCGTCGACGAGCACCTGCACGAGCCGCTTGCGCAACGGCCCCGCCGCCTTCTGCGCGGCCACGGCGTCGCGGCCGAGGAATCCACCGGGCTTGTCGAGCGCGACGGCGAAGCCGAGCCCGGCCTCGAGCACGGTGTCGGTGTTGTCGATGTCGTGCCCGTAGTCGCGGTAGCCCTTCTCCATCCGCAGGCTCGCGAGCGCCTTGGTGCCCGCGTGCCGGAGCCCGTACGCCGGCCCGGCCGCGACCAGCCGGTCGTACACGTGCACCGCCTGCTCGGCCGGCACGTAGAGCTCGTAGCCCAGCTCACCGAGGTAGGTGATGCGGATGCAGAGCACGCGCGCGAAGCCGAGGTCGATCTCGCGCGCGGCGCGGAACGGGAACGCCTCGTCCGACAGGTCGGCGGTCGTGACCGACTGCAGCAGCTCGCGCGAGCGCGGGCCCTGCACGTTGATCTGCGCGTAGGCGCCGGTCACGTCCGTGACGAACGCGTGGTGGCCTGCGAAGTGCCGCCTCAGGTGCGTCTCGACGTGCCGGTGCGCGGTGTCCGACGCCACGACCCAGAACCGGTCGTCGGCGAGCTTGGTCACCGTGAGGTCGGCCTGCAGCTTGCCGAGCTCGTCCAGCCACTGGGTGTACGTGATGACACCGGTCTCGCCGTCGACGTCGTTGCCGGAGATCCAGTTGAGCCGCGCGCCGGCGTCGTCGCCCTGCACGAGGAACTTCGACATGAAGCTCATGTCCATCACGATCACGTCGTTGCGGGCGGCGTGGTGCTCGGCCTCCCAGTACGGCCACCACGACGGTCGGCCGAAGGTGGGCTCGCCGAAGTCGGGCTCGGCACCCTCGGGCGCGTACCAGCCCGGGTTCTCCCAGCCGCTGACGTCGCGGAACCACGCTCGCCGCGCCGCGAGCCGCTCGTGCAGCGGCGAGAGCTTGGCGCCGCGCGCGGTCTGCATCTGCTTGTCCGGGTAGTGCGTGGCGTACACCCGGCCGAGGCTCTCGACCGTGCGCGTCGCGCGGTACTCCGGGTTGCGCTGGTAGGTGTGCAGGCGGTCGATGTTGAAGCCTGTGACGTCGACCGTCGGGTGGCCGGTGGTGACCCACTCGGCGACCGCGCGGCCCATCCCGCCACCGGTGAGGATCCCGATCGAGTTGAGGCCGGCCGCCACGAAGTAGCCGCGCACCTCGGGCGCCTCGCCGACCACGGGCTGAAGGTCCGGCGTGAAGCTCTCCGGCCCGCAGAAGAACTTCCGGATGCCCACCTCGTTCGACATCGGGATGCGGCTCATCGCGGCCTCGAGGTAGGGGCCCATGCGGTCCCAGTCCGGCGGCAGCTCCAGGAACGACGCGGAGTCGGGGATCCCGTCGACCTTCCACGGCGCGCAGACGGCCTCGAAGAGGCCGACCATCAGGCCGCCGCCCTCCTCGCGGAAGTAGCCGTAGTTGGCAGGGTCCTCGAGCACCGGGAACGACTTGGAGATCGCGTCGAACTCCTCGGTGATGAGGTAGTAGTGCTCGGCCGCCTGCAGCGGCACGTTGACGCCGTTCTGCTCGGCTAGCTGCCGCGCCCACATTCCGGCGCAGTTCACGACGACCTCGCACTCGACATGGCCGTACGGCGTGTCCACCCCGGTGACAGCGCCGTCCTTGGTCGTGACAGCCGTGACCGGCACGCCCTCGAGCACCGTCGCGCCCTTCTGCCGCGCGCCCTTCGCCAGCGCCATCGTGACGTCGACCGGGTTGGCGCGGCCGTCCTCGGCCACGTAGAAGCCGGCGAGCACGTCGTCGACCCGGGCGATGGGGAACATCTGCTCCACCTCGCCGGCAGAGATCTCCTGGACGTCGACGCCGCAGTAGCGGTTGAACGCCGAGACGCGGCGGTACTCCTCGAGGCGCGCGGCGTCGGTCGCGATCTCGATGAAGCCGACCGGTGAGAAGCCGGTCGACTGGCCGGTCTCGGCCTCGAGCCGGGAGTAGAGGTCGCGCGTGTACTTCCGGAACTCCGTGGAGGTCTCCGAGGTCGAGCCGAAGGTCACCATGAGCCCGGCCGCGTGCCAGGTGGTGCCGGAGGTGAGCCGGTCGCGCTCGAGGAGCAGCGTGTCGGTCCAGCCGAGCTCGGCGAGGTGGTACGCGACCGAGGAGCCGATGACACCGCCGCCGATCACGACGACGCGGGCACGGGAGGGGAGAACGGGGTCCGCCATGGCGGGAGCGTACGCGGACCGGTGGCTGCGTACGCGGCGTACTGACCGGCGAGTCAGCAGCGGCTCCCGGCGCGCGGCCCGGGGAACCTGACAGCCCCACCTCGGACGAGGCGGGGCCGTCAGGTGCGGATCGAGTCGGGGG